>DATIHX010000001.1:0-1636 GCA_035480235.1 Saccharimonadales bacterium (SeqCode)
TGCACTACTCCCCCACGCTCCAAACGACTCATGATGTCTTTAAAGACATCATGAGACTGAAGCCATTCGTAAAGTGAGGGCAGGTTATTGGCCGGCTCGACCGAAAATCCAGCCGGCTTATTGATAACCAAATAATCATCGGTTTCGGCGATTAAGCGAGGTTCGTTCATAGCTGAATTATAACTGAACCAGGAAAATTTACTTCCATAAGAAAACGCCCCAGATCCAGTTGGAAATGGGGCGGTGGATGCGCTACTCCGCTTCTCTCGGGCAAAGAGATGGCGATCAGGTAGCTTCTGGTGGATCGCTCGCAGTGCGCGGTATTGCCCGCCGGCACCGCCAAAGCGGAAGAACCATTTTTTGGCCGTTAGTGAGCATGCTTGTCTTCCTGGGCAAACTCGGGCCGATCATATATTCACAGACGCTGCCGATCTCTCTATGGATCTCCAATTGCTTCTTCTCGCCTGGGCGAGGCAATTGGGCAGGCCTGCGGTCAAGGTGCGCCAGTCGCTGATGGGTCAAAAGAAACCCACGACCAGATTTGACTTGTTAATACTAGCACATTCTGGCTGGTTGTCAAGTCAATTAGGGCAAAAAATGGTATCAATGGGGTATGGTTTCATTCTCGCTGTTGAAGAAACAACTTAACCCGGAGCAGCTCGAAGCCGTTGAAGCCATCGAAGGTCCAGTGTTGGTTTTGGCCGGGCCGGGCACGGGAAAAACCCAAGTTGTGGCGCTCCGAATCGCGGAGATATTACAACGAACCCAAGTTTCGCCGCGCAATATTTTAGCGTTGACGTTTACTGACGCCGGTGCCAAAGCCCTTCGCACCCGGCTGGAACAAATTATTGGTATTGAAGCGTTTCAAGTTGCCGTCAACACCTTTCACGGCTTTGCCGGCGAAGTGATCGCTAGTTTTCCCCACGTCTTTCAAAAAACTCGCGAGCTGGTGCCGCTGACCGAAGCGGATCAATTTCAACTGATCGAAAAACTCTTGACCGATCGCGCTGATTGGCCGATGCTCCGACCGCTCCGGGCGCCCACGCTCCACGTTCGCGACATCGCTAGTCGTATCACTGTTTGTAAACGAGAAGCGGTTGAGCCGTTATCGCTCACAAAGTGGGCCCTCGCTGAAAAAAAAGCGGCGAAAGGCGAAAAATCGGCGATTAAACAAGACCAACGACTCGCTCAAGCCAGCCGGCTGGAAGAATTCGCCAGTTTTTTTGGCGCTTACCAAGAAAAACTTGAGCAAACCGCCCGTTACGATTACGACGACACCATCCTTTTTGTGATCGAAGCGCTCCGCCAAAACGCTGAAGTTCGAGCGTACTTCCAGGAAAAATACCAGTACTTACTGGTTGATGAGTATCAGGACACCAATAACGCCCAGAATACCTTAATCGAACTGTTAGCTGACTTTTTTCCCAATCCAAACCTCTTTGTGGTCGGCGACGACAAGCAGGCAATTTATCGTTTTCAAGGCGCCTCGGTTGCTAACCTTCTCCGCTTCACCCAAAAATTCCCGATGACCAAAACTATCCAGTTGAAAATTAATTACCGCTCAACGCCGGAAATTATTGCCGCAGCAACGAAAGTTATCGCCCAGCGCCACGTCAAACTTAATCAGTTTGTGAAG
>DATIHX010000002.1:0-5265 GCA_035480235.1 Saccharimonadales bacterium (SeqCode)
CTCGCCCCAGCCCCAGGGAAATTGGTATTCGATATCAACGGCGGCTTTGGCATAATGGGCCAGTTTATTTTTTGGGTGCTTGAAGAGCCGCAATTTGGTTTTGTCGACGCCCAGATCGACGTACCACTGCCAGCGCGCCTCAACCCAACTATCGAACCACTCGCTGGCCTCAGCTTCGCCGCGAACAAAAAATTGCATCTCCATTTGCTCGAATTCGCGAGTCCGGTAGGTAAAGTTACCCGGGGTAATTTCGTTGCGGAAACTCTTACCAATTTGGGCGATCCCAAACGGCACTTTTTGGCGGGAAGATTCCAGCACTTGCTTAAAATCAACGAAGATTCCTTGGCAAGTCTCACCGCGCAAATAGGCGGTGGTGGCGGTATCTTCCACCGGCCCGATGAAGGTTTTCATTAAGATATTAAAGTTTTTTGGCTCGCTTATTGGGTTGCCGTCCGGGCTTTTAGTTGGGTCGTCCAATTGGTCGGCCCGGTAACGCTTGTGGGTGACCAGATCTTCCACCATTGGGTCGGTGAAACCTTCGCCGGTATGGCCGGACGCCTCCCAAACTTTCGGGTTTAAAATAATCGCGCTGTCCAGCCCGACGATGTCGTCGCGCTCGTGAACCGTTGTTCGCCACCAAATTTGCTTGAGCCGGTTTTTCATTTCCACGCCAATCGGCCCGTAGTCGTAGGAATTCGACAGGCCGCCGTAAATTTCTGAGGACGGGAAAATGACGCCACGGCGTTTCGCCCAAGCAGTGAATTGATCCATTTGTGTCTCGCCAACCATGAGCTAATCTTAACCCAAAAAGCTCTAAGCTAACAGACGAAGAATTAAGATTTGCGATCTATGGTTTACTAATAACGTGGTACAGAAAAACCATAAATCCTAAATCTTAATTCGTAAATCTTGCCGCTACTTGTAGGTGGAGAAAACCGTGCCGAGAACGTTATTCAACTGATCGCTGATGGTGCCAGTAGTGTTGAGACCAAAGTAGAAGACTAGCGAGACCAAGAGCAGAATGAAGACGGCGATTTTCAACAGCGCTTTGCCTTTGGCAAACAATAAAACAATAAACGAAATAAGCAAACTGGTCGGAGCTACTAGCCAACCGACGGCTTTGATGGTGGCGTAAAGCGTATCGCCAACTAGGCTTTTGTAGTACGGTCCGACCAGCAACAAGGCTAAAACGAAAATGCCCAGAAAGGCCAGAACTTCGCCGATGGTGGCGGTGGCAGAAGCTGGCTCGGCGTCGGGCAGCACCATCCCTTTGTCAGCCGCTGGCGGAGTGGCCGGCTGGGTATCGGCTAGTTTGGTTTCAGTCGCCTTGGGCGATTTGTCCTTATCGGATTTGGCGAAGATGTCGCTGAATGTAGCGACGGCGGATTTCTCGCCGCTTGGTGAAGTTTTCAACGCTTCAGGCGACGCCCCGTCGGCGGCTTTGGCCGCAGGCTTAACGGTTTCGCCAGGCAGGGTATCGGCGATTTTAGCGGACTCTGGTGCGCTCGGCGGCAGCGACGAATCAGCCGTTTTGCTTAGCGGTACTTCAGTCGTTGGGGCTTTCGTTTCGACGGCCGTCGGGTTGCCAGCCAGTTGCTCTATTTTTGACTCCAGAGCTTGAATCTCACCAGTCAGCGTTTCCACTTGCTCGCCCAATTCTTGGGTCGAGCCAGGGGCAACAGCGGCCAAATCATCGGCGGCCTCGGCTTCTTTTTCGTTAATCATCACCGGTTTGGCATCGCTTTCCTTAGCCTCAGCGGTTGGTTCAGCCGCTTCGGTGGCCGAGATGAGCGGGGCCGTTTCGGCGTCGAGGGTGGGTGACGGTTGGCTCGTTGGCGGCGGCGTAAAATCAACAGTCGCAGCACTCGCCGTTGGTACCGGTTCCGCCGGCTTAGTGACGTTCATCGTCGAGGTCTCGGCCGGTTTCGGTTCGGCCGGGCTGGCCGCTACCGGCTGGTTAATTGATAAATCGCTGTCTTTACCGAGTGTCGTTTCCGCGCTGGGTAGCTCGGTGTCGTCTGTTGGTTTTTTTGTGTCGTCTGCCATCAATCCCTCCTTAAATTGCCCACTATCGGGGCTGGTAGAACTTCGGCAAGCTCGCGCCCAACCGAGTCGTAACTTCATAATGACGAATGCCGGTGGCCTTTGCAAGCTCGGCTACTGTTAGCGTCGCCGTTTGGCCGTGGTCGTCTTTTTGGCTGCCGATCACCACCGCTTCGTCGCCGCGTTTCACGTTTAAGCCGGTAGCGTCAACGGCGATGATATTCATCGCCACTCGTCCAATGACTGGCCGCTTCTCGCCACTCAAAAGTACCGCCATTTTTCCGGAGTAGGCGACCGATAAGCCTTCGCCGTAGCCGATCGCCAAGAGCGCCAACTGCAGCCGGGTTTTCGCCCGAAAGCGCGGGGTGTAACCCACCTCTTCCCCGGCGGCGACTGGGCGAGTTTGAATCACGACGGTTTTAGCGGTCATAATCGGCTCAAGGCCGGCTAGGCCGCTGCCCAAACCGTAGAGCGCCCCGCCCACCCGAACGGCGTCCAGGTAGCCGGCCGGGAAAACCCCCAGCGCGCCGGAACTGCCTAAGTGAACCGGTAAAACGTCGCATTTGCCTTGAATTTTGACCAGTAGATCTTGGAGGCGTTGGAGTTGAACCGAGTCAGTCTCGGGATTTGGCGCATCAGCGAGATGAGAGTAAATCCCCTCCACTCGAACATGGGGGAAGTGGCGCTTGCTTGTGAGAAAATCGGTCGCCTCGTCCAAACTCATCCCCAGACGGTTCAGGCCCGTTTCCACTTTGACGTGTACCCGCATGGTCTGGCCGAGCCGCGCCGCCGTTCGCTCGTAAAGCGGCAAGAGTTCTTTATCGTAAGCGCTGACAATAATACCGTTTTCAATGGCGTAAGTCAGCTCGCGCTGCTCGGTGTGACCCAAAATTAGTAACGGCTTGCGGCTGACTTGCCGAGCCCGAAAAGCTTCGTCGGCGTCGGCCACCGCTAACATCGCCACTTCTGGCCGGTCCAAAGCTTGAACCACCGCTGGCAGCCCGTGGCCGTAGGCGTTGGTTTTAACCACCGCGATGAGGCTAACCGTGCTGCCGATTTCGGCCCGAACCCGCTCCACATTGCGGCCGAGTTTATCGCAATCAATTTCGAGCCAAGCTCTCATTGTTGCTCTCCAAACTCGCAATCAATTTCGAGCCAAGCTCTCATTTTGCCCTCCCTGGCGAGAAATGACTTGGGAGTATTTCGAGCCAAGCTCTCATCAGCTTTTATTAATCGCCAGGCTGGAGTAACTCAGCCAGGGTTTGTTAAACCACTCAGTAATTTCTCGCAGCAGCACTTCTTCTACCTGCCGGCCAATTGTTTCGCCAAAGTTGATGGTCAGGACTGCTGGGTACGGTTGGCTCTGTAGTAACCGAAGTAGCTTGACGCTGTTAAATTCCAGCGGGATTTTTTCTTCGCCTTTAGCGGCGGCGCAGCCACGGCAGGCAAAGCGCCGTTCGCCGGGCAGCCACCAGGCCGGGCCAGCAATTTTTTGGCCGCAACTCAAACAGTTAAAATCGTTCAGTGCCAGGCCGAGGCGATTGGTGAGAGTGCCTAAAAAATACAGCCAAACCGCTGACCATTTTTGGCCGTCGTTCATCCGACTCAAGGCGTCGAGGGTGAGCTGGAAAATCGATTGCTGCGAAACGTCTTCCACGATCACCCGTTCAATTATTTTGGTGATAGCGAAAGCGTGTTCCAGGCTGACGAGCGAACCGCGAATCGCTTCGAAGGGTTCGATTAGTTGCGCCGAGGTGACTTTTGGCAAATCGGGGTGATCGGTCAGCATTATTTGAGAAACCATGAAAGTATCCAGATGGCCAGCTAATTTACTGGTGGTTTTCCGGACCGCCCGAGCGATCACGCGCTTCTTCCCCAGTGAGGGCGAAAAAATTGTGACGATCCGGTCGGTCTCGCCAATATTCTGCTTTTTGAGTACAAGTCCCAACGTTTTCTGCATTATTGGCTAATTGTTGCTATCGGCTCAAGTGAATCATTCCACCAAAAAGCAGGATACGACCGGCGTAGGAAGATATTTTGTTTTTTCAAGATAAGTCCGAGAGTTTTTTGCATAAGTAAGTCTTGGTGTTACTCTAATATAAATGAGCGGGAAAGGAAATTAGTTATGGCGAAGCGTGGCTTTACTTTAATTGAGCTCCTAATCGTGATCAGTATCATCGGTATTTTGATGCTGGTGGGCAGCTACGCCTACGGCATTATTTCGGCCCGGTCGCGCGACAACAGCCGCAAAGCCGATTTAGCCCGAGTTCAAAACGCCCTACAACTCCACTATTTAGACCTCCGCCTTTACCCGACGTTTGACACCACTGGCGTGGGCGGCAAAGGCGGCGCGCCCATCTATTCGGCGGCTTGGCAGTTAAGCTCCGGTACTGGTTGCGCCCACGCTACCAGCGACGCCCTGGCCTCCAAATACATCAGTAAAATCCCTGAAGATCCCACCCAAAGCACGAATTTTACCACCCAAAATTGTGGCAGTTTGACCGCCAGCCAAAGCCGCCGCTACCTATATATTACCAACACCGACGCTAACGGCCCGGCGGCTAACCCGACGCTGTTCGGTTTGCTGGCCAAATTGGAGAGCCCGGCTGCAAGCGATGTGTTGGCGGCTGGCAATAACCCACTTTTGAGCGGCAACACCAGCACCCAATTCGGGCCTTGGTACGCTGGCTTTGATAATTACGGCACCACTATTGGCGTTGACGCCAATTACATGATTACGGGATCGGTCGGCCGATAGAGGGTTGCTGAATTACCTCGAAACAGAATTACTAAATTACCGGGTAACAGAGAAGCTTTTCCACAATATTTAGTAATTATTTGTATTATTCGGTACTCGCCGAGATGAAAAGTAGTGCTGAAACAACCAAGAACCCAACACCCGCCCAAATTATTAACTTGGCCCAGTCGAAGCCGGTGGTGGCGATCCCTTGAGCGTGGAGGCTCGAGCCGCCGAGTAAATTGGCCGCCATCAGGAGGACACCAATTACTGCTAGTGCGCTCGCCCCAACTATTTTTAAGCGCCGTTGCATTTGTAAGTTCATCGTTACAGAAAAATGGGTAAAGTAAACTACCACGGGTTAGCACGCGTGGCATTCAGCCCAGATCAAGCTCCGCTTGGCCGCTGTCCTCTTTGCCTTGGTGTTCAATATAACGGCGAATTTGCTGCTCGTTGACGCCGACAGTCGAGACAAAGTAGCCAGT
>DATIHX010000003.1:0-157805 GCA_035480235.1 Saccharimonadales bacterium (SeqCode)
TTTTTAGCGTCGTTAGCCGTCTTAGCCCGTACAGGCTTTACAAGCTCATTTTGCCGCTTGGCTTACTAACCACCCCGGTTAGTCTATACGTCATCAGCCAACCGCTACTGAAAAGTCGCGGTTGGCGGCTACTGGCGGCCATTAGCCCGCTAGCCTTTCCGGTTGTGCTCCAAGAAATGTTAATTAGCCGGCCGCAGTCAATTTTCCTTATCTGTTTTGTTCCGATACTTTTTTTACTCGGTCGGCTGTCGCTCAACAGGCGACAGCCCGGCAATCTGTATTGGCTATTAGCTAGCGTCCTTATTGGAGTGGTCGGACTGGCGATTCACACGCTATTTGCCTTCATTGTGGCAGCTGGCTTGCTGAGTCTTGTGGTTTTTTACTGGCCGAACATTATACAGAGGCCGATCGAATCACTCCTGATCTTCCTTGGCATTGGGGTCGCCTTCTACCCCTGGATCTCTCGAGCGGGTATTGTTGGTGACGCTATTGAAATCGGCCGCTTATTCGCTGTTACCGCTCGGCATAGCCATTTTCGACTCTGGTTTCTGAGTCATTACCGTAACGCCGACGGCAACGAAGTTGGTTGGCCAGGAATTTTGGCAATTTTTTATTACGGTTATAACCTTGGGCTACTGATGATTGGCCTGCTCGGAATACTGGCTCTACCGGCCTTTTTCCGCCGTCGACCGTGGCGCGGGCTTAACGCGGGGCAATTGTGGCCGGCTTGGCTGAGCCTAGCTTTCTTCGGGTTTATCGCCGAGGTCGCTCCCCGGTTTGGCTTCGCCTTTCTGCCCGACCGAGCCTGGCTTTTTATCGCCTTAAGTTTCTCGTTGCTCATGCCATATGTCCTGGCCCGGCTCGTTAACCAGCCGTTTAAACGGAAAATTTACCCCATTTTCCTCGTAAGCCTCGCCCTATTATCGCTGATAGCTGGTTGGGCAATTGGTTACGGCAAAAGCGGCTGGATTGTTAGCGCCGACTACCCGGCCGCCGCTTTTATCAATGCCAAACTTTCGCCCGACGCGGTGATCCTAAGCCAAGGGACTAATCATGTTTTGGTTCGTTACTTTGCCCAGCGGCTGATGGTTCGGCCGATGACCAATATTTTTCTCAGTAGCGATCCAAACGCCGTTCAAGATTATCTCGACCGCCAAGAGAGCGACTACGCTCGGGTCCGAAGCGTCAACCTCGATGAGCGACACCGGTTAGGTAACGAGCTCCGGCAAATTGACAGCGCTTACCCGAACGCCGCCGCCAGCGACCAGCTGATTCTGCGAATCGAACGAGCGGCGATTGAAAGCGAGTTTCTTTCCCTCGCTACCGCCGAAAAGCAGCTCCGGTTGACCTACCCAACAGTTAACGCCCCGATTTATATTTTATACTCGCGCAACAAGGACCAAACTTTATACGCCAGTCGATCTTGGTGGCGCAGTTCCAATTTTTTCGGTGCCGATTTAGCTAAATTCACGGTTCGCTATCCCATAATCTACAACCAGGGCGGCGTAACGATTTGGCAGGTGACTCATTAATGTGCGGGATTGCTGGTAAGGCTTTGACCGGTTCCGGCGAAGTCACAACGGCCGAGCTCGAGCAAATGGGCCAAGCGATTATTCATCGAGGGCCTGACGACAGCGGCACGTACGTATCACCAGATAAAAAAGTTGGTCTAAGCTTTCGGCGCTTGGCGATTATTGACCTGTCGATGAGGGGGCACCAACCGATGATCTACCGCAACCGTTACTGGATTGTTTTTAACGGTGAGATTTACAATTACCAAGCCCTCAAGGCCGACCTCGTTAAGGATGGCTACGCCTTTCGCTCGCAAACGGACACGGAAGTTATTATGGCGCTTTACGACAAATACCAGGAGAAAGTTGTTGAGCACCTCCGTGGGATGTTTGCCCTAGCAATCTACGACGAACAAGAAAAAACCCTATTTTGTGCCCGTGATCGCGTCGGCAAAAAACCTTTCAAATATTTCTACGACGGAAAAGTTTTTTTATTCGCCTCCGAGCTCAAGGCAATATTAACCCAAAAAGAATATCATAAAGCACCCGACTACGAGGCAATTCATCACTATCTTACTTACCAGTATGTGCCGGCCCCACTAACCGGCTTTGTCGGCATCAAAAAACTAGAACCTGGCCACTGGCTAAAGCTTAATCTGCAGACCGCGACCATAAAAATTGAGCGCTACTGGCGCCTCGACTATTCAGAAAAACTGGAGCTCAGTGAGGCTGAGTGGAAAAAACGGATTATGACTAAACTCGACGAGTCGGTGGCCATTAGGATGATGAGCGACGTGCCGCTTGGCGCTTTTCTATCGGGCGGTATTGATTCCAGTGCCGTGGTAGCCCTGATGAGCCGGCACTCAAAAAATAAAGTTAAAACCTTTTCGATCGGTTTTAAGGAAGCCCGCTACAACGAGTTGCCGTACGCGCGTCAAGTGGCCGAGAAATTTAAGACCGACCACACCGAGTTTATTGTCTCACCGGACGCTGTTGAAACGTTGCCGCTCTTGGTCCGTCACTACGAAGAGCCGTACGCCGACTCCAGCGCTCTACCGAGTTATTATGTTAGCAAATTAACCCGTCAACATGTGACGGTAGCCTTAAACGGCGACGGCGGCGATGAGAACTTCGCCGGCTACTCGCGCTATTCGGTCCAAAAATTCGCTCTGGCCTACGACCGTTTTTGGTTGTTGCATCAGCTCCTCGCCCAGCCAGCTGCCACCGCCTTCTCTAGGATCGTCAAAAATACATTCACCGAACGAGCCGAGCGTTTCGCCCGAACGATGAGCAAAGATTACGCCCGCCGCTACGTTAATTATATTTGCTATTTTACGAATGAGGCCAAGGCCAAGCTCTACTCGCCAGCTTTCAAAGCCCAGATGACCGGCATCAATAGTGAAGACCACCTGGCCGCTAAATTTGCCGAAAGCCAGACTCCCGATGAGCTCGACCAGACACTTTACGCCGATTTCACTACCTATTTGCCCGACGATCTACTGGCCAAAGTCGATATCGCGACGATGGCGGTTTCGCTGGAAGGCCGTTCGCCGTTTTTGGACCATGAGCTACTGGAGCTAACCGCCAAAATGCCGTTTGAGCTGAAGTTAAAGGGCCGTGACCAAAAGAAATATATTCTTAAAGAAGCCTTGCGGGGCCTCATCCCCGACGAAGTGATGTTTCGGCCAAAAATGGGTTTCGGTGTGCCGATCGAGGCTTGGTTCCGGGATGATTTACGGCAGTATACCCGCCACGTTCTGTTAGGACCAAAACTGAAAAAACGAAACTTATTCAACCAAGCAGCCTTACACGATATTTTGGACGGGCACGAAAAAACCAAGGTCAACCATGCCAATCAAATTTGGGCGCTCCTGACCTTGGAGCTCTGGTTTGAAGAATATTTCGACTAAGGTATACTGTGCCTCAGAGCAAAAGAGCGAAGTATTTTATGCGTCAAAAATTTGTCACCTATCTCAAAGACCCGATTACGCTTCAGCCGCTCAGCCTGAACGCTATTTTTAAAGAAGCCGACGGCCATATAATTGACGGCGTCCTAACCAGCAAAAATAGCTGGTACCCGATCGTCAACGGCGTGCCCCGGCTCTTAACGAATGAACTAAAAACCACCCTCCTCCAAACTCATCAGAGATTTTTTACAACCTACCGGCGGCGGCTTGGCGAGCCGATTATCAAAGACTGGCGAGCCGCAATTAGCCAGATTCAAGACTTGGATCGTTTTCTGAAGCATCAGAAAAAAACCGCCGAGAGTTTCGCTTACGAATGGAAATATATCTACAAAGAAAACGACTACGAAAAACAAAACTTCTTTCACTTTTTGTCGCCGTTCATTAAAGAGAACGACCTCCGAAGTAAATTAACGCTCGACATCGGCTGCGGCTCGGGCCGGTTCACCAAATGGGCAGCTCTTTCCGGTGCCAAAGTCGCTTTCGGCAGCGACCTGGGCGAGACTGTTGAGGTGGCCTATGAGATGACAAAAACCCTACCCAACGCTTGTATTATTCAAGCCGATATTTACGCCATGCCCTTTGACAATACCTTTGATTTGGCTTATTCGATCGGCGTCCTGCACCATTTACCGCAACCCCAAGAAGGGTTTGCCCGTTTGCCAAAAGTCCTCAAAAAAACCGGCCGGATGCTGATTTGGGTCTACAATCGCCGCGGCAACGGCCGGGCGATTTACTTTTACGAACCGCTGCGAGCCGTCGCCAAACACCTGCCCAAGCCGCTGCTATTTTCACTCTGCTATCTGCCGGCAGCTGCCGTTCAATTGATTAATTACCTAACTGTTCTGCTGAAAAAAGCCGGTCAAGCTAAGCTAGCCAATCTGGTACCGTTCGCCTATTACGCCAATTTCCCGTTTAACATGAAGCTCAACGACGCTTTTGACGTGTTGGCGACGCCAAAAAGCAATTACTACTTAGTTGAAGACGTCAAAAAGTGGTTCCGAGGCGCTCGCTTGAAAGAGATTAGAGCCTTTGAGCACCCTGAGGCCGGCATTACTTGTACCGGGTTATTAACGACTAATGGAAGCTAAGATGGCCCCCAAAAGAACTGTCGTCCATCTGATCCAATCGCTTAATACCGGCGGCTGTGAAACGAAGCTACTCCGAACCCTGCCGCTGCTCGCTGACGACTTTAACCAGGTGATCATCACCTTAAAAGAGCGGGGAAATCTGGCTCCCCGTTTTGAGGCCAAAGGCATTAGAGTCATCACGATTGGCTTGAAGGGTCTGACCGACGGTCAAGGGATTAATCGCCTGATCAGTGAAATTAAAAGCGTCAAGCCGTCACTAATTATTACCTACCTTTTCCACGCCGATTTTGTCGGCCGGCTGTTCGTCCAGCGCCGTCTACCGATTCCGGTTGTTCCTTCGCTAGTGACCACCTACAATTTTGCTCGCTACCTGCCAGCCCGCTTATTCGAACGGGCCACTAAGGGGTTGGTTAATCATTATTTAGCCAACTCACCGGCGGTTAAGGATTACTACGTCGCTAACGTCGGGGTAAAACCCGACAAGATCACCGTTATTCCTAACGGTATCGATACTGCCGTTTTTGACGCCGCCGACCGAAAAAAAGTTCGTAGCGAGTTAAAGCTTCAACCCAACACATTCGTGGTAACGTGTGTGGCCAATTTAGCCGCTAATAAGGGTCATCGCTACCTCCTTGAAGCGATGGCGGGCCTTCAAACTAAGTACCCCGATAGTGTCGCCTTAATTGCCGGAACGGGCCAAGAAGAACGGGCGCTGAAAGAACTGGCCCAGTCGTTAGGCATCGCCAAAAAAGTCTTTTTTCTCGGCCGTCGCAACGACATCCCAGACGTCTTAGCCGCTTCCAACGCTTTTGTTTTGCCAACGCTTTTTGAAGGCATGTCGATCGCTATTATGGAAGCGATGGCGGCCAAAGTCGCTGTAGTAACGACCGATATACCCGAGAACCGGGCGCTGGTGACCAATAACCAAACCGGCCTATTGGTCCCTGTTAATACCGCCCTGCCGATTCAAGAAGCCTTGGAGCGGTTGGCCAGCCAACCCACTCTTCGGACGAAACTAGCCAACCAAGCCCGCCGATCAATCGAAAAAAATTTCGAGCTCAAAGCCGTGGCAAAGCAATGGCTATTGATGATTAACCGCTTCGCCAAAGCCAACTAAAATGCCTGTTGGCGAGCTCTACGAAACAATGTATCGCCAGCCCCGGCACTTCAGTTTCGGTCAAAATTGGCGAGTTTTCTTAACTTCAATGAATCAAGAACGGCTGAAAAACGCCGAAGCGTCTTTAACCGACTTTTTGGGCGGCAAACGCCAACTAACCAATAAGTCTTTTATCGACGTTGGTTGCGGCTCCGGGTTGTTTTCCTTGTCAGCCTACCGATTGGGGGCAGCCGAGGTGCTGAGTATTGACGTTGACCGTCAGTCGCTCGCTTGTGCCAAGCAGCTCCGCCAAGAAGCTGGCTCGCCGCCAAACTGGCGAATCGAAAAAGGCTCAGCACTCGACGCCAACTACCTGGCCAGACTGGGCCGTTTCGACGTGGTCTATTCTTGGGGCGTGCTCCATCACACCGGCAATATGTACCAGGCCATTACCAACGTCTGCCGGCTGGTTAAGCCCGGCGGCCGGCTCTTTTTAGCTATTTATAACGACTCCGGGTCTTGGTTGCACGGCCGCTCAACATTTTGGCTCGGTTTCAAGCGGGCCTACAACCGGGCGCCAGCCGTCGGTAAAGTCATTGCCTTTCAGCTCTACCGGGCTTATTTATTTTTGGGGATTCTGGCTAGTGGCCGCAACCCGCTTAACTACGTCCGCAATTACGTTTCCAACCGGGGGATGAGCTGGCACCACGACATTCTCGATTGGCTGGGCGGTTACCCGTATCAATTCGCTAGCCCTGAAACAATTATCAATTTAGTCGCTAAAGAAGGGTTCGGTTGCCAAAAACTGGTTAGCCGAAATGGCATCGGTTGTAACGAGTACCTTTTTATAAAAAACCATGGTTAAATCGCTGAGCGACGTCGCCGTCTTAATCGCCGTCCACAACAGCCAAAAGACGCTCGACCGTTGCTTTGAAAGCTTAACGGCCCAAACCTACAAAAACTTTACCGTTATTTGCGTCAACGACGCCTCAACCGACGCCACGACCGGAGCGCTAGAAAAGTGGCAGAAAAAACTCGGCTCGCGGCTTAAAGTTATTACCAACCCCCAAAATATCGGGCTGACCAAATCGCTCAACCTGGGCCTCAAGGCGATCACCGCCCGCTTCACCGCCCGGATTGACGGCGACGATTGGTGGCACCCCGACAAACTCGCCCTTCAGTTGGACTTCCTGAAAACTCACCCCGATTACCAAGTTATCGGTTGTAATTACGTCAACATCGGCGCGACCGGCCAGCAAGAGATTATTACCAACGAAACCGATGCCGCTATCCGACAGAATTTCCTTAAACGCAACCAACTAGCCCATAGCTGTGTCGTTTTCGACACCAAGTTTGTCAAAAAACTCGGCGGTTACGACGAGAACGTTCGTTACGGCCAAGATTATGATTTATGGCTGCGCTGTTTACCAAAAACCAAGTTTTACAACCTTCAACAGACGCTCTGTTACCGCCACGTCGGCAGCGGCATTTCGGTGGAGAAACAACGCGAGCAGATGCTTCAGGGTATTAAAATCCAGACCAAGTATATCCGGACTCATTCGCTCCCACTCTCAAACTACCTGTACACCTTAGAACTCTGGGCGATCGTCCTGATGCCAGAACCGATCAAGAAACTGAAACGGCGACTCTTCCGATGAAACTAGCCTTACATTTGCTCCGCTATCTCCCCGCTGGGTCGTATCTTCGCTATCGCTTCGCAAAATCTTCGCCGAAACTCAGTTTCGTTTCGCTAACGCTCACAAGATGAAGATATTTTTGCCGTTTGAAGTTAAAGATATCGGCGGCACCTCGACGTTCGCTAAGAAATTTCAAGCCGGCATAGAGAAGCTCGGCCACGAAGTTTTTTTCGAGTTTCGAGAAGACTACGACGTTTTATTTATGATCGTTCAATGTCCGTTCAAATACCTCCGTCACGCTAAAAAAGCTGGCCGGCCGATCGTCCAACGCTTAGACGGCACCTATTATTGGGCGGTTTCCGGTTGGCGCTTCCCCTTAATGAACGCCAAGGCCGCGATTATCCGCCATTTTTATACAAACTTTTCAATCTATCAAAGCCGCTACAGCCAAGAGTGCGCTAACCGCTTTTTAGGAGAAAAGCGCCCCGACCCGTCAACAATTATTTTTAACGGCGCCGATTTAGATATTTTTTCACCGACCGGGCCGAAAAAAAACCTGCGTGATAATCCCACCCAAACAATATTCTTCACCGCCTCGGCCTTCCGACGGCGCGACCAAATCGAGCCACTTTTAGCAGCTTGCCAAAAATATCGCCAGTTCTACAGTAAGAATTTCAAACTAGTGCTGGCTGGTAACTTTGTTGGCGAGCTCGAAGGCTACGAAAAAAAACTGGCTCGCCTACCGTACGTCCAATTACTTGGCAAAGTTAAGAACTTTGATTTGGCCGCTTACGAACGCGGCGCCGACGCCTTTTTATTCACTCACCTCAACCCACCCTGCCCCAATAATATTATCGAGGCGATGAGCTGCGGCCTGCCGATCATTGGCTTAACCGACGGGGCGATGGCGGAGATCGTCACCAGCGGCCAAAACGGGCAGCTATTACCCGTTCACGGGACCGGTTTTTGGCGCCAACGAGCATTTGACGTGGCGGCGTTTGCCGCCAACATGGAAGCGGTTAGAGTTAACCGCTTAAAACTGGCCGAGGCCAGCCGAACGATCGCCCAAGAACGATTTTCCCTGGAAAAGATGACCGAGGCGTATGTTAAAGCGTTTCGCTCCCTGTTAAAATAACGTAATGTCTTTCGAGAAGCGCTACCCCTCGTTTGCCAACCGCGAAGGCCGGGCTCAGTTCATCGCCGACTCGTTTACGGAGGAAATCGCTGAGGCTAAAACTATCCTTGACGTCGGCTGCGACTTTAACACTTTGAAAAAAATCGTTGGCGCCAAAGTGGTCGGCGTCGATCTCTACGGGGCGCCCGACATCGTTATTGATTTCGAGAAAGATCGACTCTCCCATTTTCGGGGCGGCCAATTTGATATGGTAGTTTGTACCGAAGTCTTGGAGCATTTAGACAACCTTCACGCTATGGTCCAGGAGCTCCACCGAGTTTCGAGTCGTTATATCTTGGTTTCGTTACCGAACTGCCTCAATGTTTTTGCCAAATGGAATATCTTGTTTCACGGCAAGGTCAATAAGTATTACGGCTTACCTTTTGAGCGGCCCGATGACCGCCATCGCTGGTTTTTCAGCTACAAAGACATCGACCGGTTTTTTATCAATTTTTGTAAAACGACTTCCTGTAGAGTCAGGCGAAAATTTCTTCAGGTTGGCCTCAGCGCCGGTTGGCGTGGTCGGTTAGTTCGTTTTTTTGTTGAGCTTTTTAACATTAATAACGCCGCTCAAAGTTACTGGATTTTACTGGAGAAGCCTCAGCGGTTAACTGCGAGGGGTAAAAAGCGATGAAAAAAGAAGTCGTTCTTTTTCAGCCGTCTTTACGCCGATTTGTTTTAAACTTTGGTCGCGACCTCAAACATTTCTCCTTCAAGAATGTGGCCGTTAAGAGCAGAGCGGCCGGAGCCTCACCTTCGGCGGCGAGCTTTGAAAAAGAAATTAATCGGGTAAAAATGAGCCCCCTTAGCCGCTTCCGCCGGGTGGTTGGCCTGCCGAACATCCGAGTTCGTTTAGACAAAGAAGGCGATCTTTTCTTCACCTACGGCTGCCTTCTCATCACCCGCAAACCGTACGTTACTTACATCGAAACCGGGTTGGCCCTTTATAATTACGACCCTACCATCGCCAGTCACCCGGTCGCTCGCTGGCTGGTCAGCTTTTTAGCCACCCGGGCAGCCTGTCAGAAACTGATCTTTGTCAGTGAGGCGTCAAAAAAAAGCTTTTTCGCCAGCGTCTGCTACTCGCCTCGAGCTCAAAAACGGTTGGAAGCCAAAAGCGTCGTGATTTACCCGATCCCGATTCCTAAACTCGAGAGCCAGCCGAAACGCTTCACTGGCGCACTTAAACTGCTTTTCCCAGGCCAGCTCTATATTAAAGGCGGCTTAGAAGTTGCTCATGCTTATCAGCGCCTCCGCCAAGCCCACCCCAACGTCTCTCTCACCATGATTACGGCGCTTGATATCGTCACCGCCAAAGACCAAGCCTATTTACGTTCCTTGCCCGGCTTAACGCTCCTGGACGCCAAGCTGAGCGAGCAGGAGATGATTGACACCTACCGCTCGCACGACATTTTTGTGCTGCCGACGCTCCGCGAGGGTTTTGGGCTGGTGATCGTGGAAGCGCTCGCTTACGGCTTGCCGGTTATCATCACTGATCAATACGCCACCACCGAGATGGCGACCGACGGCTACAACGGTTTTGTTTACCCGAATCATCCGCTTAAAGATTACGATCCAAAAACCTACCAAATGTTTGGCCGCTACTATCAACCGCGTGACTTTTACAACACGCTTTTTCGCTTTCAAAAAGCTGGAAAATTGAAACCACTGGAAAATTTCCTGGTTCAATCAGTCGAGAAATTTATTCAAAACCCCGCGCTACTAGCCCGTTACTCAAGAAATTCACTCACACTCTATCACCAAAAATTTGACCCTCAAAAACTCTCTAAGCAGTTTGAGAAAGTCTTAGTTGAGGCCGTTAAACTCAAAGCCTAGATAGCGTAGCTCCACCGGCTGTGGGCCAAAAAGTTGATTAGCGTAATCAACGCTGCGACCACCAGCAGAACTAACAGATCGTTCAAATGGAGCACTCCGACGCCCAGGCGCATCAACGCCAAACTCGCCAGAGACGTCAGCGTCATCACCAGAATAAACCGGCCGGCTTGATGGGTCAGGTTGCCGGTCGTTGCCTGAAACGTCCAGTGGCGGTTAACGAAAAAATTCCAAATCATCGCCAGGGCCAGCGACACCGCCCGAGCGCCCAAGTAGGGCAGGTGGCCGACCCGGGTCAGCGCCAAGTAAATTGCCGTATCGATCGCTAAGGCCGTGCCGCCGGTGACGGCAAACTTAGTCAGCCGCTGCCACGGTAAAGCTTTCAAAGATGCGATCATTGGTTTTATTGTAACCCGTCTTTAGGGTAGCTGGTAAAGTTTAAAGTCGCCGTCGCCAACAATAAACGGGAACGGATAATTAGAATCTTGGTAGCTCAGAAAGAGCTTGAATTGGTATTTTTGGCCCAGCGCTAATACTTGCTCGGGGGTTAGGCTGGCGTAGAGCTGGTGCCACTCCGGGTTGGTCGGCTCGAAACGACCGGCCGCTTTCTGCTTGGCGTACGCTTGGTCGAAGACGCCGGCCGTCACCGCGTTGAGACGCTCCAACCAGTCGGCCATGCCTTGAGGGGTATAACCAAACGACTTAAAACTAACCACCCGGGAGATGTAATAAGCGCCGGTATTCCAGGTTGGCGGAGTGAGAACCGGCTGGCCGTGGCTTTGGAGGTATTTAAACAAGGCAGTCGTCGGCGGGCCAACCTGGTATTTTCTAGGAATGTCTTTGGCCTGCGCCCCAGCGCTTTGGAGGAGCCAGTAGCGGGAAGCTTGTACATTGGTCGAGGCCGTTAGCTGAAACGTCTGGTTAGCCGGCGAACTAATAATTAAGCCCGTCGTCGCCACGATTAGTAAGGCTAAGAAAGCTAAATAAGCTTGGGGGTTAAGCCGCTGTCGAATAAATTTTAATACGATATCCAGATAAACCGCGATCGATAAGCCGATAAACAAGTAAGCCGTAAAGTAACACAAATAGATGACCCGAATCGAGTAGAACTGGAAGCCCGGCAACCAAGGCTTAATGAAGGCAAAGTAATCAAAGAGGTAGAAATAGCCGACTGAGCCGAGGCCGATCAAGGCGACCGTATCCAGGGCTTTTCGGGCCCGATCATCCAACTTCCAACGAACCAGCAGCCAACCGACCACAATCGCTAGCGCGTGAGCCCAAAGGCGGACCCACCAATACCGGCCAGCCAGCGGCAAAGCCATGTACGGCGCCCGCACGTAAATCCAGCCCCAAATAAACTTTTGTGTTTCAATGGTGGCACCGCCGCTGCCCAAGTGGGCCACCCAAAGAGCGAACCAACCGCCAAAAAGGAGGTAGAGACCAACAGCGATGGCGGTTTTCCGGCCGGTTCGCTGCCACCAACCTTTGAAGGAAAGGTGGCCGAGCCAATCCCTGATTAACCAAGCCGCTAGGAAAAGACTAAAAATAATAAACGAATTCGAAACGTGAACCAGCGTGGCCACTCCCAGCAAAATCGCCATCCAATTGAGCGATTCGTTGAGCAAGAAAAAGAGTGCCAGGAAGGAAAGAGCGATACCGATGGTTCTAGGAGCCAGGCCGCCATCGATTTGAATAAACGGGCCGTAGAGCCAGAGGGGCTGGTTGATACCGGTCACCAGCAGGTAATGTAAAACAACCAAAACTGGGACGACGAGAATATTTTTGGTAAACAACCGAGCGATCCGAATCAAGGCGTAATAGAGAATCGCTAAGCCGCCCAGGTAAAGAATCTGCCGCCAGAGCTCTTCGCTCAGGTGGAGGAATGAATGAAAATTAACCAAATGGGCGTAGAAGGTGTAGATACCGCTCTTCACCGCCATCGCTGTGTACCAGTCACCTGGCAGGTAGTGAGAGTTGGCCAGCCGGTAGACCGCTGGGTCGTGAATTAACCGATCTGGCCCGATGCCTAGGGGGTGAACGGCGACGTCAAAAAGAATTAAAGCGACAACCAGCAACGCGTCTAGCCAGCGCCAATTTTTTATTTTTTCGAGCCAGGGCTGGCCGTTCACGGCTTGAATTTCCGAATCATCTCTGTTACCATAGCGATCAGAGTTGTTCCTTTCAAGTCTAACCAAGGAGAAAGATGTGGAAAGAAGAAATGGTGTCGCCTGGGGCAGTGCCCGCGTAGATGTTAATGACCGCCAGTGGTTAATTGGCGATTTTATCGACTCAGCTTCGCCGCTCCATGATAACCAAGCGGGGCTGAAGTACGGCAGTCACCTTAAAGGTGAGCACCGATCACGGGAAGAGGCAACAGCCGACAGAACGCACCGTTCGCTTCAAATTGTCATTTCGGGACGAGTGAAGCTGGTCTTCCCGGCTACTGACGGGACAGTCCACGATCAGGAACTGATTCGTGAGGCCGGCGACTATACCCTCTGGGAGCCGAATACTCTCTATTATTGGGAAATTCTGGAGGACAGCGTCGTACTCACCTTCCGCTGGCCCGCCGCCTAGGAGAAAACATGAGTCAGGGTAAGGGCTTTTCGTTGTGGTTGGTGCCTGACGCCAACCAACCGCCTTATTGTCTGTTGAAAACATTGATTAACGAGCTTTCAACTGTTTATCAGACGCCGCAGTTCATCCCGCACGTCACACTCTTGAACGATGTGGAAACCGTTGAATCGATAATACGAGAAAAATCGGCGATTCTAGCGAATCGATTAGAAGGGTTGGTAATTCAACTCGGCGAGCTTGGCTCGAACGGGATTTACTTCCAGCAGCTTTTCAGCCAAGTGTCGTTGAGCGAGCCGCTGAGGCAGGCTCGATTAGCCGCCGAACAGCTCTTCGAGGTTAACCGTCCACCGTACTTTCCCCATAGTAGCCTGGCTTACGGCCATTTGACGACTGAAGAAGTGGCGACGTTGGAGGATCGAGTACGACTGGGCCAACCAGACATCGCCAGCTTAAGCTTCCCGGTTGCCGCCCTAGCGGTCTGGAGCACTAACGGCCCGATTGACCAGTGGTACGAAGTGGCCCGCTTTCCGGTCAGTCAGCCGTAAGGCAATGCCTAGCGTCGAGCAACAATTCGGCGCTTTTTTTAAAAAGCGGGATATCCCGCTTCAAGAAGTAACGAAGTAATTATTCCTCGTCTGGTATCAACGAACGATCCTCCACGTACTTGCGGTACGGCTTGAAGTACCAGCAATCGAAGTCGCCGTCCCACCACTCGGCGATCAAGCTGTCTTCGCGGAAAATGAACAAGTGTGGAATGCCTGGCGCGAACTCCATTGAGTCCCGCGCGGAGTAAGTCCGCTTAATCGTTTTGCCGTTTTCCCAGGTCCAAACTTCAACCCGACCGTGAAAGACATAGCCGAACTGGGTGTTTTTGTGCAAGTCACCAGCTCTAGCAAAGCTTTTCTTGGTTGCCAGAATATTAACCTTGCCGCCAACCCGATCGATGCGCTGAATTGAGCCACGCCCATCTTCATGAGTCGATTCCCCTTGGGGGACTTTCTCTTCAATTTGATAAACGTCAGGGGATGCAAAAATGTCAAGCATAGAACGATTTTAACAGGAAAGAACCAGGTGTCCAACAACCCTAAGTTAAAATTTCGCTCTTGGAACGAACCGAAAACGCCAGAACGTCGCCAGAGCGATGAAAAAATCCCGAGGACGGATTTTTTTGCCTTCTTCGTTACTTCTCGGCCGATAGCTGACGGGTACTTCGATAATTTTGACGTTACTGCGAATCAGCTTAGCGGTCAGCTCGTGGTCGGTTTCAAAACCCGAAGTTTGGATGGTAAATTTCTTCAAAATTTTGGCTGGGTATATTTTGTAGCCGGTTAAGGTGTCGGTAATGTACTGACCGTAGAGCAGGAAGGCCCAAACCGAAAGTAAGACGCCCGCTAGGTACGGGCCGAGCGACTGATCGGGGTTTTTACCCCAGAACAAACCGCGTTGGCCGGCCTTGGCCTGGCCGAGCGTTCGGCTGCCGTAGACACTCACCGCCTCTTTGGCTTTGAGAGTGGGTTTGAGCAGCGCCGGATAATCATTCGGATCGTACTCTAAATCGGCGTCCTGAATTAAAATCCAATCGCCGGTCGCTTTTTGAATGCCATACTTGGTGGCCGAGCCCTTGCCGCCGTTGGGCTTGCGGAAACAAGTCACTTCTTTAAATTTGGCGGCCGCTTCAAAGGTTTTGTCGATTGAGCCGTCGTCAACGACGATGATCTCCCGCTCAAAACCGATTGATTTCAAATCAACCGCCAAAATAATTTTTAACAAATCGCCGATAAAAGCGGCTTCGTTGTAGGCGGGAATAACGATACTAACTTTGGGCATGACGGGGTTTGTGGGTAGAGAAACGTAGTAAAGTGAATAGGCAACTAACACCGTCTTCGACGGTAATCTTCTTACCTTGTTTGACGGTCCGAGCCTTGTAACTGACCGGCACCTCGAGAATAGCGTAGCCGCTCTTGGCTAATTTAGCAATTAGTTCCATCTCGAAATCCACCCCCTGACGGGTAAACCGTAGCCCGCGCAACGCTCGGCGGTTAAAACCTTTAATACTGGTCAGCGGATCGCCGACGTAGCGCTGGTAGAAAAGCAGTGTCACGATACTCAATAACATCCCGCCGTATTTACTAATGGCAAACCGCGCGCCTTTACCGCCGTAAATCCGTTGTAAGGTGCCGCTCAAATCCTGGCTGAAAGCCCGGGAGCCAAAAACGGCCGGAAACTCTTGGCTGACTAGCGGCGAAACGACCCGCAAAATATCAGCAGCGTCGTACTCGTTGTCTGACGGGAAAAAAACGATGATATCGCCTTTGGCTTTTTCCAGTCCCAACCGCAGCGCCGCCCCGCGACCACTCTTGCTGGTGTTTTGGTAGACCCGCACGTTCGGTTCACTGCTAGCGATGGCGAAAGTTTTATCGGCCGAGCCGCCGTCGACCACGATAATTTCTTTCTCCAAACCCATCTCCGGGAACTGAAGGTCTTTCAAGTCTTGCAACACCCGCTTAATTGTCCGGCCTTCGTTGAGGGCCGGCACGATAATGGAAACTTTATGCGGCACGTGACGAATCCGCTTGCGCAATTGCTCTTCTACTACAATTAAGAGTTCTGAGACAGTCCGCCCCCCAGCGTGCTTGCCTTTATCGCCCTCCAGATCCACCCAAACTACCCGGTCGAGTGGCTGGTCAAACGCGCCGGCCTCAAATGGCAGATAATCTAACTCAGTGCTGTTGGCGGTCTCTGGCTTCTGAAAGAAAAACCGGCTAACTAAATGCCGGCTGTCGACGGGATAGGTGTTTTTGCGGCTCATGTTAGCGGTGAAATCCCGCACCAGGCTGGCGGCGTTCTCAGAGAGAATGTCGTGATCGCGGGCGATATTGGCGATAAAAATTTTCTCAGCTTTTTTGTTGGCCCGGATCGCCTCGGCGACGCCGGTGGTTAGGTATGACGGGTAGAGCGACGAGTGTTGGGTGCCAGGGCCGTAAATAATAATATCGGCCTGGCCGAGAAGTTGATCGGCCGCTGGGTTAATCTGGGGCAATGTCTCGGCTTGGCGCAAGAAAGCGATTTTTTCGGCTTGACCGGTAATTGAATCGACGGTTTTCTGATCCAGATAGCCGGGCAGTAAGAAAATTTCTTCGATTCGGGAGTCGTCTTGAGGGCTAACGATCGCCGCTTCGTCGGCCAGATACCGGCCATTTTCTTTCAGCGCCGTTAGAACTAGGTTCTCGCCCATGGTGATATTAACGACGCGGTTGCCAACGCCGGCCAGATCGCTAAAAGCTTGAATCGTCTGGTTAAAGTCTTGGTTATTGACCAAAAAGCCGCCGCCAAACAAGAGATTGCCGACCGAGTTATCGGCGAAGGTGAACCAGGGACGCTCTTTAACACTAGCGTAGTAATGCTCTTTGAAAGCCGCTAGAAACCGGCTGATCTGCCGAAGCTGTTTGAGCGATAAATTTTCTTTCGCTAGCAGAAGCTCGTGGCTATCGCGATCGGTCGGCTGCCAGCTAATTAAACCATCAAGTAAAGCCAGGGCGTCGCTTTCGGTGATCGGATCGGGGAGGCGGTACTCTAGTAATTGTTGGAGGGCCGTGCTGGCGGCGTCGGTTTGGTGTTTCAATAGGCCGGAGATCACTTTCCGGACATCAGAGGGGCCGAGCAAGCCCGGGATAAAACGGCGGATTAAGCCGGTCGACAAGCCGTCATCGTAAGCGTTAATGAGCATCGTTAGATCGATATCGGGGTATCTCAAGAGGGCGTCGCTAATCGAGGTGGTCCCCCGGCCACCGGAAAATAAAACGACTTTAAGACGGGGTTTGGCTTCGGTCATCGGCGTTTCTTGAGGTAATTTTCGAGCAATTCCGCCTCTTCTTTGGTGTTGACGCTGATCGTTTGTTCAGCCGCGCCTAACGGAAAAGCTTGAATGCTCTGGCCGCCGGTTTCTAGGTAAGGGAACAGTAAGACAAAATCCCATTCTTTGGTTAGTCCGGTGTAACCAAGGCCCCGCCTCTTAGCGTCTTTGAGGGCGTGCCGCAACGCCGCCGTTTTAAGGGCAAAAATCCCGCTATCGGCTAAGCCAACCGGTGGCATCGGATCGCTCTCGCGGGATTTAAG
This sequence comes from Saccharimonadales bacterium (SeqCode), assembly GCA_035480235.1. Taxonomy (GTDB): domain Bacteria; phylum Patescibacteriota; class UBA1384; order 2-12-FULL-50-11; family 2-12-FULL-50-11; genus DATIHX01. The sequence continues at coordinate 17,000 of DATIHX010000003.1, forward strand.
CACACCAGTTAGCAAGCCATTTTGATCGGTCTGGTAGTGAATATACGGCTTTTTTTGCTCGGAAAGCGGCAGGGTTAAGCGAGCGGTTGGCTCGTTTTGGTGAAGTGAGAGCAGCCGTTTGACCGTCGTCGGAGCAACGCCGGCTTGATCGCCCCAGATAGAAACAATGTTCTCGGTGGTCACTACCGCGCTGCCGCGATTGATGGCGTCGGCCATCCCCGTTGGCTCCGCCTGAATAACAATTTGGTAGCGTCCTGGCAGCCGTTTCTCCAAGAGCGGTTTGATTATTGCCGCGCCGTCCGGCGACAAGACAAAAACTAGCTCCCGGCAAAACGGCGTTAAGAGATCGATCAGCCAATCCAAAATCGGCCGACCCAAAATTGGATAAAGAACTTTCGGCTGGTCGTGTCCTAAACGGCTGCCGCGGCCGGCTGCCGGAATGACCGCCGTCCAATCGGATTTTTGGAGTTTGCCCGTCAGCTTTTCAACTTCCTTAGTGGTAAAAAATTTCATGACAGGAGCGCGCTAATCTCGGCTAAATCAGTGACCACCTGATGGGCGCCAGCCGCCGCTAGCCGTTTGATTGGCTCAGTACCAGCAACGCCCATCACCCGCATGCCGGCCGCAACGGCCGCCGCGACGCCGCTTTGGGAATCCTCAACCACTAAGCAAGCTGCTGGTTCAACCGCCAAACGGTTGGCCGCCAGTAAATAAATTTGGGGTGAGGGCTTAGCTTCTTTGACCGACGAGCCATCCAGGATCGTCTCAAAAGCTTCCCGATAGCCGCAGCGGCTCAAAAAAAACTCGACCGTTGCCGGTGAAGCTGAGCTGGCTAAAGCAACGCGGTAATTTCGCTGGCGCAAATCGTTGATTAGCCCGTGGCCGGCCGGTGCTAGCTTAGCCCGATCGCCAAAGGCGGCCAGCGCCCGCTGGCGTTTTTCTTTGACCAATCTTTGCAACCGAACCTCGGAGAGCGGCTGGTTGATTCGACTAAAGATTTTTTTGAAGGCCTCGTCGGTTCGCATGCCAGCAACCTCGGCGTAAGAAAAATCGGTGATGCCAATCGGCGCCAAGGTCTGTTCGTAGGCCAGTCGGTGACCGTCGCTGGAAAATAATAACACGCCGTCCATGTCAAAAATAACGGCTTTGATTTGAGCGGGCGCCGCTAGCATTTTTTGGCAACAACTTTAGTTTGGCCAACCCAGTATTTAATTGGCAACGTGGCGAGGCCAATTTTTTCCGCCCCTCGGCGTAAATACTTAGCAGCGCCAAAATACGGCGTGATTCGGCCAAGGACGTAGCCCAGCTCCAGCGTTTGCCAGTGAGGGCTAATGCTCAGCACCTCAAAGCCGCGTTTTTCAAGGTGGCGCCGAATGGTGGCGGGGGTGTAGTAGGTTAAGTGAACGCTCAGCCAAAACGGCCATTTTTTTCCGAGCAATCGGGCCGGCAGGCTCTGATAGTCCGGATAGTTAATCAGTAGGTAGCCACCGAGCTTGAGAATTCGATGAATTTCCTTGAGCTCGCTTTCAGGGCTCGGAACGTGCTCGATAACGTCCCAGAGAGTAATTAAGTCAAATTCGTTGTCGTTAAACGTATAGTCACTTAAAACGCCGGCTCGGACATCGAGCTGATGTTTTTTTCTGGCGTATTCACTCAGCCAGCGGTTCGGCTCGATCCCGACGGTTGACAGGCCCAAACTCCGGGCCGCCCGTAAAAACGCCCCGCCAGCGCAGCCGATATCTAGTAGTTTGGTTTTTTTTGTGAACGGTAAGCGGTATTTTTTACTGAACCGTTGAAGCGCCGTCTTAAACGTCCGGATCCGCATCGGATCTTGAGAGATAAACGACTCGTCCTCGCCCTCGGCGTAGGCGTCGATAATGAGGCCCGGTTTGAGGCGGGGACTCAAGTAAACCAATTGGCAACGGCGGCAACGAACGACTTGTTCAAATAATCCTTGATCGCTCGACGAACGATAGGTTTGGCGGAGAAAATCTTCCGAAACGTTGGCTGGGAATCGGCCTTTCCGGACGATTGTGACGCTTTTGGCGTCGCAAAGCGGGCAGGCGATCGGCTGAAAAAGTTGTTCGGCCGAGCTTTTGACGCGCCGGTTACTGGAGGCCTTTTCTCTCGAGGTCATCACTTGGGATAATACCACGGCCGATCTGATTATGCACGACTCTCGGACCGCTTAGCGCGCTACAGTTCGTCGCGGACAAAATCCAGCACTCGACGAAACTCATATTTGGGCAAAATTTTGCGGAGCTTGCTAATGTCGGCCCGAGAGTACTCGGTCTCTTGACGGGTGTCACGGATAATTTCTAAATCGGGGTTCTTTTTCTGGAACGCCTCAACAACATCGCTAACTCGGACCGTTTCACCCGAGCCGATATTGAGAATCGCCTGCTTGACTGGCCGATCGAGCAAGGTTAGCAATACCGCGGCGATATCATCAACATGAACGAAATCTCGCTGGGAAACACCACCGTTAAACATTTTAAACGGTCGTTTTTCTTCGACCGAGCGGCGGAGGTGGCTAATAATCGAGAACCGATCTTGACCGCCAAAGGTATTAAAGACTCGGAAAATCTGAAACTCAATCCCTCGATCTTGGCAAAATTCTCGAATTAACTCCTCGTTCAAAAGTTTAGTAATGCCGTTAATAGAGATCGGTGCCGGCGCTACTTCCTCGTGGGTGACGGCGCTTTGGCCGTAAACGGCGCAACTACTAATAAAAACAAAGCGGATCGTTGGACGCTTAACTAGTTGATCAAGTAGATGCAGGCTAGTCATTAAATTTGAGTCAATCACCCCCCGCGGATCTTGCCGCGGCGGCGTTACCAAGTCGGAAGCGGCGTGAATAACGGCCTGGACGCCACGCATTGAGCGAGCGAGCTCGTCCCAATCGCCGCGATCTATCCCAACGAAGCGATGGTTTTTGCCTTGGCGAATCAGGGCTTGGCCGAGATTACCTTTCGAGCCAGTTAAAAGTATTTTCATCGTTTAGAGTTAGTTTTTACACTAGCTGAACCTGGAAAAAATGCAATCCGGAGTCGTCGCCTTCCTGCTTTGACGACTTTAGCTTGATCGGGATTAAGGATTCGACGCTTTTTCAGTCCGAAAAGGTAGTGGATAAAAAGTGGGATAGCGAGTAGGAGGTTAAGAGCGTATAAGTAGAGCCCGGCCGCAACAGTGAATTTTAGGTGGTGAGCGGTAAGGCCGAAGAGCAAGAAAGCGGTGCCGTTAGCGACGGCGTAGACTGTAACGATAAGGGCATTTTTTGCTTGGGCGGTGAAATAGTTAACCAAGAATGTCCGGACGGAAACCACTAGCGGCAGCGGCACTAGCGCCAAAGCCAAGAGATAACTTTCGTGGTAAGCGTTGCCGTAGAGCCGCAAGAAAGCCAATCGAACCAACAACCAGTAACCCGCAGCGGCCAAAAAACCGATGACCAAATTTTGCCAGAAAACTTGGTGGTGGGTGGCGCTGGAGTCAGCAAATAACCGCGGTAACGTGAGGGCCGCGAGGGCGCCGATAAAACCGGCTGTCGCCCCTAAGAAAAGGTTAGCGACCTGGAAACTCGCGATCGCTTGGTGGCCAAGAAAAAAACCAACGGCCAGCGCCGGCAAACTCTCCGAGAGCGTCAGGGCGAATTTCTGAGCCGAAACATGGAGGCCGTAGCGGACATCGAGACCCTTCTCGCCCTTACTGGGTGGCGCAGCTTTAATAACTCGTCGAATCTCCCAGTAAAAATACCCCGTGAATGCCGCTGACAAAAAGAGGTAGGTAAAAACCAACCAGAAGAGGTTAAGCTTAAAAAAGAGGGCGGCCAGGACAGCCGCAGTAACTAAGAGCGAGGCGGCGACGGTTCGGATGGCGACCGGTCGAAAAATTAGCCGGCCTTCGTAAAAGACGTACCAAGTGTTCGGAGCGTAGAAGAAGGGGAAGAGGAGCCCGGCCATCGCCACCGTTAAGCCAAGGCTCGTTTGGCGGTGAAGCAGCAAGTAGGTTGCGTAGCCTAAGAGAATGGGGATGGCGAGCAAGCTTGATTTGAAACTCCGAGTGATCGCTTCCAACACCGCTCGCCGGTCGTTTTTGGCGATCGCTTTCAAAGCGGCCATATTCAATCCCGGCAACGAGAAAATTGAGAGTATCGCCAAAAGCGATAAGACAAATTGATACTGGCCGAAGACTTCTTTGGTTGAAAGATGGGCAAATCCCAACGAAAGCACTAAACCAGAGGCCGACAAAACGACGTATTTCGAGGTTACCCACAGCCCGTTAGCGATCAACGCCCGGCGGCTCATATCGGCTTACTCGTCCCCGAGTTTCAACGTTGGGAAAATCTCTTTTAAAGCAGCTCGTAGCGAGAGGTTATGGCGATCAGACTCGATTTTCTTCCCAAGATCGGCGATGATCTCGTTGATATCGCGTTCAGGGATATCCCGGTTTTTCAGCGCCAAAATCCGGCTATCTTTAGTTTGGCTTAAGTTGGCTTGCTCGGTCTTGGTGTAAAGCTCCTCAATCAGTTTTTCGCCTTTCCGAAGGCCCATTACCCGAACTTCTACATCTTGAGTCGGCAACAGGTTCTTGGAGCGAATTAGGCAGAGGGCGACTTCGTAAATATTAATGAGCTCGCCCATATTCAGTACGTGAATCGAATCGGTTTCGCCAGTCGCGGTGCTCTCGATCACTAGTTGAGCTGCCTCGCGAATCGACATGAAGAAGCGCTCCATTTTTCGGTGGGTGATGGTGACGTAGCGGTGAAGAATAATCTGGCGCTCAAACAACGGCAAAACTGAGCCGTTAGAATTAATAACGTTACCGAAACGGACGACGTTAAATTTTACTTTGGCTTTATCGAGCGAGTTAATGTAATACTCGCAGAGCTTCTTGGTGGCGCCCATCACACTGGTCGGATTAACTACTTTATCGGTGGAGATAAAGGTTTGGAGCAGGATATTGTTCTTAATGGCCGCGTCGATCGCCCGTTTGGTACCGATGACGTTGTTATGGACCGACTCGTCGATATTGTCCTGCATCAAATGAACGTGTTTATAGGCGGCGGCGTGAAATACAATGTCCGGTTTGATGGTTTTAAATAGGTGGTCAAGCTTATCGTCATTTAAAATACTGCCAATAATGAGGTCGCAACGATCACGCTGACCGCGCTCTTTGAGCTGCTGCTCCAGCATAAAAATCAGATACTCCGAGTTGTCGTAAACAACGACTTTTTTCACCTCCAAATCGACCAGCTGCCGAACGATCTCCGAACCGATCGACCCGGCCCCACCCGTCACAAAAACCGTTTTGTCTCGGTAATAGCGCTTCAGCCGATCAACGTTGTTCCGAACGAACGGTCGGCCTAAAAAATCTTCTGGTTGGATGTCTTTCACTTCTTCGTAGCGGACCAAGCTTTTACTGATAACCCGCTGGCTCCGGGGAACAATCCGGATCGGCAGGCGGTTGGTGAGATTGGCCAAAAGAATCGTCCGAATTAGTTTGCCGTCGGCTGACGGGACAGCGATAACGATTTCGTCAACAGCGTACTTGTTAACCACTTTTTGGCAATCGCTGATTTTCCCCAAAATTGGTAATTTCGCCTCTTTAATATTGTCGTCTAAAAAGCCGATCACCTGATACGACCGGTAATTCTTGGCGATATCTCGGCTTAATAGCTGGCCAGCGTCACCCGCCCCAATAATTAAAATGCTTTTTTCAATTCTCGCCATCAGCTGGCCTCTTTCTGGTATCTTTTGAGAGTTATTTTCAGGCCGTCCTCAAGGGTGGTGAAGTGGTGGTAATGATAAACCTTTTGAAGCTGGTGATTGGAAATAAACACCAGCTCTGGCTCACCCGGTTTGACGGTTGAGAGGACGTGGGGAATTAGTCGACCACTGACCTGCTCCAGGCGCTCGAGAACCTCGAGCAGCGAGTAGCTTTGGCCAGTGGCAACGTTAACGATGCCGCTCGATTTCTTATCGTTGGCCACTGTTAAGACCGCCCCAACAACGTCGTCAATTAGGATATAATCGCGTTTCGACCGGCCGTTACTATTCAAGGTAATTGGGGTCGAGTCCGCTTGAGCGAGCCGATTCATGAGCAGGCCGATAAAGCCTCTGTTCTTACTAGAGCCGTAAACATTGGTCAAACGGAAGATTACCAGGCGTTCGGCGGGAATGGCCTCACCAAGTAACGTTTCGGCGTCACGTTTAAAAGTTGAGTAAGTGCCGATCGGTCTGATGGCTGAAGTTTCAGTAGCCGGTTTCGATGACTCGCCGTAAACATGCACCGAGGAAAAATAAAAGACTTTTTGTTGGCCGGTTTGGAGAGTTTTAGTCAGGCGCTGGAGCGTCTTTTTCTCGGTCTCCGCGTCAAAATTTGGGCCAGTTTGGCCGATGAGAATGAAGACCTTCTCGGCTTGCTTCAGTAAGTCGTCAGGGCAATCGTCGGGGCCGAGGGTGGCCGTAACGTAGGTTACGCCCGATTCCTCACCACCTCGGTCGCTACTAATAACCGTTACTGTTTCACCGCGCCGAACCAACTCTTTGGCTAGCGCCGTGCCAATAAAACCAGTGCCGCCAATCAATAAGTTTTTCATTTCTTACTTAACCTTTTTTGTTCGGCGGCGTAATTGACTCTTGACGCGTCCTTGCTTACTGAGCGCCGGATCTTTAAGAGCAAACTGGCGGACAATTTCGTGCATCCGCTTTTCAATTCGATCGGCTTTGACGTAAACCCGGTAGAGGACAAAATAAACAAAAACCAACGCGATCCCCAGAAAACTACCGACCCCGAGTCGCCGTTGCCCCAAGACTGCCGTAATTACTTCTGGGTAAAAAGCGATAATAATAACCGCCAGCCAGGTGACGCTCCAAAAAAGAAACATCACGAACGTCTCCTGCCGCTGCCGATAAGCCAAGTAACTTTTAATAATCACCAGTAACGTCAGAGCCAACGCTAGAAATTTAATAATCGTCAATAACATCAGCCGGTTACCGCCCGATAAAATAATCGCAAGAAAATGTTGAGACCGTTCAGCGGGTTTTGACCTTGGCGACCGTCAAAATAAATCGTTTTAATTGGTACTTCACTGATCAGCAAACCATGGCGTTTAGCACCAATAATCATCTCCGAACAAAATTCGTAACCGGTCATGTTAAACTCATCAATAACTGAGAGCATCCGTTCGCCGATCAGCCGAAAGCCTGATTGGGAGTCGGAAACCTGTTTACCGCTGAAGGTAAACGTGATGCCGTTCATAATTTTGTTGCCGTACCACTTCAGAGCTGGCATCGTTTCGATGGTTTGCGAGAGAAAGCGGCTGCCTATAATTAAATCGGCCTTGTCTCGAAAATGGGCGTCAACAAGGGCGTGGATATCGTCGGGATCGTGTTGGCCGTCACCGTCCAGCGTCACCACCAAGGCATTACCTAGTTGTCGAGCCGCCTTGATGCCAGTTAAAACGGCCCCGCCTTGGCCAATATTAATTCGGTGGCTCAAGACCAGCGCGCCCGCTTTTTTCGCTCGAGCGGCAGTTCGGTCGATTGAAGCGTCGTTGATCACTATTCGATTGATCGTACTAATCCCGTCAATCCGCCGAGGGATGCCATCAATAACATCGCCGATAGTTTTTTCTTCATTGTGAGCTGGGACGACAACAGCCAAACGCATGAGTGAAAAGTACCATAAACCGAACCAAGAAGAAAGGCCGGACCGGTCAGCTCGATTCGGCTTGATGCTTAGGTGCTCTTGGGCAGGGGCTGAAAGGCTGATAACGCCACAATCAAAAAGAAAATAATCGACAGGTCGTTTTTCCAGTAGGGGGTGTCGACGAGGCCGTGGACGATGATGACAACCAGCGCCCCGACGAGCGCCGGCTGGCGGGTTTTAATTTGCTCGTAGAAGAGCGCGCCGATTAGCCAAATCAGGCCAACAAAACCAAGTAAGCCACTAGAAAGCCAAGTCGCCAGGTAAAAATTATGCGGCTCGGGGACGCTCCACTCGATTGGATTGGCGAAAGCCAAGCCGATCCGGGCACCGTAGTAACTTTGGAAAACGCCGGGGCCGATGCCGGTCAGGATGTGGTCGTGAACGGCCGTCCGGGCGATAGTCCAAATTTGCGCCCGGCCGCCGAGGCGAACCCCAAAAAGCTGGCTGGCCCAATTGGTCAGAATTGGGGTGAGGCTAACTAAGCTAAAAACGCCGAGGGCCCCGGCCAGGCTACCTGTTAGTATTTTCTCCTGGCGGGTCGTCTGCAGTCGCCCTACAAACCAGTAAACCGCCAGACCGATCGCCAAGGCGCTCAGGCCGCCGAACGATTTCGTTAAACCAATCGCCACCACAATCACTAACAGACCGAGCCGTTCAAACCAGCTTCGGCGACCAGGCAGAACCAAAAAGAAGACCGGCACCAGCCACATCGCCGCCGCGTTGGGTGAGTTGAAAAAGCTGCTTAAGCGAGTCAGGTGCCAGAATTCCTGGCCGATCCCGACTAATGCGACCACGACTGCCGTCACGAGCAAGCTTTTTTCAAGAATTGGCCGAGCTTTAGAGGACTTAGCCACTAATTGAATCGTTAGAAACCCAAACAAGGCCGGGAAAAATACCCAGCTTTTGAGGCCGCCGAAAGCCACCGAACCAGCGCTGACGGTGGAGATGAGCGCGCCGAGCACAAAAACCAATACTGGTAAAAGCACCGTCAGTTTCGGCCAAGACACCTGGAGTTGGCCTCGAATTACTAGCGTTAGCCAACATAGCGCCCCAGCGATAATAAAGAGCTCCGGCAAATAAAACGGAACGCCCATCAGCGTCAGCCGGGTCATGTACAGCGGGGTGCTGGCAAGCGCCCCGGCCAGAAAAATTGTGACTAGTTCCATCAGTTCACCTCGGTGGGAGCAGTGAAACTAACTAAAATTCCCGCAAAAAGCAGCCAGTAAATCAGTAGCTGGGGGTAGAGCAGCGAGTTCACAAAGGTGGCGTCGATCCCCAGCGCCAACAGCCCGAAGCCAAAACCGGCTCGCCAGGCCAAATTCGGGTCGGCGAGAGCTTTTCTGCTAACGAGCAAGCTGCGCCGCAACAATTGCCAGGCAAAAACAAGGAAAACCCCCAGACCGATAAGGCCCGTTGTCGCCCAAATATCGAGCAAGCTGCTATCCGAGGCCTGAGCGGCGCCGCTGGCGGCGTCGCCCGCTTTCCGGCCACCGGTTTGGACACTGGCTGGTCCGAAATTGTTATAGCCAACTCCGTAAAACGGCGAACTTTTAATCACCGCGATAGCCCGTTTCCAGGATAGAATTCGTTGAGCGCCGGTATCTTGGTCGCCCGAAACTAAGCTAACAATTTTCTTCCCATTTTTATCGGTGATTGTTTCCACTTTGGTGGAAGTAAAGATGCTAATAAACCGGCTACCGGCTCGGCCCGGCAAAAACATTACCACCGCGAAGATGGCGGCAATGAGGAGCCCGATTTTCCAGTTTTTCCGTAGCCCTAATAAAACCATAGCGATGCCAACGCTAATGACGCCGCTCCGGGAGAAAGTTAGATAGAGAGCTACCAGTAGAATGAGCCCGAGAGGGTAGTACCACTTCCGCTGATTTTGGCCGCCAAAAAGGATTTCGGCCGTGGCGCCGATCAACCCTAACCCAAGGTAGATTGCTACAAAGTTCGGATCGTAAAAAGTGGAAAGCAGCCGACCGACGTGGGGATCCCAGCCGAAAGTAGTCATAAACCGAAAATCGCCAAAAAGCCCGAGCTGAACAAAGCCCAGTACAGCCACGATGACCGCCGACCAGACAAAATACCGCTTCCAAGTGGTTGGGTCGAGCCGCCGGCCCCAACTCCGGGCCACCCAATAGAGCATTAAGTAGCCTTCGAGGCGCAGTAGATAACCGAAGCCCGTCAGCAGATCGTGGTGGGTAAACCGGCCGAAATTCAGCAAAAAAGTGATCGGCAGAATAATTTGGAAGGCTAAAAAGAGTTTATCAGCCAGCTGAAGCTGAGCGGTTGGTAGTTTTCGGGTAATCAGCCAGCGGTAAGCGCTCATTACTAGCCAGCCGATAGTAACGCCTGCCATGACGATATCGGCGGCCCGAAGAGCCAGGTCACTGCCCGGCCGGATCGGTAGCCGGAAAATTTGGCCGATAACAATCGCCAAGAGCAACCCAATATACGTCAACGTCATCTGGTTTAGTTTAGGCGATTTCCGCTAAGAGCGCTAGATAAGCTCGGGCGGCTTTGTCCCAAGAAAAGGCCGGCAATTTGGCCTGACCGGCGGCGGAGAGAGCCTGGCGTTGAGCGCCGTTGGTTAGTAAAACTTCTAGTCCTCTTCTGAGAGCGCTGACCGAGTAGGGATCGGCCAGCCAAGTTGCCCCCGCCCCGATCTCGGCGGTCGCTGCCACATTGGCCGTTAAAACCGGTTTATGCCAGTAAAAACCCTCTAAAACCGGGTAGCCGACGCCTTCGTAGAGCGACGGGTAGGCGATGAAGAGAGCTTGGCGGTACAAGGTGGCGAGCGTGGCGTCGTCCACCCGTCCGACGAACCGAACGCCGGCCGGCGGTTTGGCCAGCCAACGAGCCAGCTCAGCGTCCGGCCAGCCAACCTTGCCGGCGATCACTAGTTGGTGGCCTTTTTGTAACTCCGGCGGAAGTTGCTGGTAAGCGGTAATTAGCCGGCTGATATTTTTCCGGGGCTCAATCGTGCCGACAAACAAAATGAAATCCGACCGCAAGCCAAGAGTATTAAGTAGCTGCTTTTGGCGATCAGGGCCGGGCAACTGTTCGCGACTAACAAGGCTGGCGATACCCGGCGAGATGACCCGAACCTTACCACCAACAGCGGGCAAAAGCTCGAGCAAATCTTTCTTGATGCTCTCGGTCTGAACGGTAATCGCTGCCGAGCGCTTCATCGCCCTTTTCAACAACAGCCGCTCGCTGACAACGGTTTTCCAAGGCAGCTTAACCGGCACTTTGTAGATTACTAAATCGTGTAACGTCGTTAACGTCGGGCGATTACTCAGCAGGGTGGTCAGGTAGCTGCTGGGAGAAAATAAAACGTCTTCTGGCAAGTGGCGAAAAACCCTCACCCGATCAAACCGCGACCGAAACGGTTGAAAACGCCAATTGTCCGGCCAACTCTCCCCAGCCAGCGGCTGGTAGCCGTAGACCACAAACTGCTGATCCTTGAAGGAACGCCAGGCCGCTAGCACGCTCCGTAGATAAACAGCTTTACCGGCCGCGTCGTTTAAAACCGCGCCGTCAACGGCGATCTTTAGACTTCTCACGGCATCAGTCCTTTTGACCGGCCAACTACCCGAAAGATATAAACCTCTTCTTGCGGGCTAATATCATCGGTTAATAATTCCAGCGTCTCCGAGCCTTTATAGGTTTCGAGGTTGCTCAAGTTGTTGACGTCGCTGGTTGGCTGATCAAGCCGGTACTGAAAGTAAACGTACTGCGCCCGGGGAAAAATCCGGGGGATTTCAGTCGGATCGGTAATTTTCAGTTCGTCTTCGGCTGGGTAGCCAACTAATACCTTCTGATTGTTGAGAAATAACGGCAAATAAATGTCGCCGGGGAAGCTCAGGATGGTTGAGCCAGCCGGTAGGTTAGCGTTCATCCAATTAACCACTGCCCGGTCGCCGGCCAGATGATAGACCAGCGGGTTCGGCCGAACCGCTTCGCCGACCCGGGCAAAGAGCGTTAACCAACCGGTCGCAAAACTCAGAACGATAATCGTGGCGAGTAAAAATCGCGGCAATCGGCGGCTTTGGCAGAAATCAGTGACTGCCTGGATGAAAACCCCGGCGAGTAACGTCAGCGGGATCGCCAAATCACGCATTAGCCGTGACGGAAAACCCAGATGAGGGTTCCGGGAACCGAGCGCCAAAACCGTCAGCCAAACTAACAGCAGGAGGCTGACGCGGCCGCGCGGCGAATCGCTTTTTTGCAAGAAATAACCGATCGCCACCGCCAGCCCGCCCAGCCCTAAGTAAACCAAGGACTCACCGAGGGCGTTCGGGTAGGCGGTAATGTCGAATATTTGATTGGGATCGGCAACTTGGCCGATCAGATGAATAAACGGCCAGCGCCAGTTAATAGCCATAAACATCCGGGCTAAACTGGCCGCCGAAGTCTCGGTATGGTTAAGGAATAGGCCGCCAATAATCACTGCCGCCGCGTAGGCGCCCAGGCCAATTAATACCAGCTGCCACCAGCGCCAACCGCGCCGATGTAAAGTAAGTACAAGCTGAATGATTAAGTAAATCGCTAAGAGCGCCACGGCAAAAAGAAACGTTAAATGATGGCTGTAGAGTAAAACCAACAAGCTGATCAGCAGCAGGCCGACCGCCCAGCCCTTTCGGCTCGAACCAGAAACGTTTTCTACCGCCATGAGGACTAGCGGCAAAACGGTCGCGCCGGCCAACACATCCGGGAAGCCGCCGTCGTACAACGTTTGCAGTGGCTGACGAGAAAAAAAGCTAAATAGTATCAGGGCGGTAATCCCGGCCGCCCAACCGAAGTATTTTTTATTGAAATAATAAAGCGTGACGCCGCCGCTCACTAACAGTAGTGGTCCCAGCCAAGCCATCACCGTGATGCTGCGAGCGTGGGTAATCAGGGCCAAGCCAGCAATCATCAAATGCCAGACGATATGATAGGTGAACGCTGAACGCCAGTGGCCGGCCAAGATTGAGGTGACGATAATATTATGGTTAATCCCGTCGCCGCCGGGAGGGACTTGGTAGCGGTAGATGAGTTGGTTAGCGTAGCTAAAAAGTACCAAGAGACCGAACAGGCTATAGGTAATAATCTTCCTAATTTTAGCCGGCTTACCGGCTTCGAGGGCGGGAGCGGGCGGGTAAGCAGCGATCGGCAGCGGTGAGGGGAGTTCCATGTCTCTCTAGTTTACCGAGGTGTTCGCGGCCCGTAAACTCGGCGATCGGTCGCTTAAGCTAGCTTGGCGCTCCAGCGGCGTTTCTGGGTGATAAGCGAGCGGGCGACAAAGGGCAGCAGCAGCGTCAGCCAATAGAAAAGCCGAGTCGTTCGGTCGGCCCGACCGCTCCGGATCATAGCTCGATAGATCATTTTCGCTTCGGAGTATCGCCCAACCGAGACGAAGTAATTGGCGAGACGTTTCCGAAATAAAGTGCGTTCAGTCGCAAAAGCCTCTTTTTCCTCGGCCGTCAGATTCGGCGAAGTGGCGTAGCGCTCAAACACGATCTCGGTGTCGCGGCTCGCCCCGACAATCCCGTCTGGACGGTTGGAGATGCTGCTCGGCAGCAGCCGATGATAAACGGTCGGCGTCGACTCGGCCAAAATATTGTAACGGCCGCTGGCGATCACCCGCAGCGTCAATTCTTTATCGTCGGCGGCGACCAAGCTTTCGTCGATTGGGCCAAACGTGTCGATGACCGCCCGACGCACGAGCATACACGACGAAGTTAAGAAAAGTGTCCCGGCTAGAGCCAGCTGCCGGAGTTCGGCTTGACCATATTGACTGGCGATCGGCCGATAGGTTTCGGTTTCATTCGACTGACCAGTTCGGACAACGTAGCCGTTCGAGCCAACCAATCCGATTTTTGGATCGGAGTTAATTAGCTGGACGAGGCGCTCGAGGTGATCCGGCGTCCACCAGTCGTCGTGATCCATAAAGGCGATCAGCTCGCCGCGACTCCGTTTGATGCCAACGTTCTTACCGACCGATGGTTTGCCGGCGGCTTTCTCTGGCCGAAAGTAGTCGATCTTGGCCGGGTGACGCTCGGCGAAGTCTTGCGCAATCATTGCACTACCATCGGTGGAGTGGTCGTCGATAATATACAATCGCCAATCGGTGAACGTTTGAGCCAGAATCGAGTTAACCGTTTCCTTGATATACGGCGCGGCGTTGTAGAGCGGAATGATGACGGAGACGGTTTCGGAGACGGCCATTGGTATAGAGTAGCAGCCCCGAGCCAACGCTGAAACTTCTACTGGTTCAATTTATCCAGTAAACTAGCCTTAGATGTATTATTTATTTACATTCACTTACTACGTTTCGTGAAATGGATACCAACCGACGGATCGCTTTGAGTAGCGCCGTCCAAATCACCGGCAAGTTTCTGGCCTATGCTGTTTCAACGGTCTTACTGATCGTCCTCTCTACTCACTTGGGCACCAGCGGCATCGGGCAATATACCACTATTACCACCTTTGTGAGCTTCTTCGTGACCATCGCCGATTTTGGCTTGAGCGCTGTTTTGGTCCGGGAAATCGCCCAAAACCCCGACCGGAAAGAAACGCTGACCGCCCAGTTTATGGGCCTGCGCGTCGCCTACAGTTTGTTAATCCTCGCCCTAGCACCGCTGGCCAGCTCGCTGATTCCCCAGTACCGCGGCCTGATTACCGAAGGCGTCGTTATCGCAGCGCTGGCCCAGTTTATTTTGCTGGTTAATCAAATTTTCGTCAGCGTCCTGCAGACCCGTCTCCGGCTGGATAAGGCGACGTATGCCGATATCACTAACCGCCTCGTCACCTTAGTTTTTACCGTGGTGGCAGCCAGCTTCTTCCACACCGTCGGCGGCTTTTTAATCGCCGCGCTTTGGGCCACCACCATCGGTTCACTGGTTAACACCGGTCTTTGCTACGCCTGGGCCAAAAAACATTGGCGGATTCGCTTATCACTGGCCTACCAAGAATGGCCGGCCGTTTTTTTGGTGATTCTGCCGCTGGGCATTTTCAACACGATCGGCCAGATTTACTTTAAAGTTGACACGATTATTTTGTCACTTTTAAAAAGTAGCCATGATGTGGGAATTTACGGCTACGCCTATAATATCTTTGCCGTCATCTTCACCATCCCTACTCTTTTTATCGGCGTCGTGTTGCCGAAATTCAGCCAGCTCTGGAAAGAAGATCGGGAGGGCTTGGTGGTTTTTGCCCAAAAAGTTTTCAGCGTTGTATCGCTGATTATCTTCCCGCTGACGGCGATCATTTTTGTGTTGGCGCCGTTCTTAACCGTTATTTTGGCCCGGCAAAGCCCAGCCGACGGCATCATCGCCGGCCGGGTTTTAATTATTCTTTGCGCCTCGCTGATTCCGTACGCCTTTCAAGATTTTTTCCAAGCGATTCTGTTCGTTTCTAACTCGCAAGTTGGCCTGATTAAAAACCTGGTTGTCGCCAGTATCGTTAACTTAGGCCTGAACTTTCTCTTGATCCCGCGCTACGGCTACATGGCGGCCGCGACCGTGACCTTAATTTCCGAAATAATCATGCTCTACCTGACGGTCCGGTTAAGCAAGCGGGTAATCCAGCTCCGTTTGCGATTTAATAACTACGGTGCGATTCTGACGGCGACCGTGGCCGCGGCGGTGCTCCTGAAGGTTGGAATGGTTTTAACCGGGCTCGGCATCGACCATTTCGCCAGCCTTCCCCTCTGGCGCCAGGTGGTAACGGCTGGTAGCCTTGGCTTGATCGGCGTGCTTATCTACGTTGGCATCCTCCTACTGCCAGGCAAGCGCTCGCCGCTGCGAGAACTGGTAGAATCTATTCAAAGCCGATGACAACTAAACCAACCCTGTCGGTCGCGATCATCGCCTCCAACGAAGAGAAGAATTTGGCCCGCTCGTTGCCAGCGCTTAATTTTGCCGATGAAATAGTGGTGATCGAAAACGACTCAACCGATCAAACAGTGACGGTCGCTAAAAACCACCAGGCTAAAGTTTTCAGCGAGCCTTGGCACGGTTACGCCACCCAGCGCAACCTTTCAATCGAACGCACCACCGGCGACTGGATCTTAATTCTCGACGCCGACGAGGTAATTAGTCCAGCGCTGGCCGCCGAGATTACGGCCGCCATTCAAACCGATCAGTTCGACGGCTTTGAACTACCGTACAAGAACTTCATCGCCGGCCAGGCGTTGCAGCACGGCGGCTGGTCGCCTGATTATCATCTTCGTCTGGTCCGGCGCTCGTTCGCCCATATTAAAGACAAGGCGATCCACGAGGAGATTGTGGGCGTTACCCGAGTGGGCCGCCTGAAAAACCCGGTCCTTCATTACACCTATCATTCGCTAGCCGACTGGGTGGCCAAAGCTAATCGCTACACCGAACTCGAGGCGCCGAAAAAACCTTTCTCTTTGGCCCGGCTGCTCTTCAAACCACTGGCCAGTTTTTTGCGCAGCTATATTTGGTGGTCCGGTTGGCGCGACGGTACGCTCGGCCTGATCGCCTCAGGGATGGGCGCGTATTACGTTTTCCTGACTGAAGCCAAACGCTGGCTGGCTAAGCATTAGAGTCCTGGCTTAAGCCGAGCGGGCTCGCCAGCGCTTGTACCACTGCCGGCCGAAGTAGGCGGCAAAAGTGACAAGAGCAGCAAAAGCGAGAATAACCAGCGTCAGAAAGCCGATAAATTTGTGGTAAGCGGCCGGGTTTTTGAACGTCGCCCCGGCGACTTTGACCGAGACGTCCGGTTTGGGGGCGTCGGCCGCGGTAATAATTTTCGCCGTCCCGCCGCTCGCGACCGACAGTTCGACATTGGCAACGGTGCTGGGGGCGGTAGCCGTTTTGTCTTTGGTGGCCAGCGCGGTGACCTTATAGAAGCCGGTTGGGATCGGTTGATCAAAAATCACGCTCCAGCTCCCGTCGGCGGCGATTGGGCTAGTTAATTTTTGCTCGGCCGGGATGGCAGCAGCGGGCGTTAAGGTGAGGATAACGGTGAAATCGGTTAGCCCGGTTGAAGAGCCACCAATACTAAAACCGCCCAGCGTCCCAGCGGTCAGGTTAGTCTTGAAGCTCGCCAGCTTTTTAACGGTGGTAATCTTTGGGGCTTTGAGGCCGGCGTCAACGGCAGCAGTCGTCGTGATCTTGAAATGGGTTACCGGCCCCCAGCCGTCGTTGTTGTGACCCTTGATGTGGAAATAATAAACGCCGAGATTCAGGTTGGGGTAGCTGGCCGTTAGCGCCGTGGTCGTCACAGTTTCGGCCGGGTTAGTGTCGGCCACTTGGTCAAAGGCGACGGCGTAACCGGTGGCGCCGTTGGTTGGGGCAGTCCAGCTAAACGTCGCAGTCGTCACACCGTAAGCCTGGTTTTGGTCGGGGTTAGTGCTGGAAGTCACCGTCACCGCCCCCGGCACGGTTGGCGCCCGGTTAACCGTAACGTTCAACGTCCCGCCGCTGGCCGGGATCGAGCTCTCGTTGGACAGCAGCGCGTTACTGACGGTAATTTTGCCGCTGCCCTGAGCGGTCCCCTTAACCGTTAAGGTGGCGATCGTCAGCGACAATACGGTTTTATTACCGGCCAGCGCCCCGTTGAAGGTTTTATTCGCCCCGGGCGTGCCGATCCAAATTAGAGAGGTGTCGTAGCTGACGCCGGTCACGCTGAGGTTACCTGAGACGCCGATCGTCCCGGAGAAAGCGTTAAAGGTCGCACCAGCAGCCACAATCTTGACGCTTATAGTCGAACCAGCCGTCACACTTCCCCCGCCGCTCGGGGCGATACTGGCGCCGGCCAAGGCCGCCACCGGCAAAAGGCTGGCTAGCACTAGCCCAATCACCGCCAAAAATTTTAGTTTCTTCATCCTGTTTTAACTCCCCCAATACTTAGCGAAAATCGAGAGGTCAACCAGATTAACGACGTTGTCGGTTTCGGGGTTAAAGTTGCTCATCGGGTCACCGGCGTTATTTTGTTGCCAGTTCTTGGCAAAAATCGAGAGGTCAACAACATTAACGCTACCATCTCCATTAATATCGCCTAATTTGTGGCGATTTAAAATGATTTGCTTGCTGGCGACGGTCGAGCCGCTGACTTTATAGGCCAGGCTGAGGTCGTTATTGCCGACGTTCAGCCCTCGATTGCTGATCGTCCACGAAGTGGTGCCGGTGTCGGCGATCAGGCTTGAACCCAAGAAAACTTGGCTGTCGCTCGACTTACTGCCGCTTAAACTAACCGAGGCGCTGTAGGTTGGGCCGTTAATGGTGGCGATATCGTTATAGGTGATCACCGCGTCCGGCGTGTAGCCAAAGAATGAATTGAAAATATTGTAGAAACTCTGATTGCCGGAAATGTGCGGCGTGTAGGCGTACATCACTTTGGTCGGGACGTTAGCGCAAGTGATGCTTTGACCGTCGACGGTAATCGTCAAACTGGTGCCGACGTAACGGGTGTAAAGGTTGGAAAACTGGTGGGTGGCGTAGGCGATCTGTTGGCCGACGCCGCCGTAATCAATAGCGTTTTGGCGGATACCGGGGTCCGAGCAGCCGCTACCGGAGTTGTAACAGGCGTTAAAACTGTCCGGGTAGCCGTAACCCATCGCCCAGGCGTCGGCCGGGCTGCCCAGAATGTTCGTTGTCACCGCCGAGCTCTCTTTCTGCAGCGTCGCCAAAATCAGTTGCGGGTTGATGCCGTACTGTTGGGTTTTATTGTAAATCAGTTGCGCTACCGTCAAGCCGTAAAAGTTTTGCCGGGGATTGCCGGTGTAGGCTTGTTCCACGCTGACGTGGCCGTAAGTGTGTTGGCCGGTCGGGTAGGGGACATCGATAAACTGGGGGATGGTGTAGTTGGCGTAGCCGCTGCCCTTCGAGCTTAAGAAGTTGGCGATGTCTCCGGCCGACAAGCTGGCGCTATTGAAGAAAACCGAATTCGAGATGATATTGCTGGATGAAAAAGCCGCCGCTGGCGTAATCGGACCGATCACCGCAGCGATCAAGCTGACGAGAGCTACCACAAAAAAGCCAAATTTTCGGCGCATTAGTTTTATCCTAGCGGGGCCGCCGGTTTCTTCAAGGGTAAATATGCTAGTTAAAGGTGGAGCAACCGGCTCAAGCGGTCGCCGAGTGGCTCGCCTTTATGGCTATGGTACGGCAGCTGGCTGCCGAGAAAGGCCAACGCCTGGGGAGCTGAGTGATTGGGAATAACAAATGAAATCGCCGGCGATAAATTGAGCCGCTCTAAATAAAGAGTCGTTTTATCGGCTTGCTCGGCCACCCAAAAGGCCCGGAGTTGGTGATAGCCGAAGAATCGATCGCCCCAGGTGACGCCTTTGGTGGTAAGTTTAATCGTCCGGGCACCGGGCGTCAGATTGCCGATCCGGATTATCGCCACGCCGACCGCCACGATCACTACGGCCAAAAGATATTGCCCAAAGACTAGGGCTAACACTAAAAACCCGGCCAACATCAGCCCCATCCCCAGATACCAAAACTGGTTTTTCGGGTGATGATGCCAATCTTTGGCGGTGAATTCCAGGCTGACTTTGGCGTGTTTTGGCTGATGCGGCATTGATTTTTAGCATAGCAGAAAAGTCAAGTTCGTCGCGGAAGGGCAGGGATTCGAACCCTGGGTACCCTTACGGGTACAACACATTAGCAGTGTGCTCCATTCGGCCGCTCTGGCACCCTTCCAAGCTAAATAGTTCCCTTGAATTATACCTCATCGCCTCGGTTGAAAACAGCCGCCAAACCCCTTGACTTTTCAGGCGTCATCTGGTATAGTAACCGCAACACTTCAGGGCATCAAAAACCCAGAAGGAGGCACGTTCACATGAAAAAAATTACCATTCTCCTTTTCGTCGTTTTGTCGGCCGCTGCCTTGGCGCAGAACGTCGACAAGTTCACCGACCAACTCCCGGTTCACCCGATCTCGCCGGCTCGCCCGGTGGAGATTGGTATCCGCGATAATGGCTGGGCCCGCTGCGGCGCACCGTTCTCGGATACAACCGTTGAACTGCTGCTCGGTGAGATGGCCCAGGACAATCACGTCCAGCTGGGCGCCTCGATGGCCTGGTTACTGGCCGAATGTCAGAAACGCGACCAACTCTCCGGCAATCGGTGGGTTAACCAAAACTCGCCACGTCTCAAAGAAGGCACGCTTCAAGCGGCTCAAATCGGCTGGGAGATCGTTACTGGCGGCTCCGCCGATTCGCATCGCGACAGTACCAGCATCTCGATCGGCGGCATCAGTGTCCGTGGTGATGCCGAATCCGGCACCGCCTCAGCCCATATCGCCGTCTATATGATCGACCTGACCACTGGCACCACGCTGGCTATCGCCGTTGGCCGAAGTACCCACTCTTCTACCAATATTGGCGACGTTCACAGCTGGTTCCAGCGAGCCAATGTTGCGATTGATTGGTCACGGTATAACGCCGACCCCGCCTATCGCCGGGGCATGTTGGCCATCGCCGACGCCATCGAGAACCTTCGACCTAAGTTGTCGAAGCTCCTGGCTCGTATCTAACGCTCAAGTAGCGTGCCCCCGTCCACAACGGGGGCTTTTTTATTCGATTGTCGAAGTATTATTTGACTCATTGAGCGATTTATCGTTTACTAAAATCCTCGTACATTAGATTAAAAAAGCAAAGACTGCCTAGTGTTGGTTCCGAACCGAAGCTTGAATTTATTCGAGCCAAGAAGTAGAAAACTGGCGCTGGGCTTCTTTGTTACCCTGGATTTTTCGGGAATAATTAAGTAGAATTATTAGGTTTGGAAGGGTCGCATAGTGGGCCGGTTGCGAATTAGCAATCGGCGGGAAGTAAGCAACTTCCCAGGGGCCACGCCGACGCACATTTTTTTGATCGAGACTTTGTCGAGAAATATGGAAGGGTCGCATAGTGGCCTAGTGCGCCGGTTTCGAAAACCGGTTGGCCCGCAAGGGTCTCGTGGGTTCGACTCCCACCCCTTCCGCCAAAGAAAATGCCCAGGTATACCTGGGCTTGGTGTGGCATTTAGTTCCGCTGTCCAGGGGCGCCCCACCGGGCGTCGAGGGTATTGTAACCGACTAAAGCCCGCCGGGCTAATTCCGCTACAATGGGGCTATGCCGCAAGACTTACGCAGCGTCGTTCAGCGCTACGATCGGGCTCAAGAAGAAGAGCAAACGGCGACTTTTGCCGCTCAAAAGGGCCTAAATTATGTAAATTTGGTTAACTACCCGTTTACAGCTGATATCTTAGGCCTGATTCCTGAAGCCACGGCCAGACAGTATCAAATTGCCGCGTTTATGCGGTTAGGCAATGTTGTTCGCGTCGCCTCGACGGATCCAACTCGGCCCGAGCTAGCAGCGGTGATGAACGAAGTGGGCCAAACTAATAACGTCACCTTCGAACCGCTGGTTTGTTCGTTAACGTCACTCGAATACGCCTTGTCACGTTATCCGGTTTTGCTGAAGCCAGCACCAACGGTTGCCGCCTCCACCCAGG
Organism: Saccharimonadales bacterium (SeqCode); assembly: GCA_035480235.1. Lineage (GTDB taxonomy): Bacteria > Patescibacteriota > UBA1384 > 2-12-FULL-50-11 > 2-12-FULL-50-11 > DATIHX01. Next base: position 38,167 of record DATIHX010000003.1, read on the forward strand.
CCGAAACTGCCGCCCGGACTTTTGACGAACGACTAGCCACCCTGCAAGGGTTGAAGGCGGCGATCGAGCAAGTGTCGACCACCGAGCTCTTGGACACGATCGTGGCTGGCGGCTTGGCAATGAACGCCTCGGATGTTCACCTCGAACCGATGTTGAACGGCGTGGAGATTCGCTTTCGGATTGATGGCAAACTCCTACCAATCGTCGAAATCCCCGAGAAAAACTACAAATATTTACTGGCCCGAATTAAAACGGCCGCAAAAATAAAACTCGATGTCACGGCCGCCGCCGGTGACGGCCGCATGAGCATGACCATTGGCGGCGCGCCACTGGACATCAGGGTTAATGCCATTCCCAGCGCTTACGGCCAAACGATCGAGATGCGGCTCCTCACCGCCACTAGTTTTATGACGCTCGACCAATTGGGTTTTAACGAAGAAATTAAGGCCGCGATTCTCCAAGCCATCCAAAAGCCCCAGGGACTGCTGCTTTTCACCGGCCCGACCGGCTCGGGCAAAACCACCAGCCTCTACGCCGTCTTACAGCTCTTGAACACTTCGGAGCGAAAAATTATTACCATCGAAGACCCGATCGAGTATAAAATTGCCGGGCTCGAGCAAGTGCAGGTGGAGCCAGCCAGCGGCTTTGATTTTGCCCAAGCCCTGCGAGCAGTGCTCCGCCAAGACCCGAACATTATCATGGTTGGGGAGATTCGCGACAAAGAAACGGCCGAGATCGCCGTTGACGCCGCCCTAACCGGCCACCTAGTGCTCTCCACCCTTCACACTAATTCCGCCGCCGCTTCGTTCTCCCGGCTCTTACAAATGGGGGTACCGAAATATCTGTTGGCCGACGCCATCGCTTTAATTGTCGCTCAACGCTTGGTGCGCAAACTCTGTGATAGCTGCGCCGGTAAAGGCTGCGAGCTCTGCCACCAGACCGGCTTCCGCGGCCGAGTGTTAATCGCTGAAGATTATTTGCCCGACGCCAAAACGATTGAACTAATCCGCCGCGAAGCGACGGTCAGCGAGTTCGAAACCCAGTTCCGTGATTCTGGCAACCAAACGCTTTTACAAGACGGGCTGAACAAAGCTGCTTCTGGCATCACCACCGAAACGGAAGTTCGGTCAGTGGTCGGTTAGAACCCGGCTTTAAGAACCCGGGATCAGTGAGGTACCGACGTAGCGCAGAATAACGTAGGCCACCAGAATAACGATAATACCGATGATGGCGTTAATAATGCCGGTCCGGGCCTTGGTGGCTTTCTCGGCGTCGCCGCCAGCAGTGATGTATTGGAAGCCAGCGATCAACAGATAAATAAAGGCCGTTAAAGCCGCGATGGTTAAGAGGATGCCGATAATTGTCCCCACTAGAGTGTTCAGGTTAGTAGTTTTGAGCGGATTCAAAAAGTTGAACTGATCGAGATTGAAGTTGCTGCCGTTGGAATTAACCACACCGCCTGTACCAATCTGCGCGTGCGCTCTGCCAATAAAGTTGATGAGATTCATTTAATTATTCCGCCCTCCAAATTTGATTACTTACTTATATTGAAAACTATTAGGTTGTTCTGTCAAGCCCTATCGTCAATTCGGCAAGCTGGCGCCGCCCTGCAATATCGTGTTGACGATGCTAATGATGGTGTAGGCCAGTGCCGCTAAAACCAAACCAATAATTGCTTGGGTGATGACTTTTTTGGCTTGGGTGGCCTTGCTGTCGTCGCCGAAAGCAGTGATATAAATAAACGCGCCGTAGAGCAAGTAAAAGAAGGCCACAACGCTAACAATCAACGCCAAAAAGCTCGTATAGAAACTGATACCGGCGCCCAAACAACTAAAATCGGCGTTTTGAGCGGCGTCGGCGCTGCGCAAAAACGGCGGCAACAGGCCGTCGGCTTTAAAGACTTCGGCCGGGTTAAATTTGCCGTCGCAAGTAGCGGCCGTCCCGGCTGGGGTGGTGGAGGTTGAGTTGGTTGTCGCCGGCGCAGCTGGGGCTTTGGTCGAGCTATTACTAGATGTGCCCGACGAGCCGTTTAAAAGTGGGTTATCTTTAAGGGCGCCCAGATCGGCCCGAGCCGCCATCGGCAATGCTAAAAATACTATCACCGCCAAACTCACGATAAGGTCTTTAATCTTCATGGGATAACAAATTTTATTTCGAGCGTTGAGCCGTCGCTGCCCGTAAAGGTCACCGTCGCCGACTGGCCGGGCTTACCGCCGCCCAAATATTGGATATTGACGCCTTGCGGTTCACTGTAGTTATCGGCTGAGAAAATTAGCGTCGTGTCGCTGAGACGCAGGGCGAGACTGCCGGCGATACTAGCTCTTACGGTCACCGTGCCAGTTGGTTGGTTGTTGAGGGTGACGCCGTACGGGTGGTTGAAACTTTCAGCTCGGTTGGTAATGGTGACGGTGTCGCGGCTGGCGGTATTGTCGGGGTCGGCGATCGACAAGCCGTATTTGGCGTCGGCTGGTGCCGTCGGGGCGGTGGTATCAGCTGAGGTGACCAGCGTGCCGTCACTTCGGTAACCGGTGAGCAAACCGTCGGAATCGACGCAGCCTTGAGGCGTCTCGGAAACGCAAGGGTTATAGTAGCTACCGTCAGGATTTTGGGTGCCGATTTTTGGGTTGGTGGCTTTAGTATTGCCGTTGCCGGCTTGAGAACTAGCGCTAGTGCCGGAATTGGAAGTTGTGCCAGCCGTCGAAGCGACCTTCGTTACCCAACCGACGATCGCGTAGGACAAGAGGGCAACCACCACCCCAATCAGCGTGTAAAGGATGCTTTTGCGGGCTTTTTCGGCTTTGGCGGCGTCGCCACCGGCGGTGATATACATCATCCCCGCCCAAATCAGGGCGATAAAAGCGGTTAAGGCTAGAGCGATAAAAATGTCTTTAATTATGGTGACAAAGAGTTGATCAAGCGCGATTGGGTTATTGGGCAGCGTCGGCACCGGCTGAACGCCACTGGTCGGCGAGGGAGCTGAGTTGGTTGCCCCACTAACGCCGTTGACTACGCCGCTGCCGACATTGGCTTGGGCTAGAGCGGTCGTGGCTAGCGTCAGGGCGGCTACTAACGCCACGAAAGCCAGGGTGAGTTTCTTCATCATTGGATTTGAAAGAGCGGTAATAAAACTTTAACTAAAACCAGCAGCGCGAAACCGATCACCGCGCCGACGATGGTGTCTTTGGCGTCTTTAACTTTGCCGTCATCACCACCGGCCGAGAGGTACTTAAAAGCGCCCCACAACACCATGAGGATGGCAAGAGCAAAGGCGATGTTGATGGCTTCGCCGAACAGGGCGACTAAATACGCCGAGAAAGAGCCAAAGCAATGAGTGCCGTGAAGTGCTAGGCCAACGTAAAACTGTTTATCGGTACAACCAGTTGCGGTGTTTTGAGCGAAGACGGTTGGCACTAATAATTGCCACATTACTGACCGCTTAAAAATTGGGTTTTGAAACGGGCAGCAGCGCTGTCCACGGCGGTTTGAGCCGACTGGCCAGAGTTAATCACTAAATTGATCGTATCTTGTAACACTTGGCTAGTGAACTGCCATTCCGGGTTGGTAAGCTGTTGAACGGTCGCCAACTCCGGGTAGAAGACTTGATTCTTGGCGATAGCGGCTTGAGCGAGGCTGGTACCGAGCTCGGTGGTGCCTCGGCTAGCTGCCACGGTCAGCCGACCGGTTTGGTTAATGTAGTCGGCCTGGACATCGATGCCCATCAGAAAACCTAAGTAGTTCCAGGCTAAACTGGGGCGCGGACTATTTTTTGCCACCAGGTGGCTCCAGGTTACCCCGTAATCGACGCGGTCGATGCCGGGCGTCACCTTCGGCTGAACTAACGGCGCCACCCCGATGGTGAAACTGGGGTTTTTATTGACTATTTGCTGGAGAGTTGAGGAATATCCGATCAAGGCGTCGGTTTTTTGGTTCAAGAAAGCGGTCACGGGGTCGCCGAGGTTAGTTGTCCAAGAAAAGTTCGAGGCGCCGGGCGTGGCGAAGCTGGTGTAAAAACTCAGCGCCTCGATGGCCGGCAGGCTGGTAAGGCCGGCGTTAACCTTCGGCAAATTAAAGGCAACGCTCTGGTTATCGCTGCTTAAAATGCTAGTAACGCCGTTTTGGACCAGAAAGGCGCCGAGCACATCGCTCGGGTTAGCGGTATTGGCGGTCGTCCCCAGCGCCAGCGCTGAACGGCTAACAATGCCGTTTTTACTCTGGCTGAAAATAGCGATTTGGTTTTTCAAATCGTCCCAAGTGGTCGGGAATTTTTGCGACAAAGCCAGCTGGGCGCCACTGAGGCTACTTTGCCACTCGGCTAGGAGGGTTGTGTTGTAGATGATCGCCAGATCGTCACCGAAGAGCGGCACGCCGTAGAGTTGTTTGTTGAAGGTATTTAAATCGACGACGGCCGGGATGATGGTTTGTTTGGCGGCCTTAACCGCGTCGGTTTGGCCGGTGACGATGGCCGGCTGGCTTTTGTCGGCGTGCTTGGGCAACCAGTCGCTGCGCACCAACCAGATGTCCGGACCCGTGCCGTTAGCAATCGCGTTGACCACTTGGGCTTCGTAATCTTTGGCGTCGGTCGCTTGAACGTATTTAAAATCGAGCGTCACCGTTGGGTTAGCGGCCAGCCAGGCTTGGCTAATTTTTTGGTAAACCTGGCCCTCGTCGAACGGCGACCAAATAGTGAGGGTTGCCTTGGTTGGCGCTACGGTTTTATTGCGACCCAGCAGCAGCACAACCGCCACTATAATAATCACCACGCCTGCACCAATACCAATCCAAACCCCTCGCTTCATGTAAGAATAGCGTCTCGCACTTTGGCTTTTACTTCAAGCCTCTTGATCTTAGAAGGCCGCTCGCGTACACTTCAGATAACAAAAGGAGTACCTTATCATGATTGATATTGAGGTTCTGCGTCAGCAGATTGCAGAAGAGACTGTGGCACTCACCACTAAAAAGGAGTTGCTCTCGACCAGAATCTTGCGTCAGATTCCGCCGCGGTTGCAGCCGCTTTTCCGAAATCATCCGAGTATCTTGAACGACCTGCTCGTCCATGGCTCCGGTAGTAGCTTTATCGGGATACAGACCCGCCAAAAGTGCGGCTATAAAACTTTTGATGGCCTATACCGAGCCGTTAAGAAGATGGTGCCAACCGTCTTCGGTGCCAAGGCTAAAGTACTTGGCCACCAGTGGCTAACAGGAAAAGATCGGATGTACTTGGCGATTTCGGTGGAGGAATAGTGGCAACGCCGGCGTTTTCGAAGTAACAATCCGCCGCCAAGGTTTCTTGGCGGCTTTTTTCTTACTCCACCGCCACTTTCAAAACGCGGGTTTTGGTTTTTTCTTGCTTCGGAATCCGGATCGTGAGGATGCCGTTACGCAAAGAGGCGTCGGCTTTAGCGGCGTCAACCGAGACTGGCAAAATATAGCTGCGCATAAACGAGCCCCAGTAACACTCTTGCACAAAGTAGCCGGAGCGATCCATTTCGGCTTCGTTGCGACGGGTGCCTTTCACGGTGACGACTTCGTCGGTAATGGAAATCTCTAAGTCTTCCACGCTCACCCCGGCGATCGGGGCCTTAATAATGACGTTCTCGTCGTCTTGGTAGGCATCGATGGCCAACTGGCCTTCTTCTTCCTCGTCCAACCACTCTTGTGTTTGTAGCTCTTCTTTTTTCGCCATAGTGGTTCTATTATGAGCCTCGGATTAAAAGCCGTCAATGTAATGTTGCAAACTCTTACTAAACTATTGTTTCCGGCCCAGTGCGCCGGCTGCCGCCTTGAAGGCGATTGGCTCTGCGCTAGTTGCCGAGCGGGGTTGAATGCCACGCCCGCCGAGCGCTGCCGGGTTTGTGGCAAGGGCCAATTTGGGGGAACCGGTTTGTGCGCGGCTTGCCGAACCAGTACTGGTTTGGAAGGCATTGTTTCGCTGTTTGAGTATCACGAACCGGCCGTCGCCCGCTTGATCAAGAACGCTAAGTACCAAAACCAGGCCGACGCTTTGCGGTTTTTCACTGAGACTTACCGGACAAAATTAATGCGAGCGCTGCCCGATGAAAATTGGGTTTTTAGTTTTGCGCCCTTGAGTCGCGCCCGCTTCGCCGAACGCGGTTTTAACCAGGCCGAGCTGATCGCCCGGATCGTCGCCGGTAAAGATTTTCCGGTTCGAAGTTTATTCAAAAAAGTTACCGCCACCAGTCATCAGGCTGATTTAGACGGCCAAGAGCGGCGGGCCAACCTCAAAAAAGCTTTTGTTCTTACTTCAACCCCGCCCTTCGACCAAGCTCAGGGTAAACCAGCGAAATTGGTCATCTGTGACGACGTCATTACCACCGGAACAACTCTTGGGCGCTTAGCTAAACTGGCTAAGAAAAAAGGCGCCGCAGAAGTTTGGGGAGTCACACTAGCGCACAGCTAAACCCTTCAATTTATTGCCAAATAAAGGTAGAATTGTTGGGTATTGCGTGCTTGGGAGGGTTGGCAGAATGGTTAATGCACCAGTCTTGAAAACTGGCGGGCGAAAGCCCTTGTAGGTTCGAGCCCTACACCCTCCGCAATTATTAATAGTTGACACGGTTGCCCCTACCGTCAATAATTAAGTTATGAGGACAACCCAAAGAAAGGGAGATATCGCAGTCTCTCAAGCAATTGCCACATTCACAAAGTTGGGTCACGATGTTTCACTCCCTATGACTGAATCGGCCGCCTATGATCTTATTGTGGATGTTGGAGGAAAGCTTCAACGACTTCAAGTGAGATATACTAGCGCGAACGAGGTTGACCTAAGGAGGGTTCATTCTAACTCTAAAGGTTACGTTGTTAAGAAAACTAAGCCTCAAGCCTATGATTGGCTCTACATCCTAAAGAATACTGGGGAGGAATATTTAATCACCAGCTGCCTAATAGGTCGGCGATCAATTGTTCCCAACCCTATAAATCTACTAAATAAAGAGGTAAAATTAGTCAGTTAGTGCGCGCCCGTAGCTCAGCGGATAGAGCGTTCGGTTGCGGTCCGAAAGGTCGCTGGTTCGATTCCAGCCGGGCGCACGAAGTGGTTTGATTTTTATTAGCGCCCGTAGCTCAGTGGATCAAATCAGGTTTTTGTCCCCTGCGCCACTGGCACTCAGCCAGTTATTGTTTGCCTACGCTAGTGTAGGCCTCGCGCCCGTAGCTCAGTGGATCAAGTTGGTAATCCTTGTCCCCTTCGCTCCGTTCGCTGCATTGTTCGCTTCGCTCACAATTTGCGCCCGTAGCTCAGTGGATAGAGTATTGGTTTCCGGAACCAAGGGTCGGTGGTTCGAGTCCACCCGGGCGCACAAAAAGAGAATCTCTAACCTGATCCCATTTCGCGAAGCAATAGCGGAGCGAATGTAAATGTAAAATACATTTCTCATGTGAGAGGGCCCGTAGAGTTAGTTTTCCTAAACGTCGTTATCGGCGCAAATAACATAGCGTGCGCGCAACAAAATTTGACAAAAAAGAAGTCCCGCTGGAAGCGGGACTCTGCGAGCGATCGGATACGGGCTAAGTTTCGGGGTTGGACTTCAGCAAACCAAAGATCGATTCATAGCCTTCTTTGATCAGAATGGCGCGGATCTGGTCCCTGACCTCTGGGTTTTGGGTGGCCTGTCGTAGCTCCTCTTTCGCTTCAGGTGTTAGTCCGCATCCGGATTCGTACGCAACGATAATCGCCAACACCCACTCCTCGGCCGTTAATGATTCCGGGTCAACCGGTCCATCACTGGACATTTTGTTCACCTACCTTGTGAAGATCACTCACACACGATAACAGAGATCGTTTGCACATTCAATGGGCTGGGTAGTAGTCAGGCTTCTCGCAAAGTTGCTGGATCGACACTGCGGCGTTTCGTCCGCCGAATTTCGGCCTCCATGAGCTGAACCCGTTCTTCATCACCCAGTTTCGCGAACGAAACGTTTCCGTCGCGTAACAGAGTGCGGATGTGGTCAACCCACGTGCACGAATTAGCCGTTTTTCTTCGATCGAACGGTGACGGCCGCAGTGGCCGCTTTCGACTTGAAGGTCTTAGCCACGTAAACCTGTTGGGCGAGCGAGAAGAGGCTAGTCATCAGGTAGTAGAGGGCGATACCGGCTGGCAAGGCCCGAACAAAGAAAAAGATCATCACCGGAAAGAGATACATCATCTGCTTGTTCATCGCGGCCATCGGATCGCCAGCCGCACCGGTGGTTGGATTTAACTGCTGGATATGACGAGTTTGGAAGAATTGGGCGACCGCTGCGACGGCTGGCAGAATCCAAAAACGATCAGGCTTAAAGAGGTTAATACCGAGGAAAACTGGGTTAACCGGCAACACGTGCGGCGTGAAATGGTAGAGCAATTCAGCCGGAAAAGCTTGTTTGGTAATCACAAAGAACAGGTGGTAGAGAATCACCAAAATCGGTAATTGAATGAGGAGCGGCAGGCAGCCGGAGAGCGGATTGACGCCGTTTTCCTTGTAAAAGGCCATTTGGGCCTGGGCTTGAGCCTGTTTGTCGTCCTTGTATTTCTCCTGGATTTTTTTCAATTCCGGCGCGTGCTGGCGCAGTTGCAACGGCGCCTGTAAGGCTTTAACGGAAGTGTGCCAGAGTAGCAACCGAACAATTAGGGTGACGCCGATAATCCCCCAGCCGATTGAATGACCTGGAATTAACCAGGCAAAAAAGATCAATAAGTTGAATAAGGGCTTGTAAAGAATGACCTTAAAGAAAGCTTTGATGGCGGTCCACATTAGCTCAATCCTCCGGATTGAGAAATCCTAAATACTAAACTCGAAGCGCTAGACAAGCTCAAAATTCTAATTCCCCAATGTTTTAAACATTCGGATTTGGGTAATTGGGATTTGTTTCGGATTTCGAGCTTAGGACTTAGGGTTTCCCGCATCTTTTTTATCTTACCTTTTCTCTGGTACTGGGTCAAAGCCGCCGGGGTAGCCGGGATGGCAACGGCCGACCCGCTTTATCCCCAGCCCAAAGCCATTGAGCACTCCGAATCGCTCGATAGCTTGCTTGGTGTATTCCGAACAGCTCGGGGTATATCGGCAGGCGCCCAGCGGATAAAAAACTCGCAACCACCCGTGGTCGGGCGAAAGGGTTTTCTGGTAAAGGCTGATTAGGAAGATTGCTGCTTTTTTTGCCACGTTTCGATCCCTTGTTGATACTGGCTAAATTCGGCCGAGCGTAGAACTAAGAGCACGACATCAAGCGGCGTCTGGAAGTTTTCGGCCACCGGCCGCAGGAGCTCGGCGATTTGGCGGCGGATCTTGTTGCGCTCGACGGCTTTTTTACTAACTTTTTTGGAAACGACTACCCCGAAACGGGCGGTTTCAGCCTCGCCCGGAACGCTAAAAACCAAAAGCGGCCCACACAGCGCTTTATTATGACCCGCTAAAACTCGTTGAAAATCGCGATCTTTTTTGAGGCGATGCTTCGCCGGCAACATTTGAGTATTTAGACAACGGCCAGCTTGGCCCGGCCTTTTTTGCGCCGGCTAGCGATTTGCTTGCGGCCCTCGGGCGTCGCCATCTTCACCAAAAAACCGTGCTTTTTGTGCCGTTTACGATTGTTGGGTTGGAACGTTCTTTTAACCATCTGTGCGTTTATTCTACAACAAATTAACAGAAGCGGCAAGCGCCAAACACCAACTGGCGAGAAGATTACTGAATTACGAAATTACTTAATTACTAAAACTGTGGATAACTTAGTGATTTAGTTATTCAAGAATTTAGTAATTCTTAAGATTTAAGGGTTGCCCCTTGTGGAAAACTCGGCTATCTTCAAGCCGATGCCCGCAACAATCGACGAGAAAACCTGGAGCCATGTCTTAGCGGCCTTGGAACCGAGCGTCTCGCGGCCCAATTACGTCACCTGGTTGCAGCCGACGCGATTAGTGGAACTAAACGACGGCTTGGTTATTATCGCCGTCCCCAACCCGTACGCCAAAAACTGGATCGAGAAAAACATTCTCAAGGATATCCGAAAGTTTTTAGCCACCGAAGTCGGGCCGATCGAGCACATTCAGTTAGTTGTCGCCGAAAAAGAAGAGAAGCGACCGTTGGATGAGTTACCCCTCCTGCAAAATACCGAGGATTACAGCCCCAGCGCCGTGCCAGTTGTTGACCAAGTCGACTCAGTAGCTAAGGAAAAACAATTCAATAGCCACTACACCTTTGAGACATTTATTGTTGGTAATAATAACCGCTTGGCTTTCGCCGCCAGCCAGGTGGTGGCCGAAAAACCCGGCGAGTCGTACAACCCCCTCTTTCTGTACGGCGGCGTTGGCTTGGGGAAAACCCACCTCATGCAAGCGATCGGCAACGAAATTGCCAAGCGCGACCCGAAAAAGAAAATCATCTACACTTCTTGTGAAATTTTTACCGGCGAATTTATCGAGGCGCTGCAAAACAAAACCATCAACGCTTTCAAGAAAAAGTACCGAGGGACCGACGTCTTTTTAATCGACGACATTCAATTTTTGGTTAACAAAGAGGGGACACAAGAGGAGTTTTTCCACACCTTTAATATCCTCCACCAAGCCAACCGGCAAATTGTGATAACGAGCGACCGCACCCCGAAAGAAATTACCAAACTCGAGGATCGCCTGACTAGCCGGCTGGGTTGGGGGATGGTCGCCGACATCCAGGCCCCCAATATCGAGACCCGAACGGCGATTCTTCAAGCCAAAGCCAAAGAAAAGGGCGTCGATATCAGCCACGAGGTGCTCGATTACGTCGCTAGCGCTATTACTTCCAACGTCCGCGAGCTCGAGGGGTCATTGGTGAAGCTAATTACCACCGCCCAGATTGAAAAAGCGCCGATCACCAAAGACTACGCCAAAAAGGTTTTGAAAGATTTAGCCTCCAGCCACAGCAGCGGCAAAAAGATTACCGGTAAGCAGCTCTTGAAAGCGGTGGCGACACATTTTGATATCGAGGTTAGTGACTTACTGGGGAAAAAGCGGCTGAAAGAGTTGGTCTATCCGCGCCACTTGGCAATGTATCTCCTTAAAGAAAACCTCCACCATTCATTCCCCCAGATCGGCGACGAGCTCAATAAAGACCACACTACGATTATGCACGGCGTCCGGAAAATTGAGGAACAACTCAAGACCAACCAACACATCGAAGCGGACCTGCGAGCAATTGAAGGAGTAATTAATTAATGTGGATAACTTCACTATTTCTGGGGAAAACTCCTCTTGATTCGAAGGAAAAAACCCGGAATTATTCCTGGTTTACCAGGTTAAATAAATCATCCCCAATTAATTCAGAAGTTATCCACAGCTGGGCGGGTTTTTTCCACCAACCACAACAGATTACCGTCCACTTTTCCCCGCGCTCAATAGCTACTACTGTATTTCTTTACTACCTAAACTTTAATACAAACCGGAAAGGAACCACCTAATTAAGATGAAATTTACAACTAAGAAAAGCGACCTCTTAAAAGCCGTGAGTGTGGTAGGGCGTTTAGCAACTACCCGAGCCAGTTTACCAATTCTCCAAAATATTTATCTCGAAACTGACGGTAATTTACTAAAATTACGCTCAACCGATCTAGAACAAACTTTAGAGATGGATATCGAGGGACGAGTTGAAGAAAATGGCGCTATTACCATCCCGGCCCGCCTCCTTAACGACTACCTTCAAAATAACACCGACGAACAGGTGACGCTGGCCACCGACGATCTCACCACCCATATCACCTCCACTAATCATCAAGCTCGAATTAAAGGGATGGACGCTGGCGAGTACCCAACACTACCCAAAACAAAAACCGAAACAGCAATTACCCTCGACCCAATAGTTTTAACTAACGCTATTACAAAAACCCTTTTCGCAGCGGCTAGTGATGATACTCGGCCAATTCTTACTGGTCTCCTTTTTCAATTTGAAGAAAAGAATCTAACAATTGTTGGTACCGACGGCTACCGGTTGGCCACGACCCAAATTGAGTTACCAACACCCTTTAGTGGTAGTTTCATCCTACCCAAGCGTTCGCTCCAAGAAGTGATCCGGCTAATTGAAGAAGATGAGGTTGAGCTAGTTCTCACCCCTGCTCAAGCCCGCTTCACCAGTGGCCCGGTCCGCTTAATTACCAGAGTATTAGACGGGACCTTCCCGGCTTACGAAGCGATTATCCCCAAAACAAAAAAACTCGAGATTCGGCTGCGATCCGAGAGCTTACTCCAAAGCCTAAAACTAGCTAGTTTATTCTCCCGCGACTCAGCCTATAGCACAAAACTCGAACTGGACGGCACTAAACTGCGCCTGAGCGCTATTTCAGCAACGATTGGCGAAAATACCAACGAAATTACCCTAGAAAAAGCCGTTTCAGAGAATTTAACGATTAGCGCCAACGCTCAGTATTTAATTGACGTTTTAGCGGTGTTGACCGGCGATATTATCCTCTCTTTTGTAGACGATAAGAGCCCGATCGTGTTGACGGTGCCGGGCGAAGCTAATTATCTCTACTTGGTGATGCCGCTGCGCAATTCCTAACTGTATGCCCTTAACGACGCTCAAATTAGAGAACGTCCGAGCCTTTGAGCGCCAGAGTTGGGAATTTGGCCCCCGTTCGGTTATTCTTGGCGCTAACGGGGTAGGTAAAAGCACAATTATCGAAGCGATCCGCATTCTCTCGGTGGGGAAAAGTTTCCGGACCAGTCGGTTCGACGAGCTAATTCGTTTTGAGGCGCCGTATTGTCGGATTATAGGGGAACGCTCGGAAACAGAGGGTGAAGCCAGCTCTTCGGCTTCGCTCAGAGTGCCTGCGGCAAAAGTTGAGTTTTTCTACGGCCAGCCGTTCGCCGACGCTGCCAAAGAGCGAATTTTAACCATTAATAGCAAGCCGGCTGACTGGTTGGGGTTTATCGGCCAATTCCCCAGCGTCCTCTTTGTGCCGAGCGATATCGATTTAGTCATCGGCCCGCCGCAACTGCGCCGCCGTTACCTCGACAGTATTTTGTGGCAAGTTGACGCCGAGTTTCGCCAGAATTACTTAGATTTCTCACGGGTTTTGCGGGAGCGAGCGGCGCTGCTTTTTTTACTGAAGATCCGCCGGGCCGGACTGGATGAACTCCAACCCTGGAACGAATTAATTCAACAGCTGAGCGCGGCCATTCAAACTAAGCGGCAACAGTACATTGAGTACCTGCAAAAGCAGTTGAAGGGGCAGCTCGTGGGCGGCCAAAAAGTGGCCGTGGAGTACCAACCGAATCAAGCTGAGCTAGCCGCTGTCCAAAACCAAGAAATTCAAAGTAGCCAGAATTTGTACGGCGCTCACCGCGACGAATTGGAAATTTTGCTGGGCGACCGGTCGGCCAGGCGGTTCGCCTCGCGCGGCCAAACCCGGACGATCGTAGTGATGCTAAAAACCGTTGAGAGCCGGTTTTTAGCCTTCAAGTCCGGCCAGGCACCATTATTACTGCTCGACGACATGTTTTCTGAATTAGACGACGAGAATAGCCGCTACCTTTTTGATAGTTTTGAACCAGACTATCAAGTAATCCTAACCTCGATTAAAACGCAACCGCTCATCAAAGATTGGCAAACCATAAAACTCTAAACACTAAGTTCTAAACTCTAAACAATGCTCCAATTACCAAAATTACAATGTTTAAAACATTCAAAAGTTATTTTTTTGATTTTGCTTAGAGCTTCGAATTTAGGATTTAGGATTTGTTTTTCCTAAATGGAAAAACTTGGTGATTATTTACCAGTTCATCGCCACGGCATGTTGGGGCGGATATTCTTGGCCAAACAACTAACCGACGCCGTTCAAGCGCTAGTCCCGGGCGAGTTAAAAGTGGTGATTCGGGCTAAAACCATTACCCTTAATTGCGCCGAACCGGCCTACGCCAAACGGCTGACGCTGGAACGGCGCAAACTCGAAGCCATCCTCACCCGACTAGCCGGCCAGGGTCATAACTTGACGCTGAAAATTCGCACTCACGGCCCGGGAACTACTGATCGCTAATGAGGAGGGTGGTCTTGGGATCGGCCTGGGCGGTGGCTAAATAGGCCCGGGCGTCGGTGATCGCTTGGTTATGCTCGGCCTGGTAAGTAGTATTGTCGGTGGACGAGCTTCGGTGATAGATGGTGAGGTTAACGGCTAAAAGCGTGGTTAAGTCGGAGGAGAACTGGCCCTCGACCCGATAGGTAGCGGTGATGTGAGGGAAAAAGGCCAGCATTGGGTTTTCGGCGGCGCCGCGCGCGCCTGGTAGCTCGCTTTCCTGAACGTGAACTACTAGCTGCCGGGTAACGAGCGGCCAGATGAAAATTTGCTCATGATCTAAATCGGCTAATAAATCTTTGGGGGCGACGACTAGGCGATGATGGCCGGCGTGAAACTTCAGGGTGACCGGCGTGGAGTGACCAGTTTTAAAGTTATCAGCGTCGCTGGTAACTGTGGCCCCGGCTTTCAGGCCGCTATCAGCGATGGCGGTCACGGTCACACTACCTGGAAAAAATAAGAAAATCAGGACAATAACGACAGCGCCGATGCCGGCCAGGAGCAGGTAGAATTTCAGTTGGTTTGTCATTTTAGTGGAGGGCTATCACAACTTCGTTTAAAAAGCGGGTGCCGGGGTCAGAGCGGTGATTTTGGCCGGTCCGTCGGTCGGCCTCTTTATGGGAAATCACGTTGAACGGTTCCTTGGCCCCCTTATTGCTGGCCAGGATTGTCACGTTGTCTTTGCTGATATTATATTTACCCATCAAGCACTGTACCAGGTTTATGTTAGCAGTTATTTGAGCCGGCGTTTCCCACTTGTTGGAATCGGAGCTCTCAAAATCGCCTTGGTTTTCAATGCTAATTGAGGTCGCGCCACTACCATAGTCTTGGCTGGGCTGGTTATACATGGCAGCGCCGTGGGCAATTTTATTATCAGCCTCATATTGGACGACTTGGCCGGAGTGAAAAACTTCGTACTGAACGTCGACGTCCCGGTCGTTGTTATTAAAGTAGTTATATTCGTTATCAATACTGTTCTCATCGGCAGTGTAGTGAAGAATAATCACCTTTGGTGTGCCGGTGCCGCGGCTTTGGTAGGAAGATTTGGTGAGTATCTTGGGAGTGACGTTCGGGCAAGTCCCGGTGGGTTGCCCGCCCCCGATTATCAAAGTCACATGGGGGTTTTTCCAGCCGGCTAGAACCTGGCAATCAACAGCTATATCGACATGGTTATAGCCGGCGCCTTGTTTTGACTGAGCGAACGTATCAACAAGCCGGAATTCAATCGGTCCATCACTGTTGTACATTTTTTCGAGTTCCGGGATGCGAACGGTAGTGCCGTATGAGTACTGTTTAAAGATGGATTCGTCGATGGCGATGGAGACGTACGGCGCCTTCTTGGCGATGAAATCAGGCAGAACTTGGACTTTACTGCCCTTCATGTCTTGAGAGCCGCCACCGGTCGGGTCGCAATTCTGACCCTGCTCATCCTCTTTCCACTTCGGCACGTAAGCAGTGGCTAAGACGTCTGTGATGGTGGTGCCGCCGCTGCCAGTGGCTTTGGCAACGGGCCCGAAATGAAGCGTGCCAATCAGGATAAACGGCAACGTCAGTGAGAAGATGAAAATCAGCAGCGCCGCAGCGACGACAAAAATAGTCCAGGAGGCGCCCCTTCGCTTCCCAAGTTTTTTGGGGAACGGCAAGCTGGAAACGGGCAACGGCATTAGAAGTAGCCTCCGAAGCTAACATAAACGTAGTCAGTTGTTTTAGTCGAGGCCTGGGTGTAACCCATCCCGACGCGAGGGTTGTTGGCTTCAGCGCTGCCAAAGCCTTCGGCGGCGCGCGGCGCGAAATACTCAACATTGGCCTGACGATAAGTCAGCACTTGGAGGGGTTTATTAAGATCGGGCACGCCGCCGCCGTAACTCAAAGTGGCGTCGAGCAATTGGCCGGTGAAGTACCGGGCCCAGCCTTCCCAAACTTGGGCGTTAGCGTTAACGAACGGCACATTATTATCCCAATCGAACGGGTTTTGGCCGGGCGCCGGGTTGGGGCTAGGCGGGGCGGGGCCGTCAACGCCGGGCGTGTAACCGTAGCTCAAAGCGTCGCCGCCTTGGTCAAAACTGGGGATAGCGAATTGGTCGACCGGCGGCTGCGGGCACTCGTAAGAAGTACTGTTGACACCGAAGAGGTAAATGGCGGCGGCGATGTAAAGGCCGGTCGGCCCAAGACCCAAGGCCGAGGCGATGGCGCCGGCGACGGCGGCGTTAGTGAACCCTGGCGGAGCGTGAATGGCGGCATCCACTGAGCTGAAAAATTGCTGGCAAGTGGCGCAGACCTGAAGGGCGGTGGTGATGGCCAGCAACGTTAAGCCTGCCTGGGCTTTGGACAGGGCGGCGACGTTGGCGGCGGTGTGGGCCCCAGCCAAGGCTTCGGAGGCGGCAATTACCGCCTTGCCGCTGGTGTAAAGCTGGTAGACGCTGCCCGGTGGCAAGTGGAGGGCGCTGTCGGCCCAACCGGTCAGTTTGGCGGCGGCAAAATTGGTGGCCAAGCTATTAACCGACGGGATAATCGTTACCCCAGCCGGGTTTTTGAGGCTGGCGTCGAAGTTCCAACCGTTTTGGCTGGCGTAAAAAAGCGATTTACCAATGCCGGCTGGCAGCGGCCCGATATTTAAACTGTGCGATAGCCAGCCGTCGAGGTTACTCCAGGCGCTGACAAATTGATTATCGGTCAAGATGTTTTGATTGGCTTTGGGCAAGGCAAAATAACTAACTAAGTTGCCAACATCGGCCGAGCTTAAGGGTCCGAGGGTCACGCCCGAACGAGCGATGGCGGCGCTTAAGGCGCTGGCCGAGTCTTTAGTACCAAGAAGTGTTAAGACCACTTGGGAAGGATCGATCGTGCCGTTATAAAGTTTCTCCAGCGATCCTGGCACGTAAGCCGGATTGATTTTTTTCAACAAGGTGTCCAAGTTATTAAAGGCGAAAACTTGCAAGACTTGGGCGCGCTCTTGGTCGCTGCCGGTAAACATTGCCTTGGTGAAGCCGGCCGGAATCGTTGGGTCAATCTTGCGGAGGAATGAATCGGAAATTTTGTATTGGACAGTTTGACCGGCCTGCTTATTAAGTTCTTGACGGGCCATATCGAGGGTGGCAGGGTCAGGCTTAATACTTGAGGGGTTGCCGGACGGGTTGAGCAGTAAGTCGGCCTCTTTTTGAACGGCGATCGGGTCGCTGATGCCGAGGGTGTCGCGGAGCTCTTGGTAGGTCAGTTGGCCGTCGGCCGGTAGATAGGGGTTAATATTTTTTTGCCATTGGCTAAAAGCCAGCGCGCTCAAGCCGGTGCGGTAATCGCCAGTCAGAAACGTCTCGGCGTCTTGGGTGAATTCTTTGGGCACGCCGGTGGCTTGGACGAAGAAGTTGATCAGTGGTAAGCCTTGGACGACGAAGGCGGGGTTAGTAGGGTTAAGGGCGTCTAGGCCGGTGTTAAAGAGCCCCTTCACTTGGGTCATTAAGTTGTTGATTTGGGTATCGGTGTAACCGGGGAGCGCACCGCCGATGGCCCGGCCGAAGAGCTTTAAGCCAGCATCTAGTAGGGCGCCGGTCCGGTCTTTATCATTTTTGGCGGCAATGTATTTAGTGAAGTCGTCAACGGCGAAATTGGCGCCGGCATCGATGCTGTGACCGGTAATTTTCGTCACCAATTGCAACGCTTGGCCGGCGCCCTGGCCCGTTTTCAGATAATTCAAGAGGCTGGTGAGGTCAGTTTTTTGGTTGCCGGCGTTGCCGGCATCGGGAATATAGTCGCCGGTTAAGTTGAATTGGGACCAAATTTGGTCGAGCGTCACTTGGCCGAGGTTGGTGTCGCCGACGGTTTTAATCAGCCCAGACCCATTTAGGGCGCCCTGCAGGTAGGACTTGATGGTTCCGGTCGGCAAACCAAGGTTAACATCCTGTTCGCTCCAAATTTGGTTGAGGGCGCCATCGGCCCAGTTGTTGGGGTTGAGATTGGTCAGCCCGAAAAGATCTTTAAATTGGTTTTGGCCGATTTGGGCTAGCAAAGTGGCGGCGCTGGTGTTACCGGAAAAACCATTCAGACCAAAGCGCTGCAAGATCAGCGCCAAGCCGTAGTCGTTGCTGGTGCTGCCAGAAACCGAGAAATTACTACCGGTTATGCCTAGGAGTTGGGCTAGGCCATTGGCGAAAGTTTGTTGGAGCGCTGTCTCGAGTTTTGAGGGGTCGTTAATAACATTTAAGCCGGTGCCTGGCGTCCAATTCATCGCCCGATCGATTTCGCCGCCGCCGATTTTCTTCAAGCTGTCGAAATTGCCGGTGAGCATCGACGCAATGTCGGCACCCGAAAGGGCGGTGCCGGCGTTCAAGCTAAAGAGTGAATTGAGACCACTGGCTGCCAGCGCCGCGACTTGGGTTGAGCCGGCCGTTTTCGGGTTAGCTAGGTAGGTCGCCACCTGGGTGGGGTCGGCGCCGGCGGCGGCAAAAAGTGAGTGAAGGCCGAGGTTGTTGGTTAAGTCGGTCAAACTGAGGGTGCTGTTGGGGTTAGTTAAGCTGTTAATTAGCTGTTGAGTGAGGCCGGAGAACTGTGATGGGACGGCCCCGATCACGGCTTTTTGGAAAAGGGTGACGCCGATATTCTTCAGCTCAGTTTCGGCCGTTTTTTGGTCGGCTGGGTTATTGGAAAGGAGGCCGGTCAGCCCGGCGACCGAGAGCTGGCCACCCGTATTGAGGCCAGTTGGGTCGAGGTTGGGGGTTTGATTTTTACCGATCGCACTCGTTAGGGCTTTTGTTTGAGCGTCCGAGAGCTTGAAAGCTTTGGTCAGAACATTGACAGCCGCCATCTTTAGCCCGGCCGTGTCGTTTTTCTGAAGTTTACTTACGGTGCCGGCAATAAAGTTGAAGCTATCGTCGCTGCGCCCAACGTAGCTGCTGGCGGCTTTGGCGATATCGGAGGCGTTGAGACTTTTCAAGTCGTGAGTATTAAGATAATTGGTCGGCAGGCCCAAGTCTTCTTCCAGTAAGCGCTGGCCAGTATTGACCAAAATATTGTCCCAACCGGGCCGGGCCAGCGAGCCGGCTGGCAAGCCGAGGCCTTCTTCGATCTGGGCTTTGGCCGCGTCAATCCGGATATCGTCGCCCCCAACTTGGCCGTTAATGCCGGTGGGCAGGCCGGGCAATTGTTTCAGCAGGGCCGAAGTGCCAATGGCGCCGATGACGGTGCCGGCCAGCGGATCGCCCTGAATCTGGACCGAGCCAAGGTCTTTAAGCAATATATTGGCGCCGACGTACTGGGCCAACGTCCCGAAATCTAGCCCCTTGGCGTAATCGATGTAGGCGTCCATTTGGCCGGTCGAGTTGAGGTAGTTAATAATACCGCTGGCGCTCATCGTGCCGGCCACGCCGATCAGGCTGTCGCCGGTGGGGACGGGGTTGTTGTTAATGCCGCTCGGACTTTGCCAGGCGATTTTGACTGATAAGGCCGGCTGCCATTTGGTGGTGTGGCCGCCAATCAGGCGGTGCTCGACCAGCTTGCAGGTAATCGAGCCAGCGGCAGTAATATCCACCGCTTGGCCGGAGTTGTGCGGCGAAATTTGGGAGGGGTCTGCCAAATTGGCCGCCAAGGTTTGACGGTCGTACTTACCGATGCCGTTGGTGTCGTAGCCCTGGAAAATTTTGGCGCTAATCGACAAGCCGGCGCCACCTTGGTCGACGGGCGCGATCAGATTAAGTAGGTAGTCGGTCAACCGGACGTCAACCTTGCAGTCGCTTTGCTTGGCGGGGTCGATGCAATTATTTAACTGGGTTTGGTCGTCAGCGCTTAAGGTCAGAACCCCCTTAAGGTGGGCGGGGATTTTTGGCGCCTTGGCGTCGGCGGCTGTCGTGCCGGTGGTGGCCGCTGGTTGCGGCGGGGTGACGGCATCGGTAACCCAGTCCAAACTATTCCAATCGTCGAAAATCTTGGTGACGGCGGTGTCGGGATTATCGGCGGCGGTGATTTGGCTGGCGTCGGTTTGGTTGCTGGCGGGGGTAATCGCCGCGAAGGCGGGTAACGCCAAGAGCGGCTGCTCGATGAGGAGCAAACAGAAAAGGCCAAGGATGAGCTGAAAAATTCGTCGCCGCATTAGAGGTATTTACTCCGGATCATCATCACAGAATTATGGCCGAAACCGCCGTCTGATTCGGATCGGGTGTCGCCCAAATGGCTCACAAGGTTGCCGCTCGTCATTTGATGGCTGTTCGGACTTTTAGTATGGACTTGAACGCCGCTCGGCGAGGGGTTGTTGACAAAGAAGGTGTCGTCCGTTGGGTCATAGCCAACGATCACGAAGATATGTTTGGAATTGCTAAAAATGGCGCCAGCGCTGCCGTAGATAATAACTGGGTCACCACCAGCGAGGGATTTTTTAATTTGATCCAAGTTAGTGCTGCCCTTAATGCCTCGCGTCCAATCTTTGGTGCCGGTGTTGGCGTTAATATAGTCTGGCGTTACGCAGACGTTGGTTCCGCTCGCTTGCCCGAGCGTCGCTACCCGGTGGGCGCCACTGTCGAGCAGGCTCGGATCAACTAAAGTCGGGTTATAGTAAAGCGTTACCATCAGGACGCTGGCGGCGCCGCAATCGTGAGCAACCGCTTCCTTAACCCCTGGCACGTTCAAATAACCGCCGTGGACGGCGCTGTAACCGAGCACTTCCGGGTAGGTGACGGCAAATTTTTGGAGAGCGGCTTCACTATCTTTGATCAGTTTTTGGCGGGTCGCCAGATCTGGCGTTTTCGGGATGGCGTCCATACCGCTAATGATGGCTGTTAAGTCGTTGCTGGCGGCGGTGGCTTTGGCGGCGTCGCTCGGGTAGACTTTGCTGATAATCGCTTTGGCGGCGCTGAGGCGGTTCTTTTCGGCATCAACTATTTGTTGGACCAGTTGAGTATTGGCGATATTGTTACCGGTTAAGGCCGAAAGTTTGGTGACTTGTTGGCGCTCGCTGGCAGTGGTGGGGTGGATGGCCGGGCCGCCGCCGTTCAGGCGGCTGAAGGCGAAAATGGCCAGAACAATCGCGATAAGCAGAAATATCACCACAATGATGGCAATAACAAGCCAAACGATCGGGTTGGCAGCGATGAATCTCTCCACCTCAGCAGCCACTGCTTTAGCAACTTGGCCGGCAATTTCCCCGCCCCGCTTGGCTATTTGACCAGCCGCTCGGACTTGACCGCGAGCGTCGGTCGCTTTCTCAACGGTGGTTGGTAGTGGTTTTGGTCCAACGCTTGGCCCACCGAACAATTTTTTCTGGGTGCCAGGAAGCTTAGCTTTAATTTCTTCAACTTTCTGCTGTCGGAGCTCGTCCAATTTCTGTTGGGCGGCTTGGTGAAGAGGGTCGTTCTGCTGTTGTTCCGGCCCCGGCTCAATCGGCGGCGGCGTGGCTTCCGGCAAAATCGGGTCGAGCAAATCGGCCATTAGCTACCTTTCATCCCGTAGAGCTCGAGGAGCTGCTTCGGATCGGTGGTGATGATCTGGTCCTCGGTGTACGAGGCGACAATCTGGATGGCGGCCCGGTTATTAGCAACCAGGAATAGCCCTTGGCCGACTTCCGCTTCGGTTAGGAAGAACTTCTCACCATCGGTCAGCTTAAAGGTGTCGGCGATTTTGTCGATGGCCGTCGTACTCTGACCGAGCAAGAGCTGGGTGATCGAGTTATTAACCACGCTGCGGCCGTAACTGGAGCCCAAAAAGTCTTCAACGTCTTGGCTAATCACCGTCACACCGAGGTAGTATTTCCGGGCTCGTTTGACCATCGCGTTCAAGAACTTGGCCGAGTCTTCGAAGCGCATCATCAACCAACCTTCGTCGATGATCAGCAAGCGCTTTTTCAGTTGCGATTTCACCCGAGCCCAAATGTAGTTGAGGGCCAAATACATCGCCACCGGCCGGAGCTCGTCTTCCATGTCGCGGATCGAGAAAACAGTGAATTTGTTGGTTAAATCGATGTTGGTTTGGCTGTTGAAGAGGCTGGCAAACGACCCTTCGGAGTATTTAGTTAATCGAGCCACCAAGCTCTCGGTCCGGTTCATATTTTGTAATACGGTCACCAAATCGCTTAAAACCGGCGGTTGGTTGGTGTGGGTGGCGATGTCGGTGGTGATGTCTTTGAGGGCATAGGCTTCGTAGAGCGCTTTATCGAGCAAGTTATCTTCCTCGGCCGAGAGGCCGCCGGCCATCAAACTGAGTAAGCCGTGAACGGAAGTCACGGTCGTCCGTAAAATCTGGTCGCCGGTCTCTTGGTTTTGCTCGTTATAACGCGGCAGATCGAACGGGTTAATCTTTTGGTCGGAGTTGAGCGACAAGTTGATGTACGTCCCGCCGACCGCTTCGCTCAGGTTTTTATATTCCGATTCTGGGTCGATGGCGATAATCTCGGTGCCCATCATCAAGCTTCGAACCGCCTCCAGTTTCACAGCGTAGGATTTGCCGGCGCCGGATTTGGCGAAGACCACTTGGTTGGCGTTCTCCATTTTGAAACGGTCGAACAAGACCAGCGAACTGTTATGGAGGTTGATGCCGTACAAAACGCCGTCGTGGTGCGACAGCTCGGCCGAGGTGAAGGGAAAAGTCGTCGAGAGCGAGGCGGTGTCCAGGTTGCGGACGACGTTTAGTTGGTCATCAAGCAAAGGTAGCGTTGTGTTGAAGCCCTGCTCCATTTGCAGTAGGGCCTGCTTGGTGTAAATCAGCGAACCGCCCAAAATCGCCTCAAACTGCTTGGAGAGTTTGTTCAGCTCCTCGATCGAGGTGGCGTAGAGCGTGAAATAGAGGCCGAATTGGAAGAGCCGGGTCTCGCCTTTTTGGAGGGTGTCGCGCAGTTCCTCGATGTCGCCGACGGCGGTTTCTAGCTCCGGATTGCGAACCAAGCCTTTCTCGGCTTCGATTTCCAGCGACGACTGAAGCTGGGTGGTTTTGCGGCGGAGCTGGCCGACCAGTACGTTGGTCTCGATCGGGTAAATAATAAACGAAACATCGATTGTCGCATCGTAGTTAATAATCGGCGACAGCCAGTTGGCGTTGAGGTAGCGCGGGTAGGTGTAAACGAACAGCGTTCGGACGTAAAAATTACCGAGTTGCAGGTAGCTGGGGGTGATGTTGAGGCCGCCGGGGGCGATGATATCTAGCACGTTGGCCAGGCCTTGCTGCAGGACTTTGTCGGTCGAGTGAATCTCGCTTTGCTTCAGGCCAAGTTTGTCGAAAATTTCGCCGACCGTCGTTTGTTTCAGCGGTGTCGGCGCTTCGGTCGTTTCGGCGGCGGTAATTTGGGATTTGGGATTTGGGATTTGGGATTTCTGCTCGATTCCGGCCGATTCGAGCAGCTGTTGGCCTTTTTCAATAATCGGCGCTGTTACCTGGCTGGGGTCGCTCAGATGTTCGGTCACGCCTTCCTCGGGATTGTAGGTGTTGTAGAGGAGCTCGATGATTTCTTTAGTGCCGAGTTCGCTAGTGGTAATACCTAGCGCATTCAAGCGGCCAGCCACCGTTCGGAGCCGATCCTGTAAGACCTCGCGGTATTCGGCAAACTCTTTATCAGTCATGGCGCTTAACCCGGTTTTTTTGCGCTGCAAGATCTTATCCACCAGGGTTTGTTGCTCGGCTGCCCCTTTGACCACGTGGCCGATCACCAGGTAGAACGATTTGTCCATGATATTCACCTGGTCGGCCAGGGTTTTAATGAAATCCAGGTAGTCTTGTGACTGTTTTTGCAGTAGCTCGTTCACTTCGTTGGCGGTAGCGGCCTTAACTTTGTCGATGTAGCCGCTCAAATCAACCCGCCGGCTTTGGACGACGATCTGAACGGGGAATTTCAACGAATTCAAAAAGCTTTGGTACTGGTAGATGGCCACTTCCTGCTCTTTTTCGCTTTTCAGGTCGAAGTTGACCGGCGTCGCTCGCAACGCCATCCGCAACCGGCCGTCTTTGAGGATAATCACGCCTTCGCGGATCCGGTCGACCGAGAGGTATTTTTGGGTAGCGGCGGGCTTGGGCGAATTACTTTTGGCCATCGGTTCCCTTCGGTTGGTCCAGCACATTGGCGAGTTCGTTCACTTTCACGGTGTCAAAAGTTTTTTGGGGGATAGCGGCTTTTTCCTCGGCTTTAGCTCGGGCGGTTTTAGCGTTCGTTTCGGCTTGGAATTTTTCGTCGGTCGGTAAATCGCGCTGCCAGACCCGGGCCCGCGGCTGGGTCAGAAATTTGATGCCGGCCATCATAAAGCTGGGGAACGGCCGATCTTGAACTTTTACAAAAGCCATGGCGAAGCTGAAGAGGCCGATCGGCAGCGCCAAAATCCAGAATAAGAAGCTGCTCAGCGGTGCTAGGTCGTTAAATAAAATATAAATAATCAGCCCGCCAAACAACAGATAGAAAAACTGGGTCAGCGTCAGCGGCCCGATAATTTTGTCTTCCATATCAATGTTCTGCGGCACCTTAAACTGCATACCCCTCCATGTAATTATGGTAACGCAACTCCCGTCAACACGCCAATTACGCCGTCGGGGTAATCTCGATCGCTTCTTTGAAGTTGAATGTGACGGTGCTGACAGCTCGCAAGGCGTCCGCTTCTCCGGTTCCCTCAGGCAGGCCGGCGATAACAGCACAAATTTGGGCTAAATAACTCAAGAAAGCTGCTTTTTGGATGATGGTCGGCCGGCTACCTAACTCGTTAGCCAGGCCAACCCCCTGTAATTTATCGGTTAAGTTTTTTGGGACGGCAACAAGTTCCAAATGCTGGAAGTAGCCGCCGCCGTAAAATTGGTTGGTAAACTGTTTCAAGCCAACCCTCAGCTCGCTAATTAGTTGCTTTGGCTGGCGCAGCAGCGCTCTTATCATTTCCTGATGTTCGGCTTGCCAATTCTCCAGCTCGAATTCTAGCAAGTTAAGACTGACAGTGCGGTAATAACTTAATTGCTCCGAAACTTCCGGGGGCTGGCCGGATGGGGTAGCCAAAGAAAGAAACTTCAATTCTACTTCGTCTGGGTCAGTAGTAGCTACGGCCAGCTGAGTTGCCAGGTATTCGCGGCGACTGACTTGCTCACTTTGGAGGCGTGACAATGTTATTGTGACAATTAAATCGGCGGTTTGAGCGTCCAATCCAGAGGTAATTTTTCCCACTTGTTCAGTAACAGTTTGGCCAGTTGGGGAATAGAAGATACTAGCAATTTGATCACCCAATAGCTCCTCGTTTTCTTCTAATGGGCGGTTAATTATTGTAATCATGCTTCTACCTTAGGCGGGGGGACGTTTTGGACATGGTCAGCCGGACCACCACCGATAGCCGGCATCTGGTACATTGCTTTTACTAAGTTGCTTTTTTCTTTTTGGTTCATACTTTCTATCTTTTTGCCAAGGTCATCCCAATTGGTGGTGGCCGCCGAAATTGTTTGCTCATTTCCGCTGCCATCAAGGTATTTCAGTTCTTGCTTGCCTTGTTTCACTAAAACCTTTAGCAGGGACTCGATTGAGCCGTTGTAGTTTGGGTTACGGCTACTGCCCAACCAAAACTTAGCGGTATGCATAAATAGCTCAAAATCTCTTTGTACTTTAGTGTCTAGGCCAACGGATCGGCCACTAGTAAGCTTTTGCAAGCTAATCGGGTCAATTTTGACAAAGAAGTCTTTATTTTCACGCTCAAGCTGAGTGATGGAACCGAACTTACGCATTCCTTCTGATTGACCTTCAACACCAGCGTTATAGGCGACGGCTTGCTTCTTCATCTCAGCATCAAAAAGCTTGCCAGCAACAGAGCCTGAAGCCATGGCCGCCGCCGCCGCACTAATATCAGCATATCCAGCCAAATCGCCATGAGCACCTTTTGCTTCTTGAAATTGGTCGGCGATCGTCTGTAAATCCGAGGCCGTTTCTTCTCGCAGCTCTTGGAGCGAAGCCTGAACTTGCCAGAAAGCGGGGTTATTGACTCCCAGTCGTGCCCCTTCGGTTGTTTCTAGGTCGTCAATTTCATCTAACTGCTTGCCGAGATCGTTGTAATCCTTGACTCGCTTCAACACATTAAGCCGCTCGTTGCTGTGATTACCAACGATAATACTCTCCTCGGTTTTAAGAGCCTCAGCGTGGGCACCCTCTTCAGAGCTTTCTTTAGCGAAGGCCGCCACAATTCTATTAAGCTCTGGGTTTTTGAGATTATCGTTAGCGTCTTTTTCGCTGGCTTGAGCTAATAGCCGTAACCGCTCATCATTTTGCTTTTTGCTTTTGCGCTTTTCGGCGGTCGTTTTTTCGATGTCGCTCATATTAAGACGATTGGCTAATTCTTGGCTAAATGCCTGCGTTGAGCGGTCTGCTTTCATTAAGCCTTCGGCGTTACCGGCGATAGCCTCATCGTAGCCAAGTTGCCCCTCTCGTAATCCAGCTCGTCCTCCCCGAGCTCGCGTGCCGGCATTTTTGCGGCGGATAGCCAAGTCTTTTTCAAAGTTTTCTTTACGGAGTTTGTTCCACTCTTGAACTCGGTAAACGCCCGGAATGCGCGCTAAGGCTGCTTTGCCGGTGTTACTGGCCTGTTCGCCAGCAAACTTTTTAGCGGCGTTGAGGCCGGTGTACTTTTGGAAGCCTTTGGAAACCCTATCAATCACGGCGCCGCCCATTTTGCTTGGTAAGGTCAGGGCCATAAAGAAGAGCACGTACATTATCAGGACGCTGGCGAAACTTTGGTTGATGGCCGAGGCGTTACCGATGACCAGCATCAACCAGAAGACGGCGCTCATCGCCGGCAGAATAAACAGCCACTTAATAAATTGCTGCCACCACTGCTTAAAATATTTCTCAAAACCGGGGATACCGTAGGCGATGAAGGCTAACGGCGCCAAAATGGTTAGTAAGTAAATCGCCACCAACCGAAAATAAAAGAGAAACGATAGCCAGAGCACCAAGATTAAGGCGATCAGTACAAAAATTAGCGCCAAAATCGGCGAAGCGATGAAACTCAAACCACCGAGCGTCCCCAGGGTTTTCAAGGTGGTAATACCCAGCCGGCCCAGGACGTCGGCAAAAAAGGCGGCAAACGAGGTGTAGCCCGCGGCGTTCCCGGCTTTCAGGCCCACGAAAAAGTACGTCGCTACCGAGCTAATATCGGCCATATACTTGACGATTAAGAAGCTAGCGTTGGCTAAAATTACCCCAATCACCAGGTTGGGCAGGGCTTTTTTGATGGTGTAGGTGTCGATATTGATGCGCAGGATGTTGCTGAAAGAAATCACCAGGAGGGCGATAATCAGCAAGATATTTATGGCGCCGCGAACTACTCGCCAAGAAATGTACACAAAGCCGTCCGGGTTGCTTAATAGCTGAACCAGCGAGCAGCCTACCTGCGAGGCGCCGGTGTTATTGGAATTGGGGCAAGTGAAGCCGGGAGCGCCGGGGCTAATTATTGGGCTGGCGCCTCCGATAACACCTGAACCAATATTGCCGCCGGTATTTGTGTCGGCACCGACACCGCTAGTCACCCCTGAACCGACGCTGCCGCCGGCGCCGCCAGTAACAACACCAGCCCCGCCCGTGACACCAGAACCAAGGCCACTACCGGCAGAAGTTTGAGCGCGAGCAGCAGGCACTAAAATTACTAAAAGACTGACCAAAAAACCCAGGAGGATCAAAGCCTTCTTCATGAGTGAAAATGATTAGGCCAACGAGCAGCGAGGGTATCGGGCGGAGGGGCGTAGGAAACACCGGCCGCACTCGTTACTAGTTGCGCCGCCCAAGTAATCGCCGGCTGAAAAATTTCAGTAAAAAGGCAGTCGATTAATTGATTAAAGGCTTTACCTAAATCGCCCTGAAAAATTAAATTAAACCCACAGGTGCCGCCGCCGTTACTAATTACCTGGTTATTAACCTTAATATTCCAATAAGCCGGCCAACCAGCCTTGCTGGCACAGCTACTAGAAAGGTTTGAAGCGGCTCCTTGATCAACAACCGAGTATTTTTTCTGAATATCTTGGACCGTCTGGCCATCGGGCTTGTCTTTTGGTGGCCCGGTGGTGTAAACACCGCCGTTTAAACAATTCTGGCTGCCATCTTTTGGTACATCGAGGACATAACCAAAAATCTCGTTGATACTGCCGGGGCCATCATTTGGAATCGCTAGCCCGCCAATATTTGATCCGCCATTACTACCATTAATAAGAATGGCGCCACCCGGATAAGTATCGTCTTTGAAGACGCCGGTATAGACGCTGGCTTGATCGGTATCGTAAATCAGGTCAAAACAGTCAAAGCTTACACTACTACTGGTGCCGCCATTCTTAGCCGAGCAGTCGTTAACCAACAAGTAGAAGTTACTAACAATTTGCGGATTTTTTCCATTACTATCGACTTGATAGGCTTGAAATATTAACCACTTAACAGTTTTGAATGTAGCCGAGAAACTGGCCGCGACAAGCTTGAAAATTAACGGCGGGCGGCCACTGTCTTTATCGGCGGGAACAAAGTTCTTGCCAACAGGTGCAGCGTACGGCGGGTTATTTGGCTGACTTTGATCGGGGATTACTATCCGCAAATTTTTATCGTCGCCGGTAAAAGCATCGGTCCATTTCTTGATGTCATCGCCACTTATCGGAGCGGTACTGTTGGGCTGACCATAGTTAGTTACTGGCCGTTCCGGACCACGTGTGAGGCCAGCGACCGGGTCTAGGTCGGTGCCGGGGCCGTTACCGTGGGCGGTTTCCCCGCTGCTGCCAAAATGGTCGTATAGGGTGATGGCGTAGCCCTTGAAACTGTTGGCTTGGCCGACAATAAAACCGTAGCCGGGCGCTGACGGGTTGCTGTAATCATAGGAAATGCTCTCGTTAGCGGCATTAGTAACGGTGATTTTGGAGCTGCCGGAAAGGGTGACGTGAGCGTTGGCGTTGTCGGTTGACGCCCCCACATTAGAAAAGCTGACGGAACTAATTCCCCAGCGATCTAAATTGCCGGCCGAACCAACTTTGTTCAGTGAGATAGAGAGTGTAAATGAGCCTAAGTTATCGTTTTTTAATCCATTTTCGTTAGCCTCCAACCGCCCACTATAAATAATAGTGTTGTCGTCCGTACGGTTGGCAGAGGGGGTATTAATTGGGGTGAAGAAGTAATCGCCGTGGGCATAAGCTTTTTGAGCCGGCAAAAAAATCGACCAGCTAACCTGAAGAATAACGGTTAAGGCCACGACAAAACTGGCAAATCTTAGGTAGCCCCCTTTGCGCATACTTTCAGCATACCAGTCGGCGGCGGGGTCGCAATTCCGTTCAGGTTGACGCAAAACAGCAACGATTTTTTGGCCCTAAAACTAGTGACAAATCGGTGAATTTGTGGTATGGTTGGGGCAATCCAAATTTGTCGGGAGGAACGTTAACATGATTACTACTCAGAAGCCTCGATCAACCTTTAACGCTGTGGCAGGAGGGGCGGTAGTTGGCCTACTCATCCTTCTCGCCTTTGTGAGTATGAAGGGTACGGCCATGAGGATGGCGGCCGCCAGTCCATACGACCAACCCGAGACTAGCTCGGCACCATTGCCGGCCTCCACCGTGACGTCGGCGGGCACCACAACAGGCGGCGCAGCAGCTCAGGTGAGCCTACCTTCCAACCTGCAATTCAGGCCAGAAGGATCAACCCTTCTCGATACCAGTGCGTGGAGTCGGGGCGTCAACATGGTCGCCTATGGTGGCACAAAGGCTCAACGAAACAACGCCTACAACCAGAATTTCGAAAGTTACTGTTTTGCTGCCGATGGAACGTTTTGGGACGAGGGCAGATACCTCGACGTCAAAACATCGGGGCAAGGCTTCTATCGAGTTGATGGAAATGTTGTTAAGCTGTTCTTCACTGAGCACTCAACGGGAGACAGCCCGGACAGCTGGACGCAATATCAGGAGACGAGACTGTATCCGCTCGGCAACGGCTTTACGGCTTTTGACCTTGGGAATACGACGTTCTGCAAGGGGATGTCGTGGAACCAGCAACATGCTTGTTACCAAAACGATCGCGGCGAGTTATTCGGTCAGACCGATTAGCTCTAGTGATCATCGACCCAGCGGGTTGGAAATCTCCAACCCGCTTTTTTGATACTTTAGTTTAAGAGCAGTATGACTTGTAGGTCATAACGTGATTTGAATCGAATCGTAGCACGTCACCTATACCGTATGTGGTTTAGGCTTTTACCGCAGTTGCCCGAGCGGCGACGTTGGGTCGATTTTTTGGTCGAGCAGCGGATTCAGCTGTAAGGCCTTGGCTTTTAGTTCGCTGTGATAGGCACTAGCCAGGTAGACGGCGTCAGGGTTGGTTGGGGCCAAGGCGTAAGCTTTTTCGACCACTGGCCGCACTAATTCGGGCCGGATTTTGTTGAGGCGTTTGGCCAGGCTGATCAGGCGCGGCCCGTCGGTTTGGGTGGCTAGGAACGTTTTTAAATCGGCCTGCGTGGCGGCTAAGCTTTTGGTGGTATTGGCGGCCGCTTGCGCCTGGAAGTCATTCTTTTCCCAATTCCAGAAAGCCAGTAACCCGAGAACAACAATAGCAGCCGGTAAGTAGAGCCAAAAGCGGTTACGCATCGAACATCGTTTGGTTAATTTCAGTGACTAAAAACGGTGCGAAGTCGGAGAGGAGCACCAGGAGGCGCTTCAAGCTATCTTGGAGGACGGCTTCGGCTTGGGCTTTCCGGGTTTCATCGGCCGATTCCAGCAGCACCTTTTTCTCGTATTCCAACAGCTGATCGGCGAAGTCGTGCCAGAAAAATTCGTAGAGTTCCTCAAGGGCCAAGCCGAGTTTGTAGGTTTTGAAATCTTTGTGATTACTTTCTTCAAGCCTGCTTAATTTTTCCAAGAATTTTTTCTCTGTTTCATCTAGTTGTTTCGGATTTGGGATTTGGGATTTAGAATTTCCCGTTGAGGCTACGAAACGGGCGGCATTCCAAATTTTTGTCACAAAATTCCGGTATTTGAGCAATTTTGTCTCGGTATAGCGTTGCGGCAGCCCCGGGCTGTTGCCGCCGATTAAGCTCATCCGCAGGGCGTCGGAGCCGTATTTATCAATTAAAGCTAACGGATCCATCGT
This sequence comes from Saccharimonadales bacterium (SeqCode), assembly GCA_035480235.1. GTDB lineage: Bacteria > Patescibacteriota > UBA1384 > 2-12-FULL-50-11 > 2-12-FULL-50-11 > DATIHX01. The sequence continues at coordinate 69,216 of DATIHX010000003.1, forward strand.
GTTGCCTTTGCTCTTGCTCATTTTTTTGCCTTGATCGTCCAGGATTAGGCCGTGGAAAAGTACCTCTTTGAACGGGATTTCGCCGGTTAGAGCTTGGCTCATCATGATCATTCGGGCGACCCAAAAAAAGAGAATATCTTGGCCCGTTTCGAGAAAACTCGTCGGATAGTATTCTTTCAGGTCGGGAGCAGTTTTATCCGGCCAGCCTAAAGTGGCGAGCGGCCACAAGCCGGCCGAAAACCAGGTGTCGAGCGTGTCCGGGTCTTGTTCCATCGCGCACTCGCCGCAGATCGGGCAAACTTTTGGTTTTTCCAAAGCAACGATAAATCCTTCATTATTTTTGGGATTTGATTTTTGGGATTTGGTTTTTGCTGACCAGTTCTGGCAGTGCCAGACTGGCAGCTCGTGTCCCCACCAGAGTTGGCGCGAGATACACCAGTCATGGAGGTTGTTGAGCCAATGGAAATACACTTTCTCCACATTTTTTGGCGTGAATTTTATATCACCCAATTTAACGGCTTTCAGGGCAGCGTCTTTGAGCTCGGTCGTTTTCATGAACCACTGGGTGGAAATCAGCGGTTCGATAATGGCGCCGGAGCGCTCCGAAATCGCTACCCGGGCGTTGTAGTCGGTGACTTTTTCTACTAAACCTAATTCCTCGAGCTTTTTGACGATTGGCTCGCGGGCCTCAAGCGCCTTTAACCCAGCCCACTCGCCAGCTAAGTCGGTCAGCTTGCCGTATTTATCGATCGTTTGAACGACAGGCAGGTTGTGGCGCTGCCCGGCCTCAAAGTCGTTTTTATCGTGAGCGGGGGTAATTTTAACGGCGCCGGTGCCGAATTCTGGGTCCACAAACTCGTCAGCGATCACGGGTAACTTTTTCTTCTGACCAGTTGCCAAAACGATTTCAACTTCCTGGCCGACGTATTTTTCGTAGCGCTTATCTTTCGGGTTGACCGCAATGGCGACGTCGCCGAACTGGGTTTCCGGGCGGCTGGTGGCGACGGTCAGCGGACCGTATTTTAGCCAATACAACTTGGCTGGCCGGTCTTCGTTCAAAACCTCGTCGTCGGAGATGGCGGTTTGCAGTTTTGGGTCCCAGTTGACCAAGTATTCGCCGCGGTAAATCAGTTTTTTCTCGTACAGCTCCACAAAAGCAGTTTTAACGGCTAGCTGCGAATGCTCGTCCATCGTGAAGCGGAAATGCCCCCAGTCGGCCGAGAGGCCGAAGCGCTTCAGCGACTCTTTAACCCGTGGCAGATAATGGGCGGTCCAATCCTGAACTTCTTCAAGAAATTTCTCGCGGCCGAGTTGCGTTCGTGATAAGCCCTTTTCTTTCTGGATTTTCTTTTCCACCAACGCTTGAACGGCAATGGCGGCGTGGTCAGCGCCTGGTACCATTAGCACTTTTTTGCCGTGCCGGCGGGCGTGGCGCGCCACGGTATCTTGCAAGCCGTAGGTTAGAGCGTGACCCAGGTGTAAATCACCCGTGACGTTCGGCGGCGGTATGATAATTGAAAACGGTTCGCCGCTGCCCTTGGGCTTAAATTCGCCAGCCTTTTCCCATTTTTGGTAAATCTCAGCTTCTTTGGTGTGATCAAAGCGGGTAGGTATTTCGGTCATCTAGGTTTTATTCTATCTGGTTTGGCGGTTTTTTTGAACCCACAAAAACCAGCTGAATCAATTGACTTTTAGCCCGATTGCTGGTAATATTACTCCCGTGAATAGTACCTCACAATCCGAAGCCGCTCTTGCTTCAGTAGAGCTCAATCGTCAATCGACTAACGATACGGAACGGTACGACAGCCGCTTTCATTCATTGGTCATACAACTTGTTCCGCCAAAACGAGAATGCTTGATGGAGGTGGTCGGCTGGTGTCTGTTTGAAGACGCGCAGCAGAATGAGATCCGACCAACGGTCGGACGACTTCTCCCTAATCCGCTTCCAATTAGCATAATGGAGTGTGGATCAAGCCTTACATTCCGGGATGAGGAGATGCACTGGAATCGAGGGCTGGCGAAGCTTGGTAACGAGGATCAGGGAGAGATTCGGGCTGTTCAGCTATTGTTGAGCTTCCTTGAATCGCTCAAGAAAAGCCCTGGCCGGGCCCGCCCACTTTATTTGGGCGGCCAAAAGCTGAAAGTCACCTCGGTCTATCAGTTTTCCCACTACCAAGGGCATCGATGGTTTTACATTGTTGTCCCAGACTGGGAAAACGAAGACTGGGTGGACTACGTCCAAGCTTTAACGACGTTTCAAAACGAAGCACTCCTGACCCGCATCCGTGGCCTAAGTGGCCGAATGCTGACAGGGATTCGTAACGACCTAAAGCCGCCTGCCAGGCAGTAGGCAGTGGCTGCCCGTTGAACTTCGGTTCGACGGGCTTTTTTACAAACCTAGGTTTGGGTCGGCTTCGACATTCTTCCAATCGTCAGGTTGGCCGAAGCGGTGATGGAATAGGGCAGCAGCACCAACCATAGCCGCGTTGTCGGTGCAAAATTGTTTCGGAGCGACGATGAACTGGCGGCTCGGCTGGTGAAGATGAACAGCTTTTTCTAATTCTGAGCGAAGTCGGTTGTTAGCAGCGACGCCGCCGACGAGGCAAACGGTTTTGACTTCCGGGTGTTGATCTAGGGCAGCAACGGTTTTGCGGCAGATTGTATCGGCCACGGTTTGCTCGAAACTAGCGGCGATGTCTGCCTTAATATGCTCCGGAATATGAGCTGGCTGCTGCACCACGTGGTAAGCGACAGCGGCTTTCAGGCCGGAGAATGAAAACTCCAGGTTGGTTTTTTCCGGTAAGCCGATCGGGAACTTGAAGGCTTTCGGGTCGCCGTGCTTGGCCAGCTCGGAAATTGCTGGCCCACCGGGATAACCGAGGCCGAGCAGGCGAGCGACTTTGTCGAAGGCTTCGCCGGCGGCGTCGTCGCGGGTTCGGCCAAGGTGTTGGTAGCGGAGGTGCCGCGTCATCAAAACTAGGTCGGTGTGCTTGCCAGAAACGATCACGACCAATGCCGGCAATTCCGGAACCTCGTCGTTCAGCCAGGCCGAATACGTATGGCCTTCCAGGTGGTTGATAGCGTAAAACGGCAAGTCGCCGGCCATCGCGATAGTTTTAGCGGCCGCTACGCCAACCAGTAAACAACCGACCAGTCCCGGGCCGGCAGTGACGGCAACAGCGTCGAACTTCAGCTTTTGTTTTTGGGTCACTTCCTCCAAAACTATCGGTAAGTTCTCCGTATGAAGCCGAGCGGCCAAATTGGGAACGACGCCGCCAAAGCCTGTATGCGCCTTCATTTGCGAGCTGACGACGTTACTAATAATTACTGGAACGCCGTTTTTTTCTTCAACGATGGCGGCCGCGGTTTCGTCGCAGGAGGTTTCAATCGCTAATATTTTCACCCCCCTATTTTACCTGAGGTTAAGAAAAAGCGGGCACGTCGTTGTGCCCGCCAGGCTCAGAACTCCGGGTAGTCCTCGTACCCGTCGTGTTCGATGTCGTGCCGTAGCCGGTGTTGCTCGCGTTCGAGCTGAAGCGGACCCGGCCTTCGCCGCCGCCACGAGCCGAAGAGGCGTGGTTTCGGCTTCCTTATCTCGATGGTGGTATTCCCCTTCATCTGCTCGCAGAGTTTGACGTTTCTCCGTGACTCCCGGCGGCTGAAGCGACGACGATCGGCTCGAGTAATGGTGGCCATAATATTTCTCCCGAAAAGTACGCTGGTTTTTAACCAGGTGAGAATAATTATGCGATTCTCTATTGACAGTGTCAAGGCCTTTTCAGGTTGAGATGCGGTATACTAGCAATAACGATGGAGTCATTCTTTCAGACCGATGCCTGGGGCGCGTTCAAAGAGAAGCCTGGCTGGTTGCCAAAGCGCTACGACGGCTTGCTGGGTTTGTGGCGGCAACTGCCGCTGGGCCAGTCGATTCTCTACTTCCCTGAGCTGCCGGTGGACGGAAAAACAGCGACTCGCCTGAAAAAAGTGATCGCCGACCTGCCACCGAACGGCCAAACCTTCGCTCGCTTCGAGTTTTTAGGTGAATGGCAACCAGCGTTGGCCGCCGCGCTATTAAAACTCGGGCTGAAAAAGTCGTTTGAAGAGGTGCAGCCGGAGCACCGGCAGTGGGTCGACGTAGGGCCTAGTGAAGAAAAAATCCTGGAGCAAATGAAGCCGAAGGGGCGTTACAACATCCGTTTAGCCGAGAAGCATAATTTGAAGATTGAGCGGGGGACGTCGCCGGAGCTGGTTCGGCGCTTTAGCAAGCTTTACGCCAATACCGCCCAAAACCAGAAATTTGCCGGCCGCGACGAGGATTATTTTCAGGATTTGGTGAAGGTTTTGAAGGCCGAGGGGGCGGGCGAGGTGATGGTAGTCAAAAAGGGCAGCGAAGATTTGGCGGCGGGCGTTTTTCTCTATTTTGGCGGCATCAATAGCTATCTTTACGGCGGCTCGGGCGGCGACCGGAGCTTGATGGCCCCGTATTTACTGCACTGGGAGGCGATCAAAACGGCCAAAAAGAAAGGCTTGGCGATTTACGATTTGTTAGCGATCGCCCCACCCGACCAACCAAACCATCCGTACGCCAACCTCACCCGCTTCAAATCCCAATTCGGTGGCCGATCGGTTCGCTTACTCGGCTCCTGGGACTTGGTCTCGAGGCCTTTCTGGTATAGACTGTACCAGTTAGCGGAAACGCGCCGGCGAGGGAATTTATAATGAAAAATTATCTCAAAAAGCTCTTCCCCCAATCCACTATTAATAAATGGCATCTTTTTAACGCTGTCCTGGCGAGTTGGCGATATGGTCAACCAGGCAAAAAACTCCGCATGATTGGCGTCACCGGCACCAACGGCAAAACCACGACCGCGCACCTGATTACCGCCGTTTTAGAAGCGGCTAGCCGGAAAGTGGGCATGACAACGACCGTCGATTTTAAGATCGGCGGCTCATTAGTTGAGAACAACCTCAAGATGACCACCGTTAACCCGTGGCTGTTACAGAAACTCTTGAAGCAAATGGTTGAGGCCGGTTGCGACGACGCGGTGATTGAAGTCACCTCAATCGCCTTGGACCAACACCGTTTATGGGGCTTGAAATGGCACGCGGTAGTTTTCACTAACCTCACTCACGACCATTTGGATTACCACGGCAATATGACCGATTACCGGCTGGCTAAAGAAAAACTTTTTGCCAGCCGCCCAGCGCTTTCAGTGGTGAACGCCGACGACCCGGCTGGAACAAGTTTTGAAAAATACCCCGCCAACCGAACGGTTACCTACGGCGTGAGAAACAACGCCTCAGTGATGGCTAAAAAACTCTACCAACGACCTGGCGGGACAGACTTTGTGCTGCTGGTCGGCGGTCGCCAAGCTAGCCTCAGCCTGCCGCTACCGGGTGAGTTTAACGTCTACAACGCCCTGGCGGCCGCCTCGGTGGGCCTGGGCTTAGGCATTCCGCTCGAGACTGTTATTATGGGCCTGCGCTCGGTGGCTGCCGTTCCGGGGCGCATGGAAGTAGTTGACGCTGGCCAAGGCTTTACCGTGATTGTGGATTACGCCCACACGCCTGACGCGCTGCAAAAAGTCTACGAGACCGTCAAACCGACCGTTCGCGGCAAATTAATCGTTGTCTTCGGCGCCACCGGCCGCCGCGATAAAGCCAAGCGGCCGCTGATGGGGGCTTTGGCCGGTCGCTTTGCCGATTTCGCCATTTTAACCAGCGACGACTCTTACGACGAAGACCCTTATAGAATTATTGATGAAGTGGCCGCTGGCGTTCCCCGCGGCCGACCGAAAAAAGGCCGCTACAAGGTGAAACACGCGGGCGAAGAAGACGGTGACGTTAGCTTCAAATACAAAGAAACCGGCGAAGATTTGTGGTGGTGGCGGATCCCCGACCGGCGCGAAGCCATTAGCAAAGCCCTCTCGATGGCTCGGCCGCAGGACGCCGTGTTGGTTCTCGGCAAAGGCGCTGAAAAAGTGATGGTCGTCGGTGACCCGCACTCCTCCAAGGGCTATAAATTTATTCCCTGGTCAGATCGGGCAGTCTTGGAAGAGCTGCTGGTCAAATACCAAGTGAAGTAATTGACTTTTGGACGATTTACGGGTAATATTCTTTCAGCAAGCAACGGGCTTGAAGGAGAGGTGAGTGAAGTGAAACGAGTCAGGTTCTTTAGCACTAGTATTAGTGGTAGCGATGCGGCTACGGAGGCAGCAGTAGAAGCCTTTAATAAGAAGGTCGACGATTGGGTCAATTCTAATCTGGAACGTGAATCCTTTAAGCTTGACCAGATCGACTGGCAAACTCGTCCCAACGGCGGCCGCAGTTACGGCTACAACCTGACCGCCTGCGCCCATTACGTCGACGAATCCTTAGATTCGGACATCCGAACAGGTATTCCAAGAATCTAACAACTAGCTGGGACCGATACCTCGCATTCACAGCGAGGTTTTTTCTTACCAAACCTGTTATATCCCTACTCTTGCCAGAAAGCCTAGAGTAGGGATAAGTTCTTAACAGAATGTCTTATGGTCAGCTTCTCTGTTAAGAACTATACTGGTAAAAATGTCCAAGGCGATGCCAAAGATTTTACTACTTGATTCGAACGCCCTGATTCACCGGTCGTACCACGCGTTGCCACCGCTGACCTCGCCCAAAGGCGAGCAGGTCAACGCCGTTTTTGGCTTTGCGTCATCACTTTTAAAGGCGATCAAAGACGAAAAACCGGATTACGTGGTGGCCTGTTTTGACGTCGGTGGCGACCGCGGCACCTTCCGGAGCGAAATGTACCCCGAGTACAAAGCCCACCGAAAGGAAAGCGACGAGTCGCTCTACTCGCAAATCCCGCGGGTCAAAGAAATTGTGGAAGTGCTGAATATTCCGCTCTTTGCCCAACAAGGTTTTGAGGCTGATGACCTGATCGGTTCGCTGGCCCAAATCGCTAAGAAAAAAGGCCTCCAAACGGTAATTGTGACCGGTGACAACGACGCGTTGCAGCTGGTGGGCGACTCGGTGACGGTTTACTCCTTGCGCCGCGGCGTCACTGACACCCTTACTTACAACCGCAACGCCGTTAAAGAAAAACTCGGCATTTACCCCGAGCAAGTGGTGGATTACAAAGCTCTGGCTGGCGATTCCTCGGACAATATTCCTGGCGCCCCCGGCATCGGCCCGAAAACGGCGGTGGATTGGCTGAATAAATACGAAAACCTCGACGGTGTTTACGCTCATTTAGACGAGCTCAAAGACCGGCCGAAGCAGATTCTAGCCGACAACAAAGAGCTGGTTTACCTGTCGCAGAAACTGGCGACGATCAAAAAGGATATCGATATCGACCTGGATTTGAAAGCGGCCGACGTTAGTAATTTTGACTTTGCCAAAGTTGTTACCCTGTTTCACGAACTCGATTTCAAATCGTTGCTGGCAAAATTGCCCCAAAACACCAACGGCAGCCAGGCTTCACTTTTTGATTCGCCCGACCAGAAAAACCTCGAGGAAAAGATTGTTCCCCAACTGCCGTTTGAAGCGGTGACGACCAAAGAACGCTGGTTACAGCTAAAAACACTACTACTGGAGCAAGAAAAGCTGGTGATCGACACCGAAACCGTCGACTTTGACCAAGAACTGATCGGTGTTGGTATCGCTTGGGGGCCGAACGACGCCGCTTACCTGCCGGTGACGCCGGCCTATTCTGAGGGTTTGCCGCTTGATGATGTCCGGGCTGATCTGAACGAAATTCTCGGCGATCCCGATCGCAAAATCATTGGTCATAACATTAAATTCGACATCCACGCCTTAAACATGGCTGGTATAAGCGTAAAGAACGTTTGGTTCGACACGATGATCGCTTCGCAACTGGTTCACTCGCAATTATTTAGCCACGGCCTAGACGCCCTGGCCTTTAGCGAGCTCGGGTTCAAAAAAATCCCAACCGTTCAATTACTCGGCAAGAAATCTAATAAAATGACCAGCATCCCGCTCCAAGACTTGGCGGCCTATTGTTGCGAAGACGTGCTGATTACTTGGCGCTTGTTTGAAAAACTCTACCCCGAAACCCAGGAAAAAGACGCCAAGCGGGTGTTTTACGAAATTGAGATGCCGCTTTTACCCGTCTTGGTCAAGATGGAAGCGCGCGGCATCGAGTTGGACGGGCCGTATTTGGAAAAGCTCGGCGTCAAACTGAAAGCCGAACTGAAGAAAATCGAGGCCAGGGTTATTAAGGCCGCCGGCCAGGAATTTAATATTGCCTCGCCAGCCCAACTCCAAAAAATCCTCTTCGAGAAACTGAATTTGCCGGTGATCGGCATTAAAAAAACCTTGAGCGGTTACTCTACCGATGCCGATTCGCTCGGGAAACTGAAAGGTAAGCACCCGATCGTGGACGACGTTATTCAATATCGCGAAATGGCCAAGCTCCTGAACACCTACGTGGAGACGCTACCGAAGCAAGTCGATAAAAATAGCCGGCTGCACACTTCGTATATGCAACTCGGCGCCGCCACCGGCCGGCTGGCTTCCACTAACCCAAACCTGCAAAATATCCCGATCAAAACTGAGCTGGGCAACGAAGTCCGACGAGCCTTTGTGGCACCGAAGGGCAAGGTGCTGCTGGGCGCCGACTACTCGCAAATCGAGCTGCGGATTTTGGCCCATTTATCTGAGGACCCGGACTTGATTGCCGCTTTTCATAAGGGAGATGACTTTCACGCAGCAGTGGCCGAACAATTAAAGGTGGACCGCCGGGCGGCTAAAGCCATTAACTTCGGCATTATTTATGGCCTCGGCCCGAACGCTCTGGCTAACGATTTAGGCATCACCAATATCGAAGCCAAAGAATTTATCGACGTCTATTTCAAGAATTTCCCCGGCGTGGCCTCTTTTATAGAAAAGATGAAGCGCCAAGCCCGCGAGCAGGGTTTTGTGAGCACGATGTTCGGGCGCAAACGCTATCTGCCAGACATTCACTCGCCCAATATGATGATGCGCTCCGGCGCCGAGCGAATGGCCGTCAACATGCCGTGCCAAGGCACCGTGGCCGATTTAATGAAACTGGCGATGGTGGAGATTGACCGGCAGTTGCCGGAAGCGCTGATGCTGTTGCAGATTCACGACGAGCTATTGTTTGAAGTCGATTCCCCCGGCGTCGAAGCTCTGGCCAGCAAAATTCAGGAAATTATGAACGGCGTGGTAGAGCTAAAAGTCCCGTTACTAGTTGACGTTAAAGCCGGCCCGAATTGGGCGGATATGACCGAAATTAAGTAATTTTTTACTCGACAAAAACTGGCCGGCGAAGTACGGTAAGCCCATGCTATCTGCGAGCCAAAGCCGAGAAGTAAAAATGAGCGAAGCGAAATGTTAATCTACGTTACTGGCAGCGACGCTTATCTGGCGAAACAGGCGATCGACCAATTAAAGGCCAAATATTTAGCTAAAAACGACGGCGCTGAGCTGATTGAAATTAACGCCGATGAAACGTTACCAAACTTCGCCGACTTGCAGGCGGTGCCGCTCTTTGCCACTTCGCGACTGGCGATTATTAAAAAGGTGGGCGTGCTTGATGGCGCAACGCAAGACAGTTTGGCCAGCGTTTTAGGCAGTTTGCCGCCAACCACCGTCGCCGCGGTCTGGGACCAGAAACCGCTCGCGGCTAAATCAGCGTTAGCGACAACGCTAAGCGGGGCAGCGAAAAAAATTGTCGCCGAAGCTTTAGACGAACCGGCCACCCGCCGCTGGATTCGAGCCCGCTCCCAAGAGCTCGGCCTGCAACTGGACGAGGCAGTTGTGAGTAGTTTGTTAAGCGCCGGTGGCAACGACCTCTGGTTTTTGGAAACCGAGTTACGATTCTTGGCGACGACAGCGGGTGGAAAAAACGACGACCGGCCCCGCCAAACCGCCAGACCCGACGATTATTTTGTTTACTACCGCTTGGTGCGCCAAAAAGCTTGGGCAAAAATCGGCCGGCAGTTGGCCGCGGATTTTCAGGGCGGTACGCCGTTTGAATTGCTGCTCGGCAGCCTGGCCGCCGCCGTCCGCAAAGAAGCCGTCGACCAGCCCGAGAATCGGCCGGTAGTGGAGCTGCTGGGCGATGTCGATTTCGGCACTAAAACCGGCTTGCTTGAGCCCGGCGCCGCGATCGCCCTGCTGGCCCACCGCCTTTCCAACCCGGCCGGTAACCGGGTACACTGGGAAGCGATGTGGGAGGGGTTAGTTTGAAAAAACATCAGTCGAATTGGCATGAGTTATTCTCTACTGTCCAGCTCAGTAAAAAGAGCCTGGGTTTTTTCGTCGCAGTCGCTTTGGTGGCTGGCGGGTTGTATTACCTCTGGCACTCGCCGCTTTTGGCTGAGGCGCCGATTAACCCGACGGGTACTGGAGTGGCGCCGAACGTCATCGACATCACCCTGAAAAGCAACGGTAATTTGTATCTAGGATCGGTCAAATTGCCGGCCGAGATTTTTAAAGGCTTCAACACCTACCGCTACCGTTACCAAGTTATCAACCAGCCCACCGATTTCATCGACCAATTAGTGGTTGACGTGACGCTGCCCCAAGCCGGCACCGAGCAAACCGTCGGCCACGCTTTGGTGAGTAATGGCGGCGCTAGCGAAGTGAACAGCCAGCTCATTAACCCGACGACGGTCGAGTTCACGGCGCTGGGGATCTCTAACCAAGCCCAATTGGCAATCGAGCTGGAAGTGCCGCAGAGCTTCGTTCAACAATCGTTTTTATTCCAGGCTCAGCAGTATCTGGCCGAGCTCCCGACCACGATTTGGCTGGGGATCTCGATTGGTTTGCCACTCCTCACGGTTTTACTTTTGTTATTTGTGGGCCTGGGCCGGAACCGCAACGTGCCGACGCCAACCGCTCAAGCCATCGAATTACCGAGCCGCCTGCCGCCAGCGATCTTGGGGATTCTCTGGAAGGGCCGGCTGACCAGCCGCGAACTAGCAGCGACGCTCCTAGATCTGGCCAGACGGGGCCATTTGATTATTCGGCAGGTCTCGGCCGACGATTTTCGTTTTCGTCTCCTGTCGGGCGGCGATACCTTAAACGACTACGAACAGTCACTGATCGAGCAGATTTTTGGCGCTGATGCCGATAGAGCCAATACCGAAGAAATCAGCTTCGGTCTGGCCCAAGAAGTCTTCAGTAAACGGGTTTCGCAGGCCTTTTTGCTCGCTTACAAGAAAGTCAGCGATCTTGGGTATTTTTATACTAATCCGTTGGCCCTCCACCGCCGCTACCAAATCATTGGTATTCTTTTGTTTATTCTCGGGGCAGCCGGCTTCGGCGCCAATTTGTTATTTATCACCACTGTTCGCTACAGTCTCTTCTTTTGGGTGGGGATGATGGCAGCGGCATTAGCCGTAACCTATTTGGCTAAATCGCTGCCGGTCCGGACCGTTTACGGCGACCGGGAGATCGGCCGCTGGCTGGCTTTCCGCAGCTACTTAACTGCCAAAGAGCCGATTAACTATGTCGCTCACAGCCAGGAGCAGTTTCTGGCCTACCTCCCCTACGCCGTCGTTTTGGACGTGGAACGCGAGTGGACGCGCCGCTTTTTCCACTTGCCGTTTGCTCAGCCTTCGTGGTACGTAGCGCCAAACGTTAGCACCATTGACGACTTTACGAACCAGATTTTCCCGCTTTTTGGCTACCTGTCGCACGCTTTAGCGCTGACGGCCCAACCAGCAGCGCAATAGCGAAAAATTCCAAAACTCAAGCACCGAATACCAAACAAATAACAATTACTAAATCTTAAACTACTTTTCAGAACTAGTAATAATTGCCGAGAATATTTTTATCAATTCGGTTGCTTCACGAATTAATTTGCTGGGGTCTGCTGAAGATTGACTATTACTTTCCAAGAGCTCAAGCCAGTATCGACTTTCTCGGGCCTCTTTACGAGAAATTTTCAGTCGCATAATGAAATCTTTCTTACTTAGCGACTCATTTGCTTCAATGTAATTCGCCCCAATAGAGCCTGATGAGCGAACCAGCTGTTTACTATCCTCGTTGACCGTTGCAGATTTTGTTAGCTCATTACAGAAAATCCTCACATCTTTTGCGAACTTCATCGTGCGCTCCTCAAGGTCGTATCGTTTCATAGGTTTGATACTCGGAATTTATGATTTGTTTGTTTTTTGTTATTTGGAGCTTGGTATTTAGTAAGTTACGTGATTAATATAACTTAGCTTGCCCAGCGGCCAGACGATAAAGCTAATTCGGCCTTGAATGTCGCTGGCTTGAACGGGGCCCCAAAGGCGGGAGTCGCTGGAACCCGGCCGGTTGTCGCCGCAGAGGAAGTATTCTTTACTGCCTAGCTTTAGGTTGGTGACTTCCTGGTACGGCGGGGCGGCAATGATCGGCCCGTAGGCGCTTTCATCAAGAATCTGGCCGTTGACGGTAATAACGCCGGCCTTAGCGCTAACGGTATCGCCGGGTAAGCCGATTACCCGTTTAATCAGCCGGGTGTGGCTGGCATCGGCCGGGAATTTGGCGGCTACCACGTCGCCACGCTGGAGTTTTGAGGCGTTAAAGTTGACGCGTTGAACCAGCACTAGTTCGCCGGTGGCGAAATTGGGGTCCATGCTGTGGCCGTCTACCGGTAGTGGCACGCCCAAAAAGACGATCGCCATCACGGCCAGCACAATTAAAACCGCCGCCACCTTAATGAGGTTGAAGAAGTTAATTAACCCACTCGAAAAACGTGAACCGGGCATAGGTTCACGTTACGTTTTTTTAGCCCAACCGGCTAGTTACTTTTTGGTAGTTTTCTTAGCAGCAACCTTTTTTGGAGCGGCTTTCCCGCCCTGAGCTTGTCGAACGGGTTTAGTAGTGGCTTTAGCTTTAACGCTCTCGCCTTTGGTCGTTTTCGGTTTAATAGTGCCAACTTTTTTAGCGATCTGGCCTTTCAGGCGAGCGGCTTTGTTGGGGTGGAAGATCCCCCATTTAGCGCCTTTATCGATCATCGAGATGGCGCCAGCAGCGCTGTCGGCCGAGACATTTTTCAGCGCTTCTTTAATTACCGCCTTGCGGTGGCGGTTGACGGCGGTTTTGCGCACGGAGACGCGCCAGGATTTTTTAGCAGATTTCGAAATTGGCATTCTCCGACAAGCTTACCTGAAATTTGGAAAAGTGTAAATAACCCGCTTGTCGAATTTTCAATTATCAATAATCAATTTTCAAATAATATCCAATGTATCAATATTCAATCAAAAGAAAAAGCCCGCGGCCGGTGAAGGCTGCGGGCAATGAAGACTAGATAAGCTGAAGGTAGTAAAGCGAAAGACCTCCAGATCCAACTGTGACGGGGGTGATGAATCGCGGCTTTTTTTCAGTCGCATCCCACTCCACGATCGCTGCGAAAGGGCTTACGGTGAATTGACCATCTTCACCCCTCTCTAAACGTTTCTGACGGACTTCCGCCACCTCATCGATTACTCGGGCCCTTAGATAAAGTACCGTCCCAATTCGGCCTCTGTAAACAGTGTCGCCACTAGCGCAATAAACTCGTTTACCAACAAACTTCTCAATGTACGTTCTCGAGATTGCTGCTCGCTCAGCGGGTGTCTTGCCTAGCGTACCATTGCCGGACTTAATATAGGTTATTAGCCTTCCGGCGGCGTTTTTGGTTAGGGACCGTGGCGGAACCTTGACGCCAAGTTGTCTTAGCATCTCCCACTGACCATCCGTAATCATCTGAGTCATTGATGCCATTTTCCTTCCTCCTGTGAAGAACAATTACTGCCGAAACTATACCTGATTTCTTGGTTAAGGTCAAGGGGTTTTGGCCGTTTCGGAAACTTAAGCCTTGAAGCGAATATTTTTTTCTCTATACTGACTTCAGATGGAATTAACGCCGAAAGCCCAAGCCGCCGAACTAATCCGCGCCTCAAACAAGGTTTTAATTCTGACCCACTCGAACCCAGACGGCGACGCCGTCGGCAGCTCGCTCGCTCTCTCGCTCGCCCTCAAAAAACTCAACAAAGAACCGGAAGTCGCCTTTTTCGGCGAAATCCCAGAAGTTGTCAGCTTCCTCCCCGCTTTCGACCAAGCTAAAACCGAACTCTCGGCTTCTAATGAAGTGGTGATCACCATCGATACGCGCCAAACCGGCGAGGATTTACGTTTGGGCCAGAAAAAACTAGCCGATAAACATCAGCTGATGATTGTGGTCACGCCGCAAAAAGGCGTGCTGCTGCCCGAGGACGTCACCGTTACCCGTTCCCGGCCAAAGTACGACTTGGTGATTATTTTAGATACCAGCTCGGTCGAGCTGCTCGGCGATATCTATAAAGATGTGCCGGAGCTGTTTTTCGAGACGCCGACGGTTAACATCGACCACCACGCCACTAACTCGTATTTCGGCAAAGTGAACTGGGTGGATATGACGGCTACTTCGACCGCTGAGATGATGGTCTCGCTGATCGAATCGCTCGGTCGCAGCGAAGTATTGCTCGACGCCGATATTGCCACCGCCTTACTAACCGGCTTACTGACCGATACTAACAGCTTCCAAAACCAAAATACGACGCCGAAATCCCTGACCGTGGCCGCCCAACTCGTGGCTGCCGGCGCCCGCCAGCAAGAAATTATTGAGAAAATTTTCAAAACCAAAAAACTGGCGACGCTCAAACTTTGGGGCAAAATTCTGTCGAATCTAAAAGAAGAGCCGGAACTAAAGTTCGCTTGGACGACCGTTGACGAAGCCGAGATGAAAGCGGCTGGGGTGGAAGATCACTCGACCGGCGGCTTTATCGATGATTTGCTCCGAACGGCCGCTGGGCTCGATTTTGTTTTACTTCTGAAAGAGAAAAACGGCGCCATTCGCGGTTCGCTGCGAGCCGTTAGCCAAGACTACAACGTTGCCGAGATCGCTCAGGTTTTTGGCGGCGGCGGGCACGTGGCGGCGGCCGGTTTTGGTGTGGAGGGAACGCTGGAGGAGAAAAAAGCCGAAATTATCGAGAAAGTGCGAGGACACGTCCGCCCCGGTCAAGCAGCTTCGGCTGAGCCAACCAAAGAAGAACCCGTCTCAATCGCCGCCTTGGCCGACGAACACTAATACCTGTTGAAGCCGTTCAACTTTTTTGCTAAGATTACGAGTATCAATGCCAAAGAAAACTACTAAAGCTGCCCCGGAAGAGACGCCGGCAATCAAAAAAGAAGCCAAAGCCGAGAAGGCCACTAAACCAACTATTAAAGCTGTTGGCCCCGGCGACAAAAAGAAGGCTGGCGCCATCAAGAAATTCCAGAACCACGCTAACGACACCGGCTCCACCGATGTCCAAGTGGCGGTTTTAACTGAGAAAATCAATCAGCTCTCGCAGCACTTGGCCGAGCACAAAAAAGATAACGACTCGCGCTCCGGTCTTTTAAAAATGATCTCCCATCGCCGCTCGCTCCTCACCTACCTCGAGAAACGTCACCCGGACCAGTACAAGAAAGTCATTGCCCAGCTCGGTCTGCGTAAGTAACCATTGACGGGTGGGTGTAAAATGGGTACTATTAAGGTACTAAAACGCCCTGTGAGGCCTCTGGCATTTGCAGGGCTTTTTACGTACTCTAGTGCTATTAATGTCACGAGTCGCAATCTTGATTGATGGTAGTAACTTTTATTTCAAGTTAAAAGACTTGAAGCTAAACAAACAACTAAATTTTGACTTTCGCGCTTTCGGTCAATTTCTTGCCGGCTCAGATAAAATTGTCGACGCCTGCTATTACGTTGGTCGTATCAAACAAGATGGCACCAAAAGAACGGAAGAGTTGTTTGCCAGTCAGCAACGACTAATGGCACTACTCAAAAAATCTGGCTTTCGTTACAGCCTTGGTTACCTGATGAAAAACGACGGGAAATACCATGAGAAGGGCGTAGACGTTCAAATTGCGACTGATTTGTTAGTTGCCGCCTATGAAAACCAATGCGACAAAATTATTTTAGTTTCCTCGGACACTGATTTGGCGCCAGCAATTAAAAAAGCTCGGCAAAAAGGCAAGCAGGTTGAATATATCGGTTTTTCTCATCAGCCTAGCGTGGCGATGGTCAGTTTCTGCTCGACAACTCGTCTGTTGACCGAGGAAGATGTGAGAGGGCTAATGCTTATTACCGGAATAGTATTGGACGAAAGTTTAAAGACCGTCCCGGTCACGATAAGGGTGGTAAAAAAAGAGAAGTGGTTGGTTACTAACGCCACCAAGAGTCAATCCAACCAATGGACGGCGCTACATTTTGAGGGCAGTGAAAAAAAGGCGAAAGAGATAGTAGAGTCTTTCAGTCAGTCGCTCAAGCCCGGCCCTTGGTATACGAATTTTACAACGTCGACAGGCTTAGTATTCGTAATATTCGCTAATAAATTTTTCAACTACCAAAAAGGCGATGGCAAAGTTAGAAAAACGGCGGCACAGTACGGCAAATCGGTCGGTATTCCTAAGGATCAACTGGACTGGAAGGAATAGGCGGACGCAATAGGCGTATTACAACCCGTTGAAGCTGAGCCAGTTTTCCCGTACAATAGACCTAATGTCAAAACTCACTTCGACCACCATCCCCTTTGGCGAAACTGAACTAAAACTCGAAAGCGGCAAAGTTGCGAAACAAGCTCAGGGTTCTGTTGTTGTTCGCCACGGCGACGCGGTTCTGCTGGTGACGGTCGGTGTCGCCAAAGCCCCCCGTGAAGGGACGGACTTTTTCCCGCTGACGATCGATTACGAGGAGCGGATGTACGCCGCCGGCAAAATTTCCGGCTCGAAATTCATGAAACGCGAAGGCCGCCCGAGCGAAGAAGCGATTCTCAAGAGCCGGATCGTTGACCGCTCAATTCGCCCGATGTTCCCCAAAGGCTTCCGGCGCGACGTCCAAATTATTATTACGACGCTGGTTTACGACGACGTTCACGACCCAGCCGTGATGGCCGTGGTCGGTGCCTCGGCCGCCTTGATGCAAACCGACGCTCCGTTTGAAGGCCCGATCGCCGCCGCCCGCGTCGGGATGATCGATGGCAAGCTAATTTTGAACCCAACTCTCCCCCAACTCCAAGAAAGCACGCTCGACCTATTAGCTTCCGGCACCAAAGACAAAATTACGATGATCGAAGTCGGCGCTCAGGAAGTGCCGGAAGAAAAAATGGCCGAAGCGCTGGAGTTTGCCCAGCAGGCGATCGCCAAAATGCTCGAACCGCAAAAAACGTTTATTAACCCGGCTAAAGAAAAGATCGTTTTTGAAGACCCGGAGCATATCACTGAAATTAAAAAATTCGCTGCCAGCGAGCTGGAAAAAATCGCCGCCGAACCAGACAAGCAAAAACGCGAAGTGCTGACCGAGGCGTTGCTCGCCAAAGCCAATGTTGAGTTTGCCGAAAAATACGAACCGGGGCTTGTTCAAGAAGCGGTGGACGTTGGCTTTCTAAAGGCTGTCCGCGCCCTGATAATAGACAAAAAACAGCGGCCCGATGGCCGGAAAATGGACGAGATTCGGCCCTTAAGCATGGAAGTCGGCTATCTGCCGCGCGTTCACGGCTCGGCCTTATTTAATCGCGGCGAAACCCAAGCCCTAACTGTCGCTACGCTCGGTGGCCCGGCCGAAGAGCAGTGGATCGACACGATGGAAGAGTTCGCCAAGAAGCGCTATATCCATCACTATTTCTTCGCCCCGTTCGCCACCGGTGAAGTCAAACGCCTTGGCGGCGGTAACCGCCGCGAGATCGGCCACGGCGCCTTGGCCGAAAAGGGCTTAGAGCCGATGATCCCCGCTAAAGAAGCCTTTCCTTATACTATACGGCTGGTGACCGAAACGCTCGGCTCGAATGGCTCCAGCTCGATGGCGGCGACCTGCGGCTCGACGCTCGCCTTAATGGACGCCGGCGTGCCGATTAAAAAACCGGTCGCGGGCATCGCCATGGGCTTAGTTTCGGAATCCGACGACAACTATCAAGTCTTAAGCGACCTCCAGGGCCTAGAAGATTTCGCCGGCGAGATGGACTTCAAAATCGCTGGCACGCGCGACGGCATTACCGCCATCCAGCTCGACGTCAAAAACAAAGGCCTAACCAAAGCGATGATCGCCACCACCTTCGAGATGGCCAAAATCGGCCGAATGTTTATTTTGGACGAGATGAAAAAAGTCATCGCTGAACCGCGCAAAGAGCTCTCCCCACTCGCCCCGCGGATTTTGACCTGCCACATCGCTCCCGAAAAAATTGGTGAACTGATCGGTCCGGGCGGCAAAAACATTAACCAGCTGATTGACGATCACGGCGGCCGGGAAGTTTTGAACATCGATATCGACGACGACGGCACGGTCTATATTACTTCTGGTGACGCGGCCGCGGCCGAAGCTGTCAAAACCATTGTTGAAAGCATCGGCATCCCGATTGAGGTCGGCACCGAATTTACTGGCCCGATCACCGACATCGTTAAAGACCGGAATTCCGGCAAAGAAATCGGCGCCATCGTTCAGCTCACCCCCAACAAAGACGGGATGATTCACGTCTCATCGCTTGGCACCGGCGGCTTCGTCGAACGGGTTTCTGACGTCGTCAAAGTTGGCGATACCGTCACCGTTAAAGTTAAAGACGTCGACGAAGAGCGCGGCCGAATTTCGCTCACTCGCATTGGCTAAAGTTACTCTTTGCCTGGGTAGCCCCAGCCGTGCATCTGGTAGTAGCCTTGAGAGAGCTCTTCTGGCATCTCGGGGGCAATGTACGTGAAACGGGGCACTTTTTTGCCGTTAACAGTGATCATTCCCTGAAACATCTCGAGAGGGCGAACGGTTAACCTGGGGCCCTTTTTCGGCCCCAAAGGCACATAAACCATAAAACTTTCTTCAGTTTCCGAGTGCCGGGCCACCCCCAAAACCAGCACCATCAGGCCGGTGTAATGCCGGTAAACCCCGGCTAGAATGTCTTTACTCATCGCCGACCTCTAAATCCTCCAGCGAGGCTTTGGGAAAAGCCTCTTCGGTTTCGCTAATTGGCGGATAGCCGATGCGTTTCCGGGTATCAACGACATTCTGGTTAACCCAATCTGGCACCGGCCGGCCCTGGTAGAGCTGGAAAAGCTCGGCCAAAAAAGTCGTGGCGTAGGCGCCTTTGGTTAAGTCGAAGTGGAAGATCACTCCCTCATCGACGGCGGTAACCGAATGAACCGTCACCGGCACGCGGGTCGGCACACGGCGCGGTCGGGTATCGCCCAGGAACTTTAGTAAGGGATGGCGCCAGCGGAGCTCGCCCAACTTTTCGTTTGGCAGATAGTGCTCGTACCAACCAACGCAGGTTGGGTCGAGCTGAGGAATGGTTTCGTCGATCTGCCCTTTGGCGAGCTGGGCCGACAAAACCGAATTAAAACAATAACTGCCGTAAGCATTAACGGCGAATTTAATTTGATCACCAACCGCTTCCAGCGCGCCAATGAGGTTGCCCGGTTCTTGGACTAAGACGGCCAGCGCTTTCAGTTCGTTTTGGAAAAAATACGGAAACGCCGAAAACTGCTCGACCATCGCCGGCCAATCGCCCCAACTAGCGGCGGCTTGGAGGCGATTTTTTTGCAAGGCTCGGCCTTCATGGGGGCTGGCGCCAACTAGCCAAAGCTTAAAAGCCTCGTCGTACTGACTTTGCAAGATAAACTTCCCGACGTGGTGGGTGAGGAGCCGACTGCCGAAGCGTTGGAGCGAGAAGAAATTAAAAAAGCCCCGATTTTTGATTTCGTCCAAGCGGGTTTGCAGGATTTCGTTATTCAGCTCACCGGTCCGGACCAGAATCGTAAAACGGTTGCCGAAAAGTTCACCAATGTTACGCATCCCTACCCGGTAGTGGGCGTTTTTAATAAATAAATTGGGGATCGAAACTCCCTCCAGCTGTTCGCGGGTGATGCTGTTAACTGATACGCGCTGAGCGGTAATGGCTTTGCCGTCTTTGAGGCCGCCGTAGGTAATTTGGTTCATCGGCAAATTCAGCGCTTCGGCCAAGCGTTCCAGGGCTTCAAAGGTGCTGAAGCCCTGCTTGACCAGCTCCACTTCCAGTCGGAGCCTCTTTTCCGGGTCGGTAGGGGCAGGGGCGTCCCAATCTGGTTGACCGAGTGGCCCGGCTTCGACACTGGCGATCGCCCCTTTTTCGGTGATTTCTTCAACGATAAAGTCCGAATAATGTAATTTGATGTAACCGTTGCCGGCGGTGATCGGCTGTTGAATAATGCCGATTTTTTTTAGAAATTCCGGTGTAAATTGCGCCGGCTGCTCAGCCTCGCCAAGGCTAGGATCTTGCTCGGTTAGGGCTTTCAGTTTTGCGCCATCTCGTAAACGGTCGTGGTAGCTAGCAGCCATATTGAGTAAATTCTACCAGGTTATTGAGTTATCCCCCAACCTGTTAACAGAAGCGTGTGTATACTGCTGCTCCAACACACCCTTTCTCGAGTGCATTAGCTCGCCAAACCCGTTGGGGCTATTTTTGGTATGAAAAGGGCCCGCCTTTGTGGGCGGGCCGGAGTGGGGAGTTGGATTGGATCGGTGTTAATCGATTGAAAATCCGAGAGATTGCAGGTCGAGGAGCGGGATCGCCGCAATACCCTTCTTGTGAAGGATTGGCAGCTTAACACGTCGAGCATTTTTCAGAGATGCCTGGTCCCAGGTGCTGAGCACCAAGTTGCAGCGCCACCAACCACCCTCATCGTTGTCGGGATTTACCCAAAGGTAGATACCAACCAGAGTATTGTGAGGCAGGCTAACGAGCCCGTTTATCACGGCATCGACGTCCATCGCGCCTTCCCGTTTCGAGTCGAGCGGCTTGTAACGCAGCTCGATTTTCTTCTTCCATTTCGGAGATGCGCCTTGGGGGGCGTTGTTGATGGCGATGTAGGTGGCCGATTCGTACAGGCCGAAGAGGTCTCTCAACTCGCCAACCGTAACGGCGCCACCAGCCAGCTCTTCAATCTGAAAGCCTTCGTCGTGAATTGCCACTCCGCCTTTCGTCATCCGGGCATAGGCTGATGGCTTTGTTCCTTCCGCGGATTTAACGCGAGTGATCTCTGACCGATCCTTTTCCTGAGGAGCGAACAGTGGGAAGGGCGAGGACATCTGTCCGAGACAGCGTGGGATGTCGCACACAGTAATAAGAGACACTGGTACGATCTTGTTTTCGGCGAAGAATTGGGAAGCGTTTTGAGACGCATTGTTGGTTTGAATACCGGCCATAAGGCTACTGTTCATGAATTTCTCCTCCGGGGGCTGCCCGGACCTTGATGTTAAGGTGCTGTCACTATAGCAGCTTTCTCGAGAAATGTCAAGGGTTTTGCGAGCTAAAATATGGCGGCAAATTGGACGCGGTGATATACCAAAAGTAACGAATGACTAAAGAAGAGGCCCTCAAGCTGGTGGCCCAGCGAATCGCTGAGTGCGAAGCCTGCAAATTTTACCCCGGCCAAAATCCAGTCCCAGGCGAAGGCAACCCGGAGGCCGAGATTATGTTTATCGGTGAAGCGCCCGGCAAAAAAGAGAACGAGACCGGCCGGCCGTTTGTGGGCGCTGCCGGGAAATTTTTGGCCGAGATGCTCAACTCGATCGGCCTGGAGCGCCAAGACGTTTTTATCGCTAACACTTTAAAGTATCAGCCGCCGGAAAACCGCGATCCGTTGCCCGAAGAAATCGAATACCAAAAACCGTTTTTAATGAAGCAAATCGCCATTATTCGGCCGAAAATAATTTGTTTTCTGGGCCGTCACGCGCTGGCCGCCGTGATGCCCGACGAAAAGCGCACGATTTCCCAGCTTCATGGCCAGTTACTTGAGGGCCCTTCGACTCGCGAAGGCTCGCTCAGGGTAAACCAGCACTATTTGCCGCTCTACCACCCAGCAGCAGCCCTCTATAACGGCGGTATGCGGGCCACCCTCCTCGCCGACTTCGCCAAAATCCCGGAAATAATGGATAAGATTACGACCAAGAGCACTTGATTGCTCTTGGGATTAGAGTAGAATTACGGAGTAATTCCTGACCCGTATAGGCAGGTCGTCGCTTATGCGATAAGGGCCTAGTTCTTGCCTGAATGAACTTGTACATAGGAGGCCGTATGGCAACCAAAGCACCTGAGAAGACGACTCGCAATATAATCAATGGTCCCGGAGAACAGGATCTGTCACTTTCCTTCTTTCGAAGGCAAGACGTCAAGTTCGTCATTCATCTAGCAGTAGAGAATGTCAAGGCCGAAGTAACCGTGGTCATTGATTCGCTAAAACGGGTAGCGGGCAATCCTCTCCCTTGGATTGAGTTTGAAGCCATCTGGAAGGTCGGTGGCGCCAACCAAGTCGTGACAGGTACATATTTGTATACGGGTCGACACGGAACGATGACCTTCTCTTCACCTCCAGACTGAGCTTTCCGGGCCGCGCGTTAGCGCGGCCTTTTAATATAAATAGTTCCTAAAACCGGAGGAGGAGGAGCGGCGAGTGAGCGAGCGTGCACGTCATTTAAGTCCAGAAAATACCAATAGGCAGTGCCAGTTGCCGGTTGACAGCCGGAGGTTTTCTCCACTTCTCAAAGAGAAGCGTGCCGGGGTACGGGGGTTTGGGGGCCTAGGGGGCGGCGTCGCAATAAGCCCCCTGGCCCCCAAGCGAACAGCGGCTCAGCCGCTGAAATTATATTCAAGAACAAACTTCCCAATTGACAATCACTAACTTTTCTGTCATAGTTAACTCACTAATCGCTGCTGATTGAACTCCCCCTTGAGTCAGCCGCATCAGTATTACAAGAAATTCAGAAAGGAAATTTATCCGTGACAAACACAGAAACCCCTGAGCCCTTAAACTCGGCTCCCAACCCAAAGATTGCTAAAGAAGCAATTGACATTAGCGACGCTGGCTCGGTTTTAAAACCGGTTTTTCAACCTAGGGCCGATCGGCCCGCCCGCGGCCCACGTAACCGAAATAACCGACCAAAGTACCGGATGGGCCAGCGCGAGAACGTTTACAACACACCCAAAGACCAGCCGCTCGATATGACACTAACCAAACTAGCTGGCGGTGAAGCGGGAGTACCGCAAAGAAAATCCGAATATCGAAATCCGAAATCCGAACAACCCACCACACAGTCGCACCAAAGTAACCAAAACCGTCGGCCTGCTGGACCACCGCGCCATTACGGCGCCCCACCGACTCGCGAACAAGCGGTCGGCCAAGACGTCACCGACACCGAAAAGGCCGTCGACGCCGCTGGCTCAGCTCGGCCCAAACGCGCCGGTGGCCGGCCGCGTTCGCGTCGCGCCCAACGGCCAACCCCGTTCAAACCGCTGACTACCGCCGGCGAAAACCGCGTTATCTCGAGCGCCAACCGCAACACCCTGCGGATTATTCCGCTGGGCGGCTCTGGCGAAACCGGCGACAAAAACATGCTGGTTTTCGAGTACAACAACGACATTATCGTCGTTGACGCCGGCATCAAATTCCCGGGCCCAGACATGCCGGGCATCGACTACGTCATCTGCGACACTACTTATTTAGAAGAAAACAAAGCCAAGATTAAGGCCTGGATTATTACCCACGGCCACGAAGACCATATCGGCGGCATGCCGTTTATTTGGCCGAAATTCCCGGTACCAATTTACACCGCCCCGCTAACGGCCGGCTTTATTAAAGCTAAGTTCGAAGAGCACGGTATTCAGAACGCCGAGTTCCGGATTATTCTGCCCGGCGACCGGGTGCAAATCGGCGAATTTTTGATCGAGCCGGTTCAGATGACCCACTCGATTCCCGATATTTTGGGGATTGCCTTCACCACCCCAGCGGGGTTGGTTTACCACGCTACCGACTGGAAAGTCGACCTAACGCCGGCCTTCGGCAAACCAACCGATTTTGACAAGCTGGCCGAACTTTCTAAGCGTGGCGTGCTGGCGATGCTGTCGGACTCCACCGGTGTCTTGGTGCCCGGCCATACCTTGAGCGAAACGGTCGTCAGCCAAACCCTGGAAGACATTCTGGCCGGCCTCAAGGGCCGCGCCATCGTCACTAGCTTTGCTTCCCGGATCGACCGAATCCAGCACGTCATCGCCGCTTGTGCCAAAACCGGCCGCAAACTCTTTTTGGCCGGCCGGAGCATGGAGCGCAACGTCAATATCGCCATGGAACTGGGTTATTTGAAAGTACCGCAAGGCATCTTAGGCGATATCCGCCAAATTAACAGCCTCCCCGACGACAAAATTGTGGTGATGAGTACCGGCTCGCAGGGCGAAGAAGGCTCGGCCTTAACCCGGATGGCCTCTGGCGAACACCGCCACGTTCGGATTAAGCCCGGCGATACCGTGGTCCTCTCCAGCTCGACCGTCCCGGGCAATGAGAAGGCCGTTGAATTAAGTATCAATAACCTCTACCGGGCCGGTGCCGAAGTCATCACCAAAGCCGAGCTCGACGTTCACTCCACCGGCCACGGCTCCCGCGAAGAAATTAAACACGTGCTCGACATTGTTAAACCGAAATACCTCATCCCAATTCACGGCGACTACCGCCGCTTTGTAGAGATGCGCAAATTAGCCGGCGAGCTGGGCATCGCTTCAGACAATGTGCTGATTATCGAAAACGGCCAAGTCATTGAGTTCGCCGCTGGGGCGGGTGTTGGCAAAGTAACCGATGAAAAAGTGCCGGTCGGCCAAGTGTTGATCGATGGTTCTGGCGTCGGCGACGTTGGCGAGATTGTTTTGCGCGACCGCCAAACCATGGCCAAAGACGGCGTCTTCTTGGTGATTCTGACGGTCAACCGCAAAACTGGCCAGCTGGTTAGCTCGCCGGACGTCATCTCCCGCGGGTTTGTCTATATGAAAGAATCCGAAGAACTGATCGCCGGGGCCCGGGCCTTAGCCAAACGCCTCCACGGCCAAATGACGGCTCGCCGTGGCGTCCGTTGGGACGAATTCAAAAAAGCTTTGCGCGACGACATTGGCGAGTATCTCTTCCAGAAGACCGAGCGCCAACCCATGGTCATTAGTGCTGTCATCCAAGTCTGAGAATATAAAAAAGCCCAGCTCCAGTTTTTTAAGCTGGGCTGGGTTGGGTGACGGGCGCTACTCAATGTACGGATCGGTGTTCAAGATGGCCCGTGAAAGATTCTCGATCGAATCCAGCCCATACTTGCCAGCGAGGGTGAAGAGCTGCTTCTCCAACTGGTCGCGCTGATCTTCCAAGTCGCGGCTGTTGTCGCCGGCCTTGAAGATTTGCCTTAGCCGCTCATCTTCTTGTAACAGTTCAGCTGCCGCATTGGCGTCGCGACTTCGTTCGTCAAATTTGACGTAGCCGACGGGGGGGATTGAAGGCGGTGTCGCCGGAACAGAAGACTGAAACTCTGCCATAATTTCCTCCAGGAACAAACAGTAAAAAAAGCTTAACAAAATACTGATGAACAGTCAAGGGTCAGGTAAAGAAAAGCCCAGCTCCAGTTTTTTAAGCTGGGCTGGGGGTGGGGTCGGGGCTTGAAACCTGGGTTGGCCGGGTGACCGGTGGGATATCGGGTGGCGGCGTTTCCAACCAGGGGATGTCCTTGGTCATGCGCCTGCCGGTTGCTTGGCCTTGAGGGCGCAATCGAAGCTCGCGTTCATGATAGCGAGGAAACCATCCCCATAGGGTATGTAAGAGATAGCCCGATTAATTTGAAGCAAGATGATGCCCTGATCCCAGTCGATCTCTTTATCTTGGCCATCATCGGTTTTGTTGAGATGAAGGATTGGGCCAAAATCTTCCAAGGGCCGGCCGCTGGCTTCAACGGCAGCTTTACCGCGAAGCGGCGGGATGTAGGGAGTGTCCCTGCCCTTTTCGGCATAGCTCATCACGAATTCTTCAACGCCTTCTGGTGATGAGTCGAGTAGGGTGCTAATAATTCCTCGGTTGTGGCGGTGGTCGCGCAGTGTTTCGCTCATTGTTTGAGCCTCCAAAATTTTGATGTACCTAACGGCGGCCGAAACCAGCGTTAGATTGAAATAATTCTAGCCGATTTCGGGCTAGACTTCAATCCCCTGGCAAAAGCCGCCCAGGTTGGTACAGTAAATGCATGGGTCTTTTTTCAAGGCGGCGGCGCTACGGCTCCCGTCGCAAGAAGCGGGTGCCGACAATTTGGGATAATTTAGTTTGGGCGGTTGAGCCCGACACCGCTCGGGAAATTATCGCCGTTGTCCTGATTATCTTTGGCGCGCTGTTTGCCCTCGGCCTCTTTCATTTGGCCGGCAATTTCGGCGAAGTGTTTTTTAAGCTGGCCGGCAATTTGTTCGGCGTTTTGAAATTTGTGGTGCCGTTTGTCTTTTTATACACCGGCATTCGCTTGCTAATCGTCAAATCCGAAGTCCTTCGGGCCACCAGTGTTATCGGCGTCGTTTTGCTATTTCTCTTAATCCCCGCTCTGTTTAACGCCCAGGGCGGCTCGATCGGTATTGGCGTGGCTAACGTTTTTACCTCGATTCTCAGTAAAGTCGGCGGCTTTATCGCGCTCTTCGGCGCTACCATCGTCGCCTTGCTGCTGGCCTTTAACGTTTCGCTGCGCAGTTTGTATGAGCGCTTCCAATTCGGCGGTAAAGAGGGCCAGGGCGTCAAGATTAACGAGAACCCGCGGGTGCCAGTGCGGACTATGAAGCCAGAGCGCGGCGGTATGGGGACGGCCCTGGTGGCGGGCTCCGAAAACTGGCAGTTCCCGTCGCTGGATTTAATCGACTACTCGTCTTCCACCAAGGCGGAAGCTGGCGACATCGGCAAAAACGTTGAGGTTATTAAGAAGACTCTCAAAGACTTTGGCGTGGAGGTGGCGATGAGCGAAGTCAACGTCGGCCCAACGCTGACGCAGTACACCTTGAAGCCGAGCGAAGGCGTCAAACTGAACACGATTACGGCCCGCTCCAACGATATCGCCCTGGCCCTGGCCGCTCACCCGATTCGGGTCGAAGCGCCGATTCCCGGCAAGAGCCTGGTTGGTATTGAGGTACCCAACAAAGTGGCAGCGATGGTTAGTTTGCGCGAGGTTTTGGAGGCGCCGGAATACAAAGACGTTACATCGAATTTGGCCTTGGCCCTCGGCCGCGACGTCGCCGGCAAAGTGATGGTGGCTGATCTCAAAAAAATGCCGCACTTGCTGATCGCCGGCGCCACCGGCAGCGGTAAATCGGTTTGTATGAACGCCATTTTGGTCAATTTATTGTATAAAAACGCGCCGTCGGACTTGCGCTTAATCCTGATCGACCCGAAGCGCGTCGAATTTGTGGAGTACAACGGCATCCCCCACTTGCTGACTAGCGTGGTGACCGAAACCGACAAGATTATTTCGACGCTGCGCTGGGCCGTCGCCGAGATGGAACGCCGCTATCAAACCTTGGCGTCGCACAACAAGCGCAATATCGACGCCTTCAACGAGGCGATCCCGGACGGTGAGCAAAAGATGCCGTACATCGTGATTGTGATCGACGAATTAGCCGATTTAATGACCCAAGCCGCTAACGAAGTGGAAGCCTCGGTGGTCCGGATCGCCCAGATGGCCCGGGCCGTCGGAATGCATTTGATCGTCGCTACCCAACGGCCGAGCGTGGACGTCATTACCGGTCTGATTAAAGCCAACATCCCGGCCCGAATCGCCTTTGCCGTCGCCTCGATGCCGGATTCGCGGACGATTTTGGACCAAGGCGGCGCCGACAAATTGCTCGGCCGCGGCGACATGCTGTATTTGAACTCCGATCAGCCGCAACCGCGTCGGGCTCAGGGCGTTTTCCTCAAAGACAAAGAGATTAAAGCCGTTACCGATTGGGTCAAATCCCAAGCCCCACCGGTCTACGACGACACTATCACCACCTACCGTTCGGCCGGCCACGGCAGCCACAGCGGCCTGGGCACCGGCGGCGACCACGATGGTGGCGGTGACGACGAGCTCTTCAACGACGCCCGCGATTTATGTATTCAAGCCGGCAAAGCCTCGGCTAGTTTGTTGCAGCGCCGCCTGAAAGTCGGCTACGCCCGCGCCGCTCGTCTCCTTGATCTGCTGGAAGCTGAGGGCATTATTGGCCCAGCCGACGGCGCCAAACCCCGCGATGTCCTAGTCGCCCCCGACGACTACCAGGGATCGTAAATGTCTCATAACCCAGAATTAACCGGCATGGAGAATTTCTCTTTTTCGGAAGGGGTAATTTCAGCAAGCGAAATAAAGCTATTAAAAGATACCGCTGTGCATTTACTACCCACTCTTCAGGAGTGCATCAGACGACGGGAGCAGATTGGGGATCTTAAGATTCACGAGCGTTACCCGGAAATAAAAACTCGCCTGACCGATGCTTACATTAGCCAGCATGGAAGCCAACCAGTTGGCGAAGCGGCCAGCGCAATTTACGTAGCTACTCAAAACGAAATATACGTCCCACTTGATAACGCACTTTTCCCCTTGGTTGAAGAGATGGAGGTTTATCTAGATAGCCTAAATATCTGGAAACATAAGCTAACAACTGTTAATCAAGAAGCTCGCATTGAGAAATTCCCCCAACCAGAGAAATTTGATTCACTTTATTATATAACTCCGGAAGGCGTGAGCCTCAGGCTAAAGCGCAGGCTTGTTCGAGACGAGGATGTACATGGGTTAGTTCAGCCCTATATGGAAAAGATATTTTTCAAAAACTACCAAAGCGAAGAAGTAAAAGAAGTCCCTGAGTTAGGGCTATCGGTTATTGAATACACTACAGCCGGTTTTGCAAAGTTGATGACCGGAAGCGCTGAGTTAGAGAAATACGAGTTTGCGGCCATTTCTCCACTGGCAGACCAAGAAAATTACCAGCAGCAAGTCACGTTAGATAACGGCAAGATCGTTACGCCGCCGGGACCTCTGATCGAGCATGGTGGGGATAATATTAACTATCTAAGTTCGCTTTGACGCCTCTCCAAAAGCGGTGTAGCGTGGATTCTGCATGACCGGTTTTGTCACGAAAAAAATTAGCCGGCAACGGAGCCTCGGCGCCAATTTTAAGGCCGCCCGGACCAAGTTGGAGTGGACGCTCGAGCAAGCTGAAGTCGAAACCAAAATCTGCGCCAAATATTTACAAGCCCTGGAAGACGGCAACTACGCGTTGCTGCCGGCCGAGGCCTACAACATCGGTTATGTCCGGGGTTACGCCCGCGAGCTCAAACTCGATCAAGAAAAATCGGTCCAGGCCTACCGCGAAGAGCGCTCGCGCGAGCACTTTAGCCCCACCGCCAAACCAACGCTAATTTCGCCTAACCGGGCTCGCAACAATCACTTTTTCGTTACCCCCAAACTCATCGGTGCCGTCGTCGCCCTGGTTCTTTTTGGCGGCATGGTTACCTACGTCGCATTGCAACTTCGAGCTTTCAGCCAGCCGCCGATGTTGGTAATCAGTAACGTGCCATCAGAACTGACTAGCACCAAAGATACGGTCGCTCTTCAGGGAAAGACGACGGCTGGGGCAGTGGTCGCCATTAACGCCGAGCCGATTTTAGTGGCCGCCGACGGCAGCTTCAACCAAACCATTTCGCTGGCCCCAGGCGTTAACCAAATCACCATCAAGGCGACCAGCCGGGCCCAGCAGGCTAGCCAAAAGACCATCAGCGTGCTTTACAACCAGCAGGGGCTTGCCAGCCTGCCCCAAAGTGGTACGAAAGAGTAGCTGGGAAGAAGTTTTCAATTCTCAGTTTCCAGTTTCCAAACAGGGAAATTTGGAAGATTATCTAGTTGCAATTTTGTTCGGTAATTGTACGCTTATTATTGAAGCTATAAAGGAGACTAATCATGGCCAAGAAGAAAGACGATACCGACAACTTAAGTAAAGCCGAGAAACAGGCCAATACTTCTGGGCGCGAGTCGGCCTTGAAGGCGGCGCTCGACCAAATTGAAAAGCAGTTCGGTGCCGGCTCGATTATGCGGATGGGCGAGCAGACCCACTTGAATGTGGAAGTTATCTCTACCGGCTCGTTGGCGCTCGACGTCGCCCTGGGCGCCGGCGGTTTCCCCCGCGGCCGGATTATCGAAATTTACGGCCCGGAGTCTTCCGGTAAAACGTCGCTCGCCCTTTCCGCTATCGCCGCTGCTCAAAAAACCGGTGGCTTAGGCGCCTTGGTGGACGCCGAACACGCCTTCGACCCGCAGTACGCCGCCAAACTTGGTGTCGACTTAGACCAGCTGCTTATCTCCCAACCCGATACCGGCGAACAAGCCCTGGAGATTGTGGAAACCTTAGTGCGCTCTAACGCCGTGGACGTGATTGTGGTGGACTCGGTCGCTGCCCTGGTGCCGCGGGCCGAGATCGAAGGCGAGATGGGCGACAGCATGATGGGTGTGCAAGCTCGGTTAATGAGCCAAGCCTTGCGCAAACTGACCGGCGCCGTTTCCAAGTCCAAAACCGCCCTCATTTTCATTAACCAAATCCGGATGAAAATCGGCGTGATGTTCGGCAACCCGGAAACCACCCCCGGCGGTAACGCGCTGAAATTCTACTGTTCGGTTCGCCTGGATATCCGCCGAGCCGAGCAAATTAAAGACGGCGAGACGCCGATCGGTAACCGCGTTCGGGTAAAAGTGGTTAAAAATAAGATCGCGCCGCCGTTCCGCGTCGCCGAATTTGACTTAATGTTCGACTCCGGTATATCTAAAGAAGGGGACCTGCTGGAGCTTGGCGCTAAGATGGGCATCATCGAAAAAAGCGGCTCCTGGTTCCAGTACAACGAGATGAAGCTTGGGCAGGGACGGGAGGCTGCCAAAGCGTTTCTCAAGGGGGACGTGGCCCTGGCCAAAGAACTAGAGGCGAAAATTAGAAGCGGCGAAGCCGCCTCTAACCCTATTGTTGAAACGCCCGAGGAAACTGACGAGGAAGAATAGCCTATCGATGATTCGCTCCGAAATATTCTTCTCCGCCGATACATCTCTTCGGGCCTGCGCCCTCATCGAACTTGTAGTCGCCTGGCCACTCCGGCACTATCCTACGGATTAGCGTGCCGGAGACCAGCTGGCTGGCGGCTCACAGGATCGGCGGAGAAGATATTTCTTCGCTGAACTCCGCAGCAACGTTAGAAAATGAAACCTAAAAACGACCCGCTCAAATACGCGCTTTATCTTTTGGGCAGGCGGGGGCGGACGAAATACGAGCTTAAATCAAAATTATTTGAAAAAGGTTACGAGACCGAAGCGATTGAGGCGACGCTGAAGCGGTTGGAAGAGTTGACGCTTTTAGACGACAAAACCTACGCCGAACTCTACGCTCGCGACAAAGTGGCGATTTACCGGCGCGGCCGGTACCGGATCGGCTTGGAACTCCGCCGGAAAGGCGTCGACAAAGAGCTGGTCGAGGCGGCGGTGGAGACGATCGACGAGGCAGACGAGCTGGCGGCGGCCATCAGCTTACTCAAAGGCCGGCAGCGGGCTTGGAAAGATCTCCACGAACGAAAACGTTTCGAGCGCTCGACTCACCTACTCCAGCGCCGCGGCTTCAGCGGCAAAATTATTCGACAAGCGATCGAAGTCTGGGAGTCGGGCCAAGATTTCTAAAAAAAGCGCGCTCTGAGAGCGCGCGTGCCACTAGGGCAAAAGATAGTCGAAGAACAGATTGTAGTGCATTACCGAGTCAGGCTGGACGTCCACAGACAGGTAGTCGGTAACATCGCGTGGCTCGCTACACCACTCATAGCGAATTGCCATCGGGCTGGTAGTGTACTTGCCGCCGAGCGGTACGCCGTTGCCCAATACAAACCGCCGTTCGTAGGCGTTAAGCGATTTGAGCATTTTTCGGGCAGCAACTGGTTGGTGGGCGCCGGTCAACGACTGATAGAAGTCGGCGTCGTTATTGCTGCCGTCTGCCCCGTGTAGCCGTGTTATGAGCGCTTTCGCTCGGCCGTCCCGGACCACAATCAGTGAAACAAGCGGCTCAAACTCTTGTTGGTGAGCCGTCTGCTGGTGGGCTAAGACGCCAAGAGTGTGTTCAAGGGCCAGCTTTGGCGGCAACTGGTACGGCAACTTATCGCTAATGTAGCTGTAGTTGGCTGACATAGTTGTCCAGCTCATCACGCGGCCCTGTAAGGCCTGACCAACTGCAAAATGGCAAACAAATACTGTTAGTAAAAGAGCAAAAACTTTCATCACGCCTCCTTCAGCGGTGAATTACCTCTAGTTTACAGAATATGTTATAAAGAGTCAAGAGATGAGGCGGCTACTTTCGGCTCGGCAATGGTTGATCTTGGGGATAGCAGTTTTAGTGATCGGCGGCGGAGTGTTAGTGGCGCGACGCTTGGGCTACCTCCACGCGGCCGGCGTCTTGGCCGGTGATCCGATCACCTGTGACCAGGCGACGGACCAGTGGCTGGTCGTCCATAAAGATACGTTGGATAGTGTCACCGGCGATGTCTGCGACGAAATCCGGGTTAAGACTCGAGAAAAATTTGCCTTCGCTCACTTTAATGGCCAGTGGCGCCACTGGCTTGGCTTCTCTGGTACGCTCCTTCGTCACACCCTGGAGGAACAGAAAACAGAAAAAACGGTTGTCACTGGTACCGCCGATGCCAACGGCAACTGCTCCAAAAACGTCACCACCACCGTAACAAAGTTTCACTACACATCGGTGACCTATAGCGTCAGTGTGGAAAATGGTATATATACTTTCGACCAAGACAGTTTCTTGCGCTACCTCCACTTGGCTTACCCAGACATTTCCTCTTCGGCGACGCTAGCCGAGATCGCTAACCTTAAAGGCATTGGTTGGCTCGATAATTTGGTTATGACCTACATTGAAAAGTTTATTTATAGCGGCACCGGCATTAATAAATTTAAGTTTGACCCGAGGAAGTTTAGGGATTGCGGCAGCCGAACAACTAAAGATAACCCGCTAGTGATTCTCGACCCCAGCAAGTGCCCGTGCAAGCCAAGCGGTGGCGGTGGTAGCACCTCCGGCTAACGAGAACGTCTGCTACACTAAATTAAATGGCCGGAGGAAAAACGAAAGAAGTGGTTTGGTTCGCCGAAGTCACCAAGGACGACATTCCGCTGGTTGGCGGCAAGGGGGCTAACTTAGGCGAAATGAGCCGCGCTGGTCTGCCGGTGCCGCCAGGCTTTATCGTCACGAGTGCGGCTTACTTTAATTTCGTGAAAGCTAAGGGAATCGACAACTATATCCGCAAATGGACGAAAGACTTGGACCCCGAAGATTCCAAGGCACTCAATAAAATCGCTGCCGAACTCCAAAAAGCGATGAAAGAGTTCAAGCTGCCAGAGGCGCTTGTCAAAGAAATTGAAAAAGCCTACGACGAGATGCATCAAGGACCGGTGGCCGTTCGTTCCTCGGCAACGGCAGAAGATTTACCAGGCAACTCGTTTGCCGGCCAACAAGCGACATTCTTAAACGTCGAGGGAAAAACCCAGCTAATTAAGGCGATCCGGGAGTGCTGGGCCTCACTCTTTGAGGCCAGAGCGATTTACTACCGAACCGTCAACAAGTTCGACCACTTGTCCGTTGGTATCGCTGTGCCGGTGCAGAAAATGGTCCAGAGCGAAGTCTCGGGTATTATGTTTACTGTTGATCCGGTTGATTCGGATCTAACGAAAATTGTGATTGATGCCGGTTTGGGGCTGGGTGAAGCGATCGTTTCCGGTTCAGTGACGCCGGACCATTACGTTGTGGCCAAAGACGACTTCAAAATTGTTTCGAAAGAAATCGGCGCCCAAGATTGGCAGATCATTCACGACGGCAAAGACAAAAACAAGCACGTCAAACTAACTAAAGAACAAAAAGAGGGCCAAAAACTAACCGACGAACAAATAGTCACGCTGGCTAAGCTCGGTAAAAAAGTGGAAGACCACTACAAAAAGCCGCAAGACACCGAGTGGGCTTTTGAGGGCGGCAGTTTTTACATGGTTCAAGCCAGGCCGGTGACGACCTTGAAGGGCAAATCCGAAACCCTAAATCCTAAATCCGAAACAAACTCCAATGCTCAAAATCCAAATATCGAAACTGAAGCGGCCGATTTATCTAAGGCCGAGGTGATTGTGACTGGCGCTGGCGCCTCGGTGGGGATGAAATCCGGCCCGGTCAAAATTATCCACAAACCCTCAGAAATTGACCAAGTGAAAATTGGCGACGTTTTGGTAACCGAGATGACGAGCCCCGACTACGTGCCAGCGATGAAACGGGCAGCCGCCATCGTGACGGACACGGGGGGTCGCACCAGCCATGCCTCGATCGTGAGTCGAGAATTGGGTATCCCCTGCGTGGTTGGCTCTGGCACTGCCACGACCGCGCTGAAAACCGGCCAAATTGTGACCGTCGACGGTACCAGCGGTAAAGTTTACAAAGGCAAAATTGATCCGCCAACTGGCGGAGCCGGCAATCTTTCAATCCCCACCCAAGCCGTTGTTGGCCGGGCCACCGGCACGCAAGCCGTGATGACGGTGCCGGTCACCGCTACCAAAGTCTATTTGAACTTGGCCGAGCCGGATAAAGCCGAGGAGTACGCCCAGCTGCCGGTCGACGGCGTCGGCTTGCTCCGAGCCGAGTTTATTATCGCCGGCATCGGCGAGCACCCCCGGGCGATGATGGCGGCAGGCCGGGCTAAAGAATACGTTCAAAAACTGGCCGCCGGAATTTCCACGATCGCCCAAGCCTTTCACCCCCGGCCGGTCGTGTACCGCTTCACCGACTTCAAAAGTAACGAATATAAATCGCTCAAAGGTGGTGACAAGTATGAGCAGCCGGAAAATAACCCGATGATCGGTTTCCGCGGGGCCTCCCGTTACATCGCTGAACCAGACGAATTTGCCTTGGAAATCGAAGCGATCAAGCGCGTTCGCGACGGCTTGGATCTAAAAAATTTGCACGTGATGATCCCCTTTGTTCGAACTGTCGATGAGTTTCTGAAAGTTCGCGATCTGATGCACCGCGACGGCCTCAAGCAAAGCTCGGATTTCAAGCTCTGGATTATGTGCGAAGTGCCGTCGGTGGTGCTGGAACTGCAGCGCTACATCGACGAAGGCATCGACGGCGTCTCGATCGGCTCCAACGACTTGACGCAGCTAACCCTCGGCATCGATCGCGACTCGATGAAACTCGCCTCAGAATTTGACGAGCGTTACCCGGCTGTTTTGAACTCAATTTTGCACGTCGTCCGGGTTTGCCGGAAAAACCACGTCACTTGCTCGATCTGCGGCCAAGCGCCCAGCGTTTACCCGGAAATTACCGAAGCGATGGTCCGGGCCGGCACAACCAGCGTTTCCGTCGCTCCCGACGTCGCTGTTTCCACCCGCAAACTCATCGCCTCAGTTGAGAAAAAAATCCTCCTTGCCAACGCTATCGATAATGGGTAGCGATAAAACTAGGCTGAATAGCCTTTCTGTAGCTAGTATTATCCTTGCACCCGTTTCCTATTTTATTGGGGTCAACAGTTTGGTTTTTTCATACACAACTTTCCCCTGGAGGAATGTACTTGCACCCCTATCTCCGCTTGTGGTGATTGTCCTTGCTGTCACTGCGCTAATTCAGTTAAAAAAACGTGGGGGAAGCGGCTGGTTGCTTGCCAGCCTTGCGCTTATTTCTGGAATAATTATCTTTTTCTGGTTAGGCTTTGGCTTCATCATCGCGGCTGCCGGCGGCGGTGTTGATAGCTGGTAAAACGGCTAGATTTTTCGCTACTTTCTGCTAGAATTTCCTCAAGTGCCCGGAGGTGGCAGATGAAGGTTCTTCAGACTTTTTGGTTAGTAATCAGCGGCATGGTTGCCTGTTGGCTTTACTCGTTCTTGGCCCTAGCTTTATCATTCGCTATTTTCCGGCTGTGCGGCGCGAATTGGCCCAGCTTTCCGCTGTTGCTGGAACTCACGACCTTCGCGGTATTTGTTATCGCGGTTTGTGCCTGGGACGACGAGGAAAAAGCGGTCGACTTCCGAGACTGGTGGTTCTATCTTTTGCGCCACCAGCTCCCCCCGGTCTGGTGTTGGCGGCTGGTGAAATGGCTGGCCAAACGCGCTAAACTCGTGCCTATCTAAACCATGCTCCCTCGCCCATTCGGCGAGGGCTTTTTTAACGCGTTCTGTCTCAGCCGGCCGGGTTTT
Source organism: Saccharimonadales bacterium (SeqCode) (assembly GCA_035480235.1). GTDB lineage: Bacteria > Patescibacteriota > UBA1384 > 2-12-FULL-50-11 > 2-12-FULL-50-11 > DATIHX01. The sequence goes on from DATIHX010000003.1 coordinate 105,241, forward strand.
GGACGACCCTACTTCTCCGGCACAATCCAGCGGAAGGTTTTGGGGTGAACGATGCCGATCTGGCGGAACTTTTTTAATTTCAACAGATCTTGGTCGAGCGTGATAATTAAATTGGCCTTGGCGGCCACGGCGCATTCTAAAATATGGAGGTCGTTTTTGTCTCTTAACTTAGGCTCGTAGACCAATTCTATCGGCTTAACTAATTTCGCGATTCGACTGAGCTGCTTGAGTAAAAGAGTCTTTCGTGGGTCCGATAGCATTACTTTGCGCGCCAGAACCTTTTCTAGCTCCTGGATAATAGCTGGTGAAATAAACAGCTTAAAAGCTTCGCGCTCGGCGTTGAGAAGTAGGTCTTCCGACAGTCCCGTCTGGAAAGCCGCCGCCACGTAAACGCTCGTGTCAATGACGACGCGTAGCTTTGCGGCCGAAGAGTTTTTCGACGTCATCATCTGTTTCGACACCGAAGCGCTTGGCGATTTTCTTACCTTCTTCGGTAATTTCCGCCCAATCCGAGGAGAACTGGTATTTTAAGACGGCCTCAGAAACGATTTGGCTTTTTGAGCGCCGTTGTTTTTTAGCCAGGTCGATAATAGCTTTATTGATTTCAGTAGGGATGGAAACACTAATAACAGTCATAAATTTATGTTATTAACTTTTAATAACTACGTCAATGGCCGATCGTGAAACCGGTCGTAGACAACTTGGAGTTTTGGTGGCATTTGGCCGTTATCGGCGACGGCCCGCCAGTACGGCGTAACGTCTTTTTTGCCGTGCGCTCGTTCGCTTTCGGCGTTTTCAGCCAAAAACCGCAGAAAGATCCCGGTAGTCAGTGGGCAAGTAATGTCGACGTTGTGGCTTTTGGCGTACTCGGCGCGGATGTCGGTAATTTTTCGCGTTTGGCCATCAGGAATTTGGCGAATAATCGCGTCTAACTCCCGAGCCGACGGAATCACCATCGTGCCGCCCTCCTGGCCGCCGTTCCAGTTCAAAGGTGCTTCCACGACGTGCGGGTTCTTCGGCGCGCTAGCGTTGTCCAATTTTTCTTGCCAACTTTTGACGGATTTCACAGCCCCATTATAGGTTTTTTATGTCGTAAAAAAAGCCGCCGGGACCAACGGCGGGTAAGGATTTAACTCTTCGGTTGTTGCAGCTTCAGCTCGTCTAGCCGTTGCAAACACGAATCGCAGTTTTTGATGTGAGCGGCGTGGACATGCAGTCGTTGAGCTTGCTCGGAGAGCTTAGCCCAGTCGAGCAACTGCCGATCCGAAAGCGAGCAAAGGTTCCGTATGGGTCGTCCGACCTCTTTTAAATGGCCGATGGACATTGTCTTCCTCCCTGAACCATCCCCGAAAAAGCGATGGAAAATAATAGTACCAAAAAACCGACTAAAAATCAAGTGTTTTGAGTAATAATTTCATCAATGGAGCAGTAGATAATTTCGGCTTGTGGTGGTAGAGTATCGTCATCGCACATTTAGTTGGAGGAGAGATGGAATTAGAGAAAGCGCTCTTTGAAGTTCACCCTGAGCGAGGACTGCCCAACCTGGCCGACTTGCGCTTTTTAGCTCGGCGAGGCTTGCTGGCTGTGAGGCCTAGCTACCGGACATTGCTTAGCGATCGCAAAATAATAGTCGCTCGCCAAGAGCATCTGGCGATGCCAGTGATTGGGTTTGGTTGGGACATCGGTGAACCACTTAGCGATAACAAATTAGCCGAAGGTCATCTTCAGCCTCTCGCCGCTTATTATTGCTGCGTTTGCTTCAATGAAGAATCCCACCGGCGAGCAGACGATTACATGCAGGAGCTTTTTGCTTCGGTGGTCCATGAACTTGTCCATTGGTACTATCTTATTCGCTACGGGTTCGCCTACCGGCACCAATTAGCCAGTAGGATTGATTACACAAAGAATGAGTGCCTAATCGAGGAGTACAGTCAGCTAATTGTTGGCAAATTTCCTGAAGACCGGCCGCTGTTTCTGCGACCGCTGACTGGTCGACGGCCAGACCTCGATGTAGTACGAATCGGGGTTCTGCGAACTCACTACTGCCTACTACCTGAAGGCAGCCTGTCGGCTGAAGCTCGCGTCGAAGCGCTAGCTTGGCAGAAGCGTCACGAGCTAAGGTAGACTGTTCTCTAAACCCAAAGCGGGGCCAAACGGCCCCGCTTTTTCTTTTTACGCCGTCACTAGCCGGCGCTTCTACTCAAACCAGTTTAACTGGTTGGATAAATCTCGTATATAGCAGAAAATCTTAACGGGCCAACGTGAAGTAACCGATAGTGAACGTGAGGCCGGCCCAGCGGACGTGGATCTTGCCCAAAAAGTGGTTCGGCGAAGTTTGGACCACTTCGTCTACGATGTGGCGGATCCACCACGAATTGGCCGGCTGGTTGTAGTCAATTTTTAGGGTTTGAATTTTTTTATCACGGACGCCTGGGCCAGTGTAAAATTTGAACGGGTAGAGTTTATTGCCATCCTTGAAGTTATTGATGCCGGTTTGGGCAGCCAGGTCGAAGGTTTTGCCGGTCCAGCCGCCTTTGTAATTATTAACAACTCCAGTGTAAAAACCGTCCGGCAGCGGGCTCGGTAAACTACCAGCCGCAAATTGTTTTTGCCGAGCGTCACGCTCAACTTGCATCGTCCGCAGCTCAAAACCCAACAGAACCAGCAAGAAGATAACAACGAGGACGGCAACAATAATAAGTACTATTTTAACCATCTACTTAATTAAACTGTAATCGCCGTTAATTACCACCGGCTTCATCGCCACAATTTCGGTTTTGTAATATGGATTCTCGGGAATTGGGTTATAGAGATATAACTTTTTGTCGAGAATATGTGCGTAACCGATTTCTAAGAAAGTATTACCGCCGATGTAGTTTTTCTCACCATTTTTCTCGATATTCATTGCCAACACTGCGTCAACATCTTTAAGCCGTTCGCAGTCCTGGCGCATTGCGTCAAGGTTATTCTTTTGATGTATTTTCAATTCCTCTTTTTCGATGTCGTTTTTACCCAAGAATGTTTCGGTAAATATTGAGACCACAAACGCGTCGTGACCGTGTTCGATCAGCGCGTTGCGAGCTTCCAGCATTTTTTCGGTGTGTTGCATACTGCCGATAACGCCAATCTTCATCTACCCACCTCGTACTTACTAATAAATCCTTCGGCAAATGGCTCATTACTGACGAATTCAAGCTCGCATTCAAAGTCTCCGGCAAAAATGGGGATACCCGTACCAATAATATGCGGAACAACGTAAAAATGAAGTTCGTCCACGAGACCAAGTTTCATAAAGCTGCTATTAAGGCCTGAGCCACCGATTACTAACGCGGTTTGGTGGCCTTCTTTGGTGAGAAACTCGATGGCTTCGTTTGGCGAGCCGGCCACAATATAACCTGTTCTAACTTGAATCGGTTGCGAGCTCACCACAACCCGAGTGGCGTTAATCTCGTCAAAAATCTGGGGCTCGATAAGTTTGTAGGTGTGATGACCGATAATAAAATTCCCGGCTTCAGCGATATCTTTCTTGACGGCGTCCCAACCGGAATCCGGCAGAAAATCTTCGTCGCCGTTTTCGCGGGCGATAAAGCCGTTGGGCGAGATGGTGGCGTAAAGGATAACCTTCATCACTTATTTTTACCTAAAAAAAGAACCGCCGGCTAGGCACTAATTTTCCGACTCTTGATGGGGGGCGTAAAACTCTTCACCCAAACGGAGCTCTTGCGGGTGCTCTCGAATGAACGCCGCGGTCTTGGCTAGCGATTCCTTTGGTAAGATAACACCAGTTATGAACACGCTAGTATCGTCGTGATGATAACCGTCTTGGTCCTCGAATAATCGGCCGCCAAAACTTTGGCAAAGAGCTTGGGCACGACCTAATTTCTGTTGGTAATCGGCAGGAAAAGCCGGCTTAGGCTCCCAATAGTCCCCTTCCATAGGAGCTATATCGTAAACGAGGCAGATCTCCCCCTCCTTTACCTGTTCCTCAGAGTCAAAGCGATAGCCCTGCACTCGAGGCTTATAGGTTTCTCCTGGCAGAAGGTTTTCAGCGTCAACGTTCCAGTTCCCTCCCGAAAGATCTTCCGAGGTGAGAATAGAGAATTCTGGTAACCCCAGCTCTTCGAGGGTTCGATCGGTTCGAATTATATCAACTAAAATGTCGTTTCCGGTCCTGTTGATTTTCGCTCCAACTTCTGTTAAAGAAAGATGAATCTGGTGACGGTCGCCCTCTAATTCTACTAGCTGTTGTTGGGCCTCTAAGTCAGTTGGGTCGACATGAAGACGGCGAAAGTTTTTGATTTTTTGATAACTAACCCGGTAGGATTCTAATAGTTTGCTATAGTCTCTAATCGCCCGATCTCGCTCATCCCATTGTTCGGCCGCAGACGGACCAGATTCTCTCATAACTTTATTTCTACCTAAAAAAAGAACCGCCGACTAGGCGGAATCACTTTTTCTTAAAATCTAAACTGGTCGAATTAATACAGTAGCGTAGGCCAGTTTTGTCGCCGGGGCCGTCGTTGAAGACGTGGCCGAGGTGCGAGCCGCAATTGGCGCAGGTTACTTCGGTCCGGCTCATCCCAAAGGCGCTGTCGGTTTTTAATTCAACGTTGCCTTTACTAATAACGTCGTAAAAACTCGGCCAACCGCTCCCCGACTCGAATTTGGTGTCGGAGCTAAAGAGCGGCTTGCCGCAGGCGGCACAAGTATATGTGCCGTCTTCGTGGTTATCCACATATTTGTTATCGAACGGCGTGTCGGTACCGCCCTCGCGCAAAACGTGGTACTGCTCCGGGGTTAGTTCTTTCTTCCAGTCTTCTTCGGTTTTATTTGTTGTCATAATTCGAATATAGCGATATTCAAGAAGAATTACTCGTCGTAAAGTTGGCTATGGCTGCCGATAGCCGTAAAAATAATTGCGTTACTTGCCTTCTTGAATACTGCCCTTATATCGCCGCCGATATTTATACTTCGATAGGCTTTATAGTTGCCGCCTAGCTTGTGGTTTCGTAGACTCGGGTGGCGAGATTGCTCCATAAAAAGCGCTAAACGTGCTTCAAAGAGTTTTTGTTGCGGAGTTTTTAGCTTGCTAAACTGTTTAAGGAATTGCCGGCTATAGCTAATCTGCCTTGGCATTCTTGCGCAAGCTGGCGATCATCGCTTCGGCAGAGTCGAAAGGTCCTACAATATTGCGCCCGAGTTTAATATCTTCCTCGGTCTCTTTGATGACGGTCTTTAACCATTTAGAAGGTTTGAGCGGCGCGTTAAGCGAGATTTCGCGATCACGAACAAACTGATGTAAATTGGCGTTAACAACCGCACTTAGCGACAAACCAAGTTCCTCCGCAATCTTTTGAGCGGCTCTTTTGGTTTTGGCGTCGACTTTCACATTCAACAAGGTTTTCATTTACATATAACGTACTTACTATGTACGTATATGTCAATAGAGACCTTGCCCTACTTGGCCGCTTTAACCATCTGCATCAGGCCAAAAACGTTGCCGTCGGGATCGGCCATGTAGCACCAGATCATCTTGTCTTCTGGGCCCATGTCCATCGTCGCTTTTTCTTTGACGATTTTGCCGCCGTTGTCGGTGACGTCTTTCATCGTCACGTCGATGTCTTCGGTCTCAATTGTGTTAATGGTCTTTTCGTTCTCATAACGCTTCATGATGCCGCCGAAAATGGCGCCCTCCGAGCGGTCGGCTTCTTTACCAACGATCCAGTAATCGGAGCCGGGCCATTCTTTTATCTCCCAGCCGAGGGCTTTCTGATAAAACTCAGACAATTTCTTGGGGTCTTCCGAACCAATTTCGAAGTGAACAACTTTGTTTTTCATTGAGGAAATTATCCCCTAGGCGAGGGTTGAAGGCAATAGAAGATTCCTAGTTTAAGAATATTCTCCGTGCAACTCAGTGATGAACTGGTTGAAAAGCGGGTAAGCTTTGTCGAAGAGAGCTTGGTCCCAGTGGTTGTGCTTAAGCTTTTCTAAAGGTTCAACAATTGGCTTTATCCGGGGGTTGGCAGACGCGTGAAGTGCGGTGTATGAAAATGGATATTTGTTTGTGGCTTGGTCTAGGTAGTAACAGACGCGGTAAAGCGCCTTACAGTAATAGTAGTGGGCCTGTTCTTGCTTTTCACCTACTGCGCGATAATGGCGATCGTAAATCTCTTTGAGTTTGAAGGCTACAGCTTCTTGTGGCGTTAGATCCCTTAACGGAAAGTCACTACGAACAAACTTCTGGCCAGCCACGTGCGTCCAGGCTGGAAAGTCTAGGAGTAATAATCGCGGATGGATTATGCCGCCCATCCAGCTTTTGGGCTTGCCTGTCCGCAGTTCGCTTAAATATAAAACTCTCAAACCAGGGTCGTTAGCTTCGGGAGTATAGCGTCTAACTATTTCGTCCAGAATGGCAAAGTCTTTTTCATTAGCTTCGTCGCTAATAATGCCCATAATATCTAAATCGCTCTTCGAAGGGTTGTAATCGACTGTTACCGCTGAGCCCCAGGCGTATAAGGAAAGTAGGCCTTTTGGCCGCCAATCTTGATAAAGCTTCTCGAGTCCCGGGGTAACTTTAGGCGCATTAAACATTCTGAACTTCTGAATGGCGGAAACAGCTGACCAGATGATCGTTGACTAAGCCGGCACCTTGCATAAAGGCATAGCAAATTGTGCTGCCGCAAAATTTGAAGCCGCGTTTTTTCATGTCAGCACTGAGGGTGTCAGATTCTGGTGACGTGGCGCCAATTTCCGAATCCTTAGAGTGGCGATGAACGAGCGGCTGACCACCAACGAATTGCCAGAGGTACTTACTGAAACTGCCAAATTCTTTTTGAATTTCTAGAAACTTTTGGGCGTTGGTGATGGTGGCGCGGATTTTCAATTTGTTGCGGATAATCGCGGCATCTTGCTCTAATTCCCGTATGCGTTCAAGCGCATACAGCGCAATTTTCCCGGGTTCAAAGTTGTCAAAAGCCTTTCGAAAGCCTTCGCGTTTGTTCAAAACGATTTGCCAACTCAGGCCGGCCTGAAACGTATCTAAGACCACGTATTCAAAAAGTTTTCGGTCATCGTAACACGGTACGCCCCATTCTTCGTCGTGGTACTTAATCATTAACTCGTTGCTACCCGGCCAGCTGCAGCGTTCTTTAGGCATGTGGGCAGTGTAACAAATTAGTTCACCACCTGAAAAATGCGCGCATAACTGGTAGAATTACCGAGATGAAGGGCCAGAATATCTACCAGCAGTTGCCGCGACCGTTTTTTGTTTTGGCGCCGCTGGACGACGTCACCGACACGGTTTTCCGGCAGATCGTTATTAGGGCCGCGCGGCCGGATTTGATGGTGACCGAGTTCGTCAACGCCGACGGCTTTTGTTCAAAGGGCCGCGATAAAGTGGCGCAAAAGTTGCGGTTTACCCCGGCCGAGCAGCCGCTAATCGCCCAAATTTGGGGTTTGAAGCCGGAGAACTTTTACGAAACGGCTAAGGCGGTTAAAGAAATGGGTTTTGTTGGCATCGATCTTAATATGGGCTGCCCCGAGCGCAAAGTCCTCAAGCGCGGCGCCTGTGCGGCCTTAATTAGCAACCCCAGTTTGGCGGCCGAGATGATCGCGGCGGTGCGCCGAGCCGTCGGCCCGGATTTTCCGGTCAGCGTCAAAACTCGCATCGGTTTGAAAGAAATTATCACCGAGGAGTGGATCGGCTTTTTGCTGGCCCAAAACCTCGACGCCCTGACTGTTCACCTCCGGACAGCGGCCGAGATGAGCTTGGTCCCAGCCCACTACGAAGAGTTAGCGAAAGTAGTGGCGCTCCGCAATAAAATTGCGCCGAAAACCGTCATTATTGCTAACGGCGACATCGCTACCACGGCTGAAGGCCGGGCGCTCGCTAAAAAATATGGTGTTGAGGGCGCGATGATCGGCCGCGGCATTTTTCACAATCCGTTCGTTTTTGCCAAAGATGGCAAAGTGCCGACCCAACAGGAACTCTTTTCTTTACTGCTCGATCACCTCAATTTGCACGAACAAACCTGGGGCAATGCCAAGACCTACCAACCGCTCAAACGCTTTTTCAAAATTTACGTCAAAGACTTTGACGGCGCCGCCGCCCTGCGCGATGCCCTCATGAAAACCACCGCTCACCAACAAGCTCGGGAGTTGATTTTGCAAAGTGTTAGCTGAGCAAAAGAAGCATAACAACTTCATCGCGCCGTTTTTGAATTAAAAAACCCGCCGAAGCGGGTAGGGTTTACGTCGGAACGGCGACGAATTTTCCGAGAAGGGTCTGGATGAAGTCTAGCTCCTTGTCGAGAACGGTCGGCGGTTGGTCGGCGGCTAATCCGAGGCTGCGGAAGGCATCGCCCACTTTTTTCGATCGGCCCAGTTGTTGCTCGGTTATCTCCCAAGAAGCTGCGACCGTCTTAGCCAAATAGGCGTAAGAAGCGATTAGTCCAATAAACGGGTAGGCGCCAAGGCCGGTTGCGCCCTGGGCGTGAGCTTCTAGCATTTGCCAAAACTCGACAGTCTGTGGCGTGGCCGACTCATTGACAGGGTTACCAGCGATCAGCTCACTCATATCGTCGTCGAGAGTTGTCGAGTAAACGCCCAAGTCTGTCCACTGAAAGTTATAACTTCCGCGTTGGGCGTCACGCGACTGGATCAGATACGCCAAATGGTGAAAAGCCTCGCGACCGACCGCTAACTTCAATCGTTGGCAGCCAAATAATGAGAAGGTTGACTTGAGGGGGTTCATTTTTACTCCAAGGTGCGAGATTGTCGACAAACTAGCAGAAGCTAGCGTCTAGCGGAAGGGGAGGGATTTGAACCCTCGATGCCCTTGCGGGCATACGACATTTCCAATGTCGCGCAATAAGCCGGGCTATGCGACCCTTCCAGTTCTCTGTATTTTACCCGATTTTTAGGGTAAATTCACCATAGAATGGGCAATGAAGTTGAAGAAGTTAAGGCGCGGGTAGACTTGGTAGATTTGGTCAGCCAATACGTCACCTTGAAAAAGGCCGGCGCCAACTACAAAGGTAGCTGTCCGTTCCACCAGGAGAAAACGGCCTCGCTGATGGTCAGCCCCCAAAAACAGATTTGGAAATGTTTTGGCTGCGGTAAAGGCGGCGATGCGTTCAAATTCGTGATGGAAATTGAGCATTTAGAGTTCGGCGACGCGCTTAGAATGCTGGCTCAAAAAGCCGGGGTGACGCTTCAGCCGCGAACAAAAGCCGAACATCAAACCCAGGGACGGAAAGAAAAACTTTACCGGATTAATAATTTAGCCAGCCTGGTTTGGCAAAAACTGCTCTGGGAGGGCGAAGCCGGCCAAGCGGCGCTCGGTTATTTAAAAAACCGCCAAATTACCGAACAAACCATTAAACTTTTCCGCCTCGGTTGGGCGCCGAAAAACTTAAACTTACGAACATTAATGGCTAAGCACGAAGTAACCGCTGGCGACCTCAGCACCGCCGGTAACCCAGAAAAGTTTTACGAACGAATAATGTTCCCGATTTTTGACGTGCTGGGTAACGTCATCGCTTTCACCGGCCGAACTCTGGGCGACGGCCAACCCAAGTACTTAAACTCGCCGGAGACGCCGCTCTACGCCAAAAGCCGGGTTTTGTACGGGCTAAATTTCGCCAAAGCCGGCATTAAAGAAAAGAATTACGTGGTTTTAGTGGAGGGCCAGATGGATGTAGTGGCCCTGCATCAAGCCGGCGCCACCAACACCGTTGCCAGCTCCGGCACAGCGATTACCGAATCGCAATTAATTATTCTGAGCAAATACACCGATAGTTTCTTGCTGGCCTTTGACGCCGACGCCGCCGGCATTAACACTACTAAAAAAGTCATCGAGCTGTGTTTGAAAAACGACCTTAACGTTAAAGTGGCCGATTTCGGCGAGTACAAAGACGCCGGCGAACTGCTGGCGAATGACCCGAAAGCCTGGCCCGACAAGGTTAAAACGGCCGAGGAAGCGGTCGAGTGGTTGCTGCAAAAAGAAATCGCCCAAATTGGCGAGCCGCGGTTTGTGGAAAACAAAAAAGCGCTCATCAAAGCGTTATTGCCGGTGCTGGCGCTGATTAGTGAACCGACCCGGCTGGACCACTACGTCGCCCGCCTCGGCCAAGCGATGGAGGTGAAGCCGGAAGCGCTTTACGAGTCACTCAAAAGAGTTAAATCCCAAATCCCTTCGTTGGGAAACTCCACGTTGGAGCGAAGCGAAAAAAATCCCAAATCCCAAACAAACTCCAATACTCAAACCGTCAATTCTAAAATAATTCTCACCCCCGAAGAGCAGCTGCTGGCGCTTTTCCTCCATCGCCCCAGCCTGCTGGATAAACACCGCCAAGCTTTTGATGAGATCGTTTGGCAGAGCGCCGAGGCTGACCGGATTGCCAATGTCATCGGAAGTTGTTACAATGACAAGACTTTGGTGAAAAACTCGGCTCAGTTCTCAGCCCGGGTGAAAACTACTCTAAACTCACAACTAGATGAGAAAATCTCGTCGAATCCTCAAAATTCCCCCACTCCTGAAGAAAAACTCGACGGTTGGCAGTTTTGGCTTTCCAGCGCCTGGCCAAACCTCGACGACAACTTAGCCGACGAACTCGTCGCCGAAAAAATCGGCCAATTAGCGACCAAATCATACGAGCACAGCAAAGAAAAATTGGCTCAAGCGATTCGGGTCGCCCAAGAAAAAGATGACGGCGCTGAAATCAAAAAACTGATGCAAAAACTCAACCAACTAACCAAACGCTATGACTAAAAAATTATTAATAATCAATACTCAAGTTACAAATAATAACCAATTACTTAAATATTCAAATATTGAATATTATTTGCAACTTAATTATTGCAACTTGAAAATTTCCAAAAATGACTAAAGCCGTCCCTAAAAAAGTCCGCCAAGACGTCGGGTTAGAATTTCCGGATGAATTCATGTACCTCATTCGCAAGGGCCGGGCCCACGGCTTCGTCACCTACAAAGAAATCCTCCAAAGCTACCCCGAACCGGAAAACGACGTGGAGATGGTGGATGAATTCATGCGCTACTTGGGCCACATCGGTGTGGAAATCCGCGAGCCCAAAGCCATGTTGGAGATCCCGGAGGCCAACCCAACCGGCAAAAAGAAAGTCGTGAAAGACGAAGACCTGACGGGTTTGAGCGAGGATTCGGTGCGGATGTATTTGCGGGAGATCGGCGCTTATCCGCTGCTCTCCGGCGACGAAGAAGTTCGGCTAGCCAAACGGATTGAGCGCGGCGACAAATCGGCGAAACGAAAGTTAGCGGAAGCCAACTTGCGGCTGGTAGTCTCGATTGCCAAAAAATACATCGGCCGCGGCCTGACACTTTTAGATCTTATTCAAGAAGGTAATTTAGGCCTCCACCGGGCAGTGGAAAAGTTTGACCACCGTAAAGGCTTCAAGTTTTCCACCTACGCCACCTGGTGGATCCGCCAAGCCATCACCCGGGCGATCGCCGACCAAGCCCGGACGATCCGCATTCCGGTGCACATGGTGGAAACCATTAACCGGTATATGCGCACTCAGCGCGAGCTCCAGCAAGAACTGGGCCGCGAGCCGACCCACGACGAACTGGCCAAAAAACTCGGCATCGAGATCGACAAGCTCGAACATATTATGAAAATTTCCCAGGAAACCGTTTCCTTGGAATCCCCGGTCGGCGAAGACGGCGACTCCACTTTGGGCGAATTCTTGGAAGACAAAATGGCCGCTTCACCAGAAGAACAAGCGATTTACCAGTTGATGAAAGGCCACGTCGAGGAATCCTTGTCGGTTTTAACGCCGCGCGAACAGAAGATTTTGCGGATGCGCTTTGGCCTGGATTCCGACGCCGCTACCGGCCGCACCCACACTTTGGAAGAAGTTGGTAAAGAGTTCGGCGTCACCCGCGAACGGATCCGCCAAATTGAAGCCAAAGCCCTCCAAAAACTAAAAAAACACGAAGAAGCTTCAAAGCTTAAAGACTACTTGAGTTAAACCCTTCTCTCGTCGCCTCCTTGTGCTACAGTGGGTAGAGATGGAGGGACATGGCACTACCAAGCCTTGAAGAAATATTAGAAAAAGACATTTTTGAACTCCTCGGGGTGGAAGGAGCCAGCGACGACCGCAAAAAAGCCTTGCTCGACCAAATGACTCAAACGGTTGAGCTAAGGGTTGTTAACCGAGTAGCAACAATGCTCAGCGAGAATGACGCCGAAAAATTCCAAGATATCGCCGAAACTGGTGACAGCCAAAAGCTCGTTGACTTTCTAGTTGACAAAGAAATTGACCTGCCGCAAATTGTCAGCGAAGAAGCCACTAAGCACCGAGTGGAAGTAGTGGAGCTGGTTAAGCTCGCTGAAGAGAAGGACTAATGCGCGACGACCGCGCCGAGATGCCGCAACCAGAGGTGACCGGCCCCGAGCCGACGGTATCGACTGACGCTGTTGCGCTGGAAGCGCCGCCGCTCGCGCCCTTAGTTGAGGCACCCCAACCAACCGAAACAGTTGCTACAACTCCACCGCCAGTTTCCCAACCAGCCCGTCGATTGAATACCCGTGAAAAATTTGAGCAAGAACTGGAAACAGTGCGAGCGGCCCTGCCAGACCGGCTGGCAACATCTGAAGCGGAAGTAAAATTCCTGAAGGAGCGTCTAGCTGAAGCGCCAAATTCGGAAGCTAAAGCGATCGTTCAAAAGGAAATTGATTCGGCTAAAGAGAAGCAAGCAAGTGTATTCCGCGATTACGCCGGTGATATTCTCCACCGAGCCGAACGCGGCGAAAAAATTACCGAAAACGAGTGGCTAATCGTCGCCCAAGATTACTCGGCCAACGCTGAAAAATCGGCCGGCGCGGAATTTTTTCTAAAACGACAAGGCTTCGAAACCTTTGAAAAAGGGATGAGAAAAGTTGGCTTAACGACAGCTCGGGGCGAGGCGTTAACAGTTCAATTGGAGAAATCAAAGGCCCCATCATGGCTCAAAGAGCATATTAATAAAGCCGGCTGGTCAGCGGCCACTTACGCCTTGGCCAGTTGTTTTTTGCCGGTTTCTGCCTTGGCTTTTGCCAGTAGTATCGGCGGCGGCATTATCGGTCGGTTGGGTGGGGAGTGGCTGCGTGGCCATGAGCTTAGCAAGGTTAGAGGCGAAGGCGATAACAAATATCGCCTCAATGAAAAAATAATGAACGACGCGCTTAGCCAAATATTTTTAATGAAAACAGAAGCCGAAAAGGCTTTGGCGGCGGCCAAAAATCCGAATGAACGCGCTCAAGCTCTGGGTAATTTGCTCTCAAAAATAGGGACTGCCGAGATTAAGGATATCGCCACCTATCAAAAAGTTGAGAAAACGGCTGCCAAATGGAAGGCTATTGGCGGTTTTCTGGGTTCAGTTGGCGTCGGTTCGCTGGTTAACCATTTCTTTGTGACTGGGCATCAGCTTGCGGCGGAAGTGGCTAAAGCCAAGGCGGAGGGAATTCATATTTTTCACGACGCCGCTGGCGCCCACATCACTGCCGATCCAACGCAAGGGCACGTTGTTAAAGAATCGCTCGATGGTTTCTGGCGGGCCGTTGTAAACAAAAAAGATCTTGGCGATCTGGCCACTTCGGTTAGTCAACACAGCGCTGGGGTTAATAATTACTTTCACGCCTATCTTGGCGATCACGTTGGTTTAGTTAGTCAACAAGCTAGATATGGTCAGGAAATGGTTCACGCCTTGGTTCGCGACCTACCAGCAAATTTGGCTCGGCCCGAGGCCGCCCAAGCGGCCACCGATTCATTCTTAGGCGCTTCGGTTAACAGCGCCATTAACGAATTAGTTCGCCAAACATTTATTAAGTCGACGCTGGTAATGGTTGGTGCGGCGGCTGTTAGTGAATCAGCTTTTCTGCGCTCCGATACTGCTAAGGTTTCGGCCGAACGGCTGCGGGCGGAGAACCTGCCGTTGATTAATGAACTCGAGGCTGAAGCCCTGTTTCAGCGTCAAAAAGTCAAGCCCGAAAAAGAGCCCAAGCCCAAAAACGAGCGCGAACGGTTAGAAAAACTCGCTCGCAAACTCCACGTCGAGTTACCGGAAAGTCCGCACGGTTTCGAAGAGGGTTGGTATAAACAGCCACACTTACTTCAGGATCGATTTACATTAGCAAAATTGCCGCGTTGGCCACTTATAGGCTCTGATGGTAAGAATATTGTGGAAAACGGCCAAGAGAAACGTGATGGTGTGGCCGAGGTTGACGTAGATAATAATAAGATTGTCGTCGTTTCAAAGCGGCTGGACGGCAGCTACGACCATCACACTATGAAAATAGACGATTTTTTACGGACGCATGGCAAGCCAAAGATCGCTACCCCTTCCCAGGCGGCTCCTACCGAGAGTCGACCCCCCCAAGAACAACCCCGCCGACCTGGCGTGGCCGAACGTCTCGACCAACTCCAGTTTGATAACAACGATATAATGAATGCAGTCTTGGAGGAAGTGCGCCACGGTACACCACTGGCTGAAGATATTAAAAATGCCCCTACTAGCGCCGCTCTTTCCCAGGGTTTGTACCGGATTGTTCGCACACTAGCCGAAGGCTGGGATGGCCTTGACGAAGCGACCCGTCGCGGTAACGCCACCTTTAAGTTTGAGGCAATCCGCGAAGGCGACCGGAACGTCACCGCGATCACCCTGTATAATCCAGATAACACCAAGGCGATATTGCGCCTGAAACGGGCTGGCGATGGGTATAGGATTACCCTAGAGGACGCCGATGGGGCCTTACTGGGCGTTCGTAACGAGCGGCCAATTACCGTTGGCCCAGTGGCGGCTTTCTTGCAAGAATTAACCGAGCGCTTCCAAGCTTTGGACGATATCGCCCCTCCCGCCCCGCCCGCTCCACCTGTTCCGGCACCAGCTCCAACACCACTGCCGCCTGCTCCAGCTCCTGTGCCGACCCCGCCCGTTCCTGCGCCGAGACCACCGGACGTCGAGCCAGACGAACAGAATGAAGAGGAGATTTTTAGCCAGGCCGACTTTGACGAACACGATGCTATTCAGCCAATGGCTGAAATCCCGCCAGCTATTTGGAGTTTTATCACCCGCAGTTTGCCCGACCCGATCGATCCCGAGTCCGGTCTCATTCGCTACCGTAACGCGGACGTTGCTAATGAAAAAATTACGCTCATTAATGCTGCCGGCCGGGAACAGGAATTCCGACTGCCATTTATTCAAGGAATTATCGACCAATTGGAAACCACTGAAGACGAGGAAAGTTAGGTAAAAAAATTCCCTACCGTCACGTGGACGGTAGGGTTTTAGGTAGCTGGCCGCTTTAGTCGCCGGCGGCCTGATCGGCGCCAGGTGCCGCTGCAGCTGGCGCTGGCGGCTGATGGGCGTAGTTGTTGATCACCACGCCACCAGCCGCCGCGGCTGGGTTCGTTCTGCCGGTTGTCGGCGGCGTTCCCCAGTTGTGATTTTCGTGCGCATATCCGGTTACGTTGCCGTTGCCGTCGTAAATGCGGTTAAACATCCCAGCTGAACCATAGTCGCTCTCGGGATCTTTGAACTTCATGGCTGTTCGGACTGACGCGATATCAACGTCTACGGGGGAGGCGGCACCGTTTGGCCCGCAACCTTGACGATTGCCATTCGGCAGGCAGCCGCGCATTCGCAGGTCGTGCTCCTTGTTCTGGGCCATCACTTGGATGATGCGCACGATGACGAAATGAAAGAAGCAGTAGAGCAGGGCAACGGCTAAAATTGTGCCGAATACCCATGCTGCGATTACCCATCCACTCATAGTATTTTCCTCCGGCCGTTCAGCCGCTTGACCCTGATTGGGGTCGGTCGTGGCCGGCGTGCCGGCAGCTGCCCTCCCGAGGAGGGGCGACAGAAATCCTTTCAACGCCGCCGAAATGTTGTTCAGCGCTATTTGGGCGGCGATGTGTTGGTCGATATACCCCTTGGCCTTGTAATCGTAGCCAGCCATCATCCGGTGCGCCGCATTGTCGGCTTTGGGATAATGGTTGACGACTGTAGTCTGGCGGATCACTTTCGTGCCGCCATCCCTGCCGTCTTGGCCATCGCGACCCGTATCTTCCTTCTCGCCTTTCAGCAATGTTGGGTTGGGCGGCGCGGACTTTTGGCCGGAACCGCCGGCGCCTTGTTGGTCGACGTTGTCGCCACCGGTGGTGGCCGTGCCAACACCGTGGTCAACATTGTTTTGGCCCCTGGCTTGGTCGTCGAAGTTGCCGTTGCTTTTGCCGTTCTGACCCATCGCCATGACGGCGAAGGCCAGGATGACGACGATTGTCAGAACTTTTTTCATATTTCACCAATCTATTAATCTCCGCGCTGAACCCTAGTATCGGTCCCTCACGTTGTTGCCGCCATAATAGCATATACTTCCCAATCTGTCAAGGGTTTTTGACCGCAAAACTACCCGGCTCTCGCCGAAATATAATTAACAAATTTCTCTCCACCCACCCCAGCCGCCGTATACGTTATAACGTATATTGTGCCTTCTTCACTATTCCTAAATTCTTCTCTCGCTTCTCGTTATAGTCTATAAGCTATAACGTTGATTCTTTACGGGTTCGCTAACCAGAAGCACCAGCCAACTGGCTAGTCCGTCCGCCAGAATTACAGGAGAAAACAGGTAAAGAAAAAGCCCAGCCCCTTTTCAGGGCTGAGCAGGCGGTGGGCGGATCAGACGGGAAGGGCGGCTTCGGCTTCGGCCAAGTCTCTGTCAGCAGCTGCAAGCTGGACCCGCAACTCCATATTCTCCGGATGTTTCCGGAAATCTGAAGATATTTGATCTCTCTTGTGCCGGCAGGCAAAAAACTTGCGAATCTCGTCGCCGGGCATTAAAGCGATTTCCAGGGCATCAGCGATCTGCTCGTTTTGTGGAAATTGGCTAGCGGCGTGCTGAAGCCATTTTGCGTCCCATGGCCGTTCGCCCGCCATCATCTTGTCGATAGCATCGTAAAACGGTGCGGTGGCTCCTGATCCTTTGGCAGACATTTTCCTTCCTCCTAAGAAGTGCAATAACTTGCAATAAGCCTAGCAGAGACTGGCTAATAAGTCAATGGGCTACTCTTTGGGTCGCAAGGTCGGAAACGGAATCACTTCCTTAATTGAGTGCTGGTCGGTTAAAACCATCACCATTCGCTCGATGCCCATCCCCCAGCCCGATGTCGGCGGCATGCCGAATTTCAGGGCTTCAATAAAGTTTTCATCCAAGGTCATCGCTTCGTCCCAGCCGGCCTTGCCGAGTTTCATCTGCTCGCGCAGGCGTTGTTCTTGGTCAAGCGGGTCGTTCAGTTCAGTGTAGGCCTTGAGTAGCTCAAACCCACCAGCGGCGATCAGTTGGAATTGTTCGGCGATCGTCTCGTCGTCCCGACCCTTTTTGGCTAGTGGCTGTAAGGCGATCGGGTAATCAATTACAAACGTCGGCTGGATAATCTTCGGCCGGGAAACTTTTTTGAATAATTCATCAACAAGCTCGCTCCAGACTGTAATGTCTTGGCCTTCAAAGGTAATTTTTTTCGCTTTGACGGCTTTATCCAATTTCTCAAACGTATTTTCTTTGGCGATGTCGATGCCGCAGTCGTCTTTAATAACATCGGCATACTTTTTAACGGCGAAATCGCCCGCAAAGTTTATTTTTTGCTCTTGATAAGTAATTTCCAGCGACCCGCAAACTTTTTTGACCAATTCTTGAACCAAGTCCTGGGTGGCTTTCATAAAACCGCGGTAATCTTGGTAGGCCCAGTAGGCTTCGACCGAATAAAATTCTGGGTTATGCATATGCGAGAGGCCTTCGTTGCGGAAACTCGGGCCGATCTCGAAAACCCGGTTGAAGCCGCCGGCGACAAGGCGCTTTAAGTAAAGTTCCGGCGCGATCCGCAGGTAAAAGTCGGCATCCAGGGCGTTGTAATGGGTAACGAACGGTTTGGCGGTAGCGCCGCCAGGAATCGGCTGCAAGATCGGGGTGTGCACTTCCATAAAGCCGTGGCGGATGAAAAATGCTCGGATAATTTCCACCACTTGCGCGCGCGTCTCGATAATTTTCTTGGCCTCGGGGTTAATCTTGAAATCGAGCGCCCGCTGGCGATAACGGCTTTCCACATCGGTTAGGCCGTGCCAAGCGTCCGGGATTGGTAGTAAGGACTTGGCCAGCAGCTCATACGATGCAGCTTTCAACGATAACTCCCCAGCTTTGGTGGTGAATAATTCGCCGCTGGCCCAGAGGTAGTCACCGACGTCCAGGAGTTTTAGTAGTTCGTAATTTTTCTCACCGACGTCTTCCTGTTTGAAGTAAACTTGGAGTTTTTGATCGTCGTCCACCAAATCGAAGAAAGTACTTTTGCCGTGTTCGCGAATGGCTTTAACGCGACCAACGGTTGCGGCTGGTTTGCCCTCTTTCAAACCTCGCACTTCGGCGATGACCAAATGCTCCGGCGTTGTGTTGGGGTACGGGTTAATGCCGAGCTTCTTCAGCTCTGCCAGTTTTTCCAACCGAATTTCTTTCTCGCTTTTGTTCTCCGCCATCTTTAGTAGATTCTACCAAACCTGAAGGGCGGTGGCCAATTGATTGACAACAAGCGATATTATTCATATAATACCGGCGAGTGTGGAGGTACTTTAGAATGGTTTATAGACCTTTTGTTGTCATTGTCCAGGAAGGGGCATTTGCTGTTTTCGCGCACAACTCACTGCCTGAATCGCTGAAGTCGGAAGAGACCCTCCGCGTCAATTTGGAAAAGCTGTTCCCGCTGATATTTAGGACTGAGGAATGTGCGCTACGACCGGAAGAGCATCCCATCTTTGTTGTAGGGGTTAAATACAACAAAGTGCTGATCGAAGCGGTCTGGGTTACAGAAACCATAACCGCTGATCGGTATGTCATGGAGTCCGCTTTCTTCGACGCGGAGAGCGGTGAACATTCGTCTGGTATGTCTGACGAGTTTGAAAAGTTGGACTACGAATTCTCCTTCTTCGGCAGCGAAGAGCTTGCCCCCTGAAGGCTACGGCCGCGCTGAAAAGCGCGGCCTTTCTTTAATCTAACAAACTGTTTTGGCTTTTGTCGTCCAGGACGTGCTGGTTATCGATTTGATCCATCACCCGGCCGAGCTGGCGGTGGCGGGTGGAAGAAACCACTTGAAACTGTTTACTGGTGGAGTCCAGCCGGCTGCCAAGCGTATCCAGTTCTTCGCTAAATTTGCCGTACTCTTGGCGGAATTTTTGAACGAGCTGGATGATCGAATGAATATTCGTCTGAAGCTTAAAGTTGGAGTGGGCTTGTTTGACCAGGCGCAGCAGCGCCACAAACGAGTACGGGCCGGCCAAAATAACCTTTTTGTTCATCGCCTCTTCCCAAATGTCGTTGAAGTGCTCGTAGATGAAGCTGAAAATCATCTCGTTGGGGATGAAAGCGACGGCGAAATCGACGGTATTATCGTCCGGGTTGACGTAGCCGCGGGTGCTAATTTGTTTAATTTTCTCCCGGACGTCGCGCTGAAATTGGTCGAAATGCCGCTTTTTCTCTTCGGGATCCTTGGCTTCGGTGTATTTTTGCAAATTCTGGTACGGGAATTTGACGTCGATATTAACTTTGGTTTGGTCGGGTAAGACCAGCGTGAAATCGGGTCGGCCGTCGCCGCCGGCGGTTTGGACGAAATAATCGTGGTTAATGACAAACCCGGCCATCTTTAGCAGGTCTTCGGCGATCCGTTCGCCGAACTGACCGCGGGTTTGGTTGTTGGAGAGGATGTTTTTCAACTCGTCGGTCGAGCCGCGCAAGTCTGAGGCTAATTGTTTGTGGGTTTCCAGCTCTTTGCGCAGCGCCGAGAAATTGGAGATCCGGTCTTCGTCGCTTTTCCGTAAATTCCGGTCGGTTTCTTTGAGTTGCAGGCGGATTTCGTCAACCAGGGTTTTGATGGCGTCTTTTTTACCCTCCAGATCAACCTTAATTACCTCTTTTTCGGCGCCGAGTTTTTCTTTAGCGGCGGCCAAAATTTCTTCGCCAATGGCTTTCAAATGGTCCTGCACGTTCATCCGCCGGTGCATCAAAAAATAGGTAATGCCGGCCCCTAAAATCACCCCGCCGGCCAAAAAGTAAGCTGGTTGCATTGTGCCCCTATCTTAGCGGAAACTAGCCGTTTCGTCACCGGCGATCAGGTTGGCTGATACCGAAAGGGCCGTTGACATCTTGACTTTTGGGGCTAAATAGGCGATAGTTGGTAAGCCTTATAAAAATCCAAGAGGGATGATAGGAGTACATATATTATGGCTAAAAGGCTTGTGACGCTGTTGTCGCAGAAGCGTGACGGGGAGTTGGCATACGAAGAAGCGATTCGCAACTGTTGCGATCGGGGGGGTTACGATCTGGTTGCTTGTGTTGCCGTTATAGATGGTAACGAGCCCATTGTACGTATCCACGAAGCGAGCGGCCAAGTCGAACACGAGGCAACTGGCTATCGAAATGCCGCCGAAATGTTGCTGGAGCATCGGACTAGTCCGCTGTCAGCAACCGCCAACCATCTGCCACGAAGGCCAATCAGACAGCCGCTATCGCCGCTTCAACAAGCCGGGGAGCTTGTAGGGGCGACCTAAAGCATTCCAAAAAACCCGCGTCTGGTCCGCGGGTTTCTTTTTTGTCCTAAAACTGCTATTTCCGGCGCAGCAAACCCAGCTCGAGCTGGATGTAACCGAGCGCCATGATAATCAAGCCGCCCATTACTTTAGCCGATGGCTCGTTCATAATCGTCAACTGTTGCGACGAATTAATTAACCAACCCAGCGCCCCGAAGACAAAAATGATGATGCCCAAAAAGATGAACAGCATCGCCACGCCCATGAAACTTTTACTCTCGCGTTGTCCAAAAAACATTCCCCTCCTTTAGCCCGGGCAACTAGCCCAGTTTTTATTACTTACTTCTAGCCTAGAAGCATTTTTAGCGCCTCGCAAGCCCCTTTTGTTGACAGCTATCAAATACGAAAAGTATGATATGGCTCATGGACGGTATTATCTCCGTAAAAAACTTGGTCAAAAACTACGACCAGGTGGCAGCAGTCGACGATATTTCGTTTCAGGTGCAGGAAGGGGAAATCTTCGGTCTGCTTGGCCCTAACGGCGCCGGCAAAACGACGACGCTCGAGATGATCGAGACGCTCCGCCAGCCAACCAGCGGCCTCATTACTATTGACGGCATCGACGCTGCCCAAAACCCCCAAGAAATTAAACGGCGGATCGGTATTCAACTGCAATCGAGCGGCTTTTATCCTGGTCTCAATCTGGTAGAACTCTTAGAGATGTTTGCCATTATGTACGGCGTCACGGTTGACCCGGCCAAAATGCTGGAGGAATTTCAGCTCAAAGACAAAGCCAAGGCGTTCTACGACAAAATGAGCGGCGGTCAAAAGCAGCGTTTTTCGCTCTGTACCACCCTCATTAACCAGCCGCGGATTATTTTCCTCGACGAGCCAACCACCGGTTTGGATCCGCAAGCTCGGGTCAATCTGTGGGGCGTTATTCAAGAGATTAAGAAAAAAGGGGTGACAGTAGTAATTACCACCCACTATATGGACGAAGCCGAGCAGCTTTGCGATCGGCTGGCGATTATGGATCACGGCAAAATCATTAGCGAAGGGACGCCGGTCGAGTTAATTGACCAACTTTTGAAATCTGGTTTTCAACGCCACACCGAAGTGCGGGCAGCCACCCTAGAAGATGTTTTTCTGAATTTAACGGGAAGGAGAATTCGTGAGTAATATCGCGCCGCCTAATAACAACGAATCACGCTTTAATCAGGCGCCCAGCCAGCTGCTAATCGCCTGGGGCTTAACCAAATACGCGCTGAAGGCGACGCTCCGCAATCGCTCCAGCTTAGTCTTTAGCCTGATTTTCCCATTGGTTTTCGTGGCAATTTTCGGCTCGATCGGCAACGGCGGCGGTAAAATTTCGCTCGGTGTTCTGGATAGCCTCAATAAAAATCAACCAATCTACGCGGCGATCCAAACGATTGCCAGCCAAAGCAATGCGCCGGTCAAAATCGTCAGCGACTCGGAAGCTAACCTCAAAACCCAACTTAACCAAAGCAAAATCGGCGCCATTTTAGAGCCGGGAGCGAGCGCTACTTCGCTGAAGGTTGTCACTTCTACCGCTAACCCGCAAGGCGGCGCTTCGGCCCAGACTTTTTTGAACGGAATATTGAGCCAGTTGAACTTACGAGCCGCCGGGGTAACAAAACCAACATTCACCGTGATAAACCAAGACGTGGCTGGCAGACAATACCGCTACATTGATTTCGCCTTGCCCGGCCAAATCGGCTTCTCACTTATCTCGATCGCCACCTTTGGTATCGCCTTCCCGCTGATTACGTTGCGCAAAACCTTGGTTTTAAAGCGGATTTTCGCCACCGCTGCCAAACCGATTACTTTTGTGGTCTCGCAGTGCTTGGCCCGGTCGGTGCAGGCGATGCTCCAGGCGGCCGTCATTTTGGGTGTTGGCATTTGGGGCTTCCACTTTACCTTGGCCCACGGCTGGGTGACGGGGGTTGAGCTCTTCGTCTTGTCGTTCTTGGCGGTGCTAGCCTTCCTGGGTTTTGGAATTTTGATCGGCAATATTGCTCGAGACGAGCAAAGCCTGCCAATCGCCATCAACCTTTTCAACCTGCCGCAGATATTGCTGGCCGGCGTCTTCTTCCCCATCGACACGCTGCCCCACTGGGTGCAAGTGATCGGCAATAATTTGCCGCTCGCCTACTTAACCACCGCTTTGCGGAAAGTCGCTAACGACGGCGCCTCGCTCGTTACCGTTTGGCCGTATATTTTGGGGATCGTCGCTTGGGGCGTGGCGGCGTATCTTATCGCCAGCCGGATTTTCAAAAGCGAGTAAAAAAAGCCCGATCTTTTCGGGCTAAAAAGTAGTTTTGACCAGCCGCCAGATCAGGAAGGTTTTGTAAAATTTCCTGATTATCAAGCGCGAATCGGTACAGCCGAAGACTTGATACCCGACGTAGATAAACTCGTTATTGGCCGGCGACGGCGTCTGAAGTGATCCAAGCAAATCTTCGCCACCATAGCGGATATCAGCCGTGGCAACGCCCATGCAAATCCTAAGATAGCGCGCGGCGACGGCTAGTGCGTGCCGAGCCGAGCGGTAGCTGTGCCACTCCACATAACGGCCGAGCTCGTAATCCCAAAACGTCAGGGTGTAGCGAGTAATCGGCAGATTTTTTTCGTAGTCTTCAAGCTGTTGGTCCAATCCGACCACCTCCTGTGCAAACTGTCAGCCAGTGTAACAAGGCTAAGCGCCGATGTCTAGATGGATGCTTTTTTGCTCTGCCAAGCCGCCAAACCAAAGCCGGCGCTGGCAGCAACAAAACCAAGTATCCAGGCGAGTAGGACGGTTTGGTCAAGGGCTCGCTCGCGTTTTTCGGTCTCTTCCAGACTCCGGGCAGCTAAAACATAGCCGTGGTTTTCACCATGGTAGTAATTCACTACGGCAGCAAAACGTAATTTTGGTTCGGGCTGCCAAGTGAAATGGGCGGTGCCGCGACTTTTAGCAAAGGCGAAAACGCCAGCCGGCAGTTTCGGCAGATGATTATTAATTTGGCCGACCGCTGCCAGGTTTTGGACGCCGGGCAAGCAGAAATTAACGGCGTTGCCCTGCTCGTCGAAAACGTCCACAAACGGCGCCTGGGTAGTAGCGATGTCGGTGGGCTCGAAATGGTTGCAACTCACCACGGCGTTTTTCAGTTGGTTGCCCAAATCTTCGGCCAGTTGGATTTGCGGGTCGTTGGCTGTTTGCCGGTAATTTTGTTGAACGGTTAGGTCCACCAGCATCGCCCCGCCGGTGATGAGCACCATCGCCGTCAGCCAGAGCCAGAAAAAGCTTTTAATCATAGGTTACTTATACTAAAAAACCCGGCCTTTGTCAGCCGAGTTTTTTAGTTCGCCGGTTATTTTGATTCGGGTTTTGTGACCAAAAGGTAAATCAGCGGGAAGATACCAGCGGTGTTGATCACCAGCAGTAATGTGAACCAGATGGGCTGCTTCAACATGGCGGCCCGCCAGAGGGCTAAGCCTTTCAAGACTACGTCAACAATCAGGAAAAGACCAACGAGCAGGGACAAGGTTTCAACTCGCCCGCTACCGCTGCCGGCCCAAACACCAAAAATCGGGTAGCCGTGCAAGAACATGTTTAGGCCGCGTCGGCCATCGGGGCAGCGCCACCATCAGCGTGGTCGGTGTGCTCTTTGCGCGGGCGGGCAAAGTCAACGGCGATTTTGCGGCCGTCAACGTCGCTACCGTTCAGTTCTTGAGCGCATTTTTGGGCCATCTCGGCGTCGGCTAACGTTACAAAACCATAGCCTTTACTTCTAGGGCCGAACCGACCGTTTTTATCCATGACGATAACGGCGTCGGTGACGCTGTTTTCGCCAGCTACTTTTTCAAACATCGCCTTTAAATCGGCGTCGGTCATCGCAAACGGCAAATTGCCCACGAACAACCGGTTGTTTTCTACGTTTGTATTCTCTTCCATGCTTCCTGACAAACCTTTCTTTCCTTAGCCTATACTTCGTACGTGAGTGAGTTCGAATCTCCCTCAGACTTGAGAATAGTGTAGCAGAGGCGTCAAGCGCTTGCCAAGAGTTTTAACTGGAGTATGGTGAGGAAAAGGAGGTTTGATGGAAGATAAGAAAATGTGTGATTGTTCGGGTTGCGCGGTTCACGAAGAGAACGCTGGTCCGGAAGCGATGTGCACTTGCCCGGTTGGCGAGAAGGAGTGCAATTGCGATATGTGCCTGCCCAAACGGGCGGCCGCTTAAGTAATTTGTTCAACTCCCCTACAATAGGGGAATGCGGATTATCCTTGGTACGATGTCGTACCCACCCCAGGTTTCTGGGGTGGCCGTGTTTGTGCGCCAACTCAGTGAGTTTTTGGCTGAAGCCGGCCACGAAGTCCATATCGTCGCGCCAGCCAACCAGTTAAAAAGCTTCACCGAGCGGCGAGGAGAAATTATTATCCATCGTTTGCGAGCGTGGCAGAATCCGCTACGACGGGGTTTTTATATCCCGCTTTTTGTTAAGAAACAGGCCGAAGCCTTAATTCGGGAGATTCAGCCCGACGTCATTCACGTTAACGATCCGTTGGCGATGAGCCGGTACCTGCAACGAGCTGGCCGAAAAATCGGTGTGCCAACGGTGGTATCGAACCACTTTTTAATGGATTACATCTTGGCCTATTTCCCGAAATTTCTCCGCCGGCTGCTTGCCCATTACCTAAGAAATTGGATGAATTATTTTTACAACGAATGTGATGTGGTGGTAGCGCCGAGCCAATCGGCGGTCGAGGCGTTGAAACGGCTGGGTACCACGGCGCCGCTGGTAGCGCTCTCCAACGGTGTCGACCTCCACCGCTTTTTTGTCTATTCGCCTTTGGAAGAAATTCGGGCGAAGTTCAGCATCCCCCACCGGCCGATTGTTTTATACGTCGGCCGAGTTGACCCGGATAAATCGGTTAACGTGCTCATCCAGGCTTTCCAGCAACTGCTCGCTCGCCGGCCGGCCCAACTAGTGTTGGTGGGCGGCGGCACTAAGGCCGCCGCGATAATGAAAGATGCCCGCCAGCGGTTGGGCGAATTTGTGACGTTTACCGGTCCGGTTGCCCACGAGTCCGAAGATTTAGTGGCGTTGTACCAGCTTTGCGATATTTTTTGCATGCCGTCATCGATTGAGACCCAAAGCATTAGTACGCTGGAAGCCATGGCTGCCGGTAAGCCGATAGTGGCCGCTGACGGCGGTGCTTTGCCTGAACTGGTTCAGAATCATCAGAATGGCCTCTTATTTGCCCCAGGCGACGCGATGGCGCTGGGGGCACTCTTAGAGGAAGTGCTGGCTAATCCGGCCGAACAAGAGCACTTTGGGGCGGTCAGTTTAGAGCGGATCGCTCATCACGAGCTGGAACGAAGCCTCGGTTTGTATGTTACACTCTACCTTGAATGCCGCGAAAAATCGTTGTTGGAACCGTTATCGCCGTAATCATTGGGTTGGCTCTAGGCTTCTCCTATTACGTCAGCCAAATTAACGCCTTGCCGCAATCCAGCTATTCAATTTTCGACCCGCTTCCTTCGCCAACACCCGCTGACCGAATTCTGGTGGTGGCGCCGCACCAAGACGACGAGACGATCGGCGTCGGCGGTTATATCATCGAAGCCGTTCGAGCCGGCGCCACGGTGGAGGTGATTTTTGCCACTAACGGCAATAAACATGGCTTGAAACTGGCGCGCGAAAATGAGGCGGAAAATGCCTTAAAAACGCTCGGTGTGCCAAAAGCCAGAATTATTTTTGACAACTTTCCGGACGGCGATTTGAGTAGCCAAAAAAGTTTTCGGCCGGAAATAAAAAGCCAAATTGACGTCTACCGCCCGACCAAAGTCTTTACTACCTTGCCAGAAGATCTTCACCCCGATCACGCCGCCTGCGGCCAAGCGGTGGCGGCGATTGTTAAGGAGGAGCCTGGCGCTTTCACACCGGAATTTTTCCTGGTTCATTACCATCGTTACCCGCGGCCGATCGGTGACGACGCCTCTAATTCCTACCTGCTACCGCCGCCAGCGCTTCTCAAAAGTAACTACGATTGGCAAGTCAGCCCGCTAACGGCGGCTGAGCAGAACCAAAAAAATCAGGCCTTGAAACAGTACAAGACCCAAACGTCGGACATTAACCCGGTCTTAAAACAACTCGTCCTGTCGTTCGACCAAAAAAACGAACTCTTCGCCACCCCCGAATCGCCATGAGCTTCCATGGCTTCGGTTTCTTTTTTCATCTGATCGCCCGCTTTGGTTTGCCGAGTATTTTTATCTCCCATGTTATTGAAAATATCGGCATTCCGTTTCCCACCGAAGGCGCGTTTTTGGTCAGCCAGCGGTTAATCGAAACGGGCCGCTACAGCTTTTGGTTCATGTACGCTTTTATGGTCTTGGCCCAGGTGACCGGCGCAGTGTTGGCCTACTTTTTGGGCCGGGAAATTGATGGCTGGCTGAGCGCCCGCTTGAAAAACCACGAGGGCTACCAAAAAGCTCATGCGGCGATGCACCGATGGTATGAAAAATTTGGGTCGGTCACCGTGCTGGCGACGCGGCTGATCGGTTACGTTCGGCCCTGGTCATCGCTCGTTGCCGGCGCGGCCGAGTTTCCGTTTTGGCCGTTTTTACTCTGGACCGTTGTTGGCTCGGCCCTGTTCGTCTACCCAACGATGAAACTAACTTCGGTCGTCTTCTTGCTCTGGCGCCGTTCGCCGCTATTGCACTTACTCATCAGTCTCGCCTTTCTGCTCAGCTTCGGCGCCTTGCTTATTTACGGCGTCGTCCGTCGCCGGATGAAGAAATCCAACAAATAATTTAGTTGCTAAAAAGTTTTATATCTTTTAGACTCGGGCCAGTACCTTAGGAGAAAATAATGGCCGAAAAGATTGACTGCCGAAGTTGGCTTAACCGGCCGACTGAGCTAGCTGACAAAGAATCTATTTATGAGGCATATAACGCCGATCGTTTTGGTAATGCTATGCGGCGCTGGAACAGCGTCGAGGAATTCTTGGCATCAGATTATCAAGATCCCGTGGTTATGCGCTACCAGCTTCGGCCGGGCCGGCTTTTCCCCCTTTACGGAGCTATCATTACTCGCGATCAAGTCGAGGCGATGGCGGCGGAATGGCGAAAGTTGGGGGCAGATCCAGCACTGATTCGCTTAAATGAAGGAGTTGGCTCGGTCGTCTTTCAGGGCGAATTGATGCGGGATCACCTCTTCCTATCACTTCGCTATAGCTTGGTGGACAAGCCGA
Organism: Saccharimonadales bacterium (SeqCode); assembly: GCA_035480235.1. Taxonomy (GTDB): domain Bacteria; phylum Patescibacteriota; class UBA1384; order 2-12-FULL-50-11; family 2-12-FULL-50-11; genus DATIHX01. Next base: position 133,080 of record DATIHX010000003.1, read on the forward strand.
TGCGTTTGGCCTTAGAAGAGGCCGAACAATACGCTTGCGGTTTGCAGGCTAAGCATCTGCTAGAGCGTTACCTCTGCCCAAACAGCCTGGCCGATCTTTGGGAATTGTTTGATCGTTACGACGACGCAATTATCGAATTCTCAACGTTCACAAGCGATGTCGGCCTCTGTCCGCGCCGAAACACTATCATGTGGGAAGTTCGGCGCAATTAACCTGGCTGCCAAACTCTTGGCAGCTTTTTCTTGACAGAAATAAATATGATTCGTATGATTTAATTAATGTTTCATAAACACTTTTTTGGTTCGACGACGGTGGGTGAACGCGGGCAAGTAGTGATCCCGGCTGAGGCCCGAGAAAAATTTAATATCAAAGCCGGCGAAAAAATGTTGGTTTTCGGCGCGCCGCACGGCGAGGCGATTGTCATCGTCAAAGCCGAAAAGTTCAAAGTAAAGTTTGATACGATGTTAGCTGATATGCGCGAATTTAGTGAAGCCGTCCAAAAAGACGAACCGACTAAATCATAATTTTTTAGTTTCAGGAGGATCCATGCCCGACAACACAACTGCTGCCACCACTACTTTTATCCCCACCGCCACCGCCACCGAAACCGCTAAACCGGCTAATTTCAAAAAATGGGGGACACTGGTGGTTCTAAGCCTGGCGCTGGCCATTATCATTATCGACACCACTATTTTGAACGTCTCGCTCGGCACGATTATCCGCGAGTTCAAAACAACAATTCAAAACATCCAATGGGTGATCACTGCCTACTCTCTTACCTTGGCGGCGCTGACGATTACCGGCGGCCGACTGGGTGATTTTTTCGGGCGCAAAAGAATGTTCATGCTCGGCGCCATCATTTTTGCTATCGGCTCAACTATTACTTCGTTTTCCCACAACGTCCCGACGATGATTTGGGGCGAAGCGATTATCGAAGGCATCGGCGCGGCCTTGATGATGCCAGCCACCGCCTCGCTCTTAGTGACCACTTTTAAAGGCCGCGAACGGGCGATCGCTTTTGGTGTTTGGGGCGGTATCGCCGCCGCTTCCTCGGCCGTCGGGCCGGTCCTGGGCGGTTGGCTAACCACCCACTACTCCTGGCGCTGGGCGTTTCGGGTTAATATTTTTGTGGCGCTGTTGCTGTTAGTTGGCTCCATTATTATTGCTGAGGCCCGCGACAGCGCTGAAAAACCCCAGCTCGATTGGCTCGGCGTTTTCTTATCGGCGACGGGCTTGCTGGCTCTAGTGTTCGGCATCATCGAGGCTTCCCAGTACGGCTGGTGGCTGGCCAAACAAACCTTTGTCGCCTTCGGCAGCACCGTTAGCTTTGGCCACTTGTCGGTGACGGTGCCGGCCTTACTCCTCGGCGCAATCCTCCTAACTCTGTTTGTTTGGTGGGAAGCGACCGCCGAAAAAAACGGCCGGACGCCGCTCGTTTCGCTGGAGCTTTTCAAAAACCGTCAGTTTATTTCCGGCGCCGTCACCACTGCCGTGATGATGCTGGGGATGAGCGGCCTGATTTTTTCGCTGCCGGTTTTCTTGCAATCGGTTCGGCAGCTTGACGCCTTCCACACCGGCCTGGCGCTGTTGCCGTTGTCGTTTGCCGTCATGATTGTGGCGCCGCTGGCCGCCGCCCTCAGCCACCGTTTCAACCCGAAATATTTAATTCAGGCTGGTTTAGTTTTGAACGGCCTGGGCTACTTAGTGATGAACCGGATGATAAATGTGGACGCCACCGTCGCCACTTTTGCGCCGGGCTTAGTTTTGTTTGGCGCTGGCATGGGTTTGGTAATGAGCCAAATTAACAACCTGACGCTCTCGGCCGTTTCGGTGCAAGAGGCCGGCGAAGCCAGCGGCGTTAACAACACCTTGCGCCAACTCGGCTCCACTTTGGGCTCGGCCATTATTGGCTCGGTCTTACTAACGGCGCTGGCCACTAACTTAGTGGGCGGCGTGGCTAAAAGCCAAAAGATTCCGACGGCGTTAAAGCCAGCGATTAGCCAGCAAGTGGCGACCCAAACCTCCAACGTCGAATTCTCCGGCGGCGCCCAAATTTCCGGCTCGTCTTCGCCAGCCATCCGCCAAGAAATCGTCGCCATTAGCCACCAAGCGACCGTTGACGCTAATAAGAAAACCCTGGCCTTCGGTGTGCTCTTCTCACTTCTTGGCCTACTAGTTTCCATCTCGCTGCCAAAGATCAAAAACGAACACGTTGAACGCGAAGAGTCGGCTGCGACCGGGCATTAAAAAAACCGCCCAGCGTTGCTGAGCGGCGAAGGGATTTTAGGAAGGACGGCGCATGATTGCGGCGGCTTGGGCGTCGTCGCCTTCGATTTCGGGTCGAGCTGCTAAGGCGGCTCGGAGATCACCCGCCTCTTGCCAGAGCTTCTGAATGTGTGGGCTGTTGAGCCAGATTTTCTCGTCGGCCTGCAGTAAACCGAGTTGCTCGGCCGCGATCGCTTCGAGCTCTCGGAACTCAGCCAATAAGTCCGTCTCGTATTCCGGCGTTTCCTTCAGGCCTTGCTGGACTTTCTCTAGCCGGTCTTGGGCGTCGGCGATCTGACTCGAGTAAGGCGTACCGCCGATTTCGATCAGAAATTGCTGGAAATCGTTTTCAGCTAGATCGAGCCAGTATCGATCTCGGTAGTAGAGCTTTGGTACGAAGCCGGGGAAGAGTCGGTCAATTTCGTCATTGATATGGACGGCTTTTCGTAGCCACCACGGACTTTGAAATAGGTACCAAACCCCTAAGCCAAAGACCGTGAATGCAATTGCAGTTATTGGCGCTTTCGGCATTAGTGACTTCGTCACAAAAATCGAAAAGAAGCTGCTCATTAGCAGTACGATGCCGATCCAATGGCATCGATAGCAGCGCTTAAGCAATGGAGATCTTTTACGAATGAGTGCAACGAGTTGACGGGCTTTTTGTTCCATATTCCAAACACCTCTTTGTTAAGAAACTTGAGGCGACTATAGCATTAAAACGTCCGAAAGTCAAGGTCTAGGTGGTAGAATTCTTGATATTTTCTCAGTGATTTTTCAGCTTAAACCTGCTAAAGTGCGCTTATGCGTGTGTTACTCGTAGAAGACGAACCGAAACTCCGGCTGGCTTTGAAAAAAGGCCTGGAGCAAGAAAATTTTGCTGTTGACGGCGAAGAAACGGCCGAAGGCGGTTTGGGGATGGCGATGACCCAAGACTACGACGTTATTATTTTGGACCGGATGCTACCCGGCGGTTTAGACGGGCTGGAAGTGGTCAAACGGCTTCGCGCCAAAGGCCAAAAAGTGCCGGTGATTTTTTTAACGGCTCGCGACGAAGTGAAAGACCGGGTGGAAGGCTTGTCGGCCGGCGCGGACGATTACTTAGTTAAGCCGTTCGCGTTCGAAGAGTTGTTGGCGCGCGTTCGAGCGCTGCTGCGCCGGCCGCCGCAGGGTGGCGAAACAGTTCTGCGCTGCGCCGACCTGACGCTCGACCCAATTGGCTTCACCGTTGAACGAGCCGGCAAACCAATCGAGTTAACGAGTAAAGAGTTCGCGCTACTCGAATATCTCCTCCGCCATACCGGCCGGGTCCTGGGTAAGGACAATATTATTCAACACGTTTGGGATTATGACGCCGATATTTTGCCCAATACCGTTGAAGTTTACATGGGCTATTTGCGCCAAAAAATCGACAAACCGTTCAAAACCAAACTACTCCACACTCGCCACGGCTTTGGCTATTATGTGGGCCTCAAGTAATGTTCCGCTCGGCCACAATTCGTTTAACTGGTCTTTACCTCGCCATCTTGGCAGTTATTTGTTTGTTTTTCAGCCTGAATCTTTACCGGGTGGGCGTTGGCGAACTGACCACCGGCCTTAATCGTCAAGCCGTTTCCTATCGGCAGCTGCCTGGCATCAGCAGTCTCTTTAGCGACGACGATTTAGTGCAAATTCGCCAAAATCAACTCGACCACGGCCGCCGCGATATCGTCTTAGAGCTGATTTATCTTAATATCGCCCTACTGAGTTTGGGCGGCGTCGGCAGTTACTATTTGGCCCGGCGAACCTTGCAGCCGATCGAAGATGCCCACCTCGCCCAGAGCCGCTTTACCAGCGACGCTTCGCACGAACTCCGGACGCCGCTGGCCACGATGCAAGCCGAAATTGAAGTGGCGCTGCGGAGCAAAAACCTGACGGCGACCGAAGCGAAAAAACTCCTCGGCAGTAACTTGGAGGAATTGACCAAATTGACTGGCCTGGTCACCGGCCTCCTGCACTTGGCCCGTCAAAACGGTCTTAAAGATTTGCAACCGGTCGAGCTAAAGATGGTATTGGCGCAAGTGGTTAAAAGTTACGAGCGCCAAGCCAAGCAAAAGAATATCGCGCTAAAGATCAAAAGCGCCAAGTCGCTCATTATCAGCGGTGACCAAGCGGCGCTTACTCAATTAGTGGGGCTACTCGTTGATAACGCGCTCAAATACAGCCCGCCTAAAAGCGAAGTGATTATTAGTCTCACCAAAGAAAACGACGACGCAATTATTACCGTGGCTGATCACGGCCAAGGCATTGGTCCGGCCGACTTGCCAAAAATCTTCGACCGCTTTTATCGGGCCGACTCGTCGCGTCACAAGGGTCTAGAAGTTGGCGGCTACGGCTTGGGATTATCAATCGCTAAAAATTTAGCCAAGCTTCACGGCGGGGAAATTGAGGCGACTAGTAAGATCAGCCAGGGTTCGGTTTTCATTGTTAAGCTGCCGATTAAGCCTTAAGTCTTTCCTCAGTTTTTGTTTCTATCCTAAAGTCATGGAAAATCAAAACTCAACCGAATTGAAAGAGCAGACAGAAAAAAGTAATGACAAGCCAGCTTTCGATCGTAGCTATCACCGTCGCTATTTAGTCTTGCCAATCGCGCTCGGTATTATTCTGCTGGTAATTTTCGTTTTGATGATCGGCGCCGTTGCTAACCATCGCGGCAAGGCGGTAGTTACTCGCCAAGAATTTAGTGCTGGCCGGATGATGGCAATGAGCGGTCAAAAGTTTGATAACAGCAACGTTGCCTCTCCGATGATCGGTCGTCGCGGCCTGATTGGTGCCATCAGCAAGATTGACGGCAATACCCTTACTCTTCACACCGCCACCAGCGATCAAGCTGTGGTTGTTTCAGCGACGACCTCGTTTTACAAAGCCGGCGCGATCGCTAAACAAAGTGATCTAGCGGTTGGCCAGGCAATTAGTGTCCGCGGCCTGCCTAACTCGAGCGGCCAAATCGCTGCTACCAAAATCACAATATATTAACATCCGGTCACTCGCTGTAGCCGGGGAAGTAGTCGGTCACGACTTGCTTTTTCGGCAGCCCGAGGCTCGCCAAAACTTGCTCAGCGGCCTGAACCATCGGTTGTGGCCCGGAGACGTAAAACGTCCGTTGACGATAATCGGGAATCGTCCGGCAAACCAGCTCTTTACTAATTAACCCGACCTCGCCCGGCCAATCGGCTGGCAGAGCCGCCGAATCGGTCAGCGTATAAATTGTTTTCAAGCCTTTCGACTCAGCTTGACGAAACAAATCGGCGAAAACTATATCATTAACCCGCTTGTTGCTAAACAATTGAACGACATCACGTTGGGTCTGGGTGTCCACCAATTCTTTAGCGAAGGCGCGAAACGGTGCAACGCCAACGCCACCAGCGATAAAAGCTAGCTTCTTTTCGGTATTTTTCGGCAGCACAAAATCACCAAAGAGTGAGCCGGCGGCCACCAAATGATTTTTGGGCATTAGTTGTAGCGTCTGCTTGTAAGAGCTGGCCGATGTTGGAAATTTGACCAAAAGTTGGAGACTTGACTCGGTTGGCGACGAGGCGATCGTGAAGTACCGGCGGTTACCTCGCCCGTCAACTGGTGAATGTGGGAGTGTCCATTCTAAATATTGACCGGAGCGAAACCGGAAACCGACCGGCTTGTTGAAATAAAACAGCCAAGTGTCGCGGGTCAGTTGCCGTTTTTCCAGCAGCTGAAGATCGAATTGCAGTCGGGTCTTTATGACGGCGCTAACCAGGTTACCGGCCGTCAAAGCCAATTCCGGCGTTAAGCTCAGCGGTAAAAAATGAAGCTGCGGGGTCGCGTAAAGAACAGCAACTAAGCCGGCGTACCAATTCTGGCCGGCCCGACTCGTCGGTAGCGTTCGCGGTTCGGTTAACATCACCAGCGCGAAAAAGAATAGCGCCGAATTGGTGGCGGCGAACCACAGGGTGTGGACAAAGCTCAAGGGGTGGCCGGCGACCAAGCTGGCAGCCATCACTAAAACTGTGTAAACGCCCAAAAACCACCAAACTAAGTGGGTTCGGTTGAGTTTGCGCTGGAGTAGTAAACCGCCGAGCAATACCGGCATAACCAAGTAAATATTTCCCACCCACCAGGTGGCGGCGTGTTCCGGCGAGAGCAAGCCGATCATCGCGATGGCCGCCGCGGCCGGATTGAAGATGTGAGTTTTCTCAACAGTTAAAAAATATTTCGTTGCCATCGCCACGACGCTGGCGAAGATTGCCACTGGTAAACCGGCAGTGGTCGCCGGTACTAAGAGGGCGATAATCAGCCCCGTAATCAGGGCCGATTCGGTGTTGGTGGCAGCCCCAAAGAGCCGGGCCAAGAGCCAGTTGGCGGCGTAACCGGCGCTGACCGCGCCAATGGCGTTAATGGCGATCGTTATTGGTTGGTAGTGAAGTAAACCGACCATCGCCAAGCCGATCGCCGTCACCAGCAAAAAAATTAGGTAGTAAACCGTCAGCCGGTACATCGTGACGGCGTTCAAGAAGCGGTCGATTATCTTCATGCGGTACTTGTTTGTAAAACCAAGCGGTCAAAGCCGCTGGTTAAGCGAGCTCGGCCGCTCGCTAAAACGGCGTAAGCCTCAAAGCCGGGAAGCTTTTCAATAAATGCCAGGCCGCCTTCGCCCATTGCAAAGGCGGCGGTTGCCATCCGATCGGCTTCGTAAACATTGGGCCCGATGACGGTTAAGCTTGCCACATTTTCCAGGTTTTGGCCGCTGACTGGGTCGTAAATGTGAGCGCCTTGCACATAATTGCCGCTGGTGGCGACTCCGGCGTTCGTTAACGCAAGAGTTTTGATAATTTCTGAAGGGTTGAATGGGTTACGAATACCGTAGCGCCACGTTCGTCCGGGTTGGGCGACGCCGCTCACCTGAATATCGCCGGCGATTTCGACGGTAAAATTCCGGTAACCCTTGGTTTGTAAGAGTTTGGCGCCCTGCCAAATCGCCCAACCCTTGACGAGGCCGGAGGGGTCAATTTGGCCGTCCGGTCGAGTGATATTAAAGAAGCCGTCGGTTTCCGTCTGGGTCTGTTCGCAGAGCGCCAAAACAGTTTTCAGCGCTTCGCTCAACTGTTCAGGTTTCAATTCGCCACGATTGAGTTGCGACAGTTCGCTGGTCTTCTTGAATGGACTGAACCGCTGGTCGATCGTTTGCCAGAGTCGGAAAATTGCAGCGACATCACTCTGGCGGACAGACTGTTCAGCTACCTGAATGATCCCGGTCATCCCCATCGTCTCGAAGCGGCGTCTAACCATCTAGATCGCCTGGCTGAGGGCCGAGCCGAGCGACTGAATGAAGGCGCCGGAAGTGGCCGAGGCGCCAGTGACGCCATCGACATTGGCGCTTTGGGCCTGAATTGCTTCTTCTTTTAAGAGTGGCATCGCTTGGCTATTGATGCGGTCTGACGTGCCGTTGTCGCTCGGATGATCCAGGAAGATGACGTCGGTGATTTTTCCACCAGTAATTACCACCTCCACTTGGACGTTGCCGTAAAAAGCGTCGGCGCTGATGCCGGTATAGCGACCATTTTTGTAGCGGCCGGTCGGGGTAGTTACTGCTGGCGGGGAAGTAACAATCGATGTTGGCGAGCTGCTGGTTGGCACCGGTTGGTTACTGACAGCGGAGTTAGCCGGTAAGCCAACGATTGGATTAGCTGCTTCCGGGTGACGGTCGCGCCACCAAACCAAGGCAAAAAAGACCGCCAAAATGAAGGTAATCTGGCTGTATTTCCTCATATCTTAATTTCATGATATGGCTCAATCTTGAAAATTAACTGAAAAAGACTTGAAAATTACCCGTCACTTTTTTTGCCGATGACGAAGCCGGCCCAGATGCCCAGTAAGCCGCCAATCGCCGCCGTTACCTGGCTGGCTAGGCTAAAGATGTTGCCGCCCCAGAGCTCCGGCGCCAAAGCGCCGAGCGTCGAGCCGACGAAAAGTCCGAGCCAAACCCAAGTTTTCAGCGACATTAATTCTACCCTACCACATTACCCTGTTCACTGGAGTAGAACTGGTTTATACTGGCAAAGAATAAAAATGCCTAAACTGCCGATTGTTTTTGTCCAGATCCCCTGCTTAAACGAAGAGCGAACGCTACCACTGGTGCTAAAGGGCGTCCCGAAAAAAATCCCCGGCGTCGGTAGTGTGGAAATATTAATTATCGACGACGGTTCAAGTGATCGGACAATCGCCGTCGCCAAAAAACTCGGGGTCAAGCATTTCGTTTACCATCGGCGTAACCAAGGGTTGGCCCGGTCGTTTCACGACGGCGTTAGTTACGCTCTCGAACATGGCGCCGATATCGTGGTGAATACCGATGGCGACAACCAATACCCCCAAGAAAAGATCGGCGAATTAGTCGCCCCGATTTTGGCTGGGCGAGCCGACGTCGTCATCGGAGACCGACAAACCCAACGCATTAAACATTTTTCGCGAGGAAAAAAGTTCTTCCAACGTTTCGGCAGCCGGATTGTTAGCGCCGCCGCCGGCGTCACCGTGCCGGATGCGGTCAGCGGTTTTCGGGCCTACTCGCGCGAAGCCTTACTCCAAATTAACACCATCACCCGCTTTAGTTACACCACTGAAACGATTATTCAGGCCGGCCACAAAAGGCTGTCGATTGCCAGCGTGCCGATCAAAACCAATAAAAAAACTCGAGAATCACGTCTTTTCAAATCGACCTTCGAGCATATTAGCAAGTCAGCCACCACGATTGTCCGCTCGACGATCATGTACCGGCCGTACGCCCTTTTTGGGACGCTGGGAGGAGTGCTGCTGATCGCTGGCCTGGTGCCGTTCATCTATTACCTGGTCCTCTACTTTTTGGGTCACCAAAACGGCCACCTCCATTCGTTGACGCTGGGCGCGGTTCTCTTAATCAGCGCCCTTTTGTCGCTAGTTTTAGGAGTTCTGGCCGACTTAATTCGGATCAATCGGATTTTACTGGAAGACTTACTTGAGCGGGTTAAAGCCAATCAGATTAAGAACTAACTACCTTGCTTTGACGGTTAATCGCTCGATCAGGAACGGCTTGATGATTGCTTGGGCTGTTTGGTTGGCCCTCACTGCCGCGCTTTTTGGCCACCACCACGACGGATTAGTCGAACTCATATAATTAATGACGCCGCCGCCTTGCAGTAACAGCAAAATCACCACCAGCGCCAGCCCCGCTTGCCAGTGCCGCTTTTTGACCGCCTCGGTGATTGCCCAACCCAGCAGCAGTAAGAGCGCTGGGAAAATTGGGAAAAGATAACGGGCCTGGATAGCGGTGTATTGTTGGAGGCCGTGGTACTCGGCAAAATTTAACAGCCAGAGCGCGGCCACATCGGTGCCCACCACCACTAGTAGTAAACTGAAATGCGGCCGGCGAGCGGCCAGCCGCCGCCCGAAAACCAGCAGCGCTACCAACCCACCGCTAAAAATAAGGCCAGCGGTAATTTCCGGCAACAAAAAAGCGCTGCCGGTAGCGTAATCTTGGCGAATCACAAAAAACGGCTGTTGCCACATCCGCCAGGCCCAAACGCCGGTGAATTTCAGCGGGTTACCGTTAAAACCGGTAGTTTTTTGGGCGGCGTAGTGGAAATTCCGGGCCCACGGCCCGTAATCCAGGCACGGGTCGGTGCCGATCACCCTACCACAATCGGGTACCAGCTCGTGGTATCGGGCCACATTGTAGCCGTAGCGTTCAATAAACAATCCGCCACTAAGAATAAGCGCAGTAATCAGCAACATTTTGACGGGCAAAGCAATTTTCGTCCAACTGTTTTTGAGTGATTTTGCTAAAGTCCGCCGTTGTCGCCACCACTGGGCACCGAGATAAATTGCTAGCCCAGCCATAATTGGTAGAAAAGTGTATTTTACTAAACTGGTCAGGAGCGCTAAGATGATCAGCCAAAGCAGTTTAGCTGCGTCAACCCGGACAGCCTTCAAAGCATTGGCGACTTGGGCTGTTAACAAAAGGCTCAAAGCGGTCAGTGGGAAAAGTAAATTGTCGTAGTTAATCTGCCCGGCCAAGAAGGGGATTTGCGGTAAAAGTATTAACACTACTAGGACGACGTTGCCGAGCGCCCCGCTCACCCCAAGGCAACGAAAAACTTTTTTCCACAACGCTAAACCACTGGCAAAGAGGAAGACGTTAACTATGCGCAAGGCCACGATTTGATCGGCCGTGTTTTTAGTAATTACTTCAATCAACCGATATAAAAAGCTCAGAAGATAATGAAATAAATAGGACGGGTAGCGGGTGACGTCGCCAAGAATACTCGCCCCGGCCGGTTCGTGGCGGAAAAAAGGGCTCAGTTGATGGCTGTAGAGCTGAATTAGGCCGAAGTGGTAATTCTCGTCGAAAGCCATCGGATAGCGGGCCGAGAAGGCGATCCAGAGCGCTTCGATCACAAACGCGGTGATTATCAGTCGATAAAAAAAGTCGGCCGCCAATATGCCACGCCACCGTTCGCTCCAGCTCCTCATCTTACTACCCATACTATATAATTCTAACTGTGAAAAACTTCATAAAAAACCGTCGGGTGCGGGTGGTCTTAGTTGTCAGCATTTTGCTGGCCACGACGCTGGTCTTTGTCCGCTTCTTTTTAACCCACCCCGAGTACTGGGCCACGCTCACCGGCGTCTCGGTCGCCACCGTCGGCTGGATCGTTTTATTAAACCTGGTTGGTTTAACTATTTTGGTAGCGATAAACGCTTGCTTGCTGCGCTTCTGCGGCGTCAAGTTGGGGTTTTTAGAGCAGTTTCAACTGACCAGCTACTCGGCGATCGCCAACTTTTTCGGGCCGTTGCAAAGCGGGCCGGGCGTCCGGGCGGTTTATTTGAAAACCAAATACGGCGTTCGGCTACGTGACTACTCGCTGGCGGCCGCCCTTTACTACGCTGTTTTCGCCGTGTTGAGCGCTGTTCTGCTGTTCGGTTTTTCCCAGCCCTGGTGGCAAGCGCTGCTCCTGGTGGCAGCGGTCGGCGCGGTTGTTGTTGGTGTTATCCGTCGGTATAGCCGGGGCGCCGGTTCGGCCGCAACCGGCTGGCACTTTGACGCTGCGGCTTTTGGCGTCCTGGTAATTCTAACGGCGCTCCAGCTGGTAGTTATCGCCCTCTGGTATTTCGTCGAATTGAAAGCGGTAGCGCCGGCTGTCACTCTTCGTCAAGCGCTGATTTATTCGGGCGCCGCTAACTTCGCCTTATTTGTCTCTTTAACGCCGGACGCCATCGGTTTTCGGGAAGCTTTTTTAATTTTTTCGGCCCGCCTTCACGGCCTGGCGACCGCGGCGATTATCAGTGCCAATCTGCTGGACCGGGCCGTTTACGCCGCTTTTTTGGGCGGTGTCTTTTTAGTACTCTTGGTTACCCACGCCACCCGTCGCTTCAAAGGTTTCCCAAAGCCCGCCCCAGCCGCCCAGCAATAATTTTGGTGGCAAATTTCTGCTCAAAAAGCTGACGGCCGTTTGCGCCGATTTTCATTAGTTCGCTCGGGTGGGCCGCTGCCCAGCTGATAGTTGCCGCCAGCGCCGCGGCGTCGCCTTGTGGCACGACCAGCGCGTTTTGTTTATCGCTAAAATCGTTCGATGCCCGGTTTTGGCCGACCACCGTTGGCCTCCCGCAGGCTAAAAATTGATAGGCTTTGCCGGTCACCACCATTTGCGCTTGCAGCGTATCGCCGAACGGCCCGGCCAAGCAGAGCGCACTTTGCTTGATAGCTTCGGGTAGTTCGTCAAACGGAATCCACTTTTTATACTCGACGTTAGCACCTTTACTTTTCGCGGCTCCGATTTTTTCGGCCGCTTTCGGCCCGCCGCCAACCAGTAAAAAAACCACCCCTTTATCGCTTAAGAGCGATAACGCCGCTTGGAGCACAACGTCCAAACCGTGGAGCGGCAGCATACTGCCGTAATATAAAACCTGAAATATAGTAGATCGCTTTTCCCCTCCGTCGCCACTCTTCCCATACGTCATATCCGATGTATGAGAATTTCGGCCAGGAAATTTTTTGGCAATTATTGGCTGGAAAACGGTTTCATCGGTGCCGACGGGAAGTGCTAGGTATTTTTCTAATGGCACGTTACTGCGTTGGGAGGAGTATTGGGCGTGGGCGGGTGTGTCGGCCAGAATGAGCCGGCATTTTTTTAGCTGCCGGCCGTACCATGAGTTTAGTAACTTCGCCGCCCAACTGTTTTTGGAAAGTTTTTTGTGCTCGTCCACTACCCATTCGGTCAGATTAATAAACTCATCAAAAATCACCGGCGTTTTACCGGCGACGAGTAGCAAAAACGGCAAAATTTCGTAACCGCGGAATGTTAACAAAAATACGTCCGGCTTTTCTTGGCGCTTAACAATAATTATTTTCCGGATCACTTCAAAGTAGCGACCCAAACCTTTTTTGGAATTTTTAACAATAATCGTTTCCACGCCCGGCAACTGCTTCAGTGCTGAACGCAACACTCGGGCCCGAACGTAATCGGGCTGTCCGTAACAAGTAATAACGGCAATTTTCACTTTTATATTCTACCCGGCGAGAGGTTTAATTACAGCTGGCAGAGGCACTGGCAGTCGCGTAACCGTCGCCGGCTGAGGCGCTGGCCGAGGCGGAACAAGTGAGAGTTTGGTAGGTGGTAATAGTTGTCGTTTTCACGACCCGTCGAGTAACTTTTTTCTTTGGCTTAATTGGCTGGTTGGCAATTAATGGAGTGGCGGTCGCCGAGCCGCTATTTTTTTGATTCGGGCCAGCAGAGTTTTGAGTGACGGGTTTATTTTGAGCAGCTGGTTGGTTGCCAGCTGGTGCACGGGTGCTGCCGGGAATCTGATTAGCGCCATTAGTCGCCGGGGGCTGGTTAACGGCCGGCGGTTTTTTGAACGGCAATTTTTGGCCGGACAGGGCCATGACAGCGTAGGCGGTATTCAAATAGTTAGCAGCGCTGCTTTGCAGCCAAAAGCCGCCGTTTTGTTCTTGACCAAATAAATAATTTCGGACGGCTGATGGGTCTTGGCCGAGCGCGTTCTGGGCGATCATCGCCCAGGCCGCGGTGGCGACGTTGGAAACTTGGCCGGGCAAAACGGCAAAGCCGCCATCGGCGTTGTGGCAGTAGGTCAAAAAAGTAGCGGCGTCGTTGAGTGTACTGGTGGGTTGATTAGTGGCCAGCCGTAAAGCCCAAATCGCGGCCGAAGTAATATCGCCGTCGCCGCTCCCGCCGGTGCTAAAGCCGAAACTGCCGTCGGTACGCTGGCTAGCAGCGATAGTGGTAAAAACGCCCTGACGCCCGGCCAGCCAATTTGGGTCAGCGCCCGCCACCGCTAAAACTCCAAATATGTCGTCGTTAATTAAACTGGGCGAGCCGAATTGGTCGTTTTGGTAAGCCGCTTCAATCTGACTGATTTCATTTTGATCGGTTGCGCCCTGAGCGGCTCGGGCCAGAGCGTTGCGTTCCAAACTCAGTAGCGACGAAGCGTCCGGCGCGCTGGGATCGGTGCTAATGCCGTTTTCTCCTAAACCGATCGCCGCCCAGTCGCGGTTGCCAGCGCCCTGGCCGGAGTAATTAGTTTGCAAATAGTTAATGGCCGATCCCAAAGGGCTAGCGGCTCGAGTTGTGAGGACCGGCCAGATTAAAGCCGCCGCCAGTAGGCCAACAAAAACTCGCTTCCACATCTTTCGTATATACCGAGAATTAAAAAAAAGAGCAAGGTAGAACCTTGCTCGGAGCTAGCGCCGATGCCGATTGCTGGCATAGGCATTGAAGGGTTGATGGAATTGCCCCTCAAAAGCCGCGGAGAACGGAACGAGCGCCAGATCCTTTTGCAGCATCGGCGTAGTTGGGCTTTGCATCCAGGTAATGACGTCGCCGTTGGTCACGGTGTCGTGGTCAGCGGCGTCGGCGCCGTTCGGGCCTTGGCCAAACAGCGGCTGGTCGTTAACTTCGTACGTCAGGCCGATACCCGGATCAACGGTTTTGCCGTTATAGGTAATGGTGGTGACGAATTCACCGTTATCGTGCTGGTCGCCGTTGGCCCAGTAACCGTTGCGTCGACTGGCTTCGAAAACAGTCCCGTCGCCATCAACCGGAATTCTGACAAATTGGAGAATGTCGCTGCCAGCCCCACCGCCACCACAGCCGACTTCCGCCGAAACCACCAGCGAGATAACGCCGGCTTGCAAGAGACGAACAGCAAAGATACCGGAGCCAGCGTAAGCGCTCGTGATGGCCAGGAATTGCCGCCGAGATATTTTTTCCATGTAACGTGCGTTACCTCCTTGTAAGGTTGTTCTGTTATTGTAAACAATTTTAGCGGCGAGGCAACTGGCCGCCGAGTTCCTGAAAGGCAGTTTTCTTGGTAAGATGAAAAACTAATGGTCGCGCTGATCGCTTTAATTACCGCTTCGGCCACGCTGCTCGGCGGGCTTTTCGCGCTGAAATACCGCGATAAACTTCATTTAATTTTGGCTTACAGCGCCGGCGCGGTGATCGGCGTCGCCTTTTTCGATTTATTACCAGAATCGTTTGATTTAGCCGCCGGCCGTTTCGGGGCGCTAACCGTCACAAGTTTAGTTGCTCTCGGGTTCATTATTTACACGGTTTTAAGCCACGCTTTAGCTTTTCACGTTCACGCCGACGAAGACGGTGAGCATAATCACGCCGAAGGCGAACTGGGCGCCGGTAGTTTATCGATCCACAGTTTTTTGGACGGCTTGGGTATTGGCTTGGCTTTCAAAGTCTCACCGGCGATCGGTATTGTGATAGCGCTCGGCGTTATTGCCCATGATTTTTCTGACGGCCTGAATACCGTCACCATGATTTTGAAAGATAACGGTAATCGAATCCAGGCCTTGCGATGGCTCTTGGTGGACGCCGCCGCGCCGATTATCGGCATTATAGTTGCTTCGTTTGTTCACGTCAGCGACTCAACCCTCGGCCTTGTCTTGGCCGTGTTTGCCGGTTTCTTCTTCTTTATCGGTGCCTCAGATTTGCTGCCGGAATCGCGCCACCATCACCCGAAATTCTGGACGGTTTTGCTGACGGTGGCCGGCATGGCCACTATTTATCTCGCGATTCGGCTGGCTAACTTTTAAATCAGCGACCAAATCGCCGCCACGCCAGCGGCCAGCATCAAGAGCGTGATCGCCCAACCGAAATAGGTGGTGAATGGTCGGTTAACCCGCTCACCCATAATTCGCGAATTTTTACTCATCAGAACGATCAGCAGTAGGACGACTGGGGCGATGACGCCGTTGGCGACGGCCGAATAAATCAGGGCCTTAATCGGGTCGAGGCCAACAAAGTTCAACAACAGTCCAACCGCCATGGCAATAATAATCACCCCATAAAAGGCGTGAGCTTGTTTGAGCGGCCGATACAGGCCCTCCCGCCAACGGAAACTTTCACTGATCGCGTACGACGCCGAGCCGGCTAAAACCGGAATCGCTAATAAACCGGTGCCGATGATGCCGATGGCGAACAAGAAATACGTCCAATTACCGGCGAACGGCCGGAGCGCTTCGGCGGCTTGAGCGGCCGAGGTAATGTTGGTAATCCCATGGGTGAACAAAACAGCGGCGCAGGCGGCGATAATGAAAAACATCACCACGTTGGACAGTAGCATCCCGCTCCAGACGTCGGTCCGCATATTGGTAATTTCTTGATCGGTCGTCACGCGACGCTCTTTAAGTGTGGTTTTGCCGCTCAGTATTTCTTCCTCCACCTCTTGGCTGGTTTGCCAGAAAAATAAATACGGCGAGATGGTCGTGCCTAAAATGCCGCAAATTAAAAACAGCTGGCCGCGGCTGAAAGTGAGGCTTGGCAACACCGCGTGAACGGCCACTTGCCGCCAATCGAGATGGGCTAGTAAGGCCGAGGCGACGTAAGCCAGTAAAATCAGCGCCAGCCACTTCAAGTATTTGGCGTAGCGGGCGTAGGAAGTGAAAATTTGCAGTGCCAAACTGACGGC
Organism: Saccharimonadales bacterium (SeqCode); assembly: GCA_035480235.1. GTDB lineage: Bacteria > Patescibacteriota > UBA1384 > 2-12-FULL-50-11 > 2-12-FULL-50-11 > DATIHX01. The sequence goes on from DATIHX010000003.1 coordinate 149,325, forward strand.
GGCAAAGCCGACTACCAGCCAACTGAAATTCAACCACGGCGCCAGCAGTTGCGTGCCTTTGGCCATTGCCCCCAAATCGGCGCCGATGTTAAAAGCGTTAGCGGCAAAAAGCAAGGTTGTCGTGATGTAGAGCACCGAGCGGGGGAAGTGGGCCCGGATGTTGGCCGCCAGTCCCCGGCCGGTTACTAAACCAATTCGGGCGCACATTTCTTGGATAACCGCCATCAGCGGAAAGGTGAACGCGGCCAGCCATAACAGGCCGAAACCGTACTGCGCACCAGTTTGGGAGTAGGTGGCGATCCCCGACGGATCGTCGTCGGCGGCGCCGGTGGTCAAACCGGGCCCCAAAATGTGCCAGTAATTTTTAACTTTTTTCAACGCTTGGTTGCCGGGCAGCCGCTCGGCGATCTTGCCGCCGGCCTCCAGCGTTTTTTCCAGCAGCTCGGATGGCGCGTCGGCCAGTTCTTCCAAAATCCCCTTGCCTTTAGCCATTGCTACAGCGTACCGCGAAACGCTGGTTCCACCAACAAACCGAAAAATCATTTACGCTTGTTATTCGGGTAATTTTCAGGGAAACTGATGGCAACAAACTAGGGAAGGAGGTGAGAATAATGTTGACAACCCTAACACAAGTTCATCTTAACTACTGGGCGATTTTAGTGGGCGGCGTGATCACTATGGCCTTGGGAATGATCTGGTACGGCCCGGCCACTTTTGGCAAGCTCTGGATGCAGTGGAACGGCTTAACCGACGCCGATATGACCGCGAGCAAGGATAACGTTGGAATGCTTTATTTCATTCAATTCATTGCTTCGCTCGTCATGATCTACGTCTTGGCGCACTTTGTGAAATTCTTTGGCGTCACCGACTTGAGCGGTGCCTGGATGCTCGGTTTCTGGATCTGGCTCGGCTTCTTAGTGGCCGGGAGTGCGGGGATTTATATCTTTCCGCCGAAGCGCTGGGAACTTTTTCTCTTTGACGCTAGTTACAAGCTAGTGAGTATTGTTCTTGTTGCCTGGCTCTTAGCCGTCTGGCACTAATTCTTTACTTCGTTCAGAGAAAACTGCCTGATCATGGGCAGTTTTTGTTACTAAAGCTCACTAATCGGCTCAATCCCTTGTGACAAAAAACAGTTGCTGGCGGAGCAACTGGCAAGAAATATTAGAGCTGGTATTTTTCGCCTTTTCTACCGAGCGATGAAGTCTAAATAGACAGCCGCTACTAAAGCAATCGCCGAAGCCACAAAAATAAAAATGTAATTCCACTTCTCGCGGGTCGATTGGAGCGTTTGGAAAATGTACTCCATCGCCGCTTTGTCCTGGGCGTTCAAGTCCTCAAGATTATTAATTTTAGCGACTAGTCCGTTCTCTTTAATTAACCGGCTGCGCAGTTCGGAAATCTGATAGCGGTGGATAAAATAAATCACAAACCCGATTGTGCCGATGTACCACGCTACTTTCAGCCAAAGCGGATCGACGCCAGTCAGAAAAATAACAATTCGGTAGGCAAAAGTCGCGATAATGCCGATCCAGAAATAAAAAGACCGGACAAAAGGCGAGTGAGTTTTCGGCATCATAGTAGTAAGTGTAGCGTTGAGCCAAAAATTGTCGAGTCTGGTCCCTGGTTTTAGCGGGGGTGCTGCGGGTCGTAGTCGGGTTTCAGCCGGACAAAATTCTCCGGAACCCAGTTTTCAGTGACTTGGCCGCTTGGATCGGCAAAACTCGGCGTTCCCTTCCGGTCGTTCAAGCAAGTGGCCGGGTGGGCGTCGCGGTAGGCTTTAGTAAAAACGAACTCATCGGTGGTGGTAGCGCCTTGGGCTTGCCAAGCGGCAAATAAATTCGGCGGTAACACTTCAAAATATGAGAATAATTCGTCGCCGCGATAGTAGTGGTAGAAAACTGACAAGTCGAAATTCTGGACGTTCCAGACGGTGGCGATCGGCTCCCCGGCGCTGACGTGAGCGTTAAACCGGCTGATCGTCGGCAACAGGTGAACGTGCTCAAAACGAATACTCCAGCCGCGGTAACCATCGACGCTAATGTTGAGCTGATCGTCACCCTCGCCGGTCCCTTGTTTGGAGATTCGGCCGCTGACCGGGCTAAAAATTGTAATTGCGGCGTCGGCCGTCGGCGTTTGGCCACGCAAGCTCATCGTAATTTGTTGGCCGGTTTTGGCTGGGTCGTAGACGGTAATGTAGTGCTTCATACTTCGGCAACTTTCCGGCCAACCCGGGTTGGAGTGGCCGGCAGTGGAGCGAAATTTGGAAACGGTGGTGACGACGCTCGGGTCAACCGCGTTGGCCTGAATAAATTTCGGCAAATTGTTTTCGCTGACAGTAACAAATTGTTTGGTCAGACCAAAGATAACAGCCGCAATCACCAATAATATTCCGACGCTGACCAGTAGCCATTTCCACCACCGCATAATTTCAGAATACAATGCCAGTAAAGGGCTTGTCGAATTAGCCGTTGACCGGCGTTTCGCTGACGCAACCCGGCGTCACAAAGTTTTCCAAATACACTTTTTGGCCGTAAAACTTTTCCCAGGCGCTGTGGAGGGCGGTAATTTTTTGGTTGAGGTCGGCTTTGACGCTGGGGTCGAAATACTGGTACGGGCAAAGGTGCTGCGGGTTCGGGTTGGCCGTGTATAAAATACCGATCTCCAGCAAGCCAAAGCCCGGGGTGATATCGGAATCCTTCGAGCTAACTTCGGCGATCACTTGGCCGCCCACCACTTTATCGCCCTTTTTCACGACTGGGTTATCCACGTGTTCGGTCTCGTATATATAGTGGCTGCTCGGTGAGCTGGCCGCCCAGATGGTGTAGTCGTTGCTGTAGAGCGTTTTGACGTCGACAATTTCGCCGGTGACTAGGGAGAGCACTTTGGTATGGAGCGGTAAAACGTAGACCGGTTGGGGGTTCTTCTTGGTCGGGTCGTTCGGCGAGCGGTAGTCCTGCTGGCCAAAATCCTGCCAAATCTGGTGAATGTGGCCGCTCAGGCCGTGATCGACCAGCGTAAATTCCATATCGCCGGCCCGGTTAGTAGCTGGGTTGTAGTAACCCAAATTAAAACCGACGCTTTTCAGCAAGAGTGGCTCGTCAGGCACTGCGGCCGTGGTGGGTTTAGCCGTTGTTTGGCTTGCTGGCTTGATGTTTTTACTAACCAATCGCCAAGCCAGCCCAGCCCCAATTACTACAATTAGGGCGATGATGGTTGTTAGCCAGTGCCGTTTCACCCAACTCATCGCTCAAGCGTACCCTTTGGCGCGAGTATTAACTAATTACTTTTAGCTTTTTTACCCAGGACCCACTTTTGGGTCGGACTGAGCTTCTTATCGGTTCGGTGTGGGCAACCGAGCCAGCAACACGGCCGGCGCATCCCCTCTTTGAGCTCGGAAACCGTTCGCTTAACGTGGTCGGCTCGAGTTTCGGCTTTTTTAACAAATTCCACCCAACAAATCCACTCGTTGCGCGACAGCGGCGTAATATCTTCCCATTTGGCGAGGGCCTTTTTGTCGGCGGAGAGAGCCTTCTTCAAGTCGGCTGGCAATGTGTGAGCTACGCCACCAGATATTTCTTTTTGAGTCATTTTCTAAATTCTACTCCCGAACCTGGGATTGTCGAGCCGTAAATTGAAGAAAATTAGTCTTGCAGTTTTTTGAGAGGCCATTCACTAACCAACTTAATGCAGGTGCCATTATCGCCAATCTCAAAAATACCGATTCCCGTAAATTTACCATTAAACACAGCCTTGTCAGGCAGTGCTGCCATTATTTCTTCCTGGCTATCAGTCTTAATAAAACGGGTGAAGGTTAGATGCGGATAGAAAGATTCGCCAACACTTCTATACCCATATTTAATAATATTATTTCTAGTCATCTCATCGGCTGTAGCCAGTCTTTCTTTATCCTTCTCTCTGAGGCCATCTCGTATTGGATTGAGAAGCTTTATGATCTCCTCTTGCAAGAAAGAAATCTCGGCGGATTTTTCGTACTCTATGTCCAGGTATCCTTCAAAATAGTGATATTCACTCGCCCTAGCAGAAATTTCACTGACTACTGTTGAAAGTTGCTGCACAAGGCGTGTCGCTTTTTCTAATCCGATGTTGTCGAGCTGCAACATGTACACGGAGACGTGTGAAAAATATAACCTATTTCCTAGAGTGAAGCGCACCCCTCTGTTGCTAAGTTTTTGGCTAAGCTCTATGGATTTACCCACAATATTATCATCAGGCAGCAGTACGACGTCGTAAGGCTTTGAATTCATCTTCTAACCTTCGCGAGGTTATGGTCGGGGCTAATTTCTAACAACATAATCCAATTAACCACCTTCTTCACTGTATCTTCCAAATTTGTTTGCTGGGTATCAACTTCAAACTCGGTATATTTCCTTATCTCGGAATGAAACTCGTCATATTCCGGTAGGTGTCCCCGCCAATTATGAGCCGTGCCGCGGTCAAAAATTCTTTTCTTTCTTTCGTCGGGGCCACAGTACAGCAATCCAAAATGAATATTGCCCTCATCCCACCCGTAGTCTTTGGCCAACTTGAAAGTTTTATCCGGCATCATCGAGCGCCCAATAATTAAAGTATTCTTATCGTGCTTGGAGTTTTCCAGTGCTTGATCGAAAAACCATTTTGTCTGCTTTTCTCTCCACTCGTCATGCTGGGTAATGTCTTCTGGCGGGCTATGCTTCCCATAATCATAGTCGTAAACTACCCAATTACTTATCGGATGGTCGTTAAAATAATTAACTAAAGTTGACTTACCTGCTCCCGAAAGGCCGGTAATAAAAACAATAATTGGCTTATCCATTTCTAAAATTGTACCCCCGAACCTGTAGATCCGCCAGCTGGCGGAGTCGAGCCCACTTCTTATCATGAGGACATCAATAGCGCGACTATAAGAACCGTGGGTTGACAGCCACCGTTAAATTTGCTACCTTGTACTTAAGAAAGTCTCCGGCACGAGGTTTATATACCTCACTTGCGGGAGCTTTTTTATTACTCCGGCGGGAAAATGGACATCAAGAATTTATTCTTTGTCTTGGTGTCCTCTTTGATCTGGACGAAAAACGCTTCGTCCTCAGGAGTTACGCCGCTAAATCGGTATTGAATTTCGGTTTTACGATTGGGGTTAGTTTTGGAGATCGGAGCGTAACGGGAATTTTGGATTAACTCGATACCGCACTCGATGTAAGCCAATCTTTTTTGACGTTGTCTGGGAGGCTTTTGATTTAAATGTGTCCAAAAGTAATCAAAAAATATTTTGTCTTTACCGAAATATGCCGAACGAATGTACGGGCGTCGCTTAGTTTTACTCTCTAGCTCGCGGAAAAATCTACGGGCCTTCTTTATTAATTCAGCGTAGCTTGTTCCGCCCAAGCGTTTAGACTTTGTTCGGTAAATCTTTACAGAATCCATCGCTAAATTGTACTCCCGAGCCGAGAATTGTCGAGTTAAGAAAAACCCCTCTCATGAGGGGCGTGTGTATTACTGAATGCTGCCGACAAAGACTTCATAAATGTCGTGCGCCAGGCCTTCGGGACCAGTCAGAATTCTCTTTTCCCACTGGCTGTGGGTGGTTGCTATAACCGCCACCTCATAGAGATTGTAGACATTCTTTTGGTCATCGAGACAATGTTGGGCGACATTTGCGAGGTCGCTGGCAACGTGCTCACGATACTTCTCTGGGATACTCTCTGGCGGCTCATTCTTCATGTCTTGCCATCGGTAGGCCTGAAGAAAGCGACATAGAACGGCTTAAGGGGATAGTGAGAGAGTTTGCTGAATGCGTTAAAATTCAACTTACTAATAGCTTCGCATAAACATTGGCGCTTGATATTTTATATGGGAAGTATTAATAAGGTAATAGGAGAAGCTAACAAAAATGAAACCTCATCCTTATCCTCAGTGTGACTACTGCAAGCTAACCATTTGGCCAGATAGCCAATTGGAGATTGTTCGACAGCCAATTTCAGGACCTTGGGTTCATAAGATTTGTATTGAAGAAGCGGAGCTCAATCGCATGAAAGAGCTCATTCAAGGGTTTACAACTAGCGTCTAATTTTCTGCAAAAACGGAGGTTGATATGACTATGATTGCCGCCGGCCGTTTTATTGATGGTGGCGTTATGTTAGCCGATAGCCGAGCTACATGGAGCAATACCAGCGAGGAAGAAGACCGGGTCCAAAAGATCGTATCGTTGAATGATAAAATTGTGATTGGTTATGCGGGTGATGTCCCTTTAGTAAACTTGATCCTAACTAAAATATCCGAGCAGATTAAAAATAAGCCAAAACTCAATTTTCCATCCGAGCTTTTACGGAGTTTTCCTCGGATGGCACGTTACCACCATAGCCACTTCGATATACGGCTCGGTGCATATTTTATTATTGGAGCAATAACAGAGAAAAATACGGTAGAGTTTTGGACTCTTAAATCCCCTTCTTACGAACCGGAGCAGTTAAGAGATGTTGATGTAATTGGTTCGGGTCAGCCCATCCGAGAGGCTCTGATTAAAAAAATGGACCACTACCACTCTCTCAAGACTATCAAAGAACGGGCAGATGCTTTTTTAATGGATGCACAATCTGCCTTAGGTTTACAATCCGATCAGATCGAGGGAGTTGGCGGGCTTCTTCAAGTGTTATTACTTGAACCCCATGGAATTCGTCCACTCAACCATGGTTTTATGGATTTAAATCCGCACCGGGAGCCCAAAGCAATGCATATGGAATTTAGTGCTGGAAAGTGGGTTCAACGAAACCTTACTTCCAATCAAAGCACACCTTTAATCTTACCCTCGCAGCTAAGAACGGCAAATACAAAAGATGGCCATGTTTATGATTTTGAAGGACCATCTGATGAGCGAAACTGGCAGTTAAATTATTTTTTAACTTGCATGGCTTATAGGCAAGATCATATCAACTCAGAGTTTCAAGGAGTTTTTACTGCTCTTGCATGTTCGGGTTATCCGGCTCGTTTTGAGTTCCTTGTCCCGTTTGGGTTCTGGGGATCAGCTGGCACATATCCCTTAAAGTTTATTTTACACAAAGAGGATAAATCAGTTGTTCTTTGTGAAGATACAGTAACCGTCGAAGCTCCGTTACTTCCCATAGAGAGGTATGCGAAGCTCGAAATCGAACTCTCGCAACCGGGTGAGGTTTTTTTGGAATGTTACATTGATAGTCAACTTTTGGCACGCCGAGCTCTATATTTTGGCGAAACCATAAAAGATAAGTTGCCACCAGAAATAAGTGAGCTTGAATTTGCGCAACGACAAACTGATATGCTGAATCAAAAGCAAAGACAGTCGACTGATCCGTTGCTCATAAGAGAAGACCAATCTGCGCTTGCGTACTTCGTGCTATGTGAAGAAATTATTTCCCAAGAATCTCACATAGAATTCAAGGGTGAATCTTTCATTTTCTACTGGGAAAATTATCCACTGCCTCTTCATTGCACTTTTGTAACAGCGTTGCGACTACCGATTGGGGAACATAAACTTCGGCTAGATTTGGTTGATGCCGCAACACGAGAAAGTTGGGAGATGGGAAATCTAACTCATGAATCGAAATCAACCTTCACTATCTCGGCCGCCTCTCATACCGCTACATTTACTATTCCCAGACCGGGAGTCTACTTTGTGAATCTACATGTAAATGATGTCCTTACGGGAAGTTTAGTACTTGTCGCAGAAACTTCGCGTCCTCGTTATTCCTACAGCCTAAGTCCTCAAGATCGGCAGCACATAATCAACGGTGAACTATTTAGATTGGCTAAACGTGCAGAGAAATCGCCCGCTTCTTAATTAACCAGATATATTTCTCTTCTCAAAAATAAAGAGGGCTTCAGTCAGCGGTTGTTACCGTCAACTGAAGCCCTTTGGGTGTGTTGCTCAGAGGAGCGAGAGGACGAGGTCCAGGTTGTTCTGGATTTCGGCCGTCCGCAGCAGTCTGCGCGTGGGATCGATAGTCGCCTGGTAGAACGCGATGGGTGCGCTTTGCTTCTCGGGATTCCCGTTTTCCCAGATGTTGGTCGGCTCTCCGATGTAGAAGGCGTTGGCGCCTTCGGGCAGGATTTCCCGCACCGAGTCCAGCTCGTACTTGAAGAAGCCGTGGTAGCCGAGGATGGGGACGACGATTGTCTCCGGTCCCGCGATGCGTCGCATCGAAGTCACGAGGTATTCGCCCTCGCCGCTTTCCATCACGTGATCTGCCTCGCGGTACTCGGCGAACCAGGTGTTGCCGAGCTGGGTCAGGGTGTAAGGCTCGACGATCTGAGCGTCCGGATCGGCCGGCACCATGAGCTGCGGCCAGTACTTCACCGGATTGTTTGTCAGGTCTTCCGGTCCCCGATGGATCGCGTCGACCTGCCTCCGCTCAGCCCGTACTCCCACGACCCGCACGCCGTTGCCCTTGTCATGCGGTCCGATTTCGGAGGTCAGGCTGATGCCGTGCTGGTGGTGCAGATTCTGCAGGC
>DATIHX010000004.1:0-7638 GCA_035480235.1 Saccharimonadales bacterium (SeqCode)
TCAAGACATCACCCGCACTTCGTGCGAGTAGTGTCTTGCTGTGCCGGAGGTCAGAATCGAACTGACGACACCACGCTCTTCCTGCGTGGTCCACAATGTGTGAATACTTTACTCAAGTTACCTTGAGGATCGGACTCTCTCTTGACCTTGTCTTTCGATTTAGGCCTTGGGTGCATAGTCTCTACACCTCCCGTTATATCTTTAAAGATATAACGATTCGGCTCGGGATTGCCCCGCGCCATTTTGTATAGTGCGGGGTTTCCCCGAATTCTCCCAATTTTCAGTATCGTTTTTCAACGAAACGGCCCGAAGATTCAGGCGCGTGCTCTACCACTGAGCTACTCCGGCTAATAACGTAATGTACCTGTTAATTTTAACTGAATTGTTTTAGTCCTTCAATCCAACCCATAATGCGATAGAAAAGGGTGGTGTCTGAAACGCGGATCTGCACAACCCCGTATGGCAACTGATTGAACGGCCGAATGCTTCGGCTGGCCAGGCTAATACTCAGGAGCGGCTTACCGAAGTTTTCTCGGGGTAAATTCGTTGATTTTTGCCAAAAATCAACGAGCTCAGCCACGTTTTGATGGGGAAAATACCGAACACTTACTTTAATTCTTGTTTCAGGGACAGCGCAAGTTTTCCGGAGGAATTGTAAAAATAAATTTACCATTAACGGGTCTGAATTAGTGAAGCTAACAGGATGGTAACTGACAGCTCGGCCATTGACGGTCTTTGGTCGCTTGTACCCTTCAGCCCAGTAGAGGGTAGCTCCGACTAGACGAAGACTTTCGTCGGTAAGTGGGGCAATATCTTTCTGGGCGATTAACTTTGTTTCTCTACCTCGTTGTATTGCAAGTGCTGTTTGCTGCTTATTTCTCGCCACAAGTACTTCAATCGCTTTTTGGCGGCCGTTGGCGTTAATACTATTCCGGGTCTTCTCTGATAGCTGAACAGCAGAAAGCCAAGCGGAAAGGGTCGATTTTGGAATACCGAGCTTGATATTTATTTCTCGGTAGCTCTTTCCAGAAAGTCTTAATTTTAATGCCCGATCTTTATCTACCCTCATAACTTAAAGCGTAGCCACTAGTTCTATTTGTCAATGTAAGAAAAAGCGGCAGGTGGTGTTCCTGCCGCACGGTTGGGCTCTAGAGCTGGGGAGCGCCAAAGCTATCGTAGTTGGGGTTGGTGAAGTCAAAACCAAAATGATCCAATAGCTTTGCTTGTTCTTCGGTGTCTCTGGTTAGGCCAACCAGGAACGATCGGGCTCGCAAGTCATCTGGATTGGCTGCCTGAAGAGTCAGGGCCTTTAGTTCCTCATCGCCACGGACTGTTAAGATTCGCTTGTTATGCATGGTCTTCTCCATCGTGCCGGTAGTCTATCACAATCCTACCACTTTTTCAAGGGTTACAAAGGGTTTTTCAATTTAGTGCACTTGAGACTCAAAAACTCGAACCGTTCGGTCCAGCGAACAAAAACTAGTTCGAAAGACTTGTTGCGGTTCTATCTTCGTCTATTTGAGGAGTTTGGTCAAGAGTCTTCTGATTCTTCAGCATCTCCTGTTTGAAGCAAATGATGATTAGCCGAGCTAACTGCTTCTCTCGCTCTGGTGTCATCGGGATCTCCTCTGGAAGTAAGAATTCATATTGCGGCTCCACCTTGTTATTCATTAGCATAAGCAAAACGCCCTCGGGACTCGGAAGTCCAGAGGGCGATCAGGGACGGTGTGCTTGAGCTAACAGTCCGGGTAGTAGTTGCGGTTGCAATAGATATGCAGTTCGCCTGCTCCCCAACCGGTAAGGATCGAAGCAAGGCCGATCATTCCAGCTAAAGCGCCGTTCAAATTGCCATTGAAGCGATCTACGGTAATGAGAATAGAGCAGAGCAGACAACCGGTCAGAGCCCCCATCCTTACAAAGTTGCTCGACAGACCACGCCAGATTTTCTTTAACATACAGCCTCCTAGTCGACTTGGTAGCATTGTAGAGGAAAGTAGATAAATGTCAATACAAGTGGGAGCAAGAACACGCGCGGAGGACTTGAACCTCTTCAGGTTCAAATGTGGATCATTGTGTAACATGAAATGGTAATCGAAAAGCGCCCTTGCGGGCGCTCTCGATTCAAACGGTTCGATTTGTAGCCTACGAGTGCCTGGGAGAGGACTTGAACCTCCACACCCTTTCGGGCATCGGTTCCTAAAACCGACGTGTATACCAATTTCACCACCCAGGCTGGTTTCAGCTTAATAATAGCAAATTTTTACCTGTTAGTCAGGGCCAGCGGCTTGATTATTCGACGCAAAGGCTTAAACTTGCCAGCAAGGGGTGGAAAATGCTCTTTTTATGGTTTGATTTCGCTATCGCTTTGTTGATAGCCGAAATTCTGGTAATCATCATTACCGGGCTGGCCAATCAGGCTATCGGTGAAGCAATCGCTTGCTGGCTGGGCCGGCTCCTCAACGCCCTCTTTTCAGCTTACTAGCCAGCGGCTGTTTGTTGGGGCAGGTCTCGACAGGGTTCGTAATGTTAATCGGCTTGACATTTTTAGGCGGTTGGCTGTTTCTACGCCTCGGCCTCAAAAGCAAGAACGGGGCAGCGGCCTTTACTGGCTGCTTGATCATCTTTACGAGCCAAATCGCTTCTTTATTCGTCGTTCGAAGCTAACCCTCCGCCCCATTTGGGGCGGTTTTTTAAACCGTAATTTGGCTGCGGATTTTGTCGATGGTGGCTGGGCCGATGCCTTTAACGTTATCGAGATCGTCCACCCGGGTGAATGGGCCGTTTTGGTTGCGGTAGTCGATGATGGCCTGGGCTTTGCTCGGCCCGATGCCGTTCAAGGTTTCCAGGGCCGTTAAGTCGGCAGTATTAATGTTGACGATGCCGCTGGAGGCAGCGGTTTTGGGAGTAGCTGAAGATTTAGGGTTGCTGGAACTAGCGGGGTTGGGTTGACTAGAAGCCGACGAGCCAGTAGCGATGGCGCTTTGAATGGAATCGATCGCCGAGCCGCTGGCGGCTGGCGCGTCGGCCGCCACGGTGGTTTTCGGGGTCAGGTGGCTTTGGTAACTGCGGCCGAGCAGAAAGGCCGAAACGGCCACCATCACCAAAAGCAGAATCGGGCCGACCAGCGGCGCCAATTTTTGCTCAAACGGCCAAGTTTTGGCTTTCGGTAGAGCGACCGGTTTTTTCTTGGGCAGCTTGGCCATATTTGTTTAGAGCTTTCTCTAAATTTGGGTTATTTGCAAGCCCCGCGTTGGTCAGGCGCTCGGCGATGGTGAAAATTCGGCGAATCCGCTCGGCGTCGGCCCAATCGGCGTAGCGAAGGGCCGGCAATCCGCTCTGGCTGAGACCGGTTAATTCGCCGGGGCCGCGCAGCCGCAAGTCAGCTTCAGCCAGCTCTAGGCCGTCATCGGTTTCGACAAGCGCTTGCAGCCGAGCTTGGCCAATTTCGCCGCTGCCGGAGTCGGCCAAAAAACAGACTGATGCGCGGCTGCCGCGACCGACCCGGCCGCGCAACTGATGCAGCTGCGACAAACCAAACCGATCGGCGTCTTCAATTAAGATCCAACTGGCGTTGGGGTTATCGATCCCCACTTCCACCACCGTCGTGGAAACCAAAATATCCACTTCGCCCTGCCGGAATTTAGTGATAATTTTTTGTTTGTCGGCTTCTTTCAGCCGACCGTTTAAAACGCCGATTCGAGCCAAGGGGAAGCGTTCTTTCAGCCGCTTGGCTTCGCTCGTGACGGCTTTGCGCTCTAGCGAAAAGAGGTCCGTAGCTTCGTCAACTTCCTCAATTAGCGGACAAATAACGTAACCCGATTCGTTATTTGCCAGCCGCCGCTCAATTGCTTTTTCGGTTATGGCTCGCTCCTCCGGCAAAAAAATCGTCGTTGTGATTTTCTGTTGGTGGGCCGGCTTGCCGCGCAAATAGGTAATGTCCAGCGACCCAAAAATAGTTTGAGCGAGCGAGCGGGGGATCGGCGTTGCCGTCATCATGAGAATATGCCGCTGGGGAATATCCGTCAGGAGTTTTTGCCGCTCCTCCACGCCAAAACGGTGCTGCTCGTCGATGATAATTAACCCAACATTAGAAAATTTCCCCATCTGGTAAAAGGCGGCGTGAGTGGCGACGACTAAATCGGCCGTGGCAAAACCAGCTTTTTGTTCGCCGGTTAGCAGGGCGACAGTGAAGCCACTCGGCGCCAAGAATTGTTGAAAAGTCGCCAAATGCTGAGCGGCCAAGGCCGTCGTCGGCGCCAAAATAATCGCCCGTTGCCCGGCTTTGAGGACGCTGGCAATCGCGATCGCCGCCACTGCCGTTTTGCCGCTGCCGACTTCGCCGTAGAGTAGTCGCCGCATCGGCTGCGGCTGATTAAGGTCTTGGATGATCTCCCAAGCTGCCCGGCGCTGACCGTCAGTTAATTGAAAACCCAGCGCTTCGCTAAATTCTTTTAGAAACGGCCGGTCGACGGGTACGGCCGAAGCCTTTAATTTTTGCCGTTCGGCTTTTTGGGCGGTGATGGCGAGCGCCAGCAACAACAACTCGTCAAACCCCAATCGTTGTTGAGCGGGCGAGACATCGTTAAGAGCAGTTGGGAAATGTGCCGCTTCTAAACACCGAGCCAGCGCTGGCAGTTTTTCCGCTTTGATGATTTCTGCCGGCAACGGCTCCGGTATGTGTTTAAACACATACCGGCAGTTGGCAAAAAGTTTTCGCCAAGCGGCTTGGGTCAAGCCGGCGCTCGAGCGATAAATCGGGGCCACTTCCGGCTTGGTAATAATTTTTTTCACAAAAAATGGATGGCCAAGCGGGGCGCTTAAACGTTTTTGGCCGTACAAAAAATACTCTTCGCCCGGTTTAAGCAGCCCCAATAAATAGCGCTGCCCGAACCACAGGGCGTTGATTTCGCCAGATTCGTCGGCGACTTTGGCTTGAATAATCAGCCGACCGGCTCGGCTTTTGCGTGAACTAACTTTTTTGATTTCCGCCTGAATAACCGCTTCTTCGCCGGCTCGGAGCGACTGGATTTTTTGGACGTTGGACCAGTCCTCCAAGCGGCTGGGCAGGTAAAAAAGCAGATCTTCGACGGTTTGGACGCCCAAGTTTTTCAGGCTCTCGGCAATTTTCGGCCCGACACCAGGCAAATCTCCAACCGGGCTATTCAACATCAGAAACATTGCTTCCGTCAAACTAACCTTTTCGCTACGCTAAGGCTAGATGCAACGTAACTCGCGATTACTGCCTTGGTTCGCCGCGATATTTTTCGCGTTGCTAACTTTTCTGGCCGGCGCGATGCTTGTTGGCCAAAACCGCGGTAGCAGCCTGACCGGCAGCGTTCAGCCCCAACTAAATATCAACAATCTATTTGGGATTACTCACTAGAAGTTACTAGCTAACGGGATTCAGCTAACCCAAAAAAACTTCCACGCTGTGGGTGCCGGCCCGAAACGGCGGGATGACTTGGCCGGTCAAGCGGCTGCCGTCAACGATAATCCGCTCGACGCCGCGGCAGACTCGGAGCGGGTTGGTAATGCGGATTTGGTATTCGGCCCCCCGAAAATGGCGGTTAATTTCAAGGGAGCGCCAGTCGCGCGGCAAACACGGGTCAATTTTTAGGCCACCGAGCGTAGCGGTGACGCCGGCCAGATTTTCTAAAATAGTTTTTTGCCAATCGAGGGCGACCGTCGCACCAAAACGAACGTCTGTTTGCCCCGTCAAACTCACTGTTTCTGGTAGCCACTGGCCAACGGTCGTGAGCAGTCTGGGCCAACTGTCGCCGTCGCCACTCAGCGCCAAAACACGGCCGTAAAATAGACTGTTTTTGGCGCTGATGGCGCCGTTTCGGCCGGTGCCGGGCGCGTCGAACGAGAGCGGATTACTCGGATCAACTGTCTCGTACGGCCAGGCGAAATCCACCACCCCGTGGCGGGTAACTAGCTGTTTTTTAATAGTGTTGAGGCAGACCGCAGTTCGTTTGGCGTCGGCAACGCGGCCGGTCATCGCCCATAGCTGGGTGGCTAAATCAAGCTGGCGGGGTTTTTGGCCTTTGCTGCCAATTCTGTTCGGGCTGAGTTGCCGGGGATAACTGCCGCCGGCCCAGTGGTGATTGATAGCGCTTCGCAGTTTTTTATTCAGCTCTAACAGCTGCTCGGCTTGGTGATGATCGCCGGTTGATTCCAAAATTGGGATGACCTGCTCGAGCGCTACTAGTAACTCGGCCGTTACCGATATCGATTCGTGACCTGTCGCTAATAGATGACTCTCGCTCAACTGCTCGGTTAGCCACTTGATCGCCCGATTGAGATGCTCGTGCGTGCTGCCGCTGCCACCGTCTACAAACGGCCGATGAATTTTCAAAAATTCGACGTCGCCGGTCTCATTTAAGTAAGACGCTAAGGCGTTCAGGAGGCCGATCGTTGCTTTGCTAGACGGTGACAGCTCGGCTGAGGCAGCGTCGGTCCACTCGTCAGGCATGGCCCCGTCTTTGAACTGACGTTCGAGTAATTGAACTAGCCGGTCTCGAACGAGCAGCGGTGCATCAAGGAGGCCCAGCGTAATTTGCTCCGCCATTTCGGCCGTCGTCAACGCTTGGAAAACCCGGCGGTCGCCGTAGCTGGTGACGGCTGGCCAGCGATTGGCCAGGTGGCCCTGGTAACTGGCTAACGAATTATAGCGCTCGTTGAGAGTTTGGTCGGGGGTTTTAATCTTTTGGCGACTGAGCAGCATCTGCCAGTTACGATTGACGGTTTCGAAGGCGGCTTGGCGCTTAGCAGCGTCCGAGTAGTGGCTGAGCAGTTTTTTGGCTTTTTCGCTAGAACGTGGGCCCGACACCAAACCCAGGATCGTCGCCAGCTCGAAGTGAGCGCGACCGCCGAGGCTGATTTTTTTCTCCAGAACAAGAATCCCGTTACTCGGCAACTGGCCCTGAGTGCGACTCAGCCGGCCGTCTTCGAGGGCTTGGGGCGCTCCGTACCCGCCACCACGGCCGAAGAATGTAGCTGGGTCGGTTTCAAAGCTGTCGAGCGAGTGATCGAAACCAGCCAAACCGATCAAGTCGTCTTGAAATCGGCTGGTGGCGATCAAACCATTACCCAGCGCTCGGCAGTGATCGAACAGTTCCGCCCATTCGGCCACTATATATAAGCTGAGTCGTCGTTTGATTTTGCCGAGATTAGTAATTTTTAGCTCCCAGAGTTCGACGGGGTCACTAGGCGGCACAAAAACTTTGGCGGCCAGGCCGATGCCGTTACATTCGCTCTCAAAAATTGAGTAGCCCAGCCCGTGACGGGCCTGGTAGTGACGAGACGGTTCAGGCGCACCATTTGGAGTAACATTCCACCACTGTCCGGTGTCGTGGTCACGCAAGTAAATAATTCGGCCGGGCCGATCGCTGATGATTAGGGCGTCGCCGACGCGAGTTAGGCAATCGCCAGCCGCATTAAACGAGTAGCCGCCCAACCCGTCGCTCAGCAGCAGCCCGTATTCGTCGTTAGCTAAAAAATTGACCACCGGCTGTTCGCCTGGTTGATCGGTCACAAAAAACTCGGTCGTTATTTCGGTCAATTCCCCTCCTTACCCCAGAATACCATCTTATCTTTGGTTTTTGGGATTTGGTTTTTGGTTTTTACCTAGCTACG
>DATIHX010000005.1:0-70497 GCA_035480235.1 Saccharimonadales bacterium (SeqCode)
AACTTTGGTAGTACCAAAAACTTGGGTGACTTCGTGAGCGATCGTACCGTTTTTGATTGGGACTTTCATTCGGGTTTTAGCGGCTTGGTTTTTGGCTTTGGCGATGGCGCCCTGAACGTCGTTGGCTTTAGCAACGCCCAAACCGACGTGGCCGTGACGATCACCGAGCACGACAAGCGCTCGGAAACGAATCCGGCGGCCGCCTTTAACGGTGCGCGAAATCCGGTCAATCGAAACTACCCGCTCTTCCGTTTCCGGCGCGGCTTCCAGGATAATTTCTTCTTCCAAAACTTCGGCTAATTTCGGCTCTTTTTCGATAATAGTTTTGCTCATTTTCTCTCCGTCGGTCAAAATCATTATTAAATCTCCAAACCTTTCTCGCGGGCCGCTTCGGCGACGATTTTAATCACGCCTTTGTAACCAAAACCGCCGCGGTCAAAAACCGCGGCTTTAATTTTCAGCTCTTTGGCAATGCTCGCGATCTCCTCACCCACCGCTTTAGCTTTGCTGCTGCGTGAACCTTTCAGTTTGAGCGAGCTGGCCGAGCCAATGGTTTTAGCGTTATTGTCATCAATTAATTGAGCGAACAAGTTGTTTAAGCTGCGGTAAACAGCCAAACGCGGCCGCTCGGCGGTGCCAGTGACGCGATGGCGAATTTTGGTGTGAAGTTTTTGACGGTTTTGCATTGTTTTTACCCAGCCGCCTTCATGGCCTTGCCTTGTTTCATCCGGATCTGCTCACCCTGGTAGCGGACGCCTTTGCCCTTGTACGGCTCTGGCGGTCGAATGGCTCGGACTTCGGCGGCAAATTGGCCGATCTCCCGTTTGTCGCGGCCAGCCACGTTAATAACGTTCTTTTCAATTTTGACGGCCAGGCCTTCGGGAATAGCCAAGCGGACGGGGTGAGTGAAGCCGAGCTGGAGAACTAATTCTTCGCCTTCAATGGCGCCGCGGTAACCGATACCAACCAATTCTAATTTCTTGGTAAAACCGTCTTTGGCGCCGGTGACAGCGTTTTGCAATAACGCTCGGACAGTGCCGTGAAGAGCGCGGTAGTGTTTAAGGTCGCTCACCCGGTTCACCAGTAACTGGCCGTCTTTTTCGGTGACGGTAACGCCGTGCGGCAGAGCCACTTTCAGCTCGCCTTGCGGGCCTTTGACGGTTGCTTCAACCGGGCCGAGCTCAACACTGACGCCCTCTAAAATCTTAACTGGCTTGATCCCGATTCTACTCATCGCTTTGCTCCTCGGAATCGGGAAATATCCAATAACCAATAATTAAGTTTTAAAGATTGAATATTATTTGAATATTGATTATTGAGTATTGAAAATTTCATTATAATTACCAGACCTCACACAATAATTCGCCGCCAACTTTTTGTTTGCGGGCTTGGTTGCCGGTTAAAACGCCTTTGGGGGTGGTTAAAATAACCATACCGAAGCCGGTTTTTGGCCGGGGAATGGCTTGGTACTTAACGTAGCGGCGGATACCGGGCTTGCTGAGGCGTTTAATGTGGTTAAACGGCATATCGGTATTTAAAACGATATCAAGTTGGGTGCCGTTTTTATCAATGGAGGCGATAAAACCTTCACTTTTCAAAACCGCCGCCATCTCTTCCACCAACTTATTAGAGCGAGCGGTAACGGTTTTTTTATCGGCCATCGAAGCGTTCCGCAAACGGGTTAAAAAGTCGCTAACGGTGTCGTTATACATACTTCAATCCTCCGGATTGGAAGCTAATATCTAATAACCAATAATTAAGTTTCAAAGATTGAATATTCTTTATTTGAATATTATTTGAATATTGATTATTGAATATTGAAGATTTCTTTACCATGAGGCCTTTCTGACACCAGGAATCTCACCCATTTGGGCGCGCTCACGAAAACAGATCCGGCAGATACCGAACTTGCGCAAGTAACCGTGCGGCCGGCCGCACAAAGCGCACCGGTTGACGGCGCGGGTGGAAAACTTGCTGACGGCCCTGGTTGAGTATCGTTTGCTAGCCATGGTAACAGATTCAAGTTTAGCTCTTTTTGAAAGGAAAGCCAAGGGCCTTAAGAACGACTGCCGAGGCGGCTGGGTTAGAGTTTTTAACAGTAATTGTGACCGACAAGCCGAACGGTTTGTCCATCACGTCGTTGCCGAGTTCGGGGAAAGAGACTTGGTCTTTAAAACCGATCGTTAAGTTACCTTGTTTATCGAACTGCGTCTGCTCGATGCCGCGGAATTCCCGAATGCGGGGCAGCGTAACGTTAATCAGTCGATTTAAGAAGTCGGTCATTTTGCTACCGCGGAGCGTCACGCGCATGCCCACCAAATCGCCGGTGCGGAGTTTAAAGCCGGCGATGGCTTTGCGAGCATGGGTCATCACCGGCTTTTGGCCGGCAATTGCGGTTAACGATTGCTCGATGTAGCTAATCATTTCTTTGTTGGTTTTGTGAACGCCGAGGCCAACGTTAAGGCTAACTTTTTGGAGTTTTGGCAGAGCGTTAACATTTTTAATACTAAGCTCACTTTGCAGGGCCGCTACATTTTTCAAATAAAGTTCTTTAGTGTCGTACATTATTTACCTTCCTTAGTAATAATCGGCTCTTTTGAGACCTTACTAATGCGTACTTTTTCTTGGCCGTTAACCCGAAACCCAACGCGCGTCGGTTTGTTACTAGCCGGGTCCAGTAACATGACGTTACTGATTTGCAGCGGCAAAGATTTGTCGATAATACCGCCCTGTGGGTTCTGTTGTGAGCGCTTGAGGTGTTTTTTAACCATATTCAGACCACTAACGATAACTTTACCGTCTTTGGCAAAAACCCGTTCAATGACGCCGGTTTTGTTGCGGTCGCGGCCGGTAATTACTAAAACTTTGTCGCCTTTTTTCAGTTTAGCCATCACTTCAATCCTCCGGATTGGAAGCTAATATCTAATAACCAATAATCAAGTTTCAAAGATTGAATATTCTTTATTTGAATATTATTTGAATATTGATTATTAAGTATTGAAAATTTCGTCATAAGACATCCTTTGCTAAAGAAATAATTTTAGTGAAGCCTTTATCGCGCAGTTCCCGGGCGACGGGGCCAAAAATCCGGGTGCCTCGCGGCGTTCCGTCTGGGTTAATGACCACAGCGGCGTTGTCGTCGAAACGAATGGTTGAGCCGTCAGCCCGGCGGCAGGGTTTGGTTTGGCGAACAATCACCGCTCGAACAACTTCGTGAGCTTTAACGTTAGCCCGGGGGATGGCGGTTTTAACGGAAGCCACAACGATATCGCCGATCTCGGCGTCGTCGAAACGGCCCTGTTTGACAACCTTAATAACGCCTAGCGAACGAGCGCCAGAGTTATCGGCCACGACCAGGCGAGTTAGAAGTTGAACCATCAACGATTTCCTCCGGAAATCGCAATATCCAATAACCGATAACTAAGTTTCAAGTATTGAGTATTGAGTATTGAGTATTTCATTTTGTTTTCTCAATTCGTTTCGTAATCTCCCAGCGTTTGTGACGGCTGAGCGGTTTGGTTTCAGCGATCTCAACTGTTTCGCCCATTTTGTACTCGTTATTTGGGTTTTGGGCCATAAATTTCCGGTGGCGTTGAAAGCGTTTCTTTAAGATTGGGTGAATGCGCCATAGCGATACCGCCACCACGGCCGTGTTGGTCATTTTGTCGGACACAATGATGCCGAGCTGAGTTTTACGCATGAGTTTTTTCTTGAATTTGAGCGGTGACTTTTTCGTCCAAAATTGTTTTCAAGCGAGCGATGGTCTTTTTCAACTCGCCGATTTCTTTCGGGTTCTTTAGTTTGCCCAGTAATTTATCTTGGCGAAGAACCGTTAATTTCTTTTGGGCTTCTGTAATTCTACCAGAAATCTGGTTCAGCGGTAAGCCCTTGATCTCGCGCAGCTGCTCTAAACGTTTTGCCATTTTATCGGCTCTCCACTTTCACGAATTTGGTTTTGACAGGCAGTTTGTGAGCAGCCAAGCGCATCGCTTCGGCAGCGGTCGCTTCGTCGACGCCGGCCATCTCAAAAAGGATGGTGCCAGGTTTAACAACAGCCACAAAGTGGTCGAGCGCGCCCTTACCGCCGCCCATGCCCACTTCAGCGGGTTTACCGGTGACGGGTTTATGCGGGAAAATTCGGACCCAAATTTTACCGCCACGTTTAATGTAGCGGGTCATCGCTCGGCGAGCGGCTTCGATCTGGCGGCTGGTGAGCCACGCCCGATCCATAGCTTTCAGGCCAAAGTCGCCAAAACTGACCGAAGCGCCGCGGGTAGCGATACCGGAAAACGTCCCCTTAGAGACTTTGCGATGTTTGAGTTTCTTGGGCAACAACATTATTCAGTCTCCTCGCGGTCGGTAAACAGGCCGCGGTTAATCCAGACTTTAACGCCAACAACGCCGTAGGTGGTTTGGGCGTGATAAATGCTGTAGTCGATATCGAATTTGAAGCGAGAAAGCGGGATTGAGCCGTCTTGGAATTTTTCGGTTCGGGCGATCTCGGCGCCGTTCAAGCGGCCGGAAACGATAATTTTAATCCCTTGGGCTTTGCTGGCCATCGATTTTTCGATCGACTGTTTGCAGGCGCGGCGGTACGGAATGCGGCGTTCGATCTGGTTACCGATGTTTTGAGCGACGAGTGAAGCCGAGATTTCGGGATGGCGGTCTTCCAAAATCTCCAATCGGACGACCGGCTGGCCGGTTGGGTAGAATTTCTTTTGGAGTTGGTCTTTCAGAAGATTAATCCCCTGCCCGCCGCGGCCGATCACTAAGCCGGGTTTGCTGGTGGTAATTTTAACAGTGATTTTGCCCTGGGAACGAACAATTTCCACATCACGAACGCCAGCGTTATTGAGCTGTTTTTTAATAAAATCGCGAATTTTGAAGTCGGTAATTAAGTAATTGCGGAACTCACTGTTGCGGGCGAACCACTTACTCTGCCAGTTGGCAGTAATGCTCATCCGGTTACTAATCGGGTTAATCTTCTGACCCATCAGGCAATCCTCCGGATTGAAATACTAAATTCGAAATTCGAAATCCCAAACAAATTAAAATTATTCAATGACCAAATGTTTGAAACATTGGAATTTCGGTAATTAGTTATTGTTTGGTTTTTGGGTGATTGGGATTTCATTATTTTGTTTCCTTTTTGGTGGTACGGACTTTAGCTGCTGGTTTGGCTTTAACTTTTGGGGCTTCGTCGCTGACCGTCACGTTTAAGTGAGCGATGTGTTTAAGGTAAGCGTTCGAACGACCACGGGAGTTCGGGCGCATCCGTTTAATTTTTGGGCCTTCAGTGGCCATAATAGCGCTGATCGTCGCCTTCTCGGCGCCGAGTTCCTTCTGCTCGGCGGCGGCTTTGGCCATCAAGAGAGCTTGATGCAAATAGCGGGCCGAATCTTGGCTCATCACGGCTGTTTGATTGAGGGCAGTTTCCAAGTTTTTACCCACTAAAAGACGGCCGACTGGGCGGAGTTTCTTAGCGGAGTGGCGCAAATAACGGAGTTTAACAGTGACTTGCATTACTTCTTATCTCCAACGGCTTGTTCTTTAGCCATCTTACCGCCGTGGCCTTTAAATTTGCGGGTTGGGGCGAATTCACCGAGGCGATGACCGACCATTTCTTCAACGACGGTTACTGGCAGGTGAGTTTTGCCGTTATGAACGCCAAAAGTGAAACCGACCATCTCGGGGAAGATCGTGCTGGCCCGAGACCACGTTTTCACGACGGTGCGGCTGCCGGCCGGCAGGCCTTCGATCTTCTTCAGTAATTTTGGGTCGGCCCAAGGGCCTTTTTTGAGTGATCGTGACATTACTTGCTCTTTCTCCGGGTAACAATATATTTAGTGGTTCGTTTGTTGCGGCGCGTTCGGTAACCGAGGGCTGGTTTACCCCACGGCGTTTTCGGATGTTTCAAACCGATCGAGTTAACCGCTTCACCGCCGCCGTGTGGGTGATCAATTGGGTTCATCGCTTTACCGCGAACGGTTGGCCGCCAGCCCATGTGGCGTTTCCGGCCAGCTTTGGCGATCCGGATACGGTTGTGGGTGGTGTTAGAAACCTGACCGACCGATGCCATACATTCTAACAGAACCTTCCGGATTTCTGAAGAAGCCAGCTTAATGTAAGCGTATTTGCCTTCTTTGGCGGTTAAGGTGGCGGCCGAACCAGCCGAACGAACCATCTGGCCGCCGCGGCCCGGTTGCAGCTCGACGTTATGGACTTGGTAACCAACGGGGATGTCGGCGAGCTTTAAGCGCGAGCCAAGGCCGTAGCTGCGTTTAAGTCCAGAAGTAACTTTGTCGCCCACTTTCAGGCCTTCGGGCGCTAAAATGTAGGTTTTTTGCGGCTGATCGTTAGTACTAGGGCGCTCGAGCAAGGCGATGAAAGCGCTGCGGTTTGGGTCGTATTCAAGAGCAGTGACAGTCGCTTCCCCTTCAAAGGGCAGGAATTTAAAGTCGATCACCCGGAATAAACGCTTGGCGCCGCCGCCGCGATGGCGAACGGAAATCGAACCGCTGTCGTCGCGACCGGCGTGTTTGCGCAGTTTAATAGTTAAAGATTTTTCCGGGCGCTTTTTGGTGAGCGTGCCAAAGTCGCCGTAGGTTAAATGACGGATGGCGGGGCTAGTTGGTTTAACGGCACGGGGCATCAAGCAATCCTCCGGATTGAAAAACCAATTTCAAAATCCCAAATCCCAAACATATTGAAAATTTGGTAATTGATTATTGTTTGGTTTTTGGGTGATTGGGATTTCATGTATTTTTTTCCTTCTTTTTGTCGTCTTTTTCGGTTAAACTCTCGAAACCGGGGATTTTTTGTTTGGGCGGCAACTGAACGTAAGCTTTACGGATTTGAGCCCGAACACCTGGGCGGCGTTTAAAGTTAACTTTTTTGGCCGGCAAATTGACGATCCGGACCGAGAGCGGTGTGACAGCGTAGAGCTGGTGAAGCTCTTTGGTGACGGTGGTTTTGTTAGCATCTTTTTCGATCAAAAAGACATACAAACCTTTGTCGATGGCGGCGGCCGATTTCTCTGTTAAATACGGTTGGATAACACGGTTCATGCGGCCTCTTTCTTCGTTGCGGTTTTAGCTTTAGCGGCTGGTTTCGCCTGTCCTGAGCTTGTCGAAGGGGTTTTCAGTAAACCGCGCGTGGTCGCAGCAGTTTTTTCCATCACAATTTTTTGGGCCTTTGATAGATCTAAAATGGAGAGGTTTTTATCCACAACAACCGTCACGTTTGGTAGATTGCGGCAAGCCAGAATGAGTTGCGGTTGGAACTC
This sequence comes from Saccharimonadales bacterium (SeqCode), assembly GCA_035480235.1. Taxonomy (GTDB): domain Bacteria; phylum Patescibacteriota; class UBA1384; order 2-12-FULL-50-11; family 2-12-FULL-50-11; genus DATIHX01. The sequence goes on from DATIHX010000005.1 coordinate 7,286, forward strand.
GCTGGTGACTAAAACGATGTTGTTGCCGGTAATTTCCAGTTTTTTCAGCAACGTTAGCGCTTGCTTGGTTTTAGCGTCGGTTAAAGCCAAGCTATCGGTGACGAGCAGCTGTTTTTGTTCGTAGAGGTGGTTCAATAATTGATTAAAGGCGGCTTTGGCCATCTTTTTCGGCAGAACTTGTTTGAAGGTTCGCTCTTTTTGCGGACCAAAAGTAATACCGCCGCCGACCCAAATTGGGCTACGCCGCGAACCGGCCCGAGCGTTACCGGTCCCTTTTTGCTTCCAGGGTTTGCGGCCGCCACCTCGAACGTTACCGCGAGTTTTGGTGTGCGAGTTAGTCTGCCGGCTATTAGCCTCGGCGGCTAAGACGGCTTGTTTAACTAAAGAAATATTGAGTTTGGTGGCCATCTTTACGCGTTTTTGATGATAACTCGGCCGCGAGCCGGGCCAGGAATCGGGCCGCTAATAATAATGAGGTTTTCGGCTGGTTTAACGTCAACCACTTTGGCGCCGCGAATGGTTAAATTCTCGCCGCCCATTCGGCCGCTCATTTTTTGGCCTTTTGGCACCCGTTGTGGGCGCTGAGCGCCGATCGAACCCGGACCGCGGTGATTATCGCCGCCGTGGGTCATCGGACCGCGAGAGAAGTTGTGACGCTTGATGGTACCGGCCATACCTTTGCCTTTGGTGACGCCGGAAACTTTGACTTTTTCGCCGACGGTAAATTGGGAAACACTAACTTTTTCTTGGTCGGCTTCTAACTCGGTGGCTTCTTTCAGCCAAACGCCGCGTTTCGAACCAGTTTTTTCGGCTAATTTTTTTTGAGCCTTAACGGTTTTTCCGGGCACGGCAACGGCGAGCTGGATTCGCTCGCCGGTTTTAATTACACTGTTAGGCTCGGCAAAAACGACCGTTGCCCCAATCAGACGACCTTTGTCGTCCCATACTTGGGTCATGCCAATTTTTTGACCGAGCAGTAGCTTCATTAAATTTAATAGATAGTATGTCGCACCCCAACGTATAGCTGAACATGCTTAATTATTATGCATTAATCGGGTTCAAGAGTCAAGATCGGATTCGGGTCCGCCCTACTTTAATAACTCACCGAATTGTTTTTTAACTTTGTCGAGTTTGGGGTTGATGACAATTTGGCAGTACGGTTCGCGACTATGGTTAGAAAAGTAGTCACGATGGTAATTTTCGGCCAGGTAAAAGTGGTCAAGCGGCTGAACCTTGGTGACAACGGAATTGCCATCTTGATTGGAAGCATTAATTTCCACGATAAACTTTTCAGCTGCCGTTTTTTGCTCCTCAGTCGTGTATAAAACTAACGATCGGTACTGCGGGCCGACGTCAGCACCTTGGCGGTTAAGGGTAGTTGGGTCGTGAGTGGCGAAAAAGACGGTGAGAAGTTTTTCGTAATCAATCTCAGCGGGATCATACTCAATTTTCACCGCTTCGGCGTGATCGCCAATTGAATGATAATTTGGGTTTGGTGTTATGCCGCCAGCGTAACCAGGTTCAACACTCTTGACGCCTTTCAACATCTTAAAGATGGCTTCGGTACACCAGAAACACCCGCCAGCAAAAACCGCTACTGCCATGTTCGTATTGTAACAACAAATTGCGGTGCTACGATGAGCGTGTTAGGTGCGGAGTTCCGGAGAGCTCCCAGTTGGCAAAATGGTCCCGGCCGTCTCACCGTTTGAGGCATTCCCCGCCCGCAAGGCGGGGTCTTACTCGCTGGTTTTACCTTCGAATTTGTCGGTTTGGTCGGCTTCGCCTTGGGCTTTCGTGGCGTGGATCACCCGGTCGCGGTGGTTGGGCGGCGAGTAGATTGTGTAAAGCTTGAGTGGTTCAGTGGCCGAGGTATTGATCACGTTATGGCGGGTTCCGGCCGGCACGATCACCACGTCGCCGTCGCCCACTATTTGTTCCACGCCGTCCAGAACAGTTTTGCCGTCGCCTTTTTCAAAGCGGAAAAACTGATCAACGGTGTGAACCTCTTCGCCGATCTCTTCATTCGGCAATAAATTCATCAGCACTAATTGGCTGTGCTCGGCGGTGTAGAGCACCTCGCGAAAATTATTATTTTCCAGCGTCAGGTGTTCGACATTAGCTTTGTAACCCCTCATCCCTCAACATTAGCACAAATATAACGAAGCGGGTGGAAATGTTCCTCAATTTCCGCTACTATACAACCAGCGAAATTGTCGCGGAGGTACTTTTATTTATGGCTATTAGTTCAAAAGACTTAGAAGTTGCTGCTGGGAATTGCCTACCGGAGCCAACTCCGGAAGCCGCGGCTGCTTTCCGAGCAGCGTTAGTTGGGAGGGGTAATCGACTCCTTGAAGGCAGTAACGCCGGTAGAACGATTGAGCTTTGTATCAGAGCGTCTGTTGCGATATCTGAAACTTCTCTCTGCCCGGAAGCAACCAACTTTTTACACATTCAGTTGCGTGGTCGAGAAAATGTTGAACTGCGATCGAAAATGCTTCAGTGGGTGGTTCAAGACGCTGAAGAACCGCCCGGCTATCGCGTTAACCTCACAGAAAATAGCCGATCGGCAGCGAGACTGCCCGACCGCGTTTCCTCCTAATAACTTTCCCGCCTTTGGCGGGATTTCTTTAATTGCCGCTGCGGGTATAAATTTTGGCGGCGGCCGTGAAAGCTGCAACTTGAGTAGGGGTTTGGCCTGGGAAAACTTCAACCTTGAGCGTGTTAGCATCGGTTAATTGGAGTAGGGCGGTGGCCTGTGAAACACCATTAGTCGGCATGGTAACGGGGCCGGTTGGTGTACTCATTTGATTCCATTGTTGGCCGTTAGCGTATTGATACTGGCCGCCTTGCAACAGTTCGTACTTAACCATGCCCGTGTCAACGCCGATGGTGGCCGGATCGGTGACTAGCGGCTTGATGATGAATTGCTTGGCATCCCCGCCGTTGTAGGCGCCCACCGAGAACCCCCAAACCGTTGGGTCGATCCAGTCTGGCGTGATTGCTAAATGACCGGCCCAGTAGCTCCCGCTTGGCGGCTTAGTTGGATCGTTATAGCCGCCGCTGCCTTTGAGAAACCACGAACCAATCAACTTACCAGCCACGTCGTAAGCATAGTAGCCGTCACGCGGTTCGGCTTGACGAGCATAGAACGGCAAAATACTGGTTTTAACAGCCGCCGAAAAGTAATCGAGCGGCGCGACAGTATGGATTTTCCAGGCTTCGCCGGCGTAGGCCGCTGGCACTAGAAGCTTCGGGTTATTTTTGGTCATATCCCAGACGGCGAAATCGAGCGACTGGCCGCCCATTTTGGCAATCGCTTGGCCAGCTTTGACCGGAATATTAATATCGGTGTTACCGTTACTGCCGTGGCCGTTTTGCTCCCAACCCTTGGGCAATTGGGCCTCGATATCCGGCGCCAAAGAAGTCGCTAAATCGAAGTAACTCATAAAGGTACAAGTGTAACTAATTGTTACTCGGTAGTCGCCAGCCACGCCGTTGCGGGCGGCATCGTTAGCGCTGTGCGGCCGATACTCGATATCAGCCAAAGTACCGTCGGCTAGCGCCAGTACATCGCTCGAGTCTTTGACGTTATTTTTGGCCCAGTAGTATTCGTGATCAACGGGGGTGACATGGCCACCGACCGTCAAGCCGTACGGATCGATAATACTGATGTCGGCTGGCTTCATCGGAGCGTAGTTTAGCGCCACAGTGCCAGTGCCCGAACAGTGGTTAGCTGTGAGTTGCTTGCCGGCGGCCACCGCTACTGAATCTGTTGCGGCAACACTGGCCGGTTGAGGTGAGGTTGAAATTGTTGGGTGTTTAGCGTTTTGACGAGCAACAACAGCGACTATCCCCCCGCCCACTGCCACAACAACGATCAGCCAAACCCACCACTTTTTCCACCACATAGTTTTATGCTGAAGGAAAGTAGAAGGCTGTCAAATATTCAAAGAAATAACCGAACCGTGCGGATCTCGTCGAAACTATACTCGTTACCCAGGCGTTCACGGGCTTGGGACAAAAACATCTGACCTTCTTTGGCTTTGACGGCCAGCAGTGCCGTTTTAATCGGTTGGAAACGGTCGGTTTTTGGTTTAAATTTAGCCAAGTCAACCGCCGGCACAATTTTGCCGTCTTCAACGAGTTTTTCCAGATGGCCGATGATGGTGCCGAATGTCATACCGCGGTGTTTGGCGATGCCGGAGGGCGTCATTTTTTGGTCGATGAGTAACTCACGAGTAATTTCTTGGGTGGGGATTTTTGGCACAGCTTTGGCTGGTTCGGCGCCCGGTCCCCCACCGCAAGCTTTCACAAAATTGGCTTGACGTTTAATTAAAACTGTTGGGTCGAGCGATTGAAGCTGGCGAACGGCGGTCATCGAGGCTTCACGGAACTTGGCGTCCTCAGCCGAGACTTCCGGGTGAACTTCCAGCGCCCGTTCGTTAAAACCGAGTAAATAGAGGCCGTCGAGGGTCCGGACTCTGGAGAGCGCCACGTAACCTTGGCCAAATTCGAAGGCTTGGCGCAGGTCCATGACAGCGGCATCCAGCGACATCCCTTGGCTTTTGTGAACGGTAATCGCCCAGGCTAACCGGAGCGGGAATTGACTGATAGCGGCCAGGACTTTGCCGCCGTCGTCAATCGCCCATTCGGCCGGTTCAGCCACAATCACTTTACCGCCGCGGGTTTTAATAATCGGCCAGCTATTGGCTCTGTTAAAGCCGATAATCTCGCCCAAAGTGCCGTTGACGTATTGACGCTCCTGATGGTTCTTTGTGAACATTACTTTAGCCCCGACTTTAAGAGTTAAAGTCTCAGGCGAGAGGCAGTTGCGTTTGAGGCTATCGATCAACGGTGGCGCGCCGCGGCTATTCATAGCAAACGATTTGGAAATAGTTGTTAATTTGCCAAGTTCGGTTTCGTTGAGCTGATCAACATTAGCGTTGTGCGGGAACAATTTAGTGACAGTGGCGGCCGGCAGGGCGGTGACAATCCGAGCCGTAAACGTGGCGCGAGCTTCGTTAGTTAATTCATTCCGGCGAATAGCGTTGAGGGCACCGAGAAAAGCCAAGTCGTCTTGACGGTGCTGCTCCAGCAAGTAACAAACGGTGGGGTCGAGCTCCTTCCAGGCCGGCGAAGCGAAGGCGAAAAGGCTGGTGACTTCGTCGCCAAAGAGGCTTTGTTCCGTTGATTCCTGAGATTGCACCGGCCGGCGAGTGACCGGTGGCAGCTGGAAGAAATCGCCGACTAAAACCACCTGCAAACCGCCGAACGGTTGGTTGCCTTGAGTAGAACCGGGCACCTTGGAGGTGCGAACGGCCCGGCAAACCCGTTCTACCGTGGTGAAAGTTTCAGCTGAGAGCATAGAAATTTCGTCGATAATTAAGACCTTGGTTTTTTTGATACGGTTAGCAACGCGGCTGTTGGTTACGATATTGGCCAGTTCAGATTTGGTAAGGGTACTTTTAATGCCGATACCGCTCCAGGAGTGAATGGTCAGCCCGCCGATGTGGGTGGCGGCGATGCCGGTGGAAGCGGTGATCGCCGGTTCGACACCGTTGGAACGTAAATATTTGACGTATTCGTTAATAGTATACGTCTTGCCGCTGCCCGGTTCACCCGTTAAAAAGACGTTGTTGCCAGTTTTCAAGATTTCTAAGGCTTCTTTTTGGGTCATGCATAGCCGAGCGTAGCAATAATTTCTTGTTCGGGAAACTTTCGGCTTACTGAAAATTTACGATGAGTCCTGGAATTTCATCCAAAACTTGATTATACTTTCTTCACTGCGCAAGCAGAATTTCCTGAAGAGGCACTTTAACAATGAACGAAATTAGAATTTTTCCTGCGAATGACGGTTCTCTAGGACTTCCCTCCTCACAATCTTTGGCTGCTTTGACTCGCGAAGGTCAATTGATATTTCCAATGACTACTCACAGCCTCGAGCAATCGATCGCTACATTCGCCCTACTGCCCGATGATTTTGAACTTCGTCTGGAAAGTGGACACTTTATTTCCACGGGCAATCTCCGGCGACAACTCCGTGACGCTCAGAGGCGTGAACTGGGAAGCAACATTTTCGGCTACACTGGCAATATTCTCTATATGGATGCTGGGCCCAACGGCGACGAAAAAGCGGAAATTTGGCCATTCCTCCGCTTATCGTTTGATTACGGCGTTCAGGTGGTGGTGCAATCCATGTTTGAGCGAAATTACTATCCTTACCGAATTCAGCTGAGATCGGTGGAAGTTGAGGGCAAAACCCTCAAAATCAAACTCCAATGTTGCACTCCCTTAGGGAATTGCGAGCTAATTCTCACCACCTATCCTGATATCTACCCACATCGGATTCGCGAAGCAGTCCGTAGTTACGCTTCACCGAGCGTGACATTTGGGACACAGCAATTCACCTTTTCTCCAGATGGTAATCGGCTCAGCTGCGAGCAGGTTCCTCGATAGCATTTTCTCCGCCGCAAGGCGGATTTTTTTATCTTTTCCTGGGTTATTACAAAAAGTCCAAGCTTTCACCTGGAACTTTTTGTGCTTAACTTGAGAGTTCTTGTTACGTCTTGATTTCAATATCCACACCAGCTGGCAGATCGAGGTTCATCAACGCATCCAAGGTTTTAGGATTTGGGTCTAAAACATCGATGATTCGTTTGTGAACGCGGATTTCGAACTGTTCGCGGGCGTCTTTGTGGACGAACGTCGAACGGTTAACGGTGACCAAACTCTTCTCGGTTGGCAGCGGGATCGGGCCGGCGGTGACGGCGCCAGTTCGCTCAGCGGCTTCCATGATTTTCTTAGCGCTTCGGTCGATCACTCGGTAATCGTAGGCTTTCAGCTTGATGCGGATGATCTGTTTAGCAGTGTCACGAGCGGTTTTTGGTGTGGCCATTCAATTAGTTTTCAATTTTCAGTTATCAGTTTTCAAGTAAGGTGCAAATACTGATTACTTGATGATCTTTGTTACCACACCGGCGCCGACGGTCTTGCCGCCTTCGCGGATAGCGAAGCGGAGTTTCTCTTCCATGGCGATCGGCTGAATCAAAGTGACTTTGAAGGTGGTGGTATCGCCTGGGACGACCATTTCTTGGCCTTCCGGCAGAATAACTTCACCGGTCACGTCCGTGGTGCGGAAGTAGAACTGCGGTTTGTAACCCTTAGCAAACGGGGTGTGGCGGCCGCCTTCTTCTTTTTTAAGGATGTAGCACTCGGCTTCAAACTCGGTGTGTGGGGTAACCGAACCTGGTTTGGCCAAGACTTGGCCGCGTTCGACGTCGGCGCGCTCTAAACCACGAACTAGCAAACCAACGTTGTCGCCGGCTTGGCCTTCGTTTAAGAGTTTGCGGAACATCTCCACGCCCGTCACGACGGTTTTAGCGGTGGCTTTCAGGCCAACAACTTCCACGTCGTCGCCAACTTTAACCATACCGCGCTCGATTCGGCCGGTTACAACGGTGCCGCGGCCTTTGATAGAGAAGACATCTTCAACCGGCATCAAGAACGGTTTGTCGGTTTCGCGAACTGGGTCTGGGACGTAGGTGTCCAGGGCGTTAATGAGTTCGTGAATCGATTTCTCGGCTTCGGCGTCGCCTTCCAATGCTTTTAGGGCCGAGCCTTTGATGATCGGGGTGTCTTTGCCTGGGTAATCGTTTTTGGTTAGAAGATCGCGGACCTCTTCTTCAACGAGCTCAAGCAGCTCTGGGTCGGAAACTTGGTCGCATTTGTTCAAATAAACCACGATGTACGGCACGCCAACCTGTTTGGCCAGCAAGATGTGTTCGCGGGTTTGCGGCATCGGGCCATCTGGAGCAGAAACAACCAGGATAGCAGCGTCCATTTGGGCGGCGCCGGTAATCATGTTCTTCACGTAGTCGGCGTGGCCCGGGCAGTCGACGTGAGCGTAGTGGCGCTTGTCGGATTCGTACTCAACGTGATAGGTGGCGATGGTGATACCGCGCTGTTTTTCTTCTGGGGCGTTATCGATCTGGTCGACGGCGCGCTTTTCGGCGTGACCGTCCTTCGCCAACACGTTGGTGATGGCGGCAGTCAGGGTAGTTTTACCGTGGTCGACGTGGCCGATTGTGCCAACGTTAACGTGCGGTTTGTTGCGTTCAAATGTTGCTGCCATGAATCTCCTTTGTTATTTTTATTTCCCTATGCGGGCTTTATTTACTTGTAATTATTGTAACAGAATTTGAGTTCAATTGTAACTGGTTTGGTGCAATGGCGTCAACCCCGAGACAGGTGGGTTGAAATTTTAAGCTAAAAATGCGATAATTTCGCTAGATTGTTTCGGGAGGAACAAATGCAACTTGAGAATCAGGTTAATAACTTCGTTCTTGGCGTTAAAAGGGTAGAAAAGGCTCTAGTGTCTCGGCAGAATCATCCGGGATCCGCCAGATCTCAAAGATATCTTTTCGTTAGCTTGTTGCGTCTCAGAAACGTCTTTATGGGAAGAAACCCTGGACCGCTGAAAATAAGAAATACGCGTTCTTTCGTTATGGCCCTAGGCATCCCGTGGGATAATTGGACACCGGAGAAAGCGAGCATCAGCATGGATGATATTACAAGACTAACGTCCTTTGACGTACGTCTGATGACCTTTGCCAAATTTGGGAAAGAGGGAGTATTCGATATTCTGTTCAGCCAAATTGGCGCGCAGTGGCCGTCCTTTTGTAATGACTATGGCGATCTAAATGAAATTGCCAGAATGACATTTCTCTGGCGAGTTCGAGAGGCTTGCAATCTGCCGCTGATTTCGTCTGATTATGAGTGGTTACTTGAACGATTCAACGCAATCAATAATCTTGGTCCGGGGTAACCCGGGCTTTTTAGTTCTTAGCGTTTTTGCAGATTTTACGAAGCCCGCGGAGTAAAACGGGTTAGGAGGCCCTAGCCGACTTCCCGATAATTGTCTCGGCAATCGAGCGCGGGACGTCTTCGTAGTGATCAAATTCCATCGTATAAGAGGAGCGGCCTTGGCTCATGCCCCGCAGATCGGTGATGTAGCCGAACATTTCGCTCAAGGGCACCATCGCATCGATAACTTTGGAGTTGCCGCGTTCGTCGGTACCCATCACTCGGCCGCGGCGGGAGTTCAAGTCACCAACAACGTTACCGAAGAATTCGTCCGGCGAGATGACTTCTACTTTCATGATCGGTTCCAAAATAACCGGCCCAGCGTTTTTAACGCCATCGCGCATCGCCATGGTGGCGGCGATTTGGAAGGCGATGTCCGAGGAGTCGACGTCGTGGTACGAACCGTCATAAACGGTGACTTTGACGTCAACTAATGGGTAGCCGGCGATAACACCCTTGGATACGGAGTCTTTGACGCCTTTTTCCACCGACGGAATAAACTCGCGTGGGATAGTTCCGCCGAAGATTTTATTCACAAATTCAAAGCCTTTACCGCGTTCTTGCGGTTCGATCTCCAACCAAACGTGACCGTACTGGCCTCGGCCGCCGGATTGTTTGATGTATTTACCCTCTTGTTTGACGGTTTTGGTGATCGCTTCTTTGTAAGCGACCTGTGGCTGGCCCTTGGTAGCTTCAACGCCGAATTCGCGCTTCATCCGATCGACGATAATATCCAGGTGAAGCTCGCCCATGCCCTCGATAAGAGTTTGGTTGGTGGTGTCGTCTTGGCTGAGACGCAAAGTTGGGTCTTCAGCCGCCAAACGTTGCAGAGCGGCGCCCATCTTTTCTTGGTCGGCTTTGGTTTTTGGCTCGATCGACATTTTTAGCACCGGCTCAGGAACGGAAATCCGCTCGAGAATAATCGGCGAAGATTCCACACACAGCGTGTCACCGGTCGTGGTATTTTTCAGGCCGACGGCAGCAGCGATTTCGCCGGTGTAAACTTCTGTGACGTCTTCGCGGGAGTTAGCGTGCAGCCGAACGATCCGGCCGACGCGTTCTTTGTCGCCCTTCGAACTATTTAAAACGTACGAGCCAGCGGCCAGTTTACCAGCGTAGACGCGGAAGAAGGTTAATGAGCCGACAAACGGGTCGGTGGCAACTTTGAAGGCCAGGGCCGTAAACGGCTCGGAGTCGTCAATTTTTCGGACGATTTCTTTTTCTGGGTCTTTTGGGTCGGTGCCGACGACCGGCGGTTTTTCCAGTGGTGACGGCAAATAATCAACCACGGCGTCAAGCATCGGCTGAACGCCTTTATTTTTGAGGGCCGAGCCGGCCAGAACTGGGAAAATTTCGACGGCAATGACGGCTTTGCGAAGGGCTTTTTTCAAGTCTTCGATCGGCAGCTCTTCGCCGGCAAAGTATTTTTCGAGCAAGGCTTCGTCAGTTTCGGCGATTTGTTCGATCAGTTTATTGCGGTACTTCTCCACGTCTTCTTTCATATCGGCCGGGACGTCTTCTTCCACCGCTTCTTTGCCGAGATCGTCAGAATGCCAAACGATCGCTTTATTTTTCAGTAAATCGACGACGCCCTTGAGGTTTTCTTCGGTGCCGATCGGTAACTGCATCACCGCGACTTTGGCACCCAAGCGGTCTTGGATGGTTTTAACGACGTATTTGAAATCGGCGCCGATGCGGTCGAGCTTATTCACAAAACAAATCCGGGGGACTTTATATTTGTCGGCTTGGCGCCAGACCGTTTCGCTTTGCGCTTCAACGCCGGCGACGCCGTCAAAAACGGTGACCGCACCGTCGAGAACCCGTAACGACCGTTGGACTTCAATGGTAAAGTCGATGTGGCCGGGGGTGTCGATAATGTTGATGGTGTGATCGGCCCAGAAACAAGTGGTAGCGGCGGCGGTAATGGTAATCCCCCGCTCTTTTTCCTGCTCCATCCAGTCCATCGTGGCGGCGCCTTCGTGCACTTCGCCGATTTTGTAGTTTTTGCCGGTGTAGTACAAAATCCGTTCGGAAACGGTGGTTTTACCAGCGTCGATGTGGGCAATAATACCAATATTTCTCACTCTTTCGAGTGGGTATTCACGAGCCATTTTTCTTTAATAAAAAGATAATTAATGGCACTGCAATGGCTAAGGTTACTATTGCAATCACAATAGACCCGACACTAAGTCCAGCAAAAGCGACTGACATTTGAAATAGTAATATTCCAACGAATAATTCTACAATAACGACAATACTAACTAACAACTTAAAGATTCCAGGGACTTTCATCTTAGTATCTCGCGAAGTGAGCAAAAGCCCGGTTGGCTTCGGCCATTTTGTGCAGATCTTCGCGTTTTTTCATAACAGTGCCGGTGTTATCGAGAATATTTTTCATCTCGGTATACAGCTTGGCTTCCATCGGCTGGCCTTTAGCGTTACGGCAGGCATCCAGCAGCCAGCGCATAACAAGCAAGGTTTTGCGGCTGGGGCGGACTTCCATCGGCACTTGGTAAGTAGCACCACCAACTCGGCGGGAACGAACTTCCAATATGGGCGAGGCTTTTTCGATAATTTCACGAATCAGCTGCGGTACTTCGACGTTGCGTTCTTTGGCCAATTTTTCAGCGGCAGTGTAAACAATTGCTTGAGCGGTCGATTTCTTGCCGTCCCACATCACTTTATTGATGAGTTTACTCACGAGCGGGTCCTGAAACTTCGGCTCTAGCACTAGAGTCGGTTTTTTAAAGTTAGAACGACCACGCATTAGACTGCGCTCCCGCTCGAATTACTGAATTTTCGAATTACTGAATTACTGAATTGATTTAGTAATTTAGTAATTAAGTTATTTAGTAATTCCATTTACTTGCCTTTCTTAGTCCCATATTTGGAACGGCCTTGTTTGCGGTTTTCCACGCCCTCAGCGTTCAAAACGCCGCGAACGATGTGATATTTGACACCTGGCAGGTCTTTGACCCGACCGCCGCGAATAATCACCAACGAGTGCTCTTGAAGGTTATGTTTGATGCCTGGGATGTATGCCGTTACTTCTTGGCCGCTGGTCAACCGCACCCGAGCAATTTTCCGCAAGGCCGAGTTCGGCTTTTTCGGCGTCATAGTGGTGACTTTAGTGCAGACGCCACGCATAAATGGCCGACCTTTTGGGTAATCGACGGGCCGGTTCTTGAGTGTATTGATGCCCTTATGCAGCGCTGGCGACTTGGATTTCGCTTTAGTTCGAGTTCGGCTGTGCTTAATTAGCTGATTAATGGTTGGCATTAATTAGTTAATCTCCTTTAGGCCGGTCAATTGGTTGATCGTAGGCATTAGGTCTAATTCTACCGGGTTCTCGTGTTAATCTCAAGCCTTGGCTTCGCGGATTTGCTTTTCTTCGGCCACAGCTTCGGCAACCGTCTCTTCCGCCGGGGCTTCGGTAGCACTGACGTCAGAGTCGTGTTCGTCGTCTTTAGCGGCTTTAACGATTTCGTCGGTAGCGATGTCGTCGGGCGCTTCGCCCTCAAGCCCAGATTGGCCGAGTAATGATTCGGCGTAACCGGTACCGGCTGGGATAAGTTTACCGATAATGACGTTTTCTTTGAGTCCGCGGAGCGGATCGACAGCGCCTTTGGTGGCAGCTTCGATCAAAACGCGAGTTGTTTCTTGGAACGAAGCAGCCGAAAGGAAGCTATTGGTTTGCAGCGAAGCCCGGGTGATGCCAAGAATGATTTGGTCAAACTCAATCGGCCGCTCTCCCGCTTTTTTCATGGTTTCAACCATCCGAATGGCATCGAGTTTAGCGATGACTTGGCCGGGCAAGAATGTTGAGTCACCACCATTAACGATCCGAACCTTCGAGAACATTGACCGAGCGATAATCTCGATGTGTTTTTCGTTGACACCGGCGCCGTGGCCAGAGTAAATGTTTTGAACTTCTTTGATGATATAGTCTTGGGTGGCTTGTAAACCTTGTAACTCGAGCGACATAGCGGGGTCGACGTGGCCTTCTGTTAGCTGCTGGCCTTTGGTAACCTTGCCGCCGTTTTCCACCCGTAACGTAACATCGCCGGCTAAGGTGTAGCTGGCTTTAACTGGCTCCAGTGAGGTGATGGTAATTTTCTTCCCCTTAATATCGACGCGGCCGCCGACCGAGGCCCGGATGGCCTTTTTGTCGGGCGCGGTGGCCACGGCTTGCTTCGGCTTGATGATGGCTTTGTCTTTAACAGCCGGTTCGTAGTCTTCTACCAACTGATGGGTTTCGGTTTCAATTTCCGAACTTAAAATCTCTAAGTGGGTAGTGTCCTTAACTTCATGAATAATCACCTTGCCGTCGATTTCGGCCAGGACGGCCGGGTTGTGCGGCGGGCGGGCTTCGAAGATTTCTTCAACCCGCGGCAAACCGCTGGTAACGTCGCCACCCGAGAAAACGCCGCCCATATGGAAGGTTTTCATCGTCAGTTGCGTACCCGGTTCACCGATGGCTTGAGCGGCCATGATACCGGCAGCGATGCCGATAGCGGCCATTTGACCAGTGGAGAGATCGCGGCCGTAGCAGTGGCGACAGACGCCCCACTCGGCTTGGCAGTGCAAGACCGAGCGAACTTTCACTTCGGTGACGCCAGCTTCCAGAATACTATTGAGGTTGTCTTCGGTAATTTCTTTCTTAGCGCCCAACACAACTTTGCCATCTTTGCCTTTAATGGCTTCCAGGGTAACTCGGCCGATAAGCCGGTCGGCGTATGGCTCGCCGTATTCGGCGCTGTTGGCTTCACGAATAGTCACGCCTTCTTTAACACCGCAGTCTTCAACGGTGATCACCACGTCCTGGGAGACGTCGACTAACCGACGGGTTAAGTAACCAGCGTCGGCCGTTTTCAGCGAAGTATCAGACTTACCTTTACGCGAACCGTGGGTGGAGATAAAGTATTCCAACACGTTGAGGCCTTCTTTGTAGTTAGAGGTAATCGGCACGTCGATAATGCCGCCCTGCGGGTTAACCACTAAGCCTTTCATACCGGCTAGCTGTACCAACTGGTTCGAAGAACCCCGAGCGCCGGACGTAACCATTGTCCAAATTGAAGAGTTTTTATCGAATGAGTTCTTCACTTCAACTTCCATTTGGTTGCGGATCTCGCTCCATTTTTCGATGGATAGCTTCTTACGCTCGTCGTCGGTAATCAAGCCGCGGCGGTAGCGCTTGGAAATTTCATCGATAGCGTCGTCGCCGGTTTTCAGCAGCTCTTTGCGTTTTTCCGGCACGTTAATGTCGAAAATCGACATCGTCATACCGGATTTTTCCGAGAAGCGGAAACCGAGTTGCATTAAATCGTCAGCCATCTTGGCCGTGGCGGCTTTGCCGAAGAGCTTGTAGATCTCTCGCATAATTTGCTTGAGACGTTTGGTATCCAGCGCCTCGTTGACGTAACCGTAGCCATTGGGGAAAATCGCGTTAGTTAAAGCGCGACCAACAGTCGTGTCCAAGCGCTCGTCGCCAACTCGCAGGCTGATTTTGGCTTGGGGGTGAAGATTGCCACGTTGATAGTCAACTTTAACGTCTTGGATACTGGCGTAGCTGCGGCCTTCGCCTTTGACGCCGGCTTTTTCGTTGGTTAGGTAGAAAAGACCGAAGACAATATCAAGACGAGGGGCGTTCAACGGTTCGCCGGAAGCTGGTTTGAGCAAGTTATTGGTCGAAGCCATTAAGGTTCGGGCTTCTTCTTTGGCTTTGTCGGAGAGCGGAACGTGAACGGCCATTTGGTCGCCATCAAAGTCAGCGTTATAGGCGGCGCAGACCAGCGGGTGCAGCTGGATCGCTTTCCCTTCAATCAGGATCGGCCGGAAGGCTTGAATGCCGAGCCGGTGAAGGGTCGGGGCGCGGTTCAACAGGACGTGGGCTTTCGAAGTGACTTCTTCTAAAATCTCCCAAACTTCCGGCGTGCCGCGCTCGATTAAACGAGCGGCGTTTTTGACGTTATGAACGTATTCGTCGCGAATTAATCGGCTGATCACAAACGGTTTGAAGAGTTCGAGAGCCATGACTTTCGGTAAGCCGCATTGATCGAGTTTCAAATTCGGGCCAACGACGATAACGGAACGGCCCGAGTAATCAACCCGTTTACCGAGTAAGTTTTGGCGGAAACGGCCTTGTTTGCCGCGAAGCATATCGGAGAGCGAGCGCGGCTGACGGCCGGTCACCCCCTGGGTTTTTCGGGCCGAGTTATCGATTAACGAATCGACCGCTTCTTGCATCATTCGTTTTTCGTTACGGGCAATCACATCCGGCGCACTTTGGTTTAATAATCGCTTTAAGCGGTTATTACGGTTAATAACCCGGCGGTAGAGGTCGTTTAAGTCGCTGGAAGCGAACCGGCCACCGTCCAGTTGAACCATCGGCCGTAAATCCGGCGGCAGTACCGGCAATTTAGTAATAATGAACCACTCCGGCTTGATGCCGGCCATTTTCAAATCGGTGAGCAAGCGCAAACGCTTGGTGAGACGGCGGGCGGCGGCGGGCAAACTCAGGCGTAATTCACCACGAATCTTGCTAATTTCGGCATCGACATCGATTTTCTTCAAGAGATCCAAAATCGCCTCGGCGCCGATACCGACTTTAATAACGTTGCCGAAGCGCAACGAGATTTCTTGATATTTGCCTTCGGAAATAATTGACTTGGCTTCCAAGCTGGTTAAATCGGCCTTGGCGGCTTTGTAATTCAGCTCCAGTTGCTCAAGCCGTTCCGCGGAATCTTTCAGTAAGGTTTTGGCGGCTTTGTACTCGCTCTCCAATTGTTCCAGGGCTTGGGCCTTCAACTCATCGTTAACCGAAAGAATAATGAAGCTGGCGAAATAAATTACTTTTTCCAGTTCGCCAACCGGGACATCTAGAACGGTGGAGGCGGTGTACGGTACGCCGCGGACGTACCAAATGTGGGCGACCGGAACAGCCAAGTCGATATGACCCATTCGCTCCCGACGAACCGAGCTACGGGTGACTTCCACGCCGCACTTGTCGCAAATTACGCCTTTGTAACGGATCCGTTTATACTTGCCGCAGTAACACTCCCAGTCTTTAGTTGGGCCGAAAATTCTTTCGTCAAACAAACCGTCACGCTCGGGTTTTTGGGTCCGGTAGTTGATAGTTTCTGGTTTGAGAACTTCACCGAAGCTCCATTTTTCAATATCTTCCGGGCTGGCAACGCGAACACGCAAGCCTTCAAGATTGAGTAAATTGAACTCCGGTTTTTCGTTCCGGACGGACATTTTTAGTTCGCTCATTCTGTCTCCTTTACTTTTGCGCTACTAGTGGCTGCGACTTCGCTTTCTTCCTCTTCTTCAACGATCGGGACAGTGGGGATATAGGCTTCCATCATCGGTAGAGCTTCGGATTCCAGTAGCGACCGGCCGGCCTCGATTTTTTTCATCTCTTCCAGGGTCTCGATAACTTCTACATTCAAGCCCAAACTCTGGAGCTCGCGAACCAGAACAGCAAACGAAGCCGGGATTTGCGGTTTCTGAATAGTCTCACCCTTAATGATCGCTTCATAGGCTTTAGCCCGGCCGATGACGTCATCGGATTTAATCGTCAGCATCTCTTGCAGGGAGTGAGCGGCGCCGTAAGCTTCGAGCGCCCAAACTTCCATTTCGCCGAACCGTTGGCCGCCGAATTGGGCTTTTCCACCGAGCGGCTGCTGGGTGACCATCGAGTACGGTCCGGTTGAGCGGGCGTGCATCTTGTCATCAACCAAGTGAATGAGTTTCAAAATATATTTGACGCCGATGGTGGTTTGTTCGTCGTAACCTTCGCCGGTTCGGCCGTCGCGAAGTTGAATTTTACCGTTCGTCGGCAGATTAGCTTTTTTCAACTCCTCTTCGATATTAGCCACTGGGACGCCGAAGAAAGCCGGGGTGGCAACATTGTAGCCGAGTTTGTCAGCCGCCCAGCCGAGGTGGGTTTCCAAGATTTGACCGAGATTCATCCGGGAGATAACGCCGAGCGGGTTCAAGATGATATCAACCGGGGTGCCGTCCGGCAGAAATGGCATGTCTTCTTCCGATACGACCCGGGAGATGACGCCTTTATTACCGTGACGGCCGGCCATTTTATCACCAACGGTAATCTTGCGCAGTTGAGCCACTGAAACCTCAATTTGCTGGTAAACGCCAGCCGGTAGCTCGTCGCCGTTTGGTTTTGAGAAGATCTTAACACCGACAATTTTACCGCGTTCGCCGTGCGGTAAGCGCAAGGAAGTATCCTTAACGTCTTTGGCTTTTTCGCCAAAGATCGCTCGCAGGAGTTTTTCTTCGGCCGTCAATTCGGTCTCGCCGCGGGGGGTAATTTTACCGACCATAATGTCGCCGGGGCCGATTTCGGCGCCGATCCGAACAATGCCTTGTTCATCAAGGTTAGCCAGCGCTTCATCACCGACGTTTGGAATGTCTCGGGTAATCAGCTCCGGTCCGAGTTTCGTGTCACGGACTTCGGCCGAGTATTTTTCGATGTGAATTGAGGTGAACCGGTCGTCTTTAACCAGCCGCTCGGAAATAATAATGGCGTCTTCGTAGTTGTAGCCGCCCCAGCTCATATAAGCCACTGTAACGTTTTGGCCGATCGCCAGTTCACCGTTTTCAGATGCCGATGAGTCGACAATCACTTGACCGGCTTTGACTTTATCGCCCACTAAAACAGCGGGACGTTGGTTAATACAGGTCGATTGGTTGGAACGGACAAATTTCAATAAATCGTATGTCCGGTCGCCTTTTTTGCCCTTAATAACAATTCTATTACTGTCGACGGCTGTCACTAGCCCTTCTTCTTCGGCCACAATGAGCTGGCCAGAATCTTTAACGGCGCCTTCCAGGCCGGTACCGATAATTGGCGCTTGCGGGCGAACTAATGGTACCGCTTGCCGTTGCATGTTCGAACCCATCGAGGCCCGAACGGCTTCGTCGTGCTCAACAAAAGGAATTAGGGCCGTGGAGATGGAAACGGTTTGCTGCGGCGAGATGTCGATATAATCAATGTTAGTCACTGATTCGACGATTGGCTCACCCGACCGACGAGCAACAATTTTGGCTCCAGAGAGAAAGCCTTTATCGTCAATTTTAGTTGAGAACGGCGCCAGCGTGTATTTTTCTTCTTCAAAGGCGTCGAGGTATTCGACAGTAGTACTGAGTTTAGCTTTACCGTCTTTGGTTTTGTCAATTTTCCGGTACGGCGTCTCGATGAAACCGTACTCGTTGACTCGGGCAGAAGCAGCTAAATAGCCGACCAAACCGATATTCTGGCCTTCCGGGGTAGTAATCGGGCAAATCCGGCCGTAGTGCGAGCGATGAACGTCGCGAACATCAAAACCAGCGTGTTCGCGGGCGATACCACCAGGACCGGTAGCCGAGAGGGTTCGCTTGTGCTCCAATTCAGCCAGCGGATTGGTTTGGTTCATGAATTGGCTCATTTGGCTGGAGGCGAAGAATTCTTGCAGCACGGCAGCAACCGGCCGGCTGTTAATGAGGGCGATCGGATTAACTTCGTCGGGCTCCACCACTTGGCTCATCCGGTCTTTAATAATCCGCTCCATCCGCATCAAACCGACGCGTAATCGCGACTGAACGAGCTCACCGACCGCCCGAACGCGGCGATTCTTCAAGTGGTCAACGTCATCCGGCAAGGCGCCCGGTGTGTTATTAAGTTTAATCACCTCTTTTATGGTTTCGATAATATCTTCCACCCGCAGAACCCGATTTTTAGCGGTGTTAGGGATGTTCATTTCCAGTCGTTGGTTAATTTTGTAGCGGCCAACTCGGCCCAAATCGTAACGTTTAGCGTTAAAGAAGACGTTTTGAACAAAAGTTTCAGCCGTTTCCGGCGTTACCAAATCGCCGGGGCGGATCCGTTTGTAGACTTCGACGATGGCTTCTTCAAAGGTCTTAGCCGGGTCGCGGGCCAGCGTGCTCTCGATGTATTGGTGGTCCTTATTAGTATCGACGTCTTTGAAGAAATTCCGGATTTGTTTGTCGTCGTATTTGCCCAGCGCTCGCAGGAAAGTAGTCACGGGAATGCGGCGTTTACGGTCGACTTTCACCGAGACAACATCGCGTGAGTTGGTTTCAAACTCCAGCCAAGCGCCGCGATTCGGGATGATTTTGGCGCCAAACAGCCGGCGGCCGGAGATCTCCTCGGCCACAAATAAGACGCCGAACGACCGGATAATTTGGGAGACGACGACGCGTTCGACGCCGTTAATAATAAATGTGCCGCGCTCGGTCATCAGCGGATAATCGCCCAAGAAGACTTCCGCGGTTTTAACTTTTTTAGTTAATTTATTGGTTAATTTAATTTGGCAGCGGAGCGGCGCTTTAAAAGTGAGATTTTTGTCTTTGGCGGTTTTTTCGTCGTATTTCGGCTTATCTAATGAATAAGCGCCCAGTTCGAGTTCAAAGAGCTTGCCGGTAAAGTCGGAAACTGGCGAAATCTCATTCAACAACTCACCGATCCCCTCTTCAAACAGCCAGTGATAACTTTTTAATTGCACCTCGATGAGGTTACTTAGGGCAGTACTCGTTTCGAGCGGACGAAAATATTTACGCAGCTTAGCCTCCCTTGCAGTGGTTAATTTTTTTTGTAGTAATAAAGTGGGTCGTTCGGTGAGGAAAGAAGCCCGCAGCTGAACCTGAGCCTAACAGATATCTTAGCTCCGAGCGGAGCATATAACAAGCGGCTTGTGGTCGCAATATTGCCTTTTTCCTCAACTAACTGTTACTAGAATAACCTTTAATCATTGACGTGTCAAGGTTTTTTCTCTAAGCTGGCATTAGCACTTTTAAATTGCGTACCAGGAGAAGAACATGTGGTTTAGAAAAAGACTGCCGGAGCCTGTGAATACTGTGACGGCGACACCTATTCCAAATTCAGTGGCCATCCTTGTTGTTGGTCTAGATGATATATCTAGGGAAGACGTCAATTCTCTTTCGAAATCATTGGAATATGTCTCGGACGACAGAAAGTCGGGTAAGCATTGGCTTGAGAAGCAAGGCCTTTCAAAAGGCTTACGGATTATTCCTGTCCCATTGGATTGGGTTAAGTGGCGACTTTCAAGGAAGATAGGGAGAGAAGTTCGGCCAACTGACCCAGAATTAATCATTGAGGCCGAAATCGGATCATACACACCGAGAAAGAATTGTCGTCCGTGGTGGTCTGTTCGATTACGAGTTTTTTATCCTGATGGTCGGCAAAAATCTGCGACAGTTTGTAGAACTAAGGATTTTAACCAAGTATCGAGTGTGGCGTATGATTTAGCTTTGGCTGATGATTTAGCCAGAAGTGCTGACATTCTCTTTAGAGAGGTTTCGGCAGACGCACCACCCTCATAACAAGCCCTCCGGGGCTTTTTTAATTAAGCCTGACCTGTTCAGCCACAAAGCGGGTTAGCTGATCGATATTTTCCCTGGTGGTAGCGCTCACAAATAAAACGTTTTTGAATTGTTTTTTGAGCTCATTTAACTCTTCGGGGCTAAGGAGATCGATTTTATTAATAACCAGTTGGCGAGGTAGTTTAGCCAGTTTCGGGTCGAACATTTTTAGTTCTTTTTCGATCACCGAGCGCGAGTCGTTGATTGGCAACGTGGCGTCAACAATATGGAGAATCGCCCGGACTCGAGTGGCGTGTTTTAAAAATTCGTCGCCGAGGCCCCTGCCGTGGTGAGCGCCGGCCAGCAGACCAGGCAAATCAACCAACGTCACGGTCCGATCACCGCGGCGCATTACCCCCAGAACCGGTTGGTGGGTGGAAAATGCGTAAGCGCCGATTCGGCCTTCGACGCCAGTCAAAGCCGCCAACAACGATGACTTGCCGGCGTTTGGTTCGCCAATTAAGGCCACGTCAGCCACTAAGCGAAGCTCTAATTTGACCTTCTGGCTTTCGCCCGGCTCCCCTTCGGTAAATTCGGTCGGATGTTGGTGGGTGGAGCTGACAAAATGCGGGTTGCCGAGGCCGCCGTTGCCGCCTCTGGCGATTAAGTATGTTTCGTCGCCCCTGGTGAAATCGTGAACCATCGCCCCGGTTTGGACGTCGGTAACGACGGTGCCGACTGGTACCAGCAGCTCCAAATCGGCGCCGCCACGACCGGCCATTTTTTTACTCCGGCCGTTTTCCCCCGGCTCAGCTTGAAAAACTTTCCGGTAACGAAACGAACTTAAGGTGTCGAGGTTATTTGTTGTTCGCAGTACAATATTACCGCCGCGACCGCCGTCACCGCCGTCCGGCCCACCTTTGGGAACGTATTTTTCCCGCCGCCAAGAAACCTTGCCGTTACCGCCGTTGCCAGCTTTAATAGTAAGTTCGACCGAGTCGATAAGCATAAGTCCATTATACCTTAGTAAAGGTAAAAAATTTTCAATAATTAATATTTAAGTTACAAGTAATACTTAGAGAATTAATAATTAAGTATTAGAACATTGAATATTATTTGTAACTTAGTTATTGAATATTGGTTATTTCTTTTAGTTCGTTGTGCTGAATACCACTTTCAACAGCTCTTGATAGAGGACCGTTGGGTTAGCGCCGAAGGTATCGTCGTAGTTAATAGCGTAGCTAACAGTCGGTAAGAGTGACGGCAAGCGAACCGAGTGGCCGGCCACAAAAATGCCTTTAGCCGACAAACCGTTGCTGGGCACTTGGTAGCCAAAGGTGATATCGCTGTTGGTGCCGATGGCCGCGTAGGCGCCGCAACCGATGGCTGGGCTAACGAAATTGATACTGCCAGTGGCGATAATCCCCAACCGGGTGCCGGGCGCACAGGTGATGTTGCCGTCCAACTCGACCGAGCCGTTAACGGCGATGGTCCCACTGCCGGTAAAGGTGATGTTGCCGGGGATTCGCAAGAAACTGTTGCTCTGCAAATACCAGAGTTTGCCCTCGGGTGGCGTCGAAAAACTACTGACGGCCGGGTTGGCTGGGTCGTTGGTGCTGGAATTGAGGTTCCAGGTGCCACCGCTGAAAGTGGTACCGCTTTGGAAATTAGCGCCGCCTGGTACGGTACCGCCGGTTCGCTTAGCGAAAAGCGTATTCAGCTCCGGCTGAACATTAGCCCAATTAAACTTGGTAGCGCTCTGGTTGAGGTAATTTTGAATTTTTTGGCTGGCGTTGGCGATGTTACCGACGGTGCCGCCGATGGCGATAGCGTTGGAGACGGCGTTGAAATCGAAGCCGTCAATGGTTCCGGCAGCCGCCACGTTGCCTTGGATGTTAATGGCACCGGTGACGCCCAGCGGGATCGCCTGAAGGGTATAAATTGGGCCAGTGGTGCCGCGTTCGGTCGTATCAAATTTCACATTTTCTTTGAGGCAGAGAAAGCCGCCACCGATATCGACGGCGCCGGTGTTGGTACAAATATAAGTGTCGTTGAGGTCGTTATGGCGCGGAAAAGTGGTGACAAATTGCTGGTAACTGGCGACGGCCGTTTTGGGCAAAGTAGTAGCGCCCCCGCCGGATTTGAAGGTCAGCCGGTAAGGAAAAACAATTTTGGCGCAGACCGCAAAACAGGGAAACGGCGGAGCAAAAGCTTGAGCGGTTAACGAGCTTTGGAGTTTTTTCTCAAGCGTTGCCAGTAAACTGCCGCCCTTTTGGTTATGTAAAGCCAGCTGGCCGCCGCCCTTGACGAAACCCTGAACGGTGATGATGTAGCCCTGCGAACGAGTATTGTCGAGATTGCTGGAATCGTAATGAGTGGTGGTGTTGACGGTGTACGGCCCAGCCGTGGTTGGCGCAAATTGGCCGGTCGCTGGGTTAAAAGTGAAAGTTTGAGTGCCAACGTTGCCGGCGTTACCGATCCGCAGTTGATCCGGAGTTAACAGCTCTTTAGCCGGCAAATAAATGGTGAGGGTACCGGTGGTTGTGCCCCCGCCACCAGTACCGCCGCCGATGCCGCCTACTTGGGCGGCGCTACGTTTGGGCGCTAAAGTGAAAATAACGGCGACAAGCCCGAGCGCTAAAATAATTTGCCAGAGTCGTTTGGTCATTTATACT
The DNA here is from genome assembly GCA_035480235.1 of Saccharimonadales bacterium (SeqCode). Classification (GTDB taxonomy): domain Bacteria; phylum Patescibacteriota; class UBA1384; order 2-12-FULL-50-11; family 2-12-FULL-50-11; genus DATIHX01. The sequence goes on from DATIHX010000005.1 coordinate 30,166, forward strand.
CCAACTGACCCTGGAGGCGGAAAAGGTTAATATTATTTTGGTTACCAGTTAAAAGGGTGGTGGCGGTTAGGGCGTTATCGGCCAGGCATGGCACGGTGTTGTCAGCTAAGGAATTTGGCAGCGGTAAACGGGTATCGCTACCGGGGCAGGTCGGGTGGGGCGGCGGCGGGTTGTTGGAAATTGGCTCGGAATAATCACTAACTCGCAAGATTACCGTGGTGCCACTCGCGCTATTATTCAACTGTGGTGAAATGAGCGTTAAGATCCGCCAGGCGGCGAAACTGCCCACCACCAGCGCCACCGCCGCAATCATCCCGTAATAAGCCAGGCGTTCCGCCCGAATATCTATTTTGAGTTTTGGCAGCCGCATTTATTCGTAATTCTTAATTCGTTATTCTTAATTCTTTGCCGCTATTTATTACTCACTGTAACACTGATGGCCGACGGTAGGAAACTGACTAAAGAAATGCCGTTCGGCAGGGTGAAATTGCCGTTCAGAATGGTCAGGATATAGGTGCCGGCCGATTTGTACGGCGAAAGGTCAAGGGTAATTTTGACGTCACCGTCCAGTAGGCTACTCAAAGCCGGGCTGGCGCCGCTGACGATCGCGCTGATACTGGTGGGGCTGGTGGCGGTAACTTGTAAATTACTGCTCAAGCCGCCGTAAACTAACTGCGGTGTGATGGTTTTGGTGGTGGCAGTGGGAGCGATAGTTAAGACGACGCTGACCGTACTGGTGCTGCCGGCGATACTAATCCCACTGGGTAAATTCAACGTCAGAGTTTGGGTTTTGTCAGTGCTTAAGCCGTCCACACTCAGGGCAACGGTAGGAATTTGGGTTAAACTCGCCAGTTGGTCAACCGGCCCGGTCACGTCCACGACGGTGGGATTAATCGCCACGGTTTGCACCCAATAACCGCTTTTCGGTTGACCGGTCAGCGTGGCGACTACCGGGACGGTTTTAATTTTGCCAGATTTGACCAGTGCCACCTTCACTTCGGCTTGATTTGGGACGATAGTGACGGTGTTGATGGCGCCGCCGTCCGGGGTTTGGGCTTGGAGGTCAATTTTTTGGTCGATGTCGGTGGTTTGGTTGTCCAGCTTCAGCGGCGCCGCCACCTGGGTGAGGGTGCTAATGACTGATTTTGGCCCGGTAATGTCCACCGTCGCCGGGGTAATGTCCGGTGTATCAGGTATTAGATTGTTGCCGGCTTTACCGCTAAAGGCGACGACCACTGGGACGGTTTTTTTGATAACTGGCTCCACGGTCACTACTACTGAGCCAGGGTCGGTTTTAATCACTTTAATACCGTTCACCTTGCTGGTGACGTTGACGGCAAGCGTGTAGGTACCTTCTTTTTGCTGGCCTAAATCGACAGCGGCCGAAAACGAATCGCCGGTCAGGCTTTGCCATTTTTCCCGGGGCGCGGAAATTAACACGTCAACGGTTTGAACGCTGCCAAAGCTAGCCGACAGACCGTCCGGCACGTTGACAGCCGCTAACTTAATCCCGTCCGGGAATGTGCCGGTGCGGGTAGTGATGCCTGTACTAACACCAACGACCAGCAGGGAAAATAACACGGCCAAGCCCCCGACGGCAGCGTTATTGAAGGCTTTAACCGGCTGGCTGCCGATTTCGTTAACGGCCGCTTTTGGCTCAAGCATCTGTTGCCAGCGGTCTTTGAACAAAATTGGCAAGGCAACTACGAGGCCGATAATGTTGGCCTGGGCAAATAAATGTAAGCCCGGCAAAGCCACCAGCGAGCTGATGATCAAAAGCGCTAAACCGCCGGCCAGAAATAGTAAGTAGCGCGCGCCGCGCGGTGTATTAATCGCCTGAATTACTACGTAAGCCGCTACAGCCGTGAAAATGACATCTAAAACAATATAAAACAGGCTGCCCGTTCCAAACGAACCGATCTGCAACAGCCCGAACCAGATTTCTCGCAAAAGCTCGATGTCCCCTCCTTATATATTCACTCTAACAATCTGCCGAAAAAGGGCAAGAAACTGTTGACTTTTTGATCCGAACACGGTATATTTTGCCCACGACCCAGAAGGAGGGAAGTATGCACGAAGAGCTTAGTATTGTTAATGGGCCTGGTTCAGTTGCCATCGGCGACGTATGTCGATTTCTTGTCATGGAAGCACCGGGAGCCGAACAAAGCGAGGTGGTGCGAATAATGGACCTTCGTAAGGTTTCTGATGGTGTACATTTCCAGGGCATCGTCGAAACCGAGGGAGCATTAAGCGTCATTAACGTCGAAGGGGTCTATGACCCAAAAACGTCTGCCGGCACTCTTCGGTATGAAGCCTAGACCAGCCCCAAGCGCAATCGCGCCGGGGCTTTTTTTATACAAATAGTAATTCTAAAGCGAGAAATATCCTTCTTTGCCGATCCTGTTGAGCCGCCCGGCCAGCCGGGTCTCCAGCCTGCTAATCCGTAGGATAAGGCTGGAGTGGCCAGGCGAGACAAGTTCGACGAGACCGCTGGGCCGAGGAGATGTATCGGCGGGGAAGGATATTTCGAGCGCTATTCTTCTTTCGTCTCAACAAACGCTAAAATATCGCCTTTGTCGATTTCAACGGTTTCACCCTCAACGGAAACACCGCACTGCTCGCCTTTTTCCACTTTGTCGGTTTCGATTTTGCCCAGTTTAAGCGAGCTGGCCTTGGCAGTACCAATTTCCTCTTTGTCGCGATAAATAACCAAATCTAAATTCTGGCGGGCTTCGCCATCGATGACTTCGCCGCCGACAATTGCTTGGCCTTTAGCTCGGCTGAAAACAGCCAGTACTTTGAGGCGGCCAACTTCAGTTTTCACCAAGACCGGCGTGGCGATCCGTTTAATTTCGCTCTGCAAAAATTCGATAACTTCGTAAATAATGCCGTATTCCTTAACCACGACACCCTCTTTTTCGGCCAATTCCACCATCCGTTTATTGACCAGGACGCGGAAAGCTACAATTAAAGCCTTTGAGGGCTTAGCGAGGTTGATGTCGTTTTCCGTCACCGCCCCGATACCGCCGGAGATAATTTCCACAAAAGCATCTTTGTTTTTAAGTTTGGAAATTGAGCCCTCCAGCGCCGAGAGCGAGCCGCCGACGTCGGCCTTAATAATAATCCGGTAGGTGTTGGCGTCTTCGGCCGCACCAGTTTTGGCTTTGGCGAACGTTTGGGTCATCGCCCGGGCGACTTTTTCGTTGGGCACGACTTCTAACCGATCGCCAAATTTTGGCACGTCTTTGAGGCCTTGGATCTGCACCGGCATCGCCGGGCCAGCATGGTTGATAGTGCCACCTAAATCGTTCAAAATAGCCCGAACCCGGCCAAAAGCTTTGCCCACCACCACCACTTGGCCGGTTCGGAGCGTGCCGTTATACATTAGTACGACCGCTAGCGGACCAACTTGTTTGTCGAGGTTGGCTTCGATGACAATGCCCTCGGGTAAAGCTTCCGCGTCAGCTTTCAGTTCCAGTAAATCAGTGGTTAGTAAAACAATTTCCAGCAGGTTGTCCACGCCGTCGCCGGTTTTGGCCGATACCGGCACCATACTGACTGGCCCGCCCCACTCCTCTGGCACCAGGCCGGCGTCGGAGAGCTGTTGTTTGACGCGATCGGGGTTAGCGCCCGGCAGATCGGCTTTATTGATGGCCACCACTATCGGCACGTTAGCGCCCTTAGCGTGTTCAATGGCTTCCAAGGTTTGGGGCTTGACGCCGTCGTCGGCGGCTACTACTAAAATAACCACGTCGGTTAAAGCCGCGCCGTGGGCCCGCAGCGCCGAAAAAGCTTCGTGGCCCGGCGTGTCCACAAAGGTAATTTTTCGTTTTGGGCCTTCTTTGGTTTTGAAATCTATTTGGTAGGCGCTGATGTGCTGGGTAATACCGCCGGTTTCGCCGGCCGCAACGTTGGCCGAACGGATGAAGTCGAGCAAACTAGTCTTACCGTGGTCAACATGGCCCATAATGGTGACAATTGGGGCGCGTTCGGTAGCATTTTTACTGACGGTGACGGTTTTATTAACGACTTTTTGGGTTTCCGGTTCGGCGACGTAGCCAAATTCTTCCGCAATCAAAGCCGCTGTGTCGTAATCGAGCGACTGGTTAATTGTCGCCATAATGCCGCCATTAATGAGCGCCGTGATAATTCTAGTCGGGTCGTATTTCAATAAACTTGAAAGTGACCGGACGGAAATTTCTTCCGGTAGTTGGATAACTTTCTTTTCGTCAGCCATCAACCCGCTCCGTCTCTGAAATTTTCAAGTAGAAATAACTAAGTGGCAAATAATACTTAAAGTTTAAATATTTAAAAGATTGATTATTATTGCGAAGCAAATTGGTACGCCAGTCAATATTTGTAACTTGACTATTGGATATTAATTTCATTTTGCCGCCTGTTCCTCATCCGCTTCCGCCACTACCGCCATCGTACTGACGCGGTCGTCGCCGTTCATCCGGATCAAGATGACGCCAGAGGCTTGGCGGGAGAGTTTCTTGACTGATCCCACCGAAATCCGAATGACTTGCCCGCTAGTAGTGGCAATCACTAGGTCGTGGGCAGCGGCGTCCAGCACTTCACCAGCGGTCAGTTTGCCAGTTTTGTCGGTGAGTTTAGCGATTCGAATACCGGAACCGCCGCGATGTTGATTGCGAAATTCTTTAATATCCACTTTTTTGCCGATGCCTTTTTCACTAAGGACGCAAACGGCTTGGGCCGATTCGGCTAGCACGGCCGTTTCGATGACTTCGTCGTTGCCTTTGAGGTTGATGCCGCGCACGCCGGCCGCCGAGCGGCCCATCGGCCGGACGTCGTTTTCGTTGTACATAATGACTTGACCGCCGCGAGTAATTTGAGCGATCTCATCGTCGCCGGAGGTTTGGCGGACCCAAATCAGTTGATCGTTTGGCCGCAAGCCAACGGCGGTAACACCGCTTTTGCGGACGTTCTCGAATAGGTCTTTAGCAACCCGTTTGACGACGCCTTTTTTGGTGGCGAAGAAGAAATATTTGAAATCGGCCGCTTTGCCGATGTTCACCATGGCGGTGACTTTTTCGTCAGGATTAATCCGGACGACGTTGGGCAACGCGATGCCTTTACTTTGGCGGCTGGAAACCGGGATCTCAAAGGCTTTAATTTTGAAGGCCCGGCCTTTGTTGGTGAACAGCAAAATGTCGTCGTGCGTCGAGGCGAAAATCATCTCCATTACTTGATCATCTTCGCGCACCGAGGTGCCGATGACGCCCTTACCGCCGCGTGACTGGCTTTTGTAGGTGTCTGGCAGGAGCCGTTTAATGTAGTTATTAGCAGTAATTGAAATCAAAACGTCTTCTTCGGCGATCAAATCCAGGGCCGTTAGTTGACCTAAAGCCTCTGGCCGGATTTCGGTTCGGCGGGGATCGTCGTATTTCTTTTTAATTTCCAAAAGTTCGTCGGTAATGATTTTCTGGATTCGGGCGGGTTTGGCTAGGATATCTTCCAAGTCTGCGATCAGTTTCATCACCGCGTCGTACTCGTCGTAAATCCGCTGACGCTCAAGGTTGGCCAGCTGCGACAAGCGCATATCCAGAATCGCGTTGGCCTGGATTTCGGAGAGTTTGTACTTCTCCATCAAAGCCGTTTTGGCGGCGTCGCGGTTAGCTGATTCTCGAATCAGTTTGATGATGGCGTCCAGATGATCGAGGGCAATTTTCAAGCCTTCTAAAATGTGGGCCCGGGCTTGAGCAATTTTCAGCTCGTATTCGGTTCGCCGAGTGACAACCGTGGTTCGGTGAGCCAAGAATTCCACCAAGATTTCGGTTAAATTCAAAAGTTTTGGCTGAATGCCATCGATCAGCGCCACCATATTGTAATGAATGACCGTTTGGAGCTCAGTGAGATCGTAAAGTTGGTTGAGGATTTTGCTGGACGGGGCCCCAACTTTGAGTTCAATAACCACCCGCACCGCCTCTTTACGGTCGGATTCGTCGCGAATATCGCTGATACCTTCGATTTTTTTAACTTTGACGAGCTCGGCGATGTGGCGGATCCAGTTGGATTTATTGACTTGGTACGGCAAAGCCGTTACCAAAATAATCTCGCGTTTTTTATCTTCTTCGATTGAAGCGACGCCGCGGACAATCACTCGGCCGCGACCAGTTGAAAGCGCTTCTTTAATATCAACCTGGCTGTAGGCGACGCCGCCGGTCGGAAAGTCCGGACCGGTGATAATCTCGATTAATTCATCGATTGTTGCTTCCGGGTTTTTTTGGAGTAAGAGTAAACCGTCGATAATCTCGCCGGGATTATGGGTGGGGATGTTAGTCGCCATGCCAACAGCGATGCCCTGCGAGCCGTTAATCAGGAGATTGGGTAAACGAGTCGGTAGAACGACCGGCTCTTGGCGGGTGCCGTCGTAGTTCTCGCGGAAATCGACGGTCTCTTTTTCAATATCGGCGAGCAGCGCGTCGGACGGCGGCGCTAGGCGGGCTTCCGTGTAACGCGGGGCGGCCGCTGAATCGCCGTCCATCGAGCCGAAGTTACCTTGGCCGTTGACGAGCGGTAAGCGTAAACTCCACCACTGGGCCATCCGGACCATTGAGTCGTAAACAGCTAATTCGCCGTGCGGATGGAAGCTACCTAAAACTTCACCGGTGATTTTAGCCGATTTCCGGTGTTTAGCGCTTGGCGTTAAGCCCATCTCGCTCATGGCGAAAAGAATCCGCCGGTGCACTGGCTTCAAGCCGTCGCGAACGTCCGGTAAGGCGCGCATCACAATAACGCTCATGGCGTAGTCGAGATAGCTCTCGGTCATCTCGTTGGTAATCGACCGCGAGCGGATCAGGCCGTTAATCGTTTTTTCTTCCGTCACTTCGTCGCTGCCGGCGGTATGATAACCGCGAGTGGTCGTTGGCTCAGCTGCAACTGACGGTTCGGTTTGGTCGTCGCCGCTCTCAACTTCTTCAACAATAGCGTCCAGCGTCTCTTCCGGCTCGGTGTTTTCTGGCTGTGGAATTACTTTGTCGTCTTCCATTAGTTATTTAAATCCGAATATCGAATATCGAAATGCGAAACAATTTCAAAATTCAAATGTTTAAAAATTTGAGAATTAGGATTTTCGGTTTGTTTCGGATTTCGGATTTCGTGCTTCGAATTTTTCATTATTTAGATATCTATATTTTGAGCCGACTTAGCGCGAGCTTGAATAAAGCGTTTGCGCGGCGCCACTTCGTCGCCCATTAAATCCGAAAAGATCTCGTCGGCTTTTTCGGCTTCGGTGCTGGTCACTTGCAACAAAACCCGATTTTCCGGGTTCAAAGTGGTGTCCCACAATTCCTCGGCGTTCATCTCACCCAAACCTTTGTAGCGCTGGATGTTGAGGCCCGGCAGCGTACCTTTGTTAGCGTTTTTAAGTTTTTCAACTTCGGCGTCGCGCTGCTCGTCGCTATGAACGTAGGTGACGTTATTTTTGAATTTCAAACCGTAAAGCGGCGGTTGGGCGATATACAAGTAACCTTTTTGAATAATTTCCGGGTAATGCCGGTAAAAGAAAGTCAGTAAAAGCGTGCGGATGTGGGCGCCGTCAACGTCGGCATCGGTCATTAGGATAATTCGGTGATAGCGAAGTTTTTCCATATTAATTTCTTCGCCAATTCCGACGCCGAGCGCCACGATCAACGCTTTAATCTCTTCGCTGCCGAGCATTCGGTCGAGCCGGGCCCGTTCGACGTTCAAAATCTTACCCTTGAGCGGCAAAATCGCCTGGAATTTGCGGTCGCGGCCTTGTTTCCCTGAGCCGCCGGCACTGTCACCCTCCACTATATATAGCTCGGATTTGGCCGGGTCTTTTTCCGAGCAGTCAGCCAGTTTGCCGGGCAAGGTCATGCCTTCAAGCGCGCCTTTGCGAATCACCGCGTCACGAGCAGCTCGAGCGGCTAGACGGGCTTTGGCGCTAATCGAAATCTTTTCAATAATCGCCTTGGCTTCGTTCGGGTGCTCTTCCATCCATTGTTGCAAAGCCTGGTTAACCACCGACTCTACTTGGCCGCGCATCGTCGGCGTGCCGAGCTTCGATTTGGTTTGGCCTTCGAACTCCGGCTCCGGTAACTTAACGGAAATAACGGCCGTTAAACCTTCGCGAATGTCTTCGCCAGTAAAACTAACGTCGGCTTCTTTGGCTTCTTTGCCGTTACCGCCCAAAAGTTTCTTAGCGTAATCGGTGATGACGCGGGTGATTGACGACCGGAAACCGGTTAAATGGGTACCGCCTTCGATCGTGTGAATATTGTTAGCGAACGAAAAGACGTGTTCGTTGTAATCGTCCACGTAGGTAAAGGCGACTTCGATAAACGAATCGCCGATTGATTTAGAAAAGTAGGCCGGTTCACTCAGCAAGGATTTTTTGTGGCGAACGAGGTGAGCAACGTAAGCGGCGATCCCGCCTTGGAAGTAAAAATTGTAAACAGTTGGGTATTCTTTGTCTTCGACGGGCACGGTGGTTTGATCGCGGGTGTCGTGGAAATTAATTCGGATCGCTTTCGTTAAATAGGCCTGCTGGCGGACGTGGTCGATGATGGTTTTACGCGAATAGGTAGTGTCCGGGAAAATTTGTTTATCGGCCAAAAAAGTAATTTTAGTACCGTGTTTTTGGGTGGTGCCGGTTTCTTTAATGGGACTGAGCGGCTTACCTCTCTGGTAGTCTTGGGCGTAGCTTTTGCCGTCTTTAAACACCTCGGCGTGAAGCTTTTCGCTTAAAGCATTAACCACCGACGAACCAACGCCGTGCAAGCCGCCGGAAACTTTGTAACCACTGCCCTCGGCGCCGAATTTGCCGCCGGCGTGAAGCTTAGTTAAAACTGTTTCCAGCGCCGAAACTTTGGTGGTGGGGTGAATATCAACCGGGATGCCGCGACCGTCGTCTTCTACGGCGACCGAGCCGTCGGGCAGTAATTCGATAGTAACCGTCGTGGCGTAGCCGGCCATCGCTTCATCGATCGAGTTGTCAAAAATTTCCCAAATGAGGTGATGCAAACCGTCGCGGCCGGTGCCGCCGATGTACATGCCAGGGCGTTTGCGGACCGGTTCCAACCCCTCTAAAACCGTGATTTGACTGGCCGAGTATTGATCAGGCATTAGGTTCACTTTAACAGATAACCCGCCCAAAACCAAGCCTAATAATAGTGAGCGGCCTTAGGTAAAAGTATGAAAAAAGCGGCCGGGAGTTCCCGACCGCGACTGAGCATTACTGTAGAAATTCTTCGATGGGCGGCAAATGCTGTCGCCAGGTTTCATCGGCAATCCTTTCTGCCTCTTTGCGGCGTACGGCCTGAATTGCTTCCATTTCATCGCCGTATTTGTTGACAAACTCACACTGCTTTTTCGTCAGTTCAATCAGTTCGTCCCGAAAACGCTCGGCATCACGTCGTAAAGTCCCCCCCTCTGGCAAGGTCTCTATTTTGCGATTCCACTCTTCGGTCGCCTCCATCAAATTGGGGAGACGATGAATCATGAACAATAAGGCCCATTCCTGCTCTGGTGTTCGTGCAGCCATTTTCTTACCTCACTTTGTGCGTCTTCAGCGCGGGCTAAAGAATGAGGCAATAGTACTAGCTTTGTTGGGTTTTGTCAATGATCTGGCGGATTTTTTGTTTAAAAACCTCTTTGTCGAATTTCATCGCGTGGGCCCGGATTTTTTGGGAATCGTATTTGGACGCGTCGAAGTTTTTGATGGCGGCGGCTAAACTTTCAACGGTTTGCTCTTGAAAGAATTCACCGGTTTCGCCCGCCACGACTGATTCCAAAGCGCCGCCTTCGGCGTAAGCGATCACCGGCCGGCCGGAGGCCATTGCCTCAAGCGGCGTGATCCCAGCGTCCTCTTTCGGTGGGAAAATAAAGGCCAGGCAGTTAGAATATAAACCGTTTAATTCTTCGTCACTAACTCGGCCAGTAAATTCTACCGTCGGACCAGCGATCTTTTTGAGCGCGTCCATTTTGGTGCCGCCGCCAACAATTTTTAATTTAAAGCCAAGTTGGTTGGCCGCTTGAATCGCTAAGTCGGTCCGTTTGTACGGTTCTTGCCGGCCAACAATTAAAAAATAATCACTAATTTTGGGTGAAATGCTAAAACGTTTCCCGTTGACCGGCGGCCATAAAACGTAATCGGGGTTGCGGTGGTAGTATTTCCGGGTTCGCTCGGCGATATACTCGGAATTAGCGATAATGACATCTGGCCGTTTGGCAGCTTCAAGGTCCCATTTCCGTAAATGTTTAATAATCGCCTTAACAACCGGCTGGCCGATGAGTGGAGTCGGGATCGGCGCAGAGGCGATATAACTTTCGTAATCGCTCCACATATAACGAGTTGGGGTGTGTAAGTAACAAATGTGTTTCGTAGGAGGCTTAGTAATCACCCCCTTTGCGTAGGCCGACGAATCAGAGAGTATCAAATCAAAACCCCTCAAATCCTCGGCCGTTATACCTCGGAGTTCTCGCCTCGGCGGCTCGAAATCGAAAGACTCGATGGCTTTGGGCATCCACAGCAGATAGTATTTAAATTTCTTCGGCATGCCTGGCCAGTTTTGCAAAAAGCTGGTGCGAACATCAACGCCTGGGAAAAACTCGTCGACGATCTTTTGGTCGGCTGTGATAGTAAAAACTGGCGCCTCCGGGAACATTTCGGTAAAAACTTTGAGAACGTACTCGCCGCCGCCCCAGGTGTTTAAAAAATCGTGAACTAACGCGACACGCATTAGCTAGCCTTTTTTCCAAATAATTGCCGGAGAATAAAGATCGGTGTCGCTAAAATAATTCTGATATCGAACCAAATCGTCCAGTGTTCGATATAATAAATATCGTATTTAACGCGCTCTGAAACCGGCGTATTGCCGCGAGCGCCGTTAATTTGGGCCCAGCCAGTCAGCCCAGTTTTGAGATGATGCCGTTTTAAATAGTCTGGCACTTCTTGAGAAAACTTTTCCACGTATTTAGGTTGCTCTGGCCGGGGGCCAACAATACTCATCGTACCCTTCAAAACATCCCAAAGCTGCGGGATTTCGTCCAAATTAGTTTTGCGCAAAATACGACCGAGTTGGGTGATTCTAATGTCCGTTGCCTCATCAGCCGACCAATCTTGAACGTTGGGAAATCTTTTTCGCCAGTCGGCGTACATACTACGAAACTTTCCGACCATAAATTCCTGGCCGTCTTGACCAACTCGTTTTTCTTTGTAGATAACTGGACCCGGTGACAAAATTTTTACCAGCAGCGCTATAACAAGATAGACTGGTGAAAGAATAATAATCGCTGGGACTACCAAAACGAGATCGAGGAGTCGCTTGAAAATCCGTCGCCAACCTTCCAGCGGTGTTCGCGGGAAAAACATCACCGGCGTTCCGGCCAGCGTGACCGTCTCGACGTTGGTGGCGCGGACGCTCAAAAAAGACGGCACCGTCCCAAAATTAGCGCCGTGAAGCTCAGCCCAATTGAGGATGGCCAGGGTTTGGTTTTCCGTCAGGCTTGGTCGGTCAACAATTACCTCGTCGATCTTTTCGGTTCGGGCCAGCGCCGCCAACTTTTCCAAAGCCAGTTCGGCCGGAAAAACACCAACTACTTTTCGGCCGTTGCGCCAGTTATTAAGATCGCGAGCAAAATGATTTTCGGCGTTGCCGTCGATGACCACTGTTTTCAAAAGACCAGCGCCACTGCGATATAAAATAGTAATTAAGGCACCAATAATTGTTCGGCCAAGCAGAACGATACCCGAAGTTAGTAAAATGGCGTAAATCATTAGCAGACGCGACAAAGTGGCAGTTTGGGGCGTTCGTAAAAAGTACAGCAAAATCAGTACTACGCCCCAGCCGCCGATCAACCCGACCAATAGCCGGCCCAGACCGTTCCAGCCGCGCGGTAACTCCCGAGCGTTATAAAGGCCTTGGCTAGCAAAAAACAGTAACCAGACGGGCGTGGCGATAATCGCCCAATGCCAAAAAGTGGTAAACGGCAAGTTAAACAGCTCGCCGCCGTGCGTCCGAACGATATAGGCCAGGATGATTCCCAAGAATATCGCCACGGCGTCAACTAAAAATGAGACAAGGGCGAGGTAGAGGTTGAGAGCCTTCATGAAGTATCCTTATTGTAAGGCTATCCAACCTTTTTGCCTAGAACGCAAAAACCCGCCGTTTTCAGGCTGGTTTTTGCTTCACGAACAATTTTGAGCAGTCAGCTTACGCGGACTTTTTCAACATCGGTAGACCGGTTCGAGCGTTTTCCATTACTTCGTAACCAGCCGGGACGGCGTCAAGGGCGCCATCGCGGACGTCTTGAGCAAAGAAGAAGATCATCTGCTGGCGACCGCCACGCAAGGTGACGTTGCGAGAGTGCAGGTAGTAGGTTTTGCCGGACTTTTTAGAAACTGTGCTAAATGCCATGAATTTGTTCACCTCCTCCCCCGCAAGACTTAATTTCGTTTTCTTACACCTTATTACAGGTTGACTCTTCTATTTGTAGATACCTGAAAGGGGGCTGTCAAGCTTTGTGGAAGATTTTCAGGTTTGAACCTGGAGAAATTGAAGTAAGAAAAAGCCCCGAGCGCGTTAGCACTCAGGGCGACTAGTTAGTGAGATATTTCGACCCACCCCTTTCGGGTCTTGTCACTGTATTCACCGTGGGCGTTTTGCCAGTTCCGTCGTTCATTTCCGCTCTGCTGCTCTCCGGTCCAATATCCCGTGAATAGCCAGCTTAACTTCGAATCGAAAGAGTTTCGCGTGAGACCGTTGATCACAAAGTATTTTTTCGTTCGTTCTTTGCTCTCAATCCCCTCTAGCTGAAACGCCAGCTTCAGTTGTCCGTAATATCCACCACCGACAAAGAGAGCTGTCATTAGGTCAAACTTGCTTGGCCCTTCAATAATTGTCCAGCGTGCCATCCGGCACCCCCTAAATGTGCACATACCGATAATTCGGCGACCTGCTCATAACGAGTCAGGAATTATGGGCAAAATATACCATATTTTCCTCGATTTGTCAACGGTTTTCAGGTAAGATTTCGGTATGGAGACTTCGGGAAAATTTGAAATAAATGCCAACGTCACACCGGCTGGCGACCCAGCACAGCAACTTACTGGCTTACAGAATTCCATTCTGTCACGCCGTGCGTTGTATGCTGGGCAGGTCCAGCCAAACGCGAAATGACTACCGGCAAGTTTGAAATCAATTCGGCGGTAACACCCGCAGGAGACCAACCCCGGGCGATTGAATCGCTGGTTAACGGCGTTAACAAAGACCTTAAACATCAAGTACTCTTCGGCGTCACCGGTTCTGGTAAAACGTTCACAGCCGCTAATATTATTCAACAGGTCCAAAAACCGACGCTGGTGATCGCTCACAATAAAACTTTGGCGGCGCAGCTAACCAGCGAATACCGCCACTTTTTCCCCAAAAATGCGGTGGAATATTTTGTGAGTTATTACGATTACTACCAGCCGGAAGCCTATATGCCCAATTCTGATACCTATATAGAAAAAGAGGCCCAAATTAACGACGAAATCGATCGGCTGCGCCACGCCGCCACCCAAGCGATCCTGAGCCGCCGCGACGTCATTGTTGTTGCTTCCGTTTCCTGTATTTACGGGTTAGGTTCGGCCGAAGAGTACCAAAAAGCGACGTTGGTCATTCGCAAAGGCGACAAACTTGACCGCGATATCCTGCTGGATAAACTGGTCTTCCTGCAGTACCAACGCAACGACGTAGCGCTGGAACGCGGTAATTTCCGAGCCCGCGGCGAGATTATTGAAGTGATGCCGGCCAACAGCCAGCGAATTATTCGCATTACGTTGAACGGCGACGTCATTGAAGACATTGAGGAAATTGACCCGGTCACCAATTCGCCGCTCCAAACGCTGCGCGTCGCGGTGATTTACCCGTCGCGCCACTTCGTCACCCCACCCGACAAGATTGAAGCGGCGGCGAAGTCAATTGAAGCTGAGCTGGAAGACCGCCTCAAAGTCTTAAAAAGCCAAGGAAAGTTGCTGGAAGAAGAGCGCCTCCGCCGCCGGACCCGCTACGACCTCGAGATGATCCGCGAAGTCGGTTACTGCAACGGCATCGAGAATTATTCACGGCATTTTGACGGCCGCGCGCCAGGTTCAACCCCCAATACTCTTATGAACTACTTCCCCGACGATTTTTTGATGATTATTGACGAATCGCACGTCACCGTGCCGCAAATTAACGGCATGTACAACGGCGACCGGGCTCGCAAAGACGTATTAGTGGAACACGGTTTCCGCTTGCCTTCGGCTAGAGATAACCGGCCGCTAAAATTCCCCGAATTCGAAGAAAAAATTAACCAAGTTATTTACACTTCCGCCACCCCCGGCCAGTACGAAATTACCAAAACCGAAAATACCGCCGAACAGATTATCCGGCCAACCGGCTTGATTGACCCCGAGCTAATTATCGTGCCAGTCAAAGGCCAAGTGGGCGACTTAATGGAGCGCGTCCGCGGCCGAATTGAAAAGGAAGAGCGGGTATTGGTGACAACGCTCACCAAGAAAATGGCCGAGGATTTAGCCGACTATATGCAGGAGCAAGGCATTAAAGTCCGGTACTTGCACAGCGATATTGAAACGCTTGAGCGCGTCGAGATTCTGCGCGAGCTCCGCAAAGGCACCTTTGATGTGCTAATCGGCGTTAACCTGCTCCGTGAAGGCTTGGACTTGCCCGAAGTCTCCCTCGTTGCCATTCTCGACGCCGACAAAGAAGGCTTCCTGCGCAGTGAACGGTCGCTGATTCAAACCATCGGCCGAGCCGCCCGAAACGTCCAGGGCCAAGTAATTTTATACGCCGACGTGATGACTGACAGCCTGAAAAAAGCGATCGGCGAAACCAACCGCCGCCGAGCGATCCAAGTGAAATACAACACCGAGCACGGCATTACGCCGACGTCTGTTAAAAAAGAGATTACTTCAATTATTGAGCGGGAATTGTCGAATTCCGTCGGCCTCGACAAAATCGAGAAAGAATTAGCCAAAGGTAATATTGAAGCAATGATTAAAGATAAATCTCGGCAGATGAAACTGGCCGCCCAAGAACTGCAGTTTGAATTGGCCGCTATCCTGCGCGACGAAGTGGCAAAGCTCAAAAAAATGCAAAAAGACCGCGACGAGCTAACTAACCATTGACATCGGCCAGTATTTTCCGCAAACTTGTGGTGGCTCAACAGCCATTGCAGGTGCGTTGCCCTCCGCTTCAAAGAGGGAAAGGAGATTAATAAATTAACGTGAGGCAAGACGAAGAAACGCTTGTCAAAGTGGGAAGCCGCCTCAAGGCGATGCGTACTCAGGCTTTGTCGCTGTTTGATCGCGACTTCCCTAACGAGAGTCTGATCGATGAGTTCATCGATACCCTAGAACAGTGCCACCGACTAATTCTGCGAGTTCGGGCTAATCTAAGCGATGAGGACATCGTTTCATTTGCCACAACCGTCTTCGATGACTTGCGCACCGAGCTGACTCCGGAACAAGAGCCGGACCGCTCACTCCTCCAAATCCTCGCCGATGATTGGGATGCCCCGATGGGTCTCGTCAAAGGCGCCGCCTAATGCCCTTACGCCCTTGCCTCTGGCTTGGGCTTTTTTTGATAAGGTAAAAAGATGACCCGGCACAGTAGAATTGTCATCGCCATTATTATCGCGGTGCTGGTTATTAGTTATCTGGTAATTCGCTTCGGCCGGCCGTCGCTTAATGCCCTAACCAATCCCGCGATTCCCGCCGTTCAAGCTAAAAGCGCCAATTCGTTTATCCAATCGATCGGCATTAATGTGCACGCCTACTGGTGGACGCCGGCCCAGAGCGCCGCTTACCTTAACGACCTGAAAGATTTGCACATTCATTATATTCGCGACGAGTTAGTGTACCCCTACGCCAGTTACCAACAAAATAACGGCTACGGCAGCGGTTGGCTGGAGCGGCTGCAACAGTTTCAACAAGCCAGTATTAGTAGCGAAGTCATTGCCAACGAGTTGATTGTTTCACCCACTGACGTGGTCAATTACGTCAAACAAGCCAACCAGGTGCCAGGAACGATTTCGGCGGTGGAAGGCCCAAATGAAGTAGACTTTCAGTGCGCGCCAACTGGCAGCACTTTTACCGGCCAAATTTTCTACCCCTGCCCAACGACGACCTGGCAAGCCCGGACAGAAAATTACGTTATGGCCTTAAAAAACGCTATGAAAGCCGACTCGGCGACCCGAGCGGTGGCGATTACCTCGCCCTCAATTATTGATTTGAATACCAACTCGGCGGTTTTCGCCGGCCAAGCCGATAGTGGCAACATCCATTACTACCCTTACTTACAAGCCGCCAACACTACTACAATTAGCCAACAACTTAACCAAGCCGTTCACCTTTACAGCGCTAAACCAATAATCGTCAGCGAAGAAGGCTATCCAACCAGCGTCGGTAGCGCTGGCCGGCCGGCCAGCGAAACTATTCAAGCCGAAGTACTGCCGGCTTATCTGCTAACCAATTACGCCACTGGCGTCAAACGAACGTTTTTATATCAGTTAGTGGACGACTCAAACTTTAGCGACTTCAACGGCTTAATCTCTGATACCAGTGGGCAAAAAAAGCCAGCTTTTACCGCTTTAAAAAATTTAACCGCTTTACTTAACGACGACGGCGCTAATTTCAGTCCGAACCAATTGCGCTACCAGCTCAGTGGCGCAACTGACGGCATTTCTAGTTTGCTGCTCCAAAAAAGCGACGGCCGTTTTTACCTGGTTTTGTGGCAAAAAAGTTTAGCGGAAAGCCCCACGCCGTTACCCGGGCAAACGGTTAATATTAAAACTATCGGCATCCAATTCGGCGACTCAATTGACTCCGCTAGCGAATTTCAGCCGACTACCGCCGCCGCGAGCGTCCAAAATTTTAGCCAACCCACAGAGCTCGGCACTATTTCGGTTGGCAGCAGCCCCGTGGTTTTGGAAATTACACCCGGTGCCGCCAGCGCTAGCAGTACCAACTCGGGCAACGGCAGTCCGGCGTCTACCGCCAAAAAGACAGTGAAAACCCCAATCATCAAAAAGCCGATCACTAATTCAACCGGTAGTTCCGTCACAACACCTCCAACCGCCGCTCCAGCCCAACCCCCAGCCAGCCCCGACTTCGTTTTGCCGGGCGCCAAAAACCAACCAATCCAAAGTTGGTGGGAAAATATCTCGGGATTTTTCAGCCGAAGTTGGCAGTGGCTCAAGCATTTATTTACTGCTTGAGCCTTGACATGTTTTAAGAGTTACGCTAGACTAACGATGTTTGATTGTACTTAAGAACTAAAGGAGGCTTTAATGATTGGACCACTGGAGATTCAAACCAATTGGTTAAGTAAGCGACTTTTGGCTGCTCATCAGCGAGCCGAAACTGAGGTTGAAAGCTGCTTGGAAAGAGAGCTTTTACTAGTTGTCCTTGATGGCTTCTTGGTCCGCTCAACAATTTACGGGGTAGCCCTGCCGTCGCCGGAATTGGTCCACGACTATTCGATTCGCATGAATGTTTTGCGACAACGCTTCTCCGCCATCAATAGCATTGAGGCCCAAAAGATGGTTGAAATTATCGACCACTTACTCAAAGCCAAGAACTTTCACTAGCGCCCTCGGGTGCTTTTTTTGTTGACACGATATTTTTTTTAGTAGTAGATAAGAATACGAGAGAAAGTAAAAATGGTAATTTTAAGGAGGATAAATGACTGAGTTTATGAAACCTGATATGGAGCAAAGCGGAGCAGGCGTCAGTGAGAGTGAATTTGATGAGATGCGAGCTAAAGCTGGCTTACTTTCGACAGAGCAGGTTAACGAGCTGCTGGCCCAACTTCACGCTCCCGATAAAGGCGTCGATCACTGGACTAACCCTGCCTCAAACAGTTAATTAGTTAGAGATAACCAATGGCGGCCGAAAGCCGTTTTTGGAAGATTGCGGCCTGACTTTTCGGGTTTTGTTTGGTAGAATGGGCTTACCATGGCTTCGACAGAGCGGATTTTTATTAAAGGCGCCCGTGAACACAATCTCAAGAACATTGATCTCGAGTTGCCACGCGGTAAATTAATCGTCTTCACTGGTTTGTCCGGTTCGGGTAAATCCAGCTTAGCTTTCGACACAATTTACGCCGAAGGTCAGCGGCGTTATATGGAATCACTGTCATCGTACGCTCGGCAGTTTTTGGGCCAGATGGAAAAGCCGGATGTCGATTATATCGAGGGCTTGTCGCCGGCCATCTCCATCGACCAAAAAGCTAGTGGCCATAACCCCCGCTCGACGGTCGGAACTGTGACCGAAATTTACGACTACTTGCGATTGCTGTTTGCCCGCATCGGCGTCCCGTACTGCCCGAACTGCGGCCGGCCAATTTCCCGCCAAAGCGTCGACCAAATGGTCGAAATAGTTACGAATTTGCCGGAAGGCAGCCGGATTACGGTTTTTGCGCCGGTGGTGCGCGGCCGAAAAGGCGAGTATCTCCAACTTTTGTATGATTTATACAAAGGCGGCTTCGGCTCGGCCCGGATTAACGGCGAAATCAAGGGCTTATCGGACCGAATCGAGCTCGATCGCTACAAAGCTCACACCATTGAAGTTTTGATCGACCGTTTGACGATCGGCTCGTCGTCAAGAACGCGGTTAACCGACGCGCTGGAAACAGCTTTAAAGCTGGCGAAACGAACAGCCTTAGTGGTGGTACAAGGCGAGAACGGTCAGAAAGACGAGGAAATCTTAATTTCTGAAGATTTAGCTTGCCCCTACGACGGCTTTTCACTCGGCGAGATCTCGCCGCGCTCCTTTTCCTTCAACAGCCCGTATGGCGCTTGCGAAGATTGCCACGGCTTGGGCGTCAAAAAGGAATTGTCGGAAGAGCTAATTATTCCGGACAAAAAATTATCGATTAACGAAGGGGCGGTGTTGCCGTGGACGTTTTCGCAAAATAATTACTACGGCGTTTTGCTCAAAAGCCTGGCCGAGCTGCTGGATATCGCACCCGACCAGCCACTGAAAGACGTCGATGCCAAAAAAATCGACAAATTACTGCACGGTTTCGGCGAACCGCGGCAAATTCGACTGAAATATTTTAGCGCCGGGCACGCCCAACATTTTACGGTCTGGTTTAACGGGTTGGTTTCGCATCTCGATCGCCGGTACAAAGAAACCGAAAGCGACTCGGTCCGGGAAGAGATCGAAAAATATATGTTGAGCAAAGAATGCCAGACTTGCCACGGCGCCCGACTAAAAATCCAAGCCTTGATTGTGAAAGTCGGCGGCAAGAATATCGCCGAGATCGCCCAACTCTCGATCGACAAAGCCTTCGCCTTTTTCAAGAGCCTGGATTTGAACGAGCGTGACCTGGCCATCGCCGAGAAAGTGTTGTTTGAAATTTTGAACCGGTTGGAGTTCTTGAGCAAAGTTGGTTTGAATTACCTCACTATCGACCGAACGGCCACCACGCTGGCCGGCGGCGAATCGCAGCGAATCCGGCTGGCTTCGCAAATTGGCTCAGCGCTGGTGGGTATTCTTTATGTGCTGGACGAACCGACGATCGGCCTCCATCCGACCGATAACGCCCGCTTAATTGAGACTCTGAAGCGGCTCCGCGACCTGGGCAACACGGTGATTGTGGTTGAACACGACGAAGAAACGATGCGAGCGGCTGATTATTTGGTGGATATCGGGCCGGGTGCCGGCGAAGCCGGCGGGCAGATCGTGGCAGCGGGAGCGTACGACGAATTTATCAAAAACCCGGCCTCAATTACGGCGCCATATCTAACCGGCGTGAAGACCTTAGCCGTACCGGAGCGGCGAAAGGTTGCTAAAGGCCAAGATTTTATGACGGTTCACGGCGCCACTGCCAACAACTTAAAGAATGTAACTGTTAATTTTCCAAAATCCCGCTTAACG
Source organism: Saccharimonadales bacterium (SeqCode) (assembly GCA_035480235.1). Taxonomy (GTDB): domain Bacteria; phylum Patescibacteriota; class UBA1384; order 2-12-FULL-50-11; family 2-12-FULL-50-11; genus DATIHX01. The sequence goes on from DATIHX010000005.1 coordinate 50,078, forward strand.
GTGGTGACCGGTGTTTCCGGCAGCGGTAAATCAACGCTCGTCACCGAAATTCTAAGTAAAGCCGTTGCTCAAAAAATCCATCGCGTCGCCGCCCTACCGGGGGCCCACAAAGGCATCAGTGGCACCGAAAACATCGATAAAATTATCGAGATTGACCAGTCGCCGATCGGCCGGACGCCTAGAAGTAACCCCGTCACCTACACCAAGTCGTTCGACATTATCCGCCAACTTTTTGCCGCCACGCCAGCCGCTCGGTCACGCGGCTACAAACCCGGTCGGTTCAGTTTTAACGTCCCTGGCGGCCGCTGCGAGAATTGCCAGGGCGACGGCCAGATTAAAATTGAGATGAACTTTTTACCGGATGTGTATATTACTTGCGACGTCTGCAAAGGCACCCGCTACAACCGCGAAACGTTGGAAGTGCTATGGAAAGGTAAAAATATCTCCCAGGTTTTGAATTTAACCATCGACCAAGCGATTGAGTTCTTCGAACACGTCCCGACGCTGACCGACAAACTCACTACCCTTCAGCAAGTTGGCTTGGGCTACGTCCGGCTCGGCCAACCAGCACCGACACTTTCTGGCGGCGAAGCCCAGCGGATTAAACTGGCGGCCGAATTATCGCGGCGCGATACCGGCAAAACCCTTTATATTTTAGACGAGCCGACGACCGGACTGCACTTTGCCGACGTCGAAAAACTGCTCGGCGTCTTGCAGCAACTGGTGACTCGCGGCAACACCATCATTATTATTGAACACAATTTAGACGTCATTAAATCGGCCGATTATTTAATCGACCTCGGCCCCGGCGGCGGCGAAAACGGCGGCCAGATCATCGCCAAAGGTTCGCCTGAAGAAGTGGCGCTGACCAAAGCATCGCTGACTGGCCAAGCGCTCGAGCCGATGCTTTTTGGCCAGAAGAGGCGAAGCTAATCACTGGAGACTGACAGTGATGTCGATCAATAAAAAACTTTATCAAAATTTGCCAGCCAAGCCGGGGGTTTATCTTTTTAAAGACGAAACCGGCGTTATTTTGTACGTCGGTAAGGCCAAAAACTTAAAAAAACGAGTCAGTAGTTATTTTGCTAAAACCCACACCGATCGGCCGTGGACAACGGTGATGGTGGAATTAATTAAAAGCGTTGAAACGATCGTCGTCACCAACGAAACCGAGGCGCTGATGTTAGAATCAACGCTGATTAAGCAGCATCTGCCGCGTTTTAATATCCAATTAACTGACGACAAGTCGTATCCGTTCATCAAATTGGTGGAGAACGAAGCCGTCCCCCGCTTTACGATCGTCCGCCAACGTGAACGGACCGTCTTGCAGAAAAAAGGCGAAAAAGCCCGCTATTTCGGACCGTATCTTTCGGGTTGGGCGGCCAAAAGCGCGCTGGAATTTCTGCGATCACTGTACGGCGTTCATCTCTCTCCCACCCCGCTCAAACACAAAGACCGGCCGTGTTTGAACTGCCAGCTTGATGGTTTCACCTGCCCGCTCAACGACGAAATTAGCCCGGAAAAATATCAAGAGCGAATTAACTCGGCGATCGCTTTTCTTCAGGGCAAACGGAAAGACTTGGTGAACAATTTAGAGGTTCGGATGGAAGCGGCCGCTGGGAACGAACAGTTCGAACTAGCCGGCAAACTGCGTGATCGGCTGAAGGGCTTGCGCCAAACCTTCAGTCGCCAACAAGTGATTTCTTCTAATGATGACGATTACGACGCTATTGGTGTTTTTCAGACTAGCAGTCGGGCAGCGGTCAGCTTACTGCGAGTCCGGGAAGGCCGCGTCGTCGGCCAAGATAGCTGCTTTTTCAGTATCCTCGAGCAGAAGGAGAGCGATGTTATTCGGGAATTCTTACTCAGCCTTTACGCCACCAATAATGAACTTCCCGAGTTGGTGGTGATACCGGTAGTGATTGAAGACCAAGCCGAGATCGCCACATTACTGGGAGAAAACGCCGGTCACGTTGTCGAGTTGCGCGTCCCAGAGCGCGGAGATAAATATCAAATCGTGGAATTAGCTGTTAAGAACGCCGAAGCCAAACTGGCCGACAAACTCTTGAAATCCGGCCAGGCTCAGGGCGCCGTCGTCGCCTTGAAAGAATTATTGAAACTAGATTTTTTCCCAACCCGCATTGAGGCGGTGGATATTTCCAACCTTGGTACCAGCGAGCCGGTCGGCGCGACGGTTTGTTTCAGTAACGGTTTACCCGACAAAAACGAGTACCGTCGTTACAAAATTAAAACCGTATCTGGCCAAAACGATTTCGCGATGATCGCCGAGGTTACAAAACGGCGGTTTAGCGATACGTCCCGAAACACCCCCGATTTGTTTGTAGTTGATGGCGGCCCAGAGCAGCTGAGATCGGCCTTGAAGGGTTTAATGGACGCGCCGATGGAACCGCGAGCAATTATTTCGCTGGCTAAAAAACCGGATCGGATTTTTCGGCCTGATTTTAAGCGACCGCTCCCAACCAAACGCGGCGATAAAGGTTTACTGCTGCTCGCCCGGATTCGCGACGAAGTCCACCGTTTTGGCATCGGTTTTCAGCGTACTCGCCAACGAAAAAAGTCGCTAGCAGTAGAAGATTAGAAAAAAGAAAAACGGGCGATTATCGCCCGTGAAATTGGCGGAGGCCCCTACAAAGAATAAACCCCCCATAGAGTTTTCCCGGAGCCCCCTGACTGTAGAGGGTTTAGCCCCCTGAGGAACCTTAGTAACAACTGGCAGTTTTGTCAAATTTTTCGCCGCTTTTTCAGGATTTCCACATTTTTCAAATCGGGACCCTGGTCGTCGAAGCCGGGCACCTCTAAATAGCCGGCGGTTTTTTCCCAGCGTGGATCGTTCATTAAAAGCTCGAAGACCTTCGTCCCCAGCTTCCCTTCGCCGATGTTTTCGTGGCGATCGCGTTTTTCGCCGACGCCGAATTTCGAGTCGTTTAAGTGCCAAGCGACGACGTTTTTGAGGCCGACTGCCACGTCGACTTGCTTCATATAGTCTTCGTAACCGCCTTCATCTTGAATTGGGTAACCGGCGGCAAAAGCGTGGCAAGTGTCAAGGCAGAAGCCAATCCGGCTTTTGTCTTTGGTGACATCGGCTAAAAATGTTAAATCTTCCAACGTGCCGCCGATCGTCGAACCGGCGGAGTTTTCAAAAATCAGCTTGGCTTCTTTTGGTGTGTTATCCAGGATGTTATTGATGGTGTCGGCAATTTGTTTTTTGTTAACTTCGATGCCGCCGTTATAGGTGCCAGGGTGAAAAATAGTGTGGACGACACCGATTTTCGGTGCTAGTTGGAGCGTTTCAATTAAAGCGGTTTTGGTTTTCTCTAAATTTTCAGCCGAAGCGCCAGCCAAATTGGTTAAATAAATACCGTGAAAAACTACCTCTTTGAATTCTTTCGGCCAGGTTTCTAGGAAACTAGCGCAGGCTTCGTCCGACCAACCCCGGATTTTCCACTGCAACGGCGCCGACGGGAAAATTGCCAACGCCTCCGCACCAATCTCCCGGCCCTTTTTCAAAGCTGTGTCGAGGCCACCAGCGGTGGGGACGTGAGCGCCAATTAGCATCAATTAAACTCGTGGTTAACGAAGCTCTTTTCGATTACTCCCCAATCGAGATTATTGAAGAATGCCTCAATATAATCGGCGCGCCTGGTTTGAAAATCTAAATAATAAGCATGTTCGTAGACATCGAGAGCCACTACGGGGGTAGCGTTCCAAATCGGGAAAGTGTTCTGAGCATCGCCAATGTAGTTCATCAACTTTTTCAGATCCCAATCATACGCCAGCCAGGCCCAGCCGCGAGCCGCCAGCGCTGTCGCTTTTATATCTGCCTGCCACTTTTCAAAGGAGCCAAAATCTTTGGCAATTTGCTCAAGCAGTTTGCCCGAAGGTTGACCGCCTTCACCGCCGAGATGGCCAAAATAAATTTCATGGTTTTTAACACCGCCAAGGGCGAAGCTTAAATCAACTTTCAGCGACCGAATATCGCTAAAGGCCTGATTAGCCGAAGCCAAATCGACCGTCGCCAACTTTCCCATAATTTCGTTAGTTTTCTTAACGTAACCCTCGTAGAGCTTGTAGTGCTCCGTCATCGTTTGAACGCTAATGCCGTTCAATTCTTTGATGCTATCGAATTTTTTGGCCTCAATCATTTTCACCCCCAAATCTCTTGACTTTTGATACTATATATGGTAGAGTTTGCGTATCAAAGCGCAAGGGGCGCTTGAATGAAAATGAAAATTACCAAGAATATTCAAATCGCCTGGCAGAACGGCCGGATCGGTGTTGCTCTAATGGTTATTGGCATCATCGCGGCCATCGCCCCCTCACCGGGTTTCCGGATGGGGGGGCAGAAGCGGTCGCCAAGATGATTCGTTAGCCACGCCAACAATGCCCCGGTGTAATCCGGGGCTTTCGCCTTGAAAAAGTGATAATTTGGAACTATACTTCGACTGTTAAGGAGGGAAGTATGCACCTTTCAATTGCTATTGATCCTGGCACCGTGTTCCAAGGCGTAGCTTATCGTCGTAACAATGAGATGCGTGTCAACTACGGCTCAATCGTTCTGCCAAGCGCTCAATATGCCGATCTTGAGTTATTTAAGGAGCGGATCGATTCAGAGAAATTTGGCCGAGAGTTAATCTGGCAGCTGCCAGACTGTACCAGCGTTACCGTTTTCATCGAAAGACCTGATCGTCGACTCGCCCTAAACGATAGGCGGACAGGTGGAAACCAACAAGACTATCGGGATCTGAAAAGCGTTATAAGTTGTTGGAAGCAGTTATTTCTGTCTTATCTGATGGAAGCTTCTGTGATTGAAGTTGATTCGCTGAAGTGGCAAAAACGGCTGCTTGGCAGAGATTGGAGCGGCAAAGACAGCGCCAAGCGTTTGTCGCTGCATTACGCTCGTCAGCGGGTTCCAACACTGTCACCCAATTCCTCTGATCACATTACAGACGCCGTATGTTTGTTAATTTACGCTGAAGGAATCTGTCGCTCTAACTCGCCTTAACTGGCGAGTTTTTTAATAATCGCCGAAGCGACGCGCTGAATATCCTGTTTCTTTGTTTGGCGACCAAATGAGACTCGGATCGTTGCGGAAATTTGTTCGTTGGTTAGGCCGATTGCTGTAAGTACATGGGAATCGCCAAGCGATTTGGAGCTGCAAGCGCTGCCGGCGGAAACGGCGATCCCCTGTTGGTCGAGCTCCTTGACTAAGTCACGGTTTTTGATGCCAGGTAACGTTACCGAAAGATGATTCGGCAGCCGGTTAGTTTTTTTGGCGTTAATAAGTACGCCGGGTAGTTTTTCCAGTTCCGCTTGCAGCCAATCACGCAATTGGCCGATTTTTTTGCTATCCAAATCGCGGTTTTTTTCGATAATTTTGGCGGCCTCGGCCAGGCCGACGATACCCGGCACATTTTCGGTGCCGCTGCGTAAACTTTGTTCTTGACCGCCGCCGTACACCAATGGAAAAATCGAAACCCCTTGGCGAACGTACAATAAGGCCACACCGCGCGGACCGTACATTTTAGTACCATTGATCGTTAGTAGGTCCGCACCCAATTCCTGTATATCAAGTTTGATATACGACGAAGCTTGGCAGGCATCGACGTGAATAAGAGTATTCGCGTTTTTGGCTTTAACGGCTTTGGCGATATCGGCAATATTTTGGACAACACCGATTTCCGAGTTAGCTAAGTGGGTGGTAACTAAAATAGTCTCTTTGGTGACGGCTTCGGCAATTGCTGTAGCCGCCACAACACCATTTTTATCAGGCGAAACATATGATATTTGCCAACCATCTTTTTCCAGCGCCCGGCAAGCGTTAAGAATGCTCGGATGCTCGATTGTCGTTGTGACGATATGTTTGCCGCGGCTTTTGTTGGCCTTAGCGACACCTAATATCGCCAAGTTATTACTTTCGGTGCCGGAAGATGTGAAATAAATTTCATCGGTTTTGGCGTTCAAAAATTTTGCCAGCTCCTCACGGGCGGCGTTCAGTTCAATCCAGGCGGCGTGGCCGAAGCCGTGAGCGCTGGACGGATTACCAATTAGGGCGTCAGAAATTGCCCGAACTCGGTCGGTTACTTTCGGGTCAATTGGAGTTGAGGCGGCGTAATCGGCGTAAATTTTGGGGGTCATTAGTGTGAATACTACCTCTTTCGCCCTTAAAAGTTAAGGCCCAGGGGTGGAATTATTAGTGATAATATAGTAAAATTTTGCGGTACCTTAACCTAAAGAAACCAGTGCCTTTAACGTTGTTTGGAGGGCTTGGAAGGATAAAGAATGTTTGAACTATTAGCTATCGGCAGCGTCGTAGTAATGGGACTGATCGCTACGACGATGAGTAAAATTGGCAGTCAAAAAAAGCGCATCAGTGCGCTGGAATCTGAGAAGCGAAGGCAAGAAGAACTAGCAGCTAGTCTCTACGGGATTACTGGAGGGGTTTGGATTCGTCGACCGGATGGCAACGCCCACCCAATCCAGAACTTGCTTGAACAAGAGCTAAGTGCGAGAGGCATGGCTCTATTCAACCTCCGAAGAGAACCCGCCGAAAATCTAATCAAAAATGGTGAATGGGATTCTATGATTGCTGTAAAGCATCTAGATGTCGCTATTTTGGGGAAACTTATCACTCACCAAATAACCACCGACCGGGTTCACTATATTTCGGTCCAACATGTTCACACTAAGACCGGCGTTCGATTTCATGAGCTGGGTAAGAATCATTCAGACTATAGAATGCCTAACAGCATTTGGCTGGATGACTATGAGGCGGCTTCGCTGGATCCAGACGACGAAGAAGAGAATCTCTACTATTTCGAGCACGACGAGCATTTTGCTCTCAGGAAAGAGAAAGAAAAGATTGTTGAACCGATCTCAACTGAACAATATACAGTTGATGTTAGGTTCTACGGTTCAGATGGTTCTGTTCGAGGCGGCTACATCGGCACAAAAATCAAAGACATAGATAGCGAACCCACCCAAACCCTCACCGCGGAACTAGTCACAGCAGTGTCAAAAAGCGTCAAAAGATCGCTTTTAGCTCACGAAAATTCCACATCTCGCTTTGAGCTTGACGGAAAGTAAGACAGTTATCACCCACTTGCTCGGCTTAAACCGAGCTTTTTTTAAAAATTTTATTCGGCGGTTAAAACAGTGACGGCAATCTTATCTTTCAGTAAATCGCGAAAACGGTGAGCGTCCATGACGCTGCCCAGGAGTTTGCCAAAATGCATCGGGATCGCAAGTTTCGGTTGAATTAATTCAGCGGCTTGAACCGCTTCTTCAACCGTCATCACGTAGGTGCCGGAGATCGGCAGAAGGGCGACGTCAATTTTCTTTAAGGTTTCCATTTCGGGCGTCACATCGGTGTCGCCAGCGTGATAAATGCGGGTCGAGCCAACCTCAACAATGAAACCAACACCACCGAGCTCTTTCGGGTGAAAAACTTCGGTTGGCGTGCGGAATTTATTGACGTTATACGCCGGAATCGCCCAATAAGTTATTTTTTCAAGTTTCACCTTGTCGGTGCCGTCGTAAAAAGCAACTTTATCGCCGAATTCGGCGAGTTCATTTTGGAAGGCGTTCGAAGCCACTATGACGGTTTTTTCGTGCGATAGTTTGCGAATGCTGTCGGGGTCGCAGTGGTCAAAATGGCCGTGCGAAACAAAAATATAATCGGCTTTTTTGTCGATGGGAGCGATTTGAAACGGGTCAAAAGCAAGTGTTAAATTCTCGTTTGGAAATTCAACCAAAAACCCATCATGGCCCAGGGCAGTGATAATTGCGCCTTCAAAAGTTGTTTGTTGCATACAGTCACTAAAACAAAATATTCATCACCCCACAACCGGCTAATAATTCAGGGGCTTGAAATTTCTTAATTCCCGTATACGTTATAACGTATACGATGCGTTTAGAACGTGAATATACTTACGAGGGCGGCCCAACGCTTTATAAAAAGCGTAAAAAGTTGAAGAGTATTCGTTGGGTTAAGGGCAACGAGCTTGATAAAATAACGATTTCAGAAAAATGGTACTTGGAGCTATGTCATGAGTTTCGTAACGCACGCTTGGCTAAGCGCTTAACACAAAAAGAGCTAGCCCACGATTTACTAACAACTCAGGCATGGATTTCAGATTTAGAAAACGGCAAGCATAATCTAACTATCGGTTCGCTGTTGGGAGTTGCTTCACATTTAAGAATCAAACTAACAATCCTCGCAAAGTAGTGCAACTAACACTGTATACGTTATAACGTATACAGTGCACTAGGTTGATATTGACAATCACTTTCTATAAAGAAAGCGAGATTAACGGCCGACGAGGAGCGCCAGTTCGACGAGGCGGCAAGAGTAGCCGTATTCGTTATCGTACCAAGCGACAACTTTGACGAGATCGCCGTCAACAACTTTGGTCAGTTTTAGATCAACAATCGCTGAGGCCGGATTGCCTTTGAAATCCGAGGAAACAAGCTCTTCGTTGGTTACTTCCAAAATGCCTTTGTAGCGCGGGTTCTTGGCGGCTTCGGTCAGCACTTCGTTAACTTCCTCAACGGTCGTTTTTTTCTTAGTGACGAAAGTGAAATCGGAGAGTGAGACGACCGGCGTCGGAACACGAATGGATAAGCCGTCGAACAAACCTTTGAGCTCGGGGATGACTTCGCCAGCCGAAATAGCTGCACCGGTGGTGGTAGGCACGATGTTTTCAGCGGCACCGCGAGCCCGGCGCAGATCTTTGTGCGGCCCGTCCTGGAGGTTTTGGTCAGCAGTATAGCTGTGAATCGTGGTCATCATCGCTTTTTGAACGCCGAAATGGGCAGTGATCACGGCGGCGACGGGCGTAATGCAGTTGGTGGTGCAGGAGGCGTTACTAATAACATCGCCCTCACCAATTTTATCTTCGTTGACGCTTAAAACGTGGGTCGGTACCTCGCCGCCTTTGGGCGGAGCGGAGATTATTACATGTCGAGCACCGGCCGTAATATGGCCGCTAGCGCCGGCTTTATCGGTGAAGTGGCCGGTGCACTCCAGTACCACGTCCACGTTATGTTCGTGCCACGGTAATTTGGTCGGGTCTTTTTCGGAGTAAACTTTAACCCTCTGGCCGGCAATTATTAAGTCGTCACCATCGGCCTTCACTTCCAGCCCGAACGTGCCGTAATTACTGTCGTGCTTTAATAAATGGGCCAGGGTTTTGACGTCAGTCAGGTCGTTAATCGCTACCAATTTAGCGTCTTTGTGGCGCTCAAAAATAATCCGGGCGCTGGTTCGGCCGATTCGGCCGAAGCCGTTAATTGCGATGTTCATTGTTACTAACATAACTTTTGTTATTATTTTGAGCAAGCGTCTAAATACCAATATTCGCGTTGATTTAATCAAGAAAGCTGTGTATGATTTGTGCATAACTTTGGGTAAGTACCCGAGTTCGGAGGCGGTATGAAGTTTAGGAATTTAACACTGGGGAACTACCAGGTGCATTTCGCACCGGGGGCCTACAAAGATAACGACTTTGACATTGTGAAGTCTGACGACCGTGACCCTGAAAAGGCTGTCCCTGTTGGTCGAGACAACTGCATGTTTCGATACTATAATGTCGTCGAAGGAGAAGTGGAGATCGAAGGGAAGTATGTTCCTTTCCGATCAGAACCGATGAATTATTCGGCCTACTACTTCTTCGGCGGCGATGTGATTACTCCAGGAAACCCATATTGGGAAGCAGCTAAAGCCGACAATCGAAGGCTAAGCCTCAAAGAAGGCATTCCCCAAAGGATCTGGAAGAGCCCACTCGGGACATATTGGGCGCTTGCGCCTGATGATGTCCTTATGCCGGCCCGCGAAACATTGGCAACATGAACTAACTACCCCGAGCTAAAAATGCTCGGGATTTTTTTATGCTTTGTTATCCGACCCGAACAGGCGGATTTTTTCGATAACAACCTCTTTTATTTCGCCGATTGTTGAGCGGAGTTCGTCGCGGGGGTCGTAGAGGTTTTTGTCACCGGCCAAGGTGGCGCGGAGCTCTTTGGTGAAGGCTAAACGCAAATCGGTATCGATATTGATTTTGCAAACACCACGGCTAATGGCGTCGCGAATTAAATGATCCGGCGTTGACGAAGCACCGTGCAAAACCAACGGACAGCTGACGGCTTGGTTAATTTCGCTGAGGAGTTTTAAATCGAACGTTTCGTGCGGCTGGGGCTTACCATGCGAGTTGCCGATCGAGACGGCGAAAGCGTCGCAACTGGTTTCTTTGGCGAACGAGGCCGCCCGGGCGGGGTCGGTGAAATGCCAGTGCTTGCCGTCGACGTAGTCCTCTTTGCCGCCGATGATATCTTCTTCCACTTCCACAGTAACACCGCGGTGGCGGGCGGTTTTAGCGAAGGTTTTCACAAATGGGATCCGCTCACTTTCCGGCATTTTCGAGACGTCGAGCATCACCGAGCTAAAACCAATCTTGACAGCGTCTTCAACCAGCGGGAAATTCCGGCCGTGGTCAAAGTGAATCACTACCGGCACCGACGAATTGTCGGCCAGGGTTTTGGCGATGGCGAAAGCGACGTCTAGGCCCATGTAGTCGATAGTTTTTTCAGTAATTTGTAAAATAACAGGCGACTTTTCGGCTTCGGCAGCTTCCACTATTCCCAGCGCCGATTCGAGGGTGGTCATATTAAAACCACCAACGGCATACCTCTCTTCGTCAGCCTTCTTTAAAATGTGTGACAGATTTACGAGCATTTGTTCTCCCCAAATTTTGTTTGCCAAAATTTGAAATTCTTAACGAGCATTTTTGCGTCTCATTACTTTCTCGACTGCAGCCAGGACGTCGTCGACACCGAGTTTGTAGTGCTCCAGCAGCTCGTCTGGTTCACCAGACTCACCGAACGTATCGCGAACGCCCACAAACTCAATCGGGACTGGATGATGAGCGGCAACGACTTCGGCCACCGCGCTACCCATCCCGCCAGCCACTTGGTGTTCTTCGGCCGTGACGATCGCTCCGGTTGCTTTGGCGGATTCGATGATGGCGGTTGAGTCAATTGGTTTAATGGTGTGAAGGTTAATAACGGCGACACTGACCTTGCCGTCAAGCTGTTTGGCGGCTTTCAGAGCCGTGGCGACCATGACGCCACAAGCGAAAATCGTCACGTCGTCACCGGCGGTCAGTTTTAAGGCCTTGCCGATTTCAAACGGGGTTTTTTCGGAGGTGATAACCGATACTTTTGACCGACCGAGCCGCAAGTATGCCGGACCGATGTGATTAGCTAAAGCCAGGGTCGCTTTGCGGGCTTCAATAGAATCGGCTGGCACAATTACGGTCATATTTGGCAAAACCCGGGTGATGGCGATGTCTTCTAAGGCTTGGTGAGTAGCGCCGTCCGGCCCGACGGTGAGGCCAGCGTGAGCGCCGACGATTTTCACATTCAAATCAGAATAGCATATGCTAACGCGAATTTGATCCCAGTTTCGCCCCGGTGAAAAAACGGCGTACGACGCCATAAACGGAATTTTGCCGCCGAGCGCTAAGCCAGCCGCAATGCCAGCCATGTTTTGCTCGGCCACGCCGACTTCGATAAAGCGCTCCGGGTAGGCTTTGGCGAAGGCTTCAACGCGCGTGCTTTCGGTTAAATCGGCCGTTAAGGCAACAACGTTCTGATTATTTTTGCCCAGTTCCAACAGCCCCTGGCCGAAGCCATCACGGGTGGCAACTTCGATATGTGTTTCGCTTAAGGGGGTTAAATATTTCATAATAATTCAGCTCTTCGCTCAAAATATGCTTTCCTGCCGACACATCTCCTCGGGCCTGCGCCCTCGTCAAACTTGTCTCGCCTGGCCACTCCAGCCTTATGCTGCGCATTAGCAGGCTGGAGACCGGCTGGCTGGCGGCTCACAGGGTCGGCAAAAAAGATATTTTTCGCTCGCAAGAATGTCGTTGTTGCTTTATTCATGTTCACTCGTTATTTTACCCCGGAGCGTCCGGAGTTCTTTGATGGCCAGATGGGCTTGCTCGGCGTTGGGCGGTGTCCCATGCCAGTGATAATCGTTCTCCATAAAATCAACGCCTTTGCCGGGAATGGTATGGGCGATAATGACGGTTGGTTTTTCAAAAACCGAGCGGGCGTGGCGCAAGGCGCCGATAATTTCATCAAAATTGTGGCCGTCAATTTCTAAAACGTGCCAATTGAAAGCCCGGTATTTATCAGCCAGCGGTTCGAGCGGCATAATATTTTCGGTGAAACCGTCAATTTGAATGTTATTGCGATCAACAATCGCCGTGAGGTTATGAAGTTTGTTTTTACCGGCGAACAAAATCGCCTCCCACGTCTGGCCTTCGTCGTGTTCGCCATCAGATAAAATAGCATATGTTCGCCACTTTTTAGCGTCCATCGCGGCCCCTAAACTCAGCCCGATCGCTTGGCTCAAGCCTTGGCCGAGCGGCCCAGAAGAGTTTTCGACGCCGGGTAACTCGCCAAAATGCGGGTGGCCTTGCAGCGGGCTGCCGAGTCGGCGGAGCGTCGCTAGCTCGGAGAGCGGGAAAAAACCGCGGTGAGCCAGCGTGGCGTACAAAACTGGACAAATGTGACCACAGGAAAGAATCAACCGGTCGCGGTCCGGCCAGTTCGGTTTCTTGGGTTCGATATTCAACACTTCAAAGTAAAGGGCGGTAAAAACGTCGGCCATTCCCAATGGCCCAGCCGAGTGACCGGAACCGGCCTTCAGCAGCATTTCGATAATCGATTGCCTAATGGCGTTAGCCGTAATTTCTAGATTTTTAGTGGTCATGCGTGTTTCGGTTCGTTAATTAATTCCAGCAGCTGCTGGTAGGCCTCGTCTTTGTTAACGGCATCAAAAACCGCGTGGCTGACCACAAAATAATTGGCGCCGGCGAGTTTTAGTTCTGAAATAGTTTCAGTTGAGACACCGCCGTCCACCGTCACCGTCAAGCGCCGGCTGGGAATCCGTTTTAAATACGCCACTGCCGTTGGCGTAGTGTCGATCATCAACTGCGCCGAGTGGCCAGGGTGAACGCCCATTACTTGAATGTACGAGCTGGTTTCGTAAAGCGACCGGAGCTTATCGAGATCGGTGTCGGGGTTAACGGCCCAGCCGAGGAGTAAATCGAGCGACTTAGCTTTTTCTGCTAGCTGTTTGAGGTCAAAAATCGATTCAATATGAATAATTGCCCGAGTAACTTTCTTAGCTGCCAATGGCTCCAAATATTCGATAGGGTTATTAACCATCAAATGGGCTTCGGAGTAATCTAGGTCAATAATCGGCCAAGCGTCGATTGGTAAGGTGCGGCCTTCACAAAAATTATTGTCGATCACGTCCAAATGGACCGACTTGGTAACAGCTTTGGCATATGCTAACTTTTCCGTAAATTCTTCAGCAGTAGCAGTGAGGATCGATAAAATTAGTGGGGATTTAGAAAGCATCGGTTTGTTCAATTCGGCGTTTGTAACGATCGAGATGGGCGAATGACGTGGCAAGAAAAGTGGAAACGATCTCCCAACCCTCTTCGTTGGTCACTAAGCGAGCGGGGAGCGAAAGAATGTTAGCGTCTTCTTCTTCTCGGCCTCTTTTGGCCGCCTCGGCATTCCAAGCGGTAATGGCCCGAACGCCTTTAAAACGGTTAGCAACGATGGTCATGCCGTGACCCGAACCACAGACTAAAATACCGCGGCCGTGATGCTTGACTACTTCTTTGGCAACCCGCAGCGCGTAACCAGGGAAGTCGTCCATTTTTTCGGAAAATGTCCCAAAATCCTCAAAGGCAACGCCGCGTTCATGGAGACGCAGGTGGATATGTTCTTTCAGTTCGTACCCGGCATGATCTGAGGCGAGAAATAGCATATGCTTTATTGATTAACGATATTAGTTGCGTCGCCAGTCATCATCCCTACAATGTTATCGACCGTAGTTTGAAGAATATTATGAAGCGATTCTTTACTATTAAAAGCATTGTGCGGCGTAACGATTACCCGTGGGTCGCGCATCAAAACATGATCGGCCATCGCTGTTTGGTAGTCATGAAGGTTAAAATATTTGGAAAAAAGCTGGCGTTCTTCTTTGAGGATATTTTCGTCTTCCAGTACATCTAGGCCGGCCTGGGCGACGGTGCCGTTATCCAACGCTTCAATGAGCGCGTTAATATCTACTAAACCGCCCCGAGCGGTATTAATGAGCACGGCGCCTTTTTTCATTTGTTTAAATTGTTCGGTGGAAAGCATATGCTTTGTTTCGTCACAGAGCGGAACGTGAAGGGTAATAACGTCGGACTGCTTCAGCAGCTCTGGCAAGGGCATATACTCTAAACCTGTTTTTTGGGCAACTGCCGGATTTGGTTTCGGGTCGTAGCCAACAACTTTCATTCCCAACCCTTTGGCGGCTTGGGCGACCAGCGCGCCAATCTTACCCGTGCCAACCACGCCGATGGTTTTGCCATTCAAGTCCCAACCGCTGAGGCCAGTGTAGTCGTACTCACCGTGGCGCGTCCGCTCGACGGACGGCACAATGTTGCGCGACAGCGCCAAAAGCAAGGCCATCGTCTGCTCGGCAACCGTATTGGGTCCGTAATTAGGAACGTTGCTGACGATAATTTTTCGGCGAGCGGCTTCTGGTAAGTCGATGTGATCACAGCCAACTGACATCGTCGCCAAACCTTTTAGGTGCGGCAGTTTATCTAAAACAGTTTGAGAAAAATCTGAGTAAATAAAGGCGGCGATATAGTTGGCATTTTCGGCCTCGTGGACATTGTCGAACGTCAATCGATGTGAGAAAAAACTTAGCTCGGCGTGGTGTTCGAGTTTATCGCGTAAAAAATCCTGCTCCCAAGGCTCAACTTCAAAAAAGACGACTCGTTTCCCCTCCATGCCCCTACTGTAGCTGCTTTACAGGCCGTCTCCAAGCGGTTAGACTGGTTAGACGCGGTAATTTTCTGTGTATTTACCCGCGGGAGTAGTTCAGCGGTAGAATGCGTCCTTCCCAAGGATGAGGTCGCGGGTTCAAATCCCGTCTCCCGCTCGAGCGAACATTAATAATTAGTAGTGATTCAGGGAGGGTACTAACTCTCTGGAGGAGCGACTCAATGGATCTGAAGAATCGTAGACTTGCAAAACATCTAGCCAGCCGCCGAAAAGGCAAACCGACCGAATTGGACGTCTATCGCGCTCAAGGCAAATTTTTGCAAGCAGTTAAGGTTGCCCAACAAACCCGCCATCGACCTCAACAGCTGGTGGTGTAACGTTGGCAACCCGTCATTCTCTGGGAACCACCTGGTTCCCCCTTCCCTGAAATACTACTAGCTCTTACTATCGCAAACGCCCCGGCAAAACCCGGGGCCCTTGCGCAATACTAGAGTTGAGGTGGAACGCTTTCCTCACATCACTCAAGTAGGATCGGATCCGTGATAATACTCAAACAAACTCTCACCGGTGAAGATATGTCGTACCATCAGGGTTAACCATAAAAGTCTGGCTAATAAAATGCATCATTTGAAATGACAGTTTTCACTGCCGACGCGCGAGAGTTTTTAGCAGAAGTCACACACAACAGGTAGTACCCCGGCTTTGACGGCGCTCGAACAATTATGTAAACTAAGAAAAATGCCGCAAAATTCTTCAACCAACATTATTGAAGTTAAAGACTTGGTCAAAACCTATCCTGGCGACGTTAAAGCCGTCCAGGGTATCAGCTTCAACGTCAAGCAGGGTGAGTTCTTCGGTTTCCTCGGCCCCAACGGCGCCGGCAAAACCACTACTATCAATATGTTGGTTAACTTAGTGAAGAAAACCAGCGGCACTGTGAAAATTGACGGAATTGAAATCTCTGAAAATCCCGACGAGATTTACAAAAAAGTCGGTTTTGCCATGCAAGAAGTGGGCCTCGACGAAGTGGCCACCGCCCGCGAGATGATGCAGCTCCACGGCCGCCTATACCATATGCCGAAAGCCGAGATCGACGCCCAAATCGCCAAACTCCTCAAATTAGTTGAGCTGGAAAAAGTGGCCGACAAGTTCACCTCCACCTATTCTGGCGGCATGCGTCGGCGCTTTGACCTGGCTTTGTCGTTAATTCACAAACCAAAAATCCTCTTTTTGGACGAGCCAACCCAAGGCCTCGACCCGCACGCCCGCCAACTCATTTGGAGCCACCTGCGCGAACTTAATAAGCAAGGAATGACGATTTTCCTGACCACTCACTTTATGGAAGAGGCCGAAGAGCTTTGTGAGCGGATCGAAATTATGGATAAAGGTAAAATTGTGACCGAGGGAACGCCGGAGGAATTAATGAAGAAACACGACGCTAAGAATATGGAAGAGGTTTTCTTGAAGACGACGGGCAGTACAATCGGCGAAGAAGCGGTAAACGCCAACGCCCCCGATCCGTTCGCTCAAGCCCGCAGCGGAGGCCGACGATAATACGATGAATACAACCTTTTTCAGCGACTGGTACTACTTGTCGATCCGCAACATTAAATTAATTTGGCGGCCGCTCTTGGCGCTTTTGCCGCCGTTCTTCATGCCGATCTTCTTTTTCGCCGTCAACTCACTATCGCTATCGGCGCTGGCGAAAGTCCCGGGCTTCCCGAACGTCTCGTACAAAGACTTCATCGCGCCGGTGGCGATGTTTACCGCCATCTTTTTCTCGGCTGGTAACGCCGGTATTGAACTAGTTCAAGACATTCAAAGCGGATATTTCAAAAAATTAATCATTATGCCGATCAACCGGTTGGCGATTGTCTTAGCCAAACTCACCGAGGTAGCCGTTCAAGCTCTTGGCCAAGGGTTAGTGATGTTACTCTTGCTGCTGATTTGGGGCGTTCACTTCAAGACCGGCGTGTTGGGCGTGTTAACCATTTTTGCCATTCTAGTGCTCTTCGCCATGGCCTGGAGCTGTATCAGTATGATTTTTGCGCTGCGCACCCAGAACGCCCGGCTGGTTCAGTCGATGTTTATTCTGGTTTTCCCGCTGCTTTATTTAACCACTTCGCAGGCGCCGAAAGCCTTGTTGCCGCACACCTTTGGGGTGATCACCGGCTACAACCCGGTCACTTATATCATCGAGGGTATCCGCGCGCTGGTGATTCGCGGTTGGGGTGGCCACGACATCGCCTACGCCTTCTTGGCCGCTGGCAGTATGTTCGTCGTCTTGGTAACGATTGTGCTGTTCTCGTTCCGCAAAGCCTTGAAGTAAGACATCTCTTGGCGGGTTGATAATTAGTCGCTATTCTCGTATAATTTTTCCATACTCTCAAGGAGGGTTGAATGAAAAAGTTCTTTAATAGTTGGATTGGGGCATTATCGACTGTTCTGGCTATCTCCCTTATTCTCTTTGGCGCGGCGCTTGCGTTTGCCGCCCACGCGCTGAAAATCGAAACAGCGCTACTCCAGCAGGATGTCCGCTTGCAGCAGCCGTTGCAGATTCTGAATCTGCAGTTGAACAGCCTACCGCCCGTTTATACCGACGACCACAATAGCGACGCAAAAACGTTCATTGACCAAACCAGGGAACACCAGACACTGGCGATCTCGATTGGCGAATTCGAACCGATTTACGTCTCCGACCAGCACCCGGATTTCGAGTACCTCCGACACCGCAGCCTTTCCGACACAATCGTTTTACGACTAGTCAACGAAAAGCTGCCTTACGTCTACCCAAAAATTTGGCAGAACGTCCGCTTCTCGCCTTAAATGAACCGCGCCGAAACTCCTCGGCGCCTTTTCTTAAAAAAAGAGGGTTTTTAGGTTAAAATACAGATTGTGCCACCTTAGCTCAGCGGCCAGAGCGTCGGTATCGTAAACCGAGGGTCCCGGGTTCAAATCCCGGAGGTGGCTCAAAATGAAAGATAATAAAGAAATTGTCGAAATTACTTACTCCAACTACCGCGGCGAGACCGGTACGCGGCAAATAATTCCCAAGAAAATTTGGTTTGGGGCGACCGAATATCACCCAGACGAGCAGTGGCTGCTGGACGCCTTTGACGTAACGAAAAAAGCCGACCGGACGTTCGCGCTCAAAGACATTACGAGCTGGCAGTAATTATTCTGGTTTGGTTTCAGCTTTGGCCGGCTCGCCTTCGGCGGCAGCCTCACCTTCAGCTGGCTCTTCGCCTTCTTTACCAAGCTCGGCAACGGCTTCCGCTTCGGCTTCAGCGCTGCCAACTTCTGGCGCCAGTTCGGCTTCCAGTTCTTCCTCGGAAATCGGCGCTTGCACTAAAGCAACCACATCTTCAGCGTCGTCCATTACCTCAACGGTTTCGGGGACTTTGATGTCGGAAACGCGAATTTGGTCGTCGAAAGTTTTGAGAACGGAAATGTCCAGCTCGACTGACGGAATCAGATCACCCGGCAGACAGCGGATCAGTAATTCATCTTTGTTGGCGATAAAGTTACCTTCCAGTTCATCAACAGCTGGTGCCACACCAGTAAAGTGAATCGGGATGGCAGTTTCGATTTTTTCGGTCATTTTAACAGCGTATAAATCAACATGGAGCGGCGTGCCCAGCAAATGATGTTGTTGCGGCTCGTGAAAAAGGACCTTCAGTGGTTTGTCGTCGCCAATTTGCAGGTCAACTAAAGTCGAAGTGCCGGCTTCTTGGTAGGCTTTGCGGAAATCGGCCGCGGCGATCGAAATGGAAGTGGCGTCCAGCCCGTGACCGTAAACGACGGCTGGCAGTTGGCCTTTCGTACGCAAACTCTTCACCTTTTTACCGGTGACGAGGCGTTTTTCAGCTTTGAGGGCGACAGTTTTAGCGGTCATTTTTTGATGGCGGGTTTTTTTGTAATTCTTGAAAACTTTTTTCTAATTTATCGATTTTTTGGGTGGCGATTTTCAGTTCTTTTTTGGTGATCGGACCAGCGGCGGCTAATTCTTTGAGCGTTAACGGCACCAGCATGATCACTGGAAAGTGGCCGCGGCTGCAGTTAACGGAAAGCTCAACGGCGCCGTTACCCAAGAACGATCGCACCCGAATATCTTTTAACTCAAACGTTCGGCCACAGACGGGGCAAAATAAGTCGCGGTGGGCCTGCCGAATTTCGTCTTGAAGCGAACGCATGATGCTTCCAATATAGTACCGAATATTTACTCTGGCGTCAACCAAGATGAAATTAGATTTTCCGTTTTGCTCCGTTGAAACTTTGCAAAATAGTGACATTTAATCCATATCAAGCTATAATCCGCCTATGGATCTGAAGCTCGTTTTTAGTTTGCTAGTAACTGCTTTCTCGCTCGGCTTGGTATTGATCGGTATTCCGGCGCAGATAGTGAAGAACTATCGCGAAAAGCGATCCGGTCAACCAGCCATCACAATCCTAATCGCCCTCGGCTTCTACGCCTCCCAGATTGTACTTTTCATTCTGACCAAAACCTACTTACCCTTAATCTCGTTCGCGATTGGCTTCGTGATGTGGGGTGTAACGCTCGTACAGTTTTGCGTCTACCGTCGGGCTGTGAAGTAACTACTTGGCGTCAACTGGCTTTTGCTGGCTTTGGCGCCATTTTTCAATCTCGGCGTGATGACCGTTTTTGAGAACTTCGGGAACTGATTGGCCGTTGTAGTTGTCGGGCCGAGTGTATTGGGGAAAGTCGGTAACGTCGTTTTCGAAGGTCTCGTGCTTCAGCGACTCTTCGTTCCCCAGAACGCCGGGCAGTAACCGAGCGATCGCATCAATAATAACGAGGGCTGGTAGTTCGCCACCACTCAAAACGTACGAGCCGATCGAGATTTTTTGGTCCACCAGCGGTTCGATGCGGGCGTCAAAACCTTCGTAACGACCGGAAAGTAAAACTAGGTGATCTTTAGCGGCCAATTCTTTGACAAGTTTTTGGCTGAGTATTTCGCCGTCGGGCGAGAACATAATGCGGTGGGCTCGGTGGCCAGGGTCAGCCGCCTCCAGCGCCTTATCGGCCACGTCAACGCGCAAAATCATCCCCGGTCCGCCGCCGTACGGCGAATCGTCCACATTGCCGTGTTTATCCACACCGTAGTCGCGCAGTTGATAGGCTTTTACTTCAATCGCTCCGGCTTTTTGAGCCCTTGAAGGAATAGACCAGCTCAGGCCTTGTTCGATCATCTCCGGAAAAATCGTCAACACATCAAATTTCATCAACTCATTATATGTTATATTGAGCTCAAATTGGAGGTTTCTATGGACTTTGACATTTTCTTCCTGAAAAACGACATCGAGATATTGAAGATTGAACGAAAATGGAATCGTCGATTGGTCAATATCTTGAGCGTGACGTGCGCTTGTCTCTTCCTGGTTATTTGGATCCTACTCCCAATCGCCAGATTCTAACTTGTCAGCCGCGGGATTTCCCGCGGCCTTTTTTATTCCCCTTCGTAATTCCTAACTCTTAATCCGTAATTCTTTGCCGCCTAAATAACGCTCGTCACTTGCTC
>DATIHX010000006.1:0-16851 GCA_035480235.1 Saccharimonadales bacterium (SeqCode)
TGGTCGAGAAGACTAAATGGTAGCGCGTATAAAACACAGCGTGGGACTGTCGGCGAAACTCCATGAGGTCACTGTATCAGGACAGCGGAGGCTCGCCATCCCTAAGCTTTCGCATAGGGTTTTTCGAAGGATGTACAAAAAAGCCCCGATAGGGGCTAAAAGGCCATTCGACGCATTCGTTCCAGCCAGCAGTCGGTGACTGGTAAAAAGAACTTGCCATCTAACGAC
Organism: Saccharimonadales bacterium (SeqCode); assembly: GCA_035480235.1. Classification (GTDB taxonomy): domain Bacteria; phylum Patescibacteriota; class UBA1384; order 2-12-FULL-50-11; family 2-12-FULL-50-11; genus DATIHX01. The sequence goes on from DATIHX010000006.1 coordinate 229, forward strand.
TTGGAGATCTCTTTGCGTCGAGCCATCTGACTCAACGTTCGGCGGCATTCTTTTTGAAACGTTTCTAAGCTGTCCGCCAGCTCACGGATCTCAGTAGGACTTCTTTGATTTATCGGCTCATCACTGATTCGCTGGCTCCAGAGTTGGGCAATAATTGACTCTAACGACACTGGAGCCAGACCACGCCGTAAATCGAGACACGAGAAAATATCGTTGCGACAAGACCGTTCGCGTAATTGAATCATAGGTACAACCTCTCGCCCAACAATATAATTTTTAGCGATCTTGTCAATAAATTTCGCATTTTTAACGACATGCCATTGACAAAATGTAAAGGACGCTTTACATTTTAAGTACATGATAAAAATAAAAGGAATTAGCCCTTCGACTCAGTCGCTCAGGGCATTCTCGCCCAGTAGGGCTCAAATGGAGGCAAAATAAATGGCAAAAATCATCGGTATTGATTTAGGCACCACCAACTCGGCTTCGGCTGTCATCGAAGGCGGCAAAGCCAAAATGATCCCCACCGCCGAAGGCGGTAATCTCGTCGCCTCCATCGTCGCCGTCAACAAAAAAGGCGAACGATTGGTCGGCACCTTGGCCAAACGCCAAGCCGTCACCAACCCGGAAAACACCGTTTTCTCGATTAAGCGTTTGATCGGCCGTAAATTTGAGGACGAAGAAGTCCAGCGCGACCTCAAACTGATGCCCTACAAAATCGTCAAAGACGGCAATGCTGTCAAAGTGAAGATGGGCGATAAGGACTACACCCCCCAAGAAATCTCCTCGATGATCCTGGCCAAAATCAAAGCCGACGCCGAAAGCTATCTCGGCGAAAAAGTGGACGCCGCCGTCATCACCGTCCCGGCCTACTTCAACGATTCCCAGCGCCAGGCCACCAAAGACGCCGGCACCATCGCCGGCTTGGACGTCAAACGGATTATCAACGAACCAACCGCCGCGGCGCTCGCCTACGGTATGAGCAAAGAAAACAAAAAAGACCAAAAAATCGCCGTTTACGACTTCGGTGGCGGCACGTTTGATATCACCATCATCGAAATCGGCGAAGCCGACGGCGAAAGTTCGTTTGAAGTACTTTCCACCAACGGCGACACCCACCTGGGCGGTGACGATATCGACAACAAAGTCATGAACTGGATCGTCGACGAATTTAAATCCAAAGAAGGCGTTGATTTAACTGGCGACGCCATGGCGATGCAACGGGTGAAAGAAGCGGCCGAAAAAGCCAAAATCGAGCTCTCCCAAACCCAAGAAGCCGAGATTAACTTGCCGTTCATCTCCGCCGACGCCGACGGCCCGAAGAACCTCCAAATGAACTTGAGCCGGGCCAAACTCGAAGATTTAGTTGGCGACCTGGTTAAGAAAACCGCCGGCATCTCCGAAGCCGCTTTGAAAGACGCCAAACTCACTAAAAGCGATATCGACGAAGTGATTTTGGTTGGTGGCATGACCCGCATGCCTTTAATCCAGCAAGTCGTTAAAGACGTCTTCGGCAAAGAGCCGAGCAAAGGCGTTAACCCCGACGAAGCCGTCGCGCTAGGTGCGGCCATTAACGGCGGTGTCCTCTCCGGCGAAGTTAAAGATATTTTGCTGCTCGACGTTACCCCGCTGACGCTCGGCCTCGAAACGCTCGGTGGCGTCATGACCCCGCTGATCGAGCGCAACACCACCATCCCGGCCTCCAAAACCGAGACGTTCAGTACCGCCAGCGACAATCAGCCGTCGGTGGAGATCCACGTCCTCCAGGGCGAGCGGCCGATGGCCACCGACAACCGAACGCTCGGCAAATTCCACCTCGACGGCATCCCGCCAGCGCCCCGCGGCGTCCCGCAAGTGGAAGTCACCTTCGACCTCGACGCTAACGGCATCTTGAACGTGAAGGCCGTCGATAAAGCCACCAGCAAAGAGCAAAAAATTACCATCACGGCTTCCAGCGGCCTCTCTAAAGAAGAGATCGAAAAGATGAAAGCCGACGCCGAAGCCCACGCGGCCGATGACGCTAAAAAGAAAGAATTAGTCGACGTCCGTAACCAAGCCGAAGCGATGATTCACCTAAGCGAAAAAACTTTGAAAGACGCCGGCGATAAAGTGAAGCCCGACGACAAACGGGAGATCGAAGACGCCGTCACCGCCGTCAAAGCCGTTATCCACAACGACGACAAAGACAAAATTAAAGAAGCGTCGGACAAGTTGAGCGAACTCCTCCAAAAAATTGGCGCCGCTATGTACGAGCAAGCCGCCGCGGCCGAGCCAAAACCAGAAGAAGAACTGCCCAAAGACGACGGGACACCAGACACCAACAAGCCCGAGGAACCGAAGAAAGAGGCTTAACAGCCTCTTTCTTCTAAAATGACGATACCCGATTTCCTTAAGAGCAGTGAGTTAATTGCAGCTTTATTAGGTTCTGCCTTTACGCTCTTTGTTACCGGATTTGGAACGATAGTGGCCGCGATTGTTAATCGAAAGAAGCGACATTACACGGGACTTGTAAAGCTTGAGTACGAACTACAGAACATGCTTGGCGTTCTTGACGACAATCATTATATCTTGCCATTCTTCATTTCTGCGCTAAAAACTGGCAAGGTTTACTGGTCAACTCTACGATACCTAGAGCTAGATCCATCGATTGATTACGAGTTATTTGACTTAACGCTCCTAAATAAGCTCTTGTGCTTTAAACAAAGTCTTAGAAAACTAAACAATGATATAGAGAATATCTCAGGTGCATACGAAGAGTTAAAGTCTCACTTTATGGAAAAGAACATCACTCAGCCAGACTATTTGCTAAATGGACAGTCGCTAGCAAAGGATTTAGAAAGTATCCAGAACTTCTCTAAAGATTTAGTCCTAATGGAGTTAAAGGAGCTGCTGGCTTTGACGCGAATCATGGAACTGCGCGACCAGCCCATTATCAATAGACTGTATAAATTACTCATCAAGACTTCTGGCGGGAAGATTACAGAAGAAGAAATAAGTGCAGAATTAATTGTAGTTGAAGCTGAGATCGAGGAGGTTAGCAAAAAAAGCCAACAGAAACTCGACGAAATAAAGGACGATAATGAGCCAGCAAAGTAAATCTCAAGAACATCAATTATGGGGACACTTGAATAGGGAGCTGGCCAAACTTTATGAAATATGTGAAGTTTACGAAAAGTTATTTCAAGTAATTGAGCAAAAAAATAACCGCTACAACCCTGCATTCCAGTTATTCCTGGATAATATGACTGCTTATATTTATATGTCAGTAGCTAGGTTTTTCGATGGACGAGATGATTCTTGGTCTTTGTATTCCTATGAGCTGTTAGATAAAACAATGATTGATAACCTAAAGAAAAGACATAAGCCGATAATAAAGGAGCGTCACAAGTTCTATGCCCACTTATCAAGAGAGCTGACCCATGCTAGCTATCGTTTCTTGAGCAGTAAAGGAATTGAACAAATTAGGCGGCTCCTCGATGCTCTAAAAGAACTTCTGATTGAGATCAATGTTAAATATAAATACAGTGAAGAGTACGCGATGACATGGATCGGTCTTCAGGGTTCTATAGATAACATGCTTTACGATCTCAAGAACTTTGACCATATGAAAGAATTCGAAGAGCTCGTTTAGCTCGCCTTTTTTCCGTGCCAACGATAAGCCCGGCGAAAACCTAACTTTTCCGCCTCCTTCACCGTCATCGCGTACTTTTCTAGATCTTCCTGGTCAACCCGCGTATTGTCGTACTGCTGGTCGAAGGGTAGGTGATAAATCCTTTCCCCAGTTCGTTTAGAGATATTACATTTTATCGAAGGGTAAACTTTGAATGGAAAGTCTTGTTTAACAATAATCCCCAGCTGTTTACACATTTCTGTCGCTATCTCAGTAAGCTTTGTGGACGTGAAGAATACAGCCTTGGCCTTAACTTTGTTGCGGCTGTTGTACTCAAATGTAGTGCCAAACAGCTGGAAAATATGGTTCTCATGAATCGATCGAAACTTCGACCAGTGTTTGCACTGAACAATTAGGATTTCGTCGCCCTTCTTTGCAATTAAGTCCCTTCCTAAGTCTTCAAAGCGCTCTTTGATTCCGAAGTATTCCACATGGTAGCCTTTTTGTTCGTAGAGGTAGCCGACGAATCGCTCATACGACTTGCCGATTAACCAGTTACTCTTTTTACGCCTGCTCCAATATCTATCAAGTGCCATTTGGTTGCGATCAGAAACAGAAAGCTTTCGATACTCGTCTTTTGATACAAATCGGGTCACCATATCTTGAGCTTCTTCCTCGGTATAATCTTCGAACGATTGATCGGGCTCCAAAGTTGGTAGGTCTTCTGCGATTTCTTCCAAAAAAGGTGCAACCGTGTGGTAGTAGTCGATAACCGCCTTAATCTGTTTGTAGTTAGTCTCGGCTTGTCGCCTTCTTAAGGCCTCTGCTTTTACCGTCTCGGCAGCCTTATATGCCGGGTGACTTTTAGTTTTAAGGCCACCAGAGAGATAGTCGTCTTGAATCTCATAGTATTCACTTATCAGTTCGGTCAAGGTCGGGAATCCTTTGGAGTGCTCTAGTAGCGATTTCTTCATAACGTTTTCGTTAATTTCTGCGACTTGTTTTTCTTGCTCGACTTCTTCGATCTTCTTCGAATATTCAATAACCTTGTTTGCAAGTTCTAATTCCTGTTCTTTTATTACTTCTTCCGCGGTTGTGTAGGAGGCCCCCAATACAACTAAAGCTGCAAATATGCCCACTGCCCAGGGAGAATAATTCACCAGTGACAAGATCCAGAATCCAAAGAAGAGTCCGCCTATGGTCCACACAGAAAGTTTCGCCCAAATCTTGCTTTTATACTTATCCATAACAATAGCTAACGCCTTTACTGCCAGAATTTCCACATTTCATCGAGGCTTTATTCTCAAGTCAGCTGTGTTGCCCCAAATAATACTCAACCAGCTTGTGATAATAATCGATCCACTCGTGGGATTCGGCTTGGGATTTTTTAATAATATCTTCTAGGCCGGTCCAATCGTTATTGTTGCCGATTCGTTTCCAAACGTCTTCGCGGCTGACGCCGTGATGCTCAAGCCAAGCGATCGGGGCGGAAACTTGAGCGCGGTCGACTTGGTTAATTTCTGGTGGCCGAAAATCTGGAGTGTAAGCCTCCATCACCGTGCCGTAGACTACCGGCATGCCATCTTCTTTTGCGGCTAAAAACTCCGACAACCGAGTTTTGGCCTGAGTTTCCGTAACGTTAAATTTCCCCTGCAGCCACGGGTTAGTTTCTAGCAAATAAGCGTCGATAACATTTTTGCGGATGCTGTAGCCAAAATCGCGGAAAGTTTTGCCGATAGCGCCGCCATCACGAATTATTTCATCAATTTTTTGAATTTCTTCGGCCTGTTTTTCGGTAAAGAAAGTTAAAGCGTAGGTCCGGGCGATATTATTTTCATCGTTTAATAGCGCCTCCCGGTATTCGGTGTCGTGATGCAGCACTTCGGCATGAATCGGCCCGTATTTATCTTCGAGCACGTCGGTATGCAGCCGGTCAACTTGTGGAAAGTGTTCCATACTCATACTCGTTTTATTCTACAGAAGAAAAATCTTTGGCCAAACTCTGGATTTTTGGCCAACTTTCCGCCATAATAACCTCGTCTGGTTTCGGCCAGCGGGAGGATTTCATGAAGTTCTTTTACATCTTGCTTACCGTTACGCTGATAGTGCCCTTATCAGCTGCTCAAACAATAATCTTTGCCGATGACTTTGAGGGAAGCATTCGTCCTGAATGGTTCAACTATCTATCAGGATTTAGGGCGATATCAATCCTCTCTCAACACGGAAACTTCGCCGCTTTCACGGATCAAAGAAATCGGTACCTGAGCTACGACGTTGGACTGCAAGCACAGGACCTGACTTTTGAGGGCTGGTTCAGAGACACACCAGCTGCTAATCCTTTCGAATTCAGTGCGGGGATATCAGCATTAGATTCCCAAGCTATTGTGGCGGTCGGGGTAGAGACCTTAGCTGACAGCAGTCATTACCTTTACCGCCTTGATGGGCTCAATTGGGTGTCCACGAATATTGACCGCACCCTTGGGTGGCATTTATGGCAAATTTACGTAGGCGTGGACAGTCTGGGCTTGCTTATTGACGGGCAGGCTGTCTATGAACAAAATACAGGGAACGAATCCGCGCGATTCTTCTCCATGCATTCTGATGGCGAAAGTAGTCAGAATCCGGGGTTTCCTTATTTCTTCGATAACGTGAAACTTTACGAGGGAAGGCCTGTTCCTGAACCAGCAACCTTCTGCATTCTTGGACTTGGGGTTTTGGCATTCTTCCAGCGACGAAAATAGCACTCTTGCAGCGAGAAACCTTCTCGCTGCTTTTTAATTACTTACAGCCAATTAACAGCACAAATTATAGTGTGGGCAAGGACTACAAAGATTGGAGAAAAGGACTAGTCTAGTCCTTTAATTCTCGCAGCCAACCCCATTGCCGTCTCTATCGAGACCATATATGTCCCGACCTATAACATTAACAGGGCCTTTAACATAGGCTGGACCGTTGCCGCTGCCACCAAGGCAGTCGACGTCGCTAGCAATCGGCACACAAGCACCGGAATAGTTAGGGTCACAAGCTGGTTTTGGCGCAGGAGCCGGGGTTGGAGTAATTCGCGGGGTTGGTTGAGGCTTGGGTGTTGGGGCCGGAATAGTTTTTGGCGTAGGTTCTGGTTGTGCGGGTTCCGGGCTCTGAGTAGTTGGGGGGTTTGACGGTTCTTGAACACTGGCCGTAGTTGTAGTTGAGCCACCAAAAAGATTAGCTAAGACAATTAGACTTACAAGACCGCCGCCAATCCAATACAAAATCTTTTTCATCTGGCCGCATTTTGGCAGAAAAAAGCTAAAAAATCAATCGTCTGTCAAGCTTTTACGGGCAGGGTATAAGTCTCCATTGACAAAACCGTACAAAAACCGAATAGTGGGAGTATGACCGACGAGCTGAATAAAATTGCCATTTTCCAGAAAAAGGAAATCCGCAAAGTTATTTACAAAAACGAATGGTGGTTTGTAATTAATGACGTAATTGTGGCGCTTACCGACTCAGCTAATCCGGTGCAATATTTGAAGAATATTCGCAATCGAGATGCCGAACTAAATGTCTTGTTTGACGCTGTGGAAAAAGGGGGGGTTCAATTTGAACCCCCCCTTGTCCTGCCTTTCGATACCCCCGGAGGGAAACAAAAGCTCCTGTCCTGGAATACCGAAGGCATTTTCCGCCTAATTCAATCTATCCCCTCTCCCAAAGCCGAGCCGTTTAAGCGCTGGCTGGCTAAAGTTGGTTACGAACGGGTACAGGAAATTGAAGACCCGGAGCTGGCCCAAAAGCGGATGAAGGCAATTTACAAAGCCAAGGGCTATTCTGACGCCTGGATTGAGAAGCGGGTGCGAGGGATCGCCGTTCGCGACGAGCTAACCGACGAGTGGCAGAAGCGCGGTGTTCAGGAAGGCCGGGAATACTCCATTTTGACGGCCGAAATTTCCAAAGCGACGTTCGGCGTGACGCCGTCACAGTACAAAAAACTCAAGGGTTTAGAGCGGGAAAATTTGCGCGACCACATGACCGATTTAGAGTTAATTTTTAATATGCTCGGTGAAGCTTCCACCACTGAAATTGCTCGCGTAGATGACGCCCAAGGGTTCGACCAAAACAAAGACGCCGCCGTTCGTGGTGGTGGCGTGGCCGGTACGGCCCGCAAACAGCTGGAAAAAGAAACCAACAAGAAAGTTATTAGCCCGGAAAATTTTAAAAAAAACAGGCAACTAGAAAAATAAATGCCCAAATTTGACAACAATTTTTTTGTAAGAAATGATAATTTCATGCTTTACTGGCGGGGAATAGCGCTCGGCTTGATGATTGGCCTAGTGGCTTGGGGCAGCTTCAGCCCGGCTCAGGCGGCAACCAGTTTAATCACTAACCAAAGCAGCCGCCCAGTTTGCCCGATCGGCAGCCAGGCGCCTGGCCAAGCCCGCTGCCACGCCGATATTGTTACCGACGCCGCCGGCAACCCGCTCTTCGACGCCAACCCAAACGTCACTCACCCAGGTTACGGCCCGGCTCAATTTCGCGGCGGTTACGGCGTTTCGGGCGTCAGCGCTAACCCCGTGACAATCGCCGTCGTTGACGCCTACGGCGACTCGAGTATTAAATCGAACCTCAACACCTACGATACTGCCTACGGCTTGCCGTCATTCCCCAGTTGCACCGCCACCATTACTACGAGCTGTTTCAAAAAAGTTAACCAGCGCGGCGGCAGCAGTTACCCGGCCAACGACGGCGGTTGGGCGCTGGAAACTGCCCTGGACGTGGAAACGGTTCACGCGATGTGCCAGAACTGCAAGCTGCTTTTAGTGGAAGCCGACACCGCCAGCCTGACGAATTTAATGATCGCGGAAGACGAAGCCCGGGCGCTGGGCGCTAAAGTTATTTCTAACTCGTTTGGCGGCAGCGAAACCAGTGGCGAGACCGCTACCGACAGCCACTTTAACCACCCCGGCGTCGCCTTTACCGTTAGCTCGGGCGACAGCGGCTACGGCGTGGAATACCCGGCCGCCTCGCAATTCGTCACGGCCGTCGGCGGCACCTCGCTTCACCTCAACAGTAACAACACTTGGCAGAGCGAGACAGTTTGGAGCGGCGCCGGTAGCGGTTGTAGCGGCTTTGAAGTTAAACCAACTTTTCAGCACGACAGCGGTTGCGGCCGGCGGAGTGTGGCCGATGTTTCGGCCGACGCCGACCCAGCCACTGGCGCGGCCGTTTACGACTCAATTGCCTACCAAGGCCATTCCGGCTGGACGGTGGTGGGCGGCACCAGCCTGGCTTCGCCGCTCGTCGCTGGGGTTTACGGCCTGGCCGGCGGAGTTAGTAGTAGCACCAGAGCAAACGGCGTGCCGTACAGCAAGATTAATTACAGCAGTAACTTGCACGATATTACGGTTGGCTCCAACGGCAGTTGCGGTAGCTACCTCTGCCAGGGCCACTCCGGTTACGACGGCCCCAGCGGCCTCGGGTCGCCCAAAGGTTTCGGGGCTTTTTAAGCTTTTCTGAACCACCATCGTCGGCTCGCTTTTCTTTACTGGTTTTTTTGTCATAATCTCCAAAGAGGGTTTTATGAAATTTTACAGTTTGGTGATTCTTTTTCTTTTAGGGCTGGCGTCGAGCAGTTGTGGCGGTAACGGCCAATCGCCCCTCACCCATTTGGCTGGCCAGTGGAACGCCAACGCCTACCAAGTTCACGAACACGGCGCTTCTAGTAGCACAATTTGGCTTCAGCCGATCGCCGTTGCCGCCGACGGCACGATTACTGGTTCGTTTAGGGTTCAGGAGTTTCCTGGCGGTGCCGTCACCGAAAGCGGCGAGTTCACCGGCCGGGTAGCTATGACCCAAGGCAACGACGAGCAAATGACCTTAACTTTCCCGCCGCCGCCTGGCAGCCAAGAGTCGCGGACGCTAGGGGTTCTCATCTACCCGGAACGGGATTTCCAGAGCGCCACTGGCCAAGCCACCGGTTGGGGCTTTGGCGCCGACCCCCAGCGAAGCGATTTCATTTTTGGGATGCAGAAAGCCCAGTAAACCCAGCGCGGATGTTCCTCCGCGCTTTTCTTTTTACCCGACCGGGCGCTTAGGCGATCTTTAAGAATTTAAACAGGTGGTAGGCCAGCATCGCTGGCCAAACCAAGGCTTTCAAAAAGCCCATGACGCCAGCGCTAAAGGTGGTGGCGAGTTGTAGATAATAAATAAACGCTCCTAAAAAGCCGAGAAAATACGCTCCTCCCGTCGAATTGCCGTATTTTTTGACGACCGTTAGTTTGCGCGGGCCGTTGATAATGGTTGGCTCGTTGTCTGACATTTAGCTCCTTATTCTATTGATTATTCGACTTCCACCGCCGTGCCGTAGCACAGCACTTCGGCCACGCCTTGGGCGATCTCGTTAGCATCGTAACGAACGGAAATAATCGCGTTAGCGCCCATTTTTTCGGCGTGAGCGATCATCATTTCGTAAGCTTCTTCGCGCGATTTTTCGCAGAGCGAAGTGAAAAGCGAGATATTGCCGCCGAACAAGGTTTGGAAGCCGGCGCCCATCGTGCCGAAGAGCGAACGGGACCGGACCGTAATGCCACGAACTAAACCGAGGTTTTTCTTGATTTTGAAGCCGGGCAGTTCTAAAGCAGTGGTGACGTTTTTGTGATCCATCAAGTGCATTCTAGCACTTTTCCAACAATGTCAAGCACGCTTTACATTTTTTTGGTAAAATTAACGGGTCGCCTTGCGGCGACCCAGGTTCGAACCTATCACAACGAATTCCGGAAATCCGGTATCCGCTTGTCCCTGTCTAGGTGACCATACTTGCCAGACCGGACGTGACAGATCAATTATAGTGAGTTAATTAGCAAAATCAATGGCCAAAAACTACTACGACATTTTGGGAGTTTCTAAAAGCGCGTCGGAGGGCGAGATTAAAAAAGCCTACCGCTCGAAAGCCCATAAACTCCACCCCGACAAAGGCGGCGACAAGGCGGCTTTTCAAGAGTTAAACGAAGCTTACCAAGTGTTAGGTGATAAAAATAAACGAGCTCAGTTTGACCAATTTGGCTCGGTTGGCCGCGGCGCTGGCGGCTTCGGCGGTGGGCAGGCCGGCGGCAATCCGTTCGGCGGAGCGGGTGGCTTCGACGGCTTCAACGTCAATTTTGGCGGCGGCGGAGGCGGCTTCGGCTCAATTTTTGAAGATTTATTTGAGAGCGCTTTTAGTCAAGTGCAAGTTCAACTGCAGGTGACGATTCCCCAAGCCGTTTTGGGCGATACTATTCGTTTTAAAACCCAATTCGGCGACGAGATTGAGCTGCGCTTGCCGCCCGGCAGCCAAACCGGCACGACGTTTAATTTTCGCGGCAAGGGCGCCAACACCCGCCGCGGCCGCGGCGACCTGCATGTGACGATTATTGTAGAAATTCCTAAACGTCTTTCGCGCGAGCAAAAAGAACTCTACGAACAACTCAAAAATCTGCGGTGAGCCCTTGATTATTTGATCTTTTTCAGCTACAATTCCCTCAAACCCATTGGGGAGGAACATTAATGGAAAAGTTATCGATTCCGCAGCTGGCTGAGGACTATACATTCGATGAGCTGACAGACGCGATGATGCTCAAGTTCCGCGCTGAAATCGCCAAGACCGAACGGCGGGATTTCGCACGCGAACTGGCACCAGAACCAAGCTGTTTCACCTACGCCTTGCGTATCGAGGAGCTGGACTTCTCGCAGCGGACATTCAACTGTCTCCGAAGAGCGTTCTTGTTGCGGTTAGTCGACCTAGCTTACTGCAGCGAAGATGACCTTCGGTCTATCCGCAGCTTCGGTAAGAAGTGCTTGCTTGAGGTGAAAGATAGGTTGGCCGAGGAGGGGTTAACGCTTTCCCGCTTGAGTATCGGTCGCTTTAAAGAGAATGGCAATAAGCTGGAATTATTCTTGAAAAGCCTTCAGCTGGAAGAAAAACGGCCGGATTTGGACTACTGGCACGCGATTAATTGCTCTGGCCGGTATCCCGGTTTGTACTATCACGCGATTGTGATGCTGCCGCAGTACGGCTTTCCGGACCCGTTCCACCTGCTGGCCGAACAGGGTTTCTTGCCCCCGGCTTGATCGTGCCCGGCGCTCTGCGCCGGTTTTTTAATTCTTGGCTATGCTACAATGCCATCAACGTTCTTTACAGGAGAAAAGTAGATGCGATCAACGATGAGGATTACCGGCCTTAAGGCCGTTGGTATCTCCAGGGCCGCCACCAAAGCGGCGATTGAGCTTGATAACTTTCGGCTAGGCCGGGCCCACGGCTTTGACGGCCTCGATCGGGTAATCGGCTGGCTGGAAAAAACTTCCGCCCAGAATTTCCCGTTTGCAATCACCAACAGCTCAGATCCCAGCTATATAACGGGAATGGGCCGAGCGCTTAGCTACGGTTGGGTGGATGGCAGGCTCACTAAGGTCGCCGAAGTTGAGCAAAAAACCGCTGAGCTTATTGCCTCGCTCAAGAAGTTTCGCCGTCAATTAGGCCTTTCTAGCGCTCTGGCTACCGACGCTGAAAAGTTCAGAGACCTAATGCTGAAGTTTGCTCAGGAGTACCGCCACTAGCAATTGCTTCGCCCCGTTCCCGCGGGGCTTTTAATTAGCCTTTTGGAGGAAAATCCTAACCTGGTCATTGACTTTTGAGAATTCTAGGAGTATTCTTTTGCTACATTCGCGGCATTTGGTCGCAAAAGGAGTTTGAACGTGAACATTTTGCTGAAAATTGACGGGGCGCTCATGTGGTGCGGCAAGAAGTTGATGATCGTTGCTGATTTCTTCGGTATTAGCCGAAAGTTGACGATCTTTGGCTACACCGTACCAGTATTCATCTTCCAAACCCTCGACACAAAGTTGCCGCTGGCTGTGAAGGTTGAGGTTGAGCTTCCTTGGGTATTCGCCCTCTTATTTCACATCACCTGGTACGTTATCAGAGCTGATAAAACACAAGGTTCCAACGCGCTGCCTTTTGACGTTGTCCATCTAACATACGTCCGTTTCGTTGCTTGGATGATAGGAATTCTGTTAACGTTCTCAGCTGTTGCACCACGGACCCCATTACCAGTTGTTATTGGCGAGCTGGTGTTCTCTATGTTCTCTTGGTACTACCTGTTGGCTAACTACACGACACCGAGGAACACGAAAACCTTTAAGGATCTAGCTAAGGCTAATTGGAAAAAGCTGCAAGTCATGGCTCGTCCGGCGCCCAACCCCAGTCCACAACTCACCTAATTCCGTGCCACCGCTTTATCGGTGGCTTTTTTAATTAGCTCTTTGGAGGAAAACTAAAACTTTCTTCTCTTCCGGCAGTAAGTCGACGGTATCCACTTCGATCTCGGACTCTTCTTTGAGTTTCACCAGGTTGCCGTCGAAAAAGCTCTCGATGATATACGGGTGAATGTAGCATTTGCGGCAGACGGTGGGGGTGTTGCCGAGCTCGGCCGCCACCTGTTTAACGATGTCAGTAACGAGTTTTTTGTTGGCGGTTTCTGTTTCCGTCCGTTCTTGGTCGGCCAAAAACAAAGCCGCTAAAATCGTGCCGCGCCAAGTCCGAAAGTCTTTGGCGGTGAACTCGGCTTCGGCCGCCGCTTGGATGTACTCGTTGACGTCGGCCGAATCCACGCTGTGCCGTTCGCCGGCTTCGTCCACGTATTGAAACAATTCCTGGCCGGGCAAATCTTGAAGTTTGCCGATCAGCCGGGCCAGCCGCCGGTCTTCCAGTTCGATGTTATGAAACTTGCCGCTTTTGCCTTTGAAATTGATCTTTACTTTAGTGGCGCCTACGTCGACGTGCTTGTTGCGCAGCGTCGTTAAGCCGTAACTCTGGTTTTCTTTGGCGTACTCTTCGTTACCGATCCGGATCATCGTTTTTTCTAAGAGTTTGACGATCGCCGCCAGCACTTTGTCGCGGGACAACCCCTGCGTGTTTAAATCCTCGGCCATTTTGGCCCGGATTTTTGGCAGCGCCTTACCGAATTCGGTCATTTTGTCGAACTTGGTTTCTGAACGGAATTTGTTCCAGTCTGGGTGATAGCGGTATTGTTTGCGGCCTTTTTCGTCGGTGCCGATCGCTTGCAAGTGGCTGTTGGCAGCAGGAGAAATAATCACATCGGTCCAGGCCGGCGGCAAAGCCAGTGAGTTGATCCGCTCGATAATTGCGGCGTCTTTAATTTTGTGGCCGGCTTCATCAATAAAATCGAACTTTTTACCGTTTTTAACTCGCTTTAATTTCAACTGGTCTTCGCGAAAGTAGCGCAAACCCGCTTCTTTGGCTGAAGCCTTCGGATCTTTAATGAGAGCGACGTTTTCCATCAAGGTCAGTGTAGCAATTTTTTGCTCCGGTGCTACAACTAGAAGGGAGATGACAAGATGAGCGAAATGGGACCCGGGCCAAGCGAGGAAGAAATGGGAATTGAACCGAAGGGATCGTCCGAGGACACTCAGGATCTTTCGCCCGAGGAACAACAAACCATTTTAACTACAGAGCCGATGGAAGTTGAGGAAGAGTCGATTGCCTCGGCTGAAAAGCGAGAGATGACGAACGAAGAGATTGGGACAGCGCTCTTAGAAGTGGGCATCGATATCGCCCACCCGGAAAATAACCAGTTTCCTGATCGAATTAAAGCTTTGACGCTGCTGAAAAGCGGGATTGACCTCCCGAGTTTGTCGGAGTTTTTTGCTCGTCTGGAGGAAGCTGGGCGACCGTATTACACCCTGGAAGGCATTTCGATTGTTAAACTCTTAGCCAGAGAATCATTCCTGGCTGAAAAGGCTCATTCAGTCCCGATTACTCGGGCTAGCGCCAGCACCGTTGTTACCCCGGGAATGTTGGTGATGAATGCCGAAGGCATCTTTCGGCTACAGCGTGTCCGAATGGAGTTTGACCCGAATTATAACCCTGATTTAAAAAAGAAAACTCGCCCCGTTTTCACCGTTTTGGACAGTGAGGGTCAAGAGCGTGAATACGGAGGGGTAGCGGGATTATATTTTTCCCCGCCCAAAACCCTGCCGCCCGAGTCAATTACTCAAGAATTAGCCGGCCAAAGTTGGCAAATCGGTGAACGTGTTAGGGTCGGTGGCATTGATTTTCCAGGGGTTGTTGCTGATTTCCGAGACAACGATCAAGTAGTTGTGATGCTTCGTAATTACAAAAATATGGCAAGTCTCTATTTAGTTCCCGCTTCCGAATTGGAAAAAGTGTAATTCTCTGGCCGTATTGGCGGGCATTTTTATTGACACCAACCCTCATTCCTTCAATACTGGATGCAAGGGAGGAACAACACTTTGCAATCGGTACCGAGCTGGGATTTGTTTTTAGCGATCTTTTTCATCGTCTCGATCGGCTACAGCTTTGTGTTGCAACGCGATAAGGTAATCGTGACCTTACTTTCCATTTACGCCGGCATTGTGATCGCTGGGGTGCTGGGCGGGCCGCTGGGCGCCTTTTTCCACGGCGATAAAACCGTCGCCAACCAATTATTTATCCGGGCCAACGCTTCGCCGTTCTCGGTGCAAAGCGGCTTATTCTTACTGACCACGATCTTAATTTCGATCCGCTCGGGCCTGGGTGGCCGGGGCTCCAGCGGCCGAGGCGCGCTTTCCGCCTTTGAGCTCGGTCTTTTTAGCTTTTTGAATTCGGCTTTAGTTTTGGCGGCGGTTTTCTCGTTTATGTCGCCGGACGCGCAAGCCGCTTTTGCCGCCCATTCGCGGATCGGCAAATTGATTATTGATCACCTGAGCTGGTGGTTTGTGGCGCCGCTGATTGCCGTGGTGGCGACTGGCGGCTTGGGCAAAGGTAGCCGTTCAGACTACTAGCTTCGATGGATTACGAGCGCCAGCTCGCCAAGCTCCAGAAGCGGATTACTAAGCTTGAGCAAGAGCTCCGTACCGACGAATTAACTAAAATCTTGAATCGGCGAGGGTTGTTGGCGGTCTTGCGGCCAATTTTTGAGGAAGTAATTTTCGAGCATTCTAACCCGGAAAAGCGGAAAAATGTGGTGGTGAAAAGTTTGTCCATTGTGTTTGCCGATATCGACCATTTCAAAAAAATTAACGACACCTTCGGCCACGCCGCTGGCGACGAAGCCTTAAAAAAAGTAGCGGAAATTTTGAAGAACGGTACGCGCGGTATCGACGCTGTTGGCCGCTGGGGCGGCGAAGAGATGATTTTGGGTTTGCTTGGGGCGGATAAAGACGACGCTGCCAAAGTCGCCGAAAATCTCCGCGAAAAAATCGAACAAACGCCGATTATTTTAGACTTCGCCCCCATAGTTTCCGCCCAAGGCGGTAAACTGAGTGGTTTAAATGCCACTATGAGCCTAACTGCCAGTTTCGGCGTAGCCGAACTCGGCAAAGAAAAAACCCTTGACGCGTTGATCGACCGAGCCGACAAGGCGTTGTATGAAGCCAAAGAATCCGGCCGCAACAAAGTCGTCGTTGCAAAGTAAGTGTGGGTCGGGTGGGGATTGAACCCACGACACACGGATTAAAAGTCCGTTGTTCTACCACTGAACTACCGACCCAAATATCCTAAAGAACAGCTTAAATTGTACCTTTTTAGTGATAACTTCTCAATTAGCTTAATTCGCGTTATGACTTATAAGTCATAACGCGGCTATTGAATTTAGTTGCCAGCTTTTTGCAAGAAATTAAACGCGCTGGTAGCGGCGACGGAACCCATCGCAGCGGCCGTGATGTCTTGTTTGAAATGGCCGAAAAAGTTAGTCGTGTCGCCAGCGGCGTAAGTGCCGGGAACGTTGGTTTCCATCATATTGTCAACGGCAATATAGCCGTATTTATCCAACTCGATGCCGAGTTTTTCGGCTAACTCCACCTCTGGAATTGCCCCGATCTCCACAAAGAGGCCATCGAGTTCCAAGGTTTTACCATTTTTGAATTTAACGCCGGTTAGTCGCTCGTCGCCCAAGAGTTCCGCCACCTCGGTTTGGTACAAAATTTCAATTTTGCCAGAGTCGATATATTTTTGGGCTCGCTGGAGATTGATCGGCTCGGCA
>DATIHX010000007.1:0-5390 GCA_035480235.1 Saccharimonadales bacterium (SeqCode)
AGGGATTCATAATCGCGGCAACTTTGACTTAAGCCAACATCAAAAGTTCTCTGGCAAAGATATGACCGTTTTTGACGAAGCCAGCAAAGAGAAATTTATCCCGCTTGTGGTCGAAACTTCCGGCGGTGTGGACCGCGCGCTATTGGCGCTGATGGTGGACGCCTGGCATCTTTATGAAAAGGGCCGCAAAGGCGACGGCGATCCGTCAGCTGACGGAGAAACGGTTTTAGGAATCGATATGCGTTTAAGCGCATACGACTGCGCGGTTTTGCCATTAATTAAAAAAGAGCCGCTCTTAAAACTCGCCGCGAAACTCGTCAAACAACTCCGCGCCGATGGCAAGTCCGTTTTCTACGACGAATCCGGCTCAATCGGCCGCCGCTACCGCCGTCAAGATGAAGTGGGTACTCCAGTCTGTTATACGGTGGACTTCGAATCAATTGAAGGTAAAACCAAAGGCACCGTCACCGCCCGCGACCGCGACACAATGAAACAAAAAAGAGTGACGCTCTAGCGTTGCCAGAATTCAGCGCTTTCCGCAACTACCGCTTAAGAACTTGACAGGGTTAGCAAAATGCCGCCAAAATAAACCCATGAATACAAAAACTATTGTCTGGGTTGTCGTTGGGGTTATCGTTGGCATTATTATCGGGCTTTTAGTCTATCAACCGATCGCCAGCAAAATTGGCTTGAACGCGTCAGCGCCGCTGACCAAATGCGTCGTCTCGCATGGCTTCGCGCCGCGCTTGTTCGGTAACTTACAGTCCTTTGGCCACACTGGCATTCAGTGCGCCAGCCAAAGCCCGACTCAGCCGTAAGATTTGAAAACAGCTAGTTTTAAAAAAGCCCCGGTGTGATTGCCGGGGTTTTGCTTAACGCCTTGTGGCTAGCGTCGCGTTAAGACAAGATGGTTTAATTCGAACAATGAGGGCGGCGGGTCAAAGAGCAGCCGGCCGAATCGCTGGTAAAAGAGCTCGGCAGCGAATTCGAGCGAAGACCCGGTCAAATAATCGGCAACGTCATGAGCCTCTCGGAGACTCTTCCGGCAGCCCGTGGCGGCCCGATCAAGGCAATCGCAAAACCATTGAAGGTAATTAACTTCATCGACTAAAGGTGCAGACATCGTTGTCCTCCGGCAGTTGAGCTCATTATAGTCTAGCATCACCCTCTCATCGTTAATACCCCCTTAAACTCGATGAAACTTTCTTCGGAACCGAGCTTATTACTCGAAGAAAAGAGGGGGCTTGACAAGCTAATACGATAAACATATTGTAAATCCCAGCACGTGGAAAAAAGTGGGATGAAGTGGGGATAAGTGGAAAACCCTGTGGAAAACTCAACCGCGATCGCTAAAAATGATTGATTCAATATATTTCAAGAGCAAGAACCCCAAAAATATAAATGCTAATTGGCGAATACCATCACAATCTCGACTCCAAGGGCCGGCTATCAGTGCCGGTGAAGTTCCGCAGCGAGTTGGGCTCATCGGCGATTGTTACCAAAGGACTCGACGGCTGCCTCTTTCTTTATCCGCATAGCGAGTGGGAAAAAATGACAACCAAACTCGCCAACCTACCCGTTTCTAGCGCATCTGCCCGAGCTTTTAGCCGGGTGATGTTGTCTGGGGCAATGGAAGTCCAGGTTGATAAACTCGGCCGGGCTTTGTTGCCAGCGTATTTACGCGAATTCGCTACTATTAAAAACGAAGCGGTGCTGAACGGTGTTTATAACCGAGTGGAGATTTGGGACAAAAAAACTTGGGCCAATTATTCCAAGCAAGCCGAAGCGGCTTCGACCGAAAACGCCGAGAAATTAGCGGAGTGGGAAATCTAATCAAAATGCAATTACTCAATTACGAAATTACTAAATTACTTAATTTATTTAGTCATTCCGTAATTCAGTTATTCAGTAATTCTTTCTCTGAGTTAACCTTCGAACCGGTGCCCGTCCCGGTTCGTTACGCCACACCAGTTCGGGCCACCAAAACATTGACGACCAGTGTCGGAGGGATTATGGCCCGACAACCAGCGGCGTTAGCATCGAGGCTAATACCCCTAGTTGTCGGGTCTGATAGTGGTCTCTTCAGTTCCCAGGTTGAGATTTTGTAATTTATATTTTGGGACGAAGTCCTGGACCTTTACCGGTTATCAGGGAGGAAAGCTAGGTTTGTCCAACCCTTACTTATAAGGAGTGACGCTATGCCTGGCTGGAATAACCGACTTTCGTCCTTCTGACACTGGCCAGTTTGGAAACGCACATTACAAGCATAAAAAAGATGACATATATTTGACATGGAAGAACCCACAAAGCACCGACCGGTTTTGGTAAATGAGGTGGTTGAGTTGCTTTCGTCAGCGCCCACCAAGATGATTCTTGACGGAACGTTTGGTGGTGGCGGCCACAGCCGAGCGTTACTAGAAGCGGGCGCAAACGTTATTGCGGTCGATCGCGACCCAGCGGTGAGCCAATTCGCTGAATTGCTCAAGCAAGAATTTGGCAAAAAGTTTCGCTTTGAGAACTTGCCGTATGACGATGTGGAAAAGCTCAATGTTAAATTTGACGGAGCGCTATTGGATCTTGGTTTGTCCTCGGACCAGCTTGAGAGCCTTGGGAGGGGCTTTAGTTTCCAACACACCAATGATCCGCTCGACTTGCGTTTTGACTCACGCAGCGGCCAAACTGCGGCCCAATTTTTGAGCCAAGCGTCCTTGAACCGGATCGAAGCAACGTTTCGTGATTTGGCCGAAGATCGGTATTGGCGTCGGTTGAGTAGTAAGATCGTCGCCACCCGACGAGCTAAACCGATCCGAACGGTCAGCGACTTTGTAGTAGCGATCGGCTCGACTGATCCAAAAGTCCTGGCGCCGCTGTTTCAAGCTCTACGCGTTGTTGTTAACGACGAGTTGAATCATCTCAAAATCGGCCTTGAAGCCATCGCTGCAGTCCTGAAACCGGGAGCAGTCTTGGCGGTGATTAGCTTTCACTCGCTCGAAGACCGAATCGTTAAAGAGTTCTTAAAAAATGGCAGCTTTGAGCTAAAAACTAAAAAACCCATTATTCCAACAGTAGCTGAGATTGAAAGTAATCCGCGCAGTCGGAGCGCCAAATTGCGAGCGGGAGTGAAAAAGTAAATTGAAATGTAAAAATGTTTTTTTGACCTAACGGGTCGAAGAAACAACATGACATTCCAAGTAAGTAAGAAATTCAGGAGGGGACATGCCGCTACGACGCAATAATCAGTACAATCGCCGCGCTTACAAAACCGGTAGCCGGTTTAGCGTCGGTCCAACCACCGCTCGGTATCTAATCTTAATTTTGTTGGCAATTTTTTCGCTGCTTTATTTAATTCAGGCGGCCCAGGGTTCGTCGAACACCATCGAGTTGCAAAATCTCCAAAAACAAAAAACCGGCCTCGATCAACAGTTGACGACGTTGCAGGTCAACGCCAGCCGGCTCCAGTCGGTCCAAAACCTCAACCAATCGGCGGCGACCCAGGGGCTGGTGCCAGTTGAATCGAACCCAACCACCATTACCGTTCCAGCCGGTCATTAAGATGACTGCCGGTCGGCCGCCAGTCAGCCGCATCATCCTGATTGGCGCCGCGCTTTTTTTCGTGGCCGGTTATTTTTTGTTTAATTTATTCAGCAAGCAAATTCTTCAACACCAGGCCTACGCCGAGGCGGCGAAAGCCCAAAGCACCAGCGTCACCCCGACGCCGGCGCCGCGGGGAACCATTTACGCCTCCGACAAAGACGGCAAACTCTATTCTTTGGCCGTCAGCGAGTGGCAGTACCAACTGTTAATTTCGCCGCGGCAGATTCGCGATAAAGCTAAATTACTGGACGCGCTGGCCGCCTACCTGCCCAAAATGGACAAGGCGGCGGTTTTGGCCAAGGTTAATAACGACAAAGTTTTCGTGCCGCCGGTCTTGGACGGCGTTGACGCCGCGACGGCCGGCAAGATCAGCGCCGCCAATTTGGCCGGAGTGTTTATGATCCCCAAACTCATCCGGGTTTATCCAGACGGCGCCTCGATCGCGCCGCAACTGTTAGGGTTTGTGGGCGCCGACAACCACGGCAAGTACGGTCTGGAACAGTATTACGATTCGACGCTGCAAGGCCAAAGCGGCTCGCAAACAGCCGAGCAAAATTCCTTAGGCCAACTGATCGACATTTTGAGCAGCAACCAAGCCCAAGCCGGCAGCGATTTGGTGCTGTCGTTGGATTATAATTTGCAGTTTACGGTGGAGAATAAACTCAAAGACGCCATCGCCAAGTTTCAAGCCGACTCGGGTTCGGTCGTTGTTATGGAAGCCAAAACCGGGGCAATCTTGGCGATAGCCGGGCAGCCGAATTACGACCCGAACGTTTATTCGCAAATTGCCGCCGGTCAGTACAGCTTGTACCAAGAGCCAGTAATCGCCGATGTCTACGAGCCGGGCTCGGTTTTCAAGCCGCTCAGTATGAGCGCCGCCTTGGATATGAACCTCCTAAAGCCGACCGATACCCACACCGCTGGGGCCAGCGTGACGATTAACGGCCACACCATTTTGAATGCCCGTAACAAAGATTTTGGCACCGAGACGCCGTCGCAGATTATTCAGAATTCCGACAACGTTCAGATGGCCAGTTGGGTTTCGGTGTTGTTGGGCGCCGATAACTTGCGCAACTATTTTACTAAATATGGCATCGGCGCCAAAACCGGGGTGGATATCGCTGGCGAACAGAGCGGCACGCTGCCGAAATTGCCGTGGCCGGATATTTTGCGGGCCAACGCCAGCTTCGGCCAAGGCGTTTCCACTACCGCGCTTCAACTAGCGGCCGATTACGGGGCGATCGCCAGCGGCGGCAATAGTCTGGTGCCGCACGTGGTTAAAAAAATCGTCAGCAGCGAGGTGGCTAAAACCCCGAGTTGGCCAGCCAGTCACCCGATTTTAAGCGCCCAAAGCGACCAACAAATTACCCAAATGTTGGTGGACACGGTGAACTTGGGCGAAGGCAAGAAGGCGGGCATTGCCGGCGTTCAGGTGGCTGGCAAAACCGGGACGGCTCAAGTGCCGGACGGCCACGGCGGCTATTCGGCCACCAATACCGTTGGCTCGTTCGCCGGTTTTTTTCCGGCGGCCTCACCAAGATTTGTGATGGTGGTGCGTCTCAACAACCCCAAAACCGTCAACTTCGCCGAGTCTTCGGCCGCCCCAACCTTCGGCACGATCGCCGACTGGATGGCCAATTACTACGGCTTGCGCTAAGTAAACTACCACGGGTTAGCACGCGTGGCATTCAGCCCAGATCAAGCTCCGCTTGGCCGCTGTCCTCTTTGCCTTGGTGTTCAATATAACGGCGAATTTGCTGCTCGTTGACGCCGACAGTCGAGACAAAGTAGCCAGT
>DATIHX010000008.1:0-173876 GCA_035480235.1 Saccharimonadales bacterium (SeqCode)
CCCAAGTTTTTGGTACTACCAAAGTTCTCTTAAAACCGGCCCCGAAAGGCCACTCCATTATCGCTGGCGGCCCGGTTCGAGCAGTCGTTGAATTAGCCGGTATTAAAAATATCGTTTCTAAATCGATCGGCAGCAGCAATATGCTTAATAACGCCATGGCTACCTATTTAGCTTTGAAACAATTGAATGATCGGCCGTTAATTCGCCGGGGGAGCAAATAATCATGGCCGTCACGCATTTATTTACCAATTTTCGTCACAAACAAGGCAAACGGGCCGGTCGCGGCATCGCCGCCAATTTAGGCAAAACCGCTGGTCGCGGCACCAAAGGCCAAAAAGCCCGGGCTGGTAGTGGCCGGAAAATTTCCGCTTGGTTTGAAGGCGGCCAAACGCCGCTCTTCCGCAAACTCGCTAAAAGCCGCGGCTTTAAAACCTACGGCAATGTTAGCAAAGTCCTGGCCATCAGCACCGACCTGCTTAACCACCACTATAAAGACGATGAAGTTGTTTCAACCGAAACGTTGGTGGAGAAAAAGATCATTCGTCGCTCCCAAGCCAAAAATGGCGTTAAGATCGTTCTGCGCTCACCACTCAAAGTCAAAATCACTTACTCTGGCGTCGCCACCTCAAAGTCGCTAACAAACGAGTAAATAGCTAACTCGCCTACTAGGCCATAAGTGACACGGCTATTGAATAATTGCCATTTTTCTTTAAGATTTGCTTAGTACGTTACGTACATTAGGAGAAAATATGAGATGGCCATTCAGCCGCAAGGCGGTAAAGGTTTCGCGACTCGTTGAAGAGCGCGTCAAAGAGTTGCTCACAAAAAAAGAACCGTCAGCGGGACTAGTTAAGGTGACCACATGCTTTGATGTCAGTCGTACAGATAACACGGAACACATCGTTGCCGAGGCAGATCTCCTGACCTTCTTAACGGCGACGCTTCAGCTCCATTACGAACCTGGAAAAAACCCACACAATGGGAACGGTGCAGCAGAGGTTCAATATATCACTATTGCAGCTCTTCGCCCTAGCGGCCCGTATTGGTGGGCAACTCCAGGACTTCAGAATAATTACGATGACCGCGGAGCTATCACTTTTGATTGGAACCCCTATCCTACAGTCATCTGGCAACGTCCGGGCGTAGAATTGCCCAGATTTCTCAAGTCGTAGGCTAGAACTTCAGTTACCGCACAGTAGCCTGATGGCGATGTGCGGTTTTATTTACTCGACAACACCTCTCGGAGAAGCTAAAGTAAAAACATGCTCGAATTTCTGCGGACAATCTGGAAAAGCCGGGACTTACGGGGGAAGATTCTTTTTACCCTCGCCGTTTTTATTCTTATTCGCTTGCTGGCCCATATTCCGTTGCCGCAGATCGACAAATCCCAGCTCAATAACTTCCTCAATCAATCCCAAAACCAAGTCTTTGGTGTTTTAAGTTTGTTCACTGGCGGCTCGCTTTCCAAGCTTTCAATCGATTTGATGGGCGTTGGGCCGTACATTACGGCCTCGATCGTCGTTCAGCTTTTGACCAAAGCTATTCCAACTTGGGATAATTTAAGCAAAGAGGGGACCGCTGGCCAAGAGAAACTTAACCAATATACTCGTTACCTGACCGTGCCGCTGGCGATTGTTCAGGGTTACGGGACAATCGCGTTGTTAAAAAGCCAAAACGTCCTGACGCTGGCCACCACCTCCGACATTATTAAAATCCTCATTACTGTCACCGCCGTCAGTATTTTTGTGATGTGGCTCGGTGAATTAATTAGTGAACGAGGGATCGGCAACGGTATTTCGCTAATTATCGGCCTGGGAATCGTCACTGGTTTGCCGCAACAGATTTCTAACACTGCAGCGGCTTTGCAGGGCGGCTCAATTACACCGGCGATTATTCTCATTGCGCTACTACTGCTAACCATTATTGTTATCGTCGTGGTTAACGAAGCCGAGCGGAAAATTCCCATTACGTATTCAAGGCGCGCGGTTGGTTCCAGCAACACCGTCGATAGTTATTTGCCGATCCGCGTTAACACCGCTGGCGTTATCCCCATTATCTTCGCACTTTCCTTCCTAACCTTTCCGGTTATTATCGCCCGCTTTTTTACTACCGCTCACTCGGCCTGGGTCGTTCATCTGGCCAACAAAATCTCGTCGTTCAACTCCAATACTTGGCCGTACGGCGTCACCTACTTCTTGCTAGTTTTCATTTTCACTTTCTTCTACACTTACATCGTTTTCCAGCCCGACCAAATCGCTGAAAATCTCCAGAAACAAGCCAGTTTTATTCCTGGCGTCCGGCCGGGGCAGGAAACCACCAAGTTTTTGCGCTACATTATTACCCGCGTCACCACCATCGGCGCCTTTTTCCTGGGCGTCATCGCCATTTTGCCGCTGATTATTCAGCAGGGGATTAACCTGCCAACGGTCGTTTTGGGCGGCACCAGTATCCTGATCTTAGTTTCAGTGGTGATCGATACCAGCCGGCAGCTGATGAGCCAAATTGTGATGCGCCGTTATGATACCTTATGAACAAAAATCCGAAGTCCGAATATCGAAATCCAAAACAATATTTAAGGCTCAAAATCTTAATGTTTAAAATATTAGAAGATTTTAATTTGGAATTTGTTTCGAATTTGGTGCTTCGAATTTCGAATTTCCAAACCGGAGGTTTGGTTTGATGACCGTGCCGCCGTATGTGCTGGTGATTGTGCTGATTGTTTTCGGCTTTATGACCGGGGCCACCCTTTATTTTTACGACCAAAGCCGGGTGGCCACCGTTAACCATACCAGCAGCCAAAAAGCGACGTTTAGCGGCCAAATCCCGGCCGCCGACGCGCCGACCGCCCAAGATCAGGCACTAACTGCCAATACCAAGCCCGACGCCACCAAGGGCCGGCTCAGCTACCCAACCAACGTGTATATCGTTCAGCCGCACGAAACGCTCTCGGCCATCGGCGCCAAGCTTCAAATTAGCCGCGCCTTAATCGTTAAAGCCACCGGCCTCACCAACGAAAACGTCATTCAAGCCGGTTACTCGCTCGTGATCCCGGCCCTCAACCACGATACCGACTATTACCGGGTCAATTTTACCTTGAACGAAACCGTCGCGGCGGACTTAAACCTCCAGCTCCGCAACCAATCTAGTAGTGACTATTTCGACCCCGTCAAAGTCGCCACTAAATCGACGGTGCCGTACTTTGGCGTCACCAACCAAGATAGCTACACACTAGCCGACCAAGATTTGAGCAAAGGCACCGCGGCGGTGGAAGTGAAGCGCGACGGCAACCGCATCGCTGTCGTTGGCCTTTTCCAGCCAAAAGTCAAAGGCGCCAAAGGTTTTTGGGCGATTTTGTATATCGAAAACCAAAGCTAACTATGCCATCAACTGTCTTTCTAGTGTTCGGGCCACAAGGATCGGGTAAGTCGACGCAAGGCGAGCGCTTGGCCGCCAAACTAAACTTGCCGTTTTTCGATACCGGGGCTGAACTGCGGCGCCTCGCTACCGAACCAACCGAAATCGGCCAGCACATCAAGGCGCAAATGAGTAGCGGTGGCTTAGTGGATAGCCAGTACTTTGAACAAATCATCGCCGAATTTGTAAACATTCACGACATCAGCCGCGGCATCGTTATGGACGGTTTCCCACGGGTGGAAGAGCAAACCTGGGTGCTGGAAAAATTTGCTAAGTTGCACGATATGAAAGTCATCGGCGTGTTAATTCAGATTTCCGACGAAACCAGCCGGGCTCGCCTCCAGCTCCGCGCCCAAACCGAACACCGCCAAGACGACACCGACGCCATCATCACCAAACGCCTAGCCACCTATCAACGCGAAACCGTGCCGGTCATCAGCTATTTAAAAGAGCACTACCAACTCTTGGAAATCGACGGCGAACCGGGCGTCGATGCCGTCACCAACAAACTCTTCCAAGCTCTTAATCTAACCAATGGCTGATAATAAATTAGTGGCCTTACAAGCGGCCGGCCAAGTCGCCGCCCAGATTCATCAAGAAGTCGCTGCGATGATCAAACCCGGGCTGAATCTGCTGGAAATTGAAGCCCTGGCTAATAAACGAATTAACGAAGCCGGGATGAAGCCGGCCTTCCCAACCAATAAATTTCCCGCCACCTGCTGCTTATCGGTTAACGAAGAGATTGTTCACGGCCTGCCGCACGATTTTGAGTTGGCAGAAGGCGACG
This sequence comes from Saccharimonadales bacterium (SeqCode), assembly GCA_035480235.1. GTDB lineage: Bacteria > Patescibacteriota > UBA1384 > 2-12-FULL-50-11 > 2-12-FULL-50-11 > DATIHX01. Next base: position 4,202 of record DATIHX010000008.1, read on the forward strand.
TCTTAAAAGTTGACCTTGGCGTTATGAGCGACGGCTGGATGGTGGATACCGCTCGCACCCACGGCGTCGGCCAAATTTCCAATGACGCTAAACGTTTACTAACGGTCACCGAAGCGGCCTTAGAAGCTGCTATCAAGGTTTGCCGCGCCGGTAACCACGTCGGCGATATCGGCGCCATCGTCGAACAAACCGTTAAAGCCGGCGGCTGCGCCGTTATTCGTGATCTTTCCGGCCACGGCGTTGGCCGGACGCTCCAAGAAGAGCCAACCATTCCTAATTTTGGCCGTCCCGGCACCGGGCCGATCTTAAAAGAAGGGATGGTTTTGGCGATCGAGCCGATTACATGCCTCAAAGCCACCAAAATCGCCGTTCTTTCCGACGGCTGGACGATCATTGCCCAAAACGGTTTAGCCACGGCGCAATTTGAGCATACTATTCTCGTTACAGACAACGAACCACTCATCCTAACTAAAGACCGGACAGCTAATTAGTTTCCCGTTTGGTGAACTAGGTGTATATTCCAATCAAAGGAGATAAATGGAGCAACAAATTCAAGTAAAGGCGAGCGACGAAGTTCTAAAAGGGGTTTACTGCAATAATATGCAGGTCTCACACACCAAGGAAGAGTTTGTTTTGGATTTTCTGAATATTTTGCCGCCCGCCGGGCAATTTGTTGCTAGGGTAATAACAAATCCGTCCCATTATAAGCGGATCGTAAATGCGATGCAGATAAACCTAGAACTGTATGAAAAAAACTTTGGTTCTGTGGAAGAGGCAACCGCCCTTGACGAGAAAAGAATAGGTTTTAAAACAACTTAATGTCTCAGTTGGACTATTTACATCTTTGCGAGGCGGCTTTTTTAACAGAGGGGACTAAGAACCTAAACTTAATTAGTATTTTTGACAATATTAACGTTGTAGCATTTCCTGCAATTCATCCAAAATTTTCAATAGCATTAGGACTTTCAGGCCTCCCTTCGTCCAGCCATGTTTTAGTGGTAAAACTGCTTGACCCCCAAAATAGTGAAATCGGCAAGTTTACTAATAAATTTACCTTAGAACCCGGGAAAGATAAGAACAGGGCAATATTAAGTTTTGTTAATTTTCCTCTGCCAAGCGAAGGAACTTACGAAATATCAGTAACTTTAAATGACGAGAAGTTAGGAAGCAGGTTCTTCTCAGTGATTAAAATCAATGCCTGAACCCACCACATTACAAGACATCCCCGTCACAACCAATGAAATAAGTGGTGGACCAGTTGTAAATGATTCAAGTAGTACCAACCCCAATTCTATGTGGGCAACCACTTATAGTAACGCAAAGGACCTTACATGGATTCAGCAAATCGTAATCGGCCTTCTTTTTATCGGCTTCTTAACAATGTTCGGTATTATGGTTGACCTATGGAAGGACAGAACTACCTTTGAGAAATTATTTGATTTACAAAAAGAAGTAACTTCAATTCAGCTGCAACAGCTTCAGGACAAGAATGATACCTCTTTGCAAATAACGACAGTAAAAAATCAGCTAGATACTTTGCGCCTTGGTAAATAGTTAGCCACGTTTCCTAACCCCAACCCTTGCCTAGGTTCAAAATATTAGGTACAATTGTTCTTAGATGTCGGAAAAAGAAGGCGTGATTGAGCTCGACGGGGTGATTGAAGAATCCCTGCCCAACACGACGTTCCGCATCCAACTCGATAACGGCCAAGGCGCCACTGGGATTATTTCTGGGCGGATGCGCAAGCATCGGATCCGAGTTTTGCCGGGCGACCGCGTGACCATCGAGTTGAGCCCGTACGATTTAACCAAGGGCCGGATCGTTAAACGCTTAACCTAATTAAATAAAAATGAAAGTCAGAGCTGGTGTTAAACCAATTTGCCAAAAATGCCGAGTCGTCCGCCGCAAGGGGGTCGTTCGAGTGATCTGTGAAATTGCTAAACACAACCAGCGCCAAGGTTAATTAATGCCACGAATCGCCGGAATTAATATTCAGGATAAAAAACGGGTAGAGATCGGCCTGAGCTACGTTTACGGCGTAGGCCCAACCAACGTTAAAGAAGTCCTGAAAAAGGCGAAAATTAGCGGCAACCCGAAATTTACTGAGTTGAGCCAAGACCAAATTGATACTTTGCGCAACATTATTGAAAAAGAGATGACAGTGGAAGGCGATTTGCGCCAGCAAGTGAACCAAAACATTCGCCGCTTAAAAGAAATTAGCTCGTACCGCGGTTTGCGCCACATCCGCAACCTGCCGGTTCACGGCCAGCGGACCAAAACCAATGCTCGAACCAAGCGTGGTAAACGGGTAACGATGGGTTCCGGCCGCAAGAAATCTGATGCGAAAACCTAAAGAAAATGGCTAAAACTTCAACTAAAACTACTAAAAAGAAAATTATCGAACCAACCGCCGAGATTCGGCTGAGTATCTACGCTTCGTTTAATAACACCATTATCAGCGCCTCGGCTTTGAAAACCGGTAACGTTCTGGCCTGGACTTCGGCTGGCCACGTCGGCTTCAAAGGCGCCAAAAAGGGGACACCGTACGCCGCTACGTTAGCGATGAAAGAATTACTAGAAAAACTGGCGCCGTTCAAACCAGAAACCGCGGCCGTTTTTGTGTCCGGCGCTGGCTCTGGTCGCGACGCAGCTTTGCGAGCGCTGAGCGGTTCCGGTTTGCGGTTAACCAAGGTGCAAGACGTCACCCCGCTCCCGCATAACGGCGCCCGCCCCAAGAAAGCGCGGCGAGTATAACCATGGCTTTAGAGCGACCAACCAACCAACCAGGCCAAACCGGCGGAGCCGGCGCCCAGCAACGGGCCCCGCAACGCCGCCAGAAAAAACAAACTGAATACGCCATTCAGCTCGGTGAAAAACAGAAAACTCGCAATGCTTATGAGTTGCGCGAGAAACAATTCCGCGGTTACTTTAACCAAGCCGCTAAATTCCGCGGTCAAACCGGTACCGTTTTGCTGCAACTCTTGGAACGCCGCCTTGATAACGCGATTTTCCGGGCTGGCCTGGCCAAAACTCGTTCGCAAGCCCGCCAACTGGTGAGCCACCGCCATTTCCGCGTTAACGGCAAACGAGTAGATATTCCATCAATTTTAGTGAAAGTTGGCGACGAGATTGAAGCCCACAAACGAACCACCATCACCCACGAAGCCGAGCTGAAACCAGCCGATTGGCTGAAAGTTGACGCCAAAAAGGCGACATTTAAGGTTGAACGGCTGCCCGAAGAGGCCGATCTGCCAATCGAATTCGACACCCAAAAAATTATTGAGTTCTACTCAAGATAAAGGTATAATAATAGTCCATAAGTAAACGGAGGATATATGTCTTACAAGTTACCAGAAATTTCACTCTTACAAGTTAAAGAACAAGCCGACAAGAAAAGCAACGCGGCCGTTTTTACGATCGAGCCGCTCAGCCCGGGTTTTGGTTTAACCGTCGGTAACGCCATTCGCCGAGTTTTGCTCTCGTCACTGGAAGGCGCCGCTATCACTTCGATCCGCATCGACGGCGTTAGCCACGAATTCTCCACCATCAAAGGCGTTCGCCAAGATGTGGTTGATATTATCCTTAACCTCAAAAAAGTTCGCCTCAACTATGACGGCGACGAATCGCAGGTAATTATTCTTGACGCTAAAGGCTCCAAGCAAGTGACCGCAGGGGATTTCAAATGCCCAACCGGCGTGGAAGTTATTAATAAAGACCTTGTCATCGCCGACTTAAACGACGGCGCCAAAATGCTACTCGAAGCCACTGTTGAACGTGGCCGCGGCTACGTCTCCACCGAACAGCGCAAAGAAGAGAAGCTGCCGATCGGCGTAATCGCCTTGGACGCCGCTTACTCGCCGATTACCAAAGTCAATTTTGAAACTGAGAACACCCGGGTTGGCAAAATGACCAACTTCGACAAGCTGATCTTGGAACTGGAAACCGACGGCTCGATCAAGCCGCAAGAAGCGCTGGAACAAGCCGCCGCTATTCTGGTTGACCATTTCTCAGTCATCGCTGGCGGTACGATGAACGTTGCCACGCCAGAAGCTTCGGTAGAATCCGATGAAGAACCAGCCGACGTGATGGGCTCTGTAGAAATTGACGCCGCCGAACCAGTTAAAAAAGCTGTCAAAAAAGCCTCGCCGAAGAAAGCGAAGTAACAATGCAACGGGTGCTTCGCTCACAGGCAGATTTCCGCTCGACGATTCTTCGGAATCAGTTAACCTCCCTAATTCTGTTTGAAGCGATCACTACCACCCGCGCTAAAGGCAAACAGCTGCTGCCGTTTGTGAACCGGTTCTTCAATCGCGTTAAAGCTGGTGATTTAAACGCCAGCCGCCTGGCTCACGAAACACTCTTAGACAAAAATGCCGTCAAGAAAGTCTTTGAAGAGATCTTGCCCCGTTTTAAAGACGGCGAAACCACTTTTGCCCGCGAATACCGGGTGATGCCTCGCCGCGGCGACAACTCGCCGCAAACGATGATTGCTTTAGTTAAATCGCTGGAAGTTAAAACCGCTAAAGCCGCCAAAACCACAGACGAACCAAAAGCCGCCGCCAAAGCCGAGGTTAAGATTCGTTCTAAAAAGGCGAAGGCTTAATAATGACAACCCGAACTGTTCACACCATTGACGCTGCCGGCAAAACCTTAGGCCGCTTAGCTACCGAGGTGGCTGTTCTGCTGCGCGGTAAAAATAAAGTCGGCTTTACTTTTAACCAAGACCACGGTGACGCCGTTGTTATTACCAACGCCGCCAAAATCGTGGTAACTGGTAAAAAAGCCAGCCAAAAGATGTATTACCGCCACTCCACTTACCCGGGCGGCTTGCGCGAAATTAGCTACGCCGAGATGCAAGCCACTCACCCAGAGCGAATTATCGAACTAGCGGTCCGCAATATGTTGCCAGATAACCGCCTCCGCGCCCTCTGGTTGAAGCGTTTAACGGTCAAGAAAGGCGACTAACAATGAAATTTTCAATATCTAATAGTCAATATTCAAATAATAATCAAATTAATAATATTCAATATTTGCCACTTAATTATTGGTTATTAGATATTAGCTTTCAATCCGGAGGATTGAAGTAATGGCTACCTCTACTAAAAACAACTTTTTTGCCGGCGTTGGTCGCCGTAAAACCGCTGTCGCCCAGATTCGTCTCACCAGTGGCAACGGCAAATTTAGTGTTAACCACAAAGAAGCTGAGCTGCCGGCTAAAGTCGGCGTAATGTTCGAGTTAGTTGGCCGCACCGGTCAGCTTGATATCTCGGCCGTTACTCGCGGCGGTGGCTACATCGGCCAAATCGACGCCATCGTCCTCGGTGTTGCCCGAGCCTTAGTCGAGCTCAACCCGGATTTCCGCTCGACGCTTCGCAAAGCCGGTTTTCTAACGCGCGACGCCCGCATCAAAGAACGGAAAAAACCTGGTCTCAAAGGCGCTCGTAAAGCTCCGCAGTGGGCCAAGCGTTAAGCTTAACCCTGAGCCTGTCGAAGGGCGAAACGGTAAAACGAACGGTCTTTTTTCTTACGGGGAATTAAACTACTATCAGAGTAATGGCTGCCCTGATATTTGACATCGAATCGGCTGGTGAAGACTGGACCAAGATTGACGAACACACCAAAAAACTCCTCGTCGAACGGATCACTCGCTGGCATCCCGAGATCGAAGAAGAGACGGCGATGGAAAGCGCCCAAAACGATCTCGGTTTCTCGCCGTTTACCGGTGAGATTGTGGCCTTGGGCGTTTTGGATAGCGATACTGATAAAGGCGCTGTTTATTTTCAAGACAACGGCAAGAAAGTGCCAGACAAAGAAATCGACGGCGTTAAACTTACTGCTTACTCCGAAAAAGAGATGCTGCTGAAATTTTGGGAGCTCACCGACCGCTATACCGAATTTGTGAGTTTCAGCGGCCGAAATTTTGATATCCCGTTTATTATGCTGCGCAGCGCTATTCACGGCATCCGGCCGAAAAAAGATTTGATGCGCGGCCGGTACCTGTACCAGCAGAGCCCACAAGCCATTCATATCGACCTTTACGACCAACTCAAGTTTTACGGCGCTATCACCCACATCGGCGGCCTGCACCTGGCCTGCCGGGCCTTCGGCATCGAAACCCCGAAAGACGGCGAAATTGACGGCTCCCAAATTACCGAGTATTTTCGGGCCGGCAAAATTCAACAAATCGCCGAATATAATGCTCGCGACCTCCACGCCACCCGGCTTCTGTATAAAAAGTGGAAAGAGCTTTTGGCGTTTTAAATGGAGCCAAAATTAGTTTTTGCGATTATTTCTACTCTTTTAGGACTTGCGGGTTTCGGGCCATATTTTTGGGATATTTTTCATAAGAAAACAACGCCACATATTTATACGTGGCTGATTTGGTGCTTGACGCAAGGCACAGCTACACTAGGTTTACTAAAAGGTGGTGGTGGCTTTGGTGCAATTGCTCTTTCAGTCGGGACTTTTTTTGTTTTTTTGATATTTTTACTCTGTTTTCGCTACGGCACAAAGAATATCACGCGAAACGACACTATAGTATTAACGGCCGCTTTAATAGCCGTTGTTATGTATTGGTTTTTGCATCTACCGCTAATTGCTGTTCTTATGGTTTCGGCAATTGATGGTGCAGGCTATATTCCAACATGGCGTAAAACTTTTGAAGAACCTTGGAGTGAAACTTTATGGACTTGGGGCATATTTTCAATTGCAAATATCTTTGCCTTGTTCGCACTTAAACAGTTTAATCTGTTAACTGCCACATACCTTATTACTATTACTGCTGCCAATATTATTGTCTTACTAATTGGTTACACTCGTCGTAATAAAGCTAACCGACCCATCGCGGACAATTAATTCCTTGAAATCTTCCCCCTTTCCAAGGAGAATGGGGGAGATGGTTAAATCGAAACTCGAGCAAAACAACCAAGCTTACAAGAAGGCCATCGGCGAAATTATGCTCAAGGTTTTGCCGGGCGAGTTGCCGCTAACAGTGACCGACGTTTTATTGGACCCATCATTTCAACACGGCCGGGTTTGGCTCTCCACAAACGAAGCAATTCTGAAAAAAGTTGAGGAAAAACGGCCAGAAATCCAACAACAGCTGAAAACCAAGATCGCCGGCCGTTATACGCCGCGATTACAATTCTTAATTGACGACCAATACTTGGGCAAGCTCGACCACCTGTTTGAAGCAGTCAAAGAAGATGAAAACTAAAGCTATTCTTTTCGGCCTTTTTGCTGTCACCTTATTTTCGGTTGGAACGACCGTGACGTTAATCTTTAACTCCGCCCCAACTGATCACCAGCTTATCAGCTACTTTTTCCTCTCGTTATTCGTTAGTTTGTTTGGTGCCTTTTTCTTCATTCAACTAGCGATCAACTTTTTCCGGTTTCACGCCACCCCGCCGTGGCAAAGTACGCTCGCTAGCGGCCGGATCGCCGTCTTACTCTCAGCTTTTCTTACCCTCGCCTTGCTACTGCGCAGTTACAAACTCTGGAACGTCGCCACCGGCATCGTTTTATTTGTAATCGTCGTCGTCCTCGACATGCTCTGGCGCGGTCGGCTGAAGTTAAAGAAGGAAAAGGCATGACCGGTCACTTACACCCACTGACGATCGTCACCCAAAAAATTACTGACTATTTCGAGCCGTACGGCTTTGAAACGCTGCTTGGTCCCGAGATCGTGACCACCGAAGAAAACTTTGACAGCCTGAATATTCCTGCCGACCATCCCGCTCGGGCTGAATTCGATACATTCTACTTAAACGACGGTCGAACGCTCCGGGCTCACATGACGAGCCAATACCTTAAGGCAATGCAGACTCGGAAGTCGCCGGTCCGATTACTTTTCCCCGGCCGCTGTTTTCGCAACGAAGCTACCGACGCCACCCACAATATGATTTTTCATCAAATTGACGCCTTAGTGATCGACGAAACCACTAACCTCGGTAATTTAATCGCCATGCTTCAGGGCTTAATGAAGCACTTAATCGGTCCGGATCTGGAATTCCGGATTCGCTCAAGCTATTTTCCGTTCACTGAGCCGTCAATCGAACTGGACATCCGCTGGAGCGGGGGAGAGTGGCTAGAAATGTTGGGCGCCGGCCTGGTTAACCCAAACGTCATCAAATATTACGGCCTTGACCCGGAAAAGTACCAAGGCTTTGCCTTCGGTATGGGCTTAGAGCGCATTCTTAACGTGGCGAGCGGCGTTGATGACGTTCGGCACAACTTAAGCGGTGATTACCGTTATTTGGGGCAATTTTAATGCGCTACACTCTCCAAGACTTTAAAAAATATATTCCAGACCTCAGTTGGTCGACGGGGGAGTTGAGCGATAGGCTTTCAACGATCGGCTTTGAAGCCGAGGTTGTCGACGGCGACAAGATAGACGTTACTTTAACCTCTAACCGCAAAGATTGCCAGGATCTGAAATACTTAGCTTTTGACCTAGCCGGCGTTTATAACCTCAAAACCGTTGAAAATTTAATTAGCTTTGGCCGCGCTCCAGAAATTCCGGTGACCGCCGCTGATGTTAACAGGTTACTTGGCTCAGCGATCGGTTTTGAGCAGATGCAGGAGTTAACCCGACTTGGCTTTATTGTGAACGATTCGACCGTCACGCCGCCCGATTTTCGCGACGTTAATACGAAAGCCGATGTGGCCGAAGAAATCGTTCGCCTGATCGGCTTCGACAAACTAGCTATCAAGCCACTTTCCAAAGAAAAAGCTCCAGAATCAACCGAATTTAACCACCTTCAAACCGTTAAGATAGCGCTGTCGGCGGCTGGGCTAACCGAAACCGCCACGTCGTCGTTTAGTAGCCACGGCCACGTTAAATTAAAGAATCCGTTCACCGAAGACGAGCCGTTCTTGCGCGAAAGCTTGCTCGATGGCTTGTTAAAAACCCTCGGCCGAAACCCGTTTTTAAAACGGGCGGCGTTTTTCGAAATCGGTAGCGTCTTTATGCCGGAAGAGGGGAGCGTTGTTGGTATGGTAATCGCTGGCTATAAAAACTCGGGCGAGCTGCAACAACAAATTGAAAAAGCCGTTGGCGCGGCCCTCACTTTTGAAACCGTTGATCCAGCTAAATGCCAAAAATTCGACGCCAAACAAGGGCGAATTATGTGGACGCAACTACCTTTGAAAGACGTCAAACCGGCCAAGGCAATTACTCCAGCCAGCTTCAAAAAAAAGCTGCCAAAATTCCAGCCGATTAGCAAATTCCCGCCGCTCGTGCGTGATATTACTATCGCAAAAACGCAACAAAATGCCGTTGATGCTTTCAAGCAAACCGCCGGCAGTTTATTACTGGCTGAATTAGTTGATCAATACCGAGACAACCAAACGTACCGGCTAATTTTCCAAAAAATGAACGGCAGTTTTAGTGAAGCTGACATCCGTGACATTGATAGCCAAATCCAAAAGCATTTCTTCAAGGTTCAATAAACGGTAGAATTAAACGATGCAACGAACTCTCAGCAATCAAGTAAACGAACTGGTCGGTCAAAAAGTCAAAATGCAGGGCTGGGCCCAAACCATCCGCGATCACGCCAAGGTGTTGTTTATCGATCTGCGCGACCGAAAAGGTTTAACCCAACTAGTTTTTACCGGCGAAATGCTCAATAAAGCCCGGGAGCTAACGCCAGAATCGGTCATCACCATTGAAGGCACCGTCAGCGCCCGACCGCAGTCGCTTATCAACGTCAATATTGTCTCCGGACACGTCGAGATCCAAGTCGAAAAGCTTCAAGCTGAGTCAATCGCCAAAACCTTGCCGTTACCGCTCAACGACCGCGAAGTGGGCGAAGAAACACGTCTCAAATACCGTTATTTGGACCTTCGCAGCAAAAAAATGGCCGAGAACATCCGGGCGCGCCACCAAATGAACCAGTTTATTCGCAATTACTTTACCGAACACGATTTTACCGAAATCGAGACGCCGTATATCTCCAAGTCCACACCAGAAGGCGCCCGTGACTATTTAGTGCCGAGCCGGATCGCGCCCGGCAAATTTTACGCTCTGCCGCAATCCCCGCAGCAATACAAGCAGCTGTTGATGGTTGGTGGCGTTGAGAAATATTTCCAGATCGTCCGTTGTTTCCGCGACGAAGACGCCCGCGGCGATCGCCAACCGGAGTTTACCCAGCTCGATGTTGAGCTAAGCTTCACGACCGAAGAAGAAATCCTCGGCCTAATCGAAACAATGATTTTGGAGCTCATCAAAAAACACTTCCCGGAAAAAACCTTAACGCATGGCAACACTATCCCACGCTTTAGCTACAAAGAAGTGATGGAGAAATACGGAGACGACCACATCGACTTGCGCCAAGACAAGACTAACGACGATGAATTGTCGTTGGCTTTTGTGGTGGATTTCCCACTGTTTGAATATAAAAAAGGCGACAAACGCTGGGGCGCCGTTCACCATCCGTTCACCGCACCAAAGGCCGAATGGGCCGACAAGTTCGAAGAAGACCCAGAAAATGCCACGGCCATGCAATACGACCTGATCCTCAACGGCTCAGAAGTAGTTGGTGGCAGCATCCGAATTCATCAGTCAGAGATTTTAGAGCGAGTTTTCAAGTTTCTGGGGCATAGCAAAGATGAGATACAAGCTAAATTTGGTCATCTTCTCGAGGCTTTCGACTACGGCGTTCCGCCTCACGGCGGATTTGCGATGGGGCTGCCTCGACTCTACGCGACTTTGCTCATAGAAGCGACCATCCGCGACGTTATCGCCTTTGCCAAGAGCGGCGACGGCAAAGACTTGATGATGGAGGCGCCGGGCGACGTTGATCCGGCGCAGTTGAAAGAACTCGGCATTAAACTCGGCTGATGCGCCCGACGGGCACTAAACGCTGGTTGTTATTATTAGCAGTCGGAATTATTACCATTGGCGGAATTTGGCTGGCAGTTCGTTCTGGCGCCAGCTCAACCCCGACCAAGGCAGCCAACCAAACAGCAACGCCAGACTTCGGATCTTTACCTAAAAACTACCTAGCTTTAAAGCCAAGCCCAACTAAAGAGTTCGTCGACGCCAAGGCTTACATTTTAGTTGACGGCGCTAACGGCAACGTTTTGCTTGAAAATGATCCAGATGTGCCGGTTTCGATCGGGTCTACCACCAAAATGGTCACCGCGCTCGTCGCTAACCAACTTTTCCCGGCTGACAAAATTCTGACCGTCCCGCCGAAAGCCGCTGCTATCAACGGCTCAACGATCGGGTTGAAAGCTGGCGAACAAATTAGCGTCAAAAGCTTGCTCCAAATTTTGTTAATTCCTTCTGGTAACGACGCCGCCTACACGTTGGCCGAAGTCTATTCTGGCGAGGACGGTAATTACCAAAAGTTTGTTGATGCGATGAACACTTACGCCGCTACTCATCATTTACAAAATACCCACTATTTAGACCCGGCCGGACTAAGCGACGATGGTAAATCCACGGCCTTTGACTTGGCTCAAATTGGCCGGCTGGTGATGAACGACCCAATTTTGGCAGCGATCGTCACCACGCCTTCGGCCAGCGTCACATCAGCCGATGGCAGCATTGCTTATCCGCTCAAAAACACCGACCAGCTTTTACAAATTGGGCCGTACTTTAATAAAAACGTCATCGGCATTAAAACCGGCTTCACCCCGGCTGCTGGCTATTGTTTGGTCGCGGCTGAAAAATTTCACGACCACCTTTTAATTGCTGTTGTCTTGGGTGTACCGGGTAACGGTGAGACCGCTTCGGCCAAAGAGATTAACAAACTCTTTGTCTGGGCCGATCAAAATGTCACTATTAAATCCTACTGAACAAGCTGTCAAAAGTGGCATATGCGGCGTCAGTGAAAAATGGGGCTTGACAGCCCCCTGTACCAGGAGCTATAACGAAGGCAAGAAATTGGAAGATAATCCAAGTAGTAAGTAAAAATTAAGAAAGGAGACCTGTATGGCAATTAATGATTGGGGAACGCAAACCCGCGATATTATCAAGATGGTTTGGGATCGGATCGTCACCTTTACGCCGAATTTGGTCGGCGCGTTACTGATCGTGTTGGTTGGTGCTATTGTCGGTGTGATTTTGGGATACGTCGTTACCAAGATTCTGCAAGCAGTTCGCTTGCAATCGCTTAGCGACCAGAGCAAATTCAGCGACGTGCTGAAAAAAGCGAAGCTGAACACTGACATCGCCGAAATTACCGGCTCGTTTGTGAAGTGGGTTGTGATTTTAGCTTTCTTCATTCCGGCCGCTAACATCCTGCAGGTAACTGGCGTCCAGAACTTCTTTGAAGGTATTTTCGCCTTCATTCCACGTGTTCTCGGTGTCGGCCTGTTGGTTATCTTCGGTTACTTAGTGGCGAATCTCTTTGCTGCTTTGGGCCGCGCTGCTACCGACTCGTACGGTCTGACGCTCTCCAAGCTCGTTGAGAATTTGATCCGCTGGGCTTTCTACGTCTCCATCGCGACCACTTCGTTGTTCGCTTTGGGCGTGCCGACTGAGTTCACCGTGATCATCTTCATCGGTTTGGTTTCCACGATCGCTCTTGGCTTTGGCCTGGCCTTTGGCCTCGGCGCTCAAGGTCACATGAACGACCTAGTGAAATCCGCCCGTGACGAATTCAAACAGAAATAAGCTTTTTAGCTTTCTGAAACTAAAAGAGACCCGCAAGGGTCTTTTTTAGTAAAAGTAACTGGATAACAATTGACATTCCGGGATATAAGTGATATAGTATCGCTAGCTTTTGCACTAGGAGTGAAAAATGGCCCTTAAAAAGATGAGTTTGAAACTTCCAGACAATGTCCCGGACCTACTTCCCGAAATCGGCAAGAGAATGGGCTATATACCTTCGGGTTTAGCATCGATCTATTTCGATCATCCCGAGAAGAATGTTGTTATAGGTATCCAAATCGATTCGGTTCGCTCGCACTTCCGCGACAATGACAAAGAAACCTTCTCGTTTACTGGATTCGTTGACAACGACACGCTCTGGGAGGGTTCGAAGTCGAACCACCTGGGAGCGATGCCGATTACCGGAACCTACAAACTACGCGCAGAGGAGATTGAAATCGAATACGACCCAGAAGTCGACCTGCGCGATCCTGTTGAGTAACTATCGAGCTAAACATTAAGTCCCGCGAGAGCGGGATCTTTTCTTACCTTAAGCGTTACTTCGTCCACTCGGCCAGTGCGGCGGCGGCGGCGTTTTGCTCGGCTTTTTGTTTGCTGGGGCCAGTGCCCTCGGCAATTTTATTATTTTTGGCGTATACCCCGATCGTGAAGACTTTGTCGTGGTCGGGGCCAACTTCCTTTAGTACCCGGTACTCGGGTGTGGCGTTGAGGCGATCTTGCGACAACTCTTGGAGGTGTGATTTCGGATCAATATAAGTTTTGTTGGCGATAATGTCCGGCAATAACGTAATTAAGTAGGTGTGGATGAATTTATTGGCCGTCTCGTAGCCTTGGTCTAAATACATCGCCCCGATGACGGCTTCGAAAGTATTGGCCAGAATAAGATTGCGGTTTCGGCCGCCCGATTTTTCTTCACCCTTAGACAGCATCAACATATCACCCATCGAGAGCTGCAGAGCTACCTGCGACAAAATTTCACCACGGACGATTGAGCTACGCCAGTTCGTCAGTTCGCCTTCTGGGTTGGTAAAGTTGTGGTACAGGTAGTCAGTAACCACGAGCTCCAAGACGGCATCGCCCAAAAACTCCAACCGTTCGTTGTGTTGCAACTGCTTATTGGCCGCTTCGTTAATATACGAGCGATGGGTGAAGGCTTGTTTCAACAGCTCCACGTTGGTAAATTTCACCCCGATTTCGGTTTGAAACTGTTCGAGCGTCATTTCGACAGCCCTTGGCTGGAGAATGAGAACGGAAGACTCATTCTGAATTACTCGGCTTTGGGTTCTTCAACCGGCTCTCCGCCAGTTGGCGGATTCGGCTCTTCGGCGGGAACTTCGGCCTTGGCCTGCCCGCCATCGGCTTCGCCTTCAGGCGTAGGCGGGCGGGGCGCTTCGGCCACATACCGGTCGGAATTACGATACAGAGTGCCTAACACGCCGTTAATAAACTTAGAGGAATTTTCTCCGCCGAAGGTCTTCGCGATCTCAACTGCTTCGTTAATCGCCACTTTTGGCGGGATGTCTTGGTCTTTCAAGAGCTCAAAGCCGCTGAGGCGCAAAATACTTTTATCGATGACCGAAATTTGGTCAAGTGGCCACTCCGGGGCGGCTTTGGTCACTAAGCCGTCGATTTCATCATGGTTTTCAACGGCCCCCTTAACAACCCGGTGGACGTACTCCACGTCAACATCTTTTTTAACTGGTTCCATGACTCGGTCAGCGATTGGTAGGATATCTTTATCCGGGTGAAAATCCCATTCGTAGAGCGACTGCATCGCAATCGTCCGGCTCAAGTGTCTATTAACAGACATTATTTGGCGTCGGTTGCGGTTTCGTCTAAGACAATTCGTTTAGTTGGCGTGCTGCCAATTACCTGAACGCCGTCGTAAAAGCCGCAGTGTGGGCAAATGGTGTGGGATCGGCTCGGTTTGCCACAGTTCTTACACATTACTGGAACAACGCCCTCAATTTTGTATTGGGCGCGGCGCCGGTGGGTTCGGGTTTTAGATAACTTCTTTTTTGGCTCTGCCATTGTGCTCTAATTGTACCAAAATTTGGTCCTACTGACCAGTAACAAAGTTAATGAGTTGATTAGGGCGGAAAATGACCTTGGCGACCTTTTTCCCGTTCAGCTTTGTCTTTAACACCGGCCGATCCATAGCTTCTTTTTCAATTTCAGCCTGGCTACTCCCAACTGGGTTAAAACGATCAACAAATTTTTGGTTAAGTAAGACTGAAATCTCTTCTTTGGCGCTGATTTTTCCCGCAGTTGGCCACGCAGCGGCGAAAATGGAATTTTTATGGCCGAGCTGGGCGTACAGCTCCTCGGCAATAAACGGAAAGACGGGGGAGAGGGTAATCACAAATTTTTCAAAGGTTTTTTTAGAGACTTTTAGCTGTTTTTGCCAGATGTTAACTAATTTCATGGCCGCAGAAACAACAGTATTGAGCCGAAAATCTTTAATCATCGGCTCGATCTCTAGCAAATAACGACTAAAGGCGGCTTCGTCAGCCGGTTGAATTTCGTCGGTCAATTTATCGGCTAAATTATTAACGCTGATCAAAAACCGGTGAATACCGTTGATACCGCGCGGGTTCCACTCCGCTTCAATATCCATCGGGCCGATAAACAGCTCGTAGCCGCGCAAGGCGTCGGTGCCGTAGTGCTCAACCAACTCGTCCGGCGAAATCACATTGCCTTTGCTCTTACTCATTTTGGCGCCGTGAAGCGTAATCATCCCGATATCGAACAAGCACTGGAACGGCTCGTCGATCGAGCTATCAATGTAACCGTATTTGGCCAAGAATTTCGTCACCAAGCGAGCGTAAAGCAAGTGCGGCACGTTATGACCGATGTATAAGTCCACCGGCAGCCATTTTTTAACCAACTCTTTAGTGAAGGCCTCTTTGGGATCGGTAGGGGAAAGATAGCGCAAAAAATACCAGGAGGAGTCCACAAAAGTATCGAGCGTGTCGGTCTCAAAATGCCAGCCTGAGCCGTAGAGTTTTTCGGCCCGCTTTTTGTATTCAACGGAACGGGCGAGCGGCGAAACACCGCCGGGTAGAAAGTCGACATCGGTTGGTAGTTCTAACGGTAAATGCTCGTCTTTGATCGGGTGAGCCTTGCCGTCTGGGTCATAAACCACTGGAATCGGCGCCCCCCAGTAGCGTTGACGGCTGACGAGCCAATCGCGCAACCGGTAGGTAGTAGTTTTTTGGCCCAAACTCTTTTTTTCTAGCGCCGAAACAATCTTTTGAGCCGCTTCGTTATTATCTAGACCGGTAAACTCACCAGAGTTAATGAGCGAGCCTTCGCTGTCATTGGGCTGCCAGCCATATTCTAGTAGTTTCAGCGAAAACTTATGGGTCTCTGGCGTTACAAAACCGGCCAGCTCATCTTTAGTCAGCCATTTAATCTCGTGCTTAGAGTCTTCATCGTCGGAAATTGTTTCTTTTTCCCCGTCTTCAAGCTTCACCACAAACACGTGGCCGTGAACCAGCTTGTTAATTTTCTTTGGCACATGGTAGAAAAGCCCATCGACCACTCCGAGTTTTTTCTCTATTTTCGGGTGGAGAAAGCCGGTTTCCTCGCGAATTTCCTTAATCACCGTGTCATCGATATTGGTTCCCTCATCGACGCTGCCGGTTAGTAGGGTACCCCAAGCGACTTCTTTCCACTTCAAACCGATATATTTCTCATCTTTCCAGTGTTTTACAAACACAATAATACCGTCTTGGGTTTTGGTCGGCTCGCTAGGACGGGGGATGCCTGGTTCGGTCGACTGGGTAAAGCGTGGGGCAATTACCTGTTTTATTGGTAAATCGTGAGTTTTAGCGAACAAGAAGTCCCGCTCGTCGTGGGCCGGCACGCTCATCACCGCGCCGGTGCCGTATTCCATTAAGACGTAATCGGCCAACCAAATTGGGATTTTTTCGTCTGTTAACGGGTGGGTTGCATAGCTGCCGGTGAAAAAGGCGGTTTTAGCCGATTCTTTGCCTTGGGCCCGCGCCACATTAGTTTTAGCGGCTACTTGTTTTTGGTAGGCCTCAAAGTCCTTTTGTTTGTCATTCGTAACAAGGGTTTGTGCCAGCGGATGTTCTGGTGCCAAGACCAAAGCCGTTACACCAAAAATTGTATCGGGTCGGGTGGTGAAGACAGTTATGGCTTGGTTCTCGCTACTTGTTACTCGAAACTTAACTTCAGCTCCCTCACTTTTACCAATCCAGTTGCGCTGCAATGTCTTTAAATGCTCCGGCCAGTCAACTTTATCTAAGCCGGTCACCAATTCTTCAGCAAAGGCGGTCGTTTTCAAAAACCACTGTTCCAGTTCTTTTTTAGTCACTTTGTGGCCACACCGCTCGCAATGGCCGTCGATTACTTGTTCGTTGGCTAGCACTGTTTGGTCGTTGGGGCACCAGTTGACCAGCGAGGTCCGTTTTTCGGCTAGGTCATGTTTCAAAAATTGCAAAAATAACCATTGCGTCCAGCGGTAATATTCCGGCGAACTGGTGTTAATAGTTTTGGTGTAATCATAGGCCGCCCCGATTTCGTTCAGCTGCCGCAAAAAAGTTTTAATCGCTTGATCGGTGAATTTCTTGGGTTGAGATTTATGTTTAATGGCGGCCCGCTCGGCTGGCAAGCCAAAGGCGTCGAAGCCCATCGGATGAAGAACGTCGTAGCCTTGGAGGCGATAGTAGCGAGCATAAAAATCACTAAGAACGTAACCGCGCCAGTGGCCGACATGTAAGCCATCACCAGATGGGTAGGGGAACATATCCAAACAATAGAATGGCTTCTCGGCTTTAGCCGGGTCAACTACGTAAAGTTTTTCTTTACTCCATCGCTGCCGCCACTTTTTTTCGATCGCTTGATGGTCATATGACTGCATACCAGTAGTTTACCGCAGAATCTTGGCTGAGGCGAGGTGCGGAGATATCTTAGAAGATTGGCTCTTGACAACCGTTATTGCGGCCGCTCAAAGCCGGGTGTACAAATAAAGTATCAATGGCGGGGGAGGAGGTGATTTGAATGAAAATGGGCGCAATGGAATGGATTGTTTGGATTTTGTTATTTGTCGGTGGTTTGAACTGGGGCACGATTGGCTTCTTCAACTACGACTTTGTTTCTAAGTGGTTTGGTGGTGGCGATATGACCGCGACTTTGCCGCGGATTATTTTCGCACTCGTTGGTTTGGCCGCGCTTTGGAGCCTGATCTCGATGTTTATGAAAAACAGCTCGAGCTCCAGTAGCAGTATGGGTAGCACAATGTAATTTTGGTTCGTTTAATCCGTCAACCGACGGATTAGAGAGAACTCCCACGTGGTTCTTCTCAAAGCAGCCCGCCGTAAGGCGGGTTGCTGTTAAGAGCGGGGCTGTTAGGCTAGAAGTATGCTGGTTTTGAAATCTCTTGGTGGCCTGATCGTCGCTGTTGGCCTGATTTTTTTAATTTGGAAATTCCTGCGCTGGATTATTTTAGCCTTAGTGCTGGTGGCCCTACTTTTAGTTGGCTATTACCTTAAATTTCACCATTGGCCAGCCTTTTTAACCAGTGGGTACTTACATCAAATATAGAAAGTATTGAAAAAGACCCCTGATAGGGGGGGTCCATTAATTAAGCCTGGCCTAATGTGCGCTCCGCTCATTACCGCCGACGTTGTTCTTGGCGTTCGGCTGGACTTTCAGGTCAAGCTGCCGGCAATAATCACCAAAATAAAAACCACCACGCAGCCAAAATAAATAGACAGACAGCCCGTGCCTAGACCTGTATCGTCAGAATCAGAGCTGCCGAACCATTCAACGTCACTATCGTACTTATGTGTTACGCCCATTTGTAAAGCTCCTTTTGCCGCTTCAGTTGTGCACCAGCAACAATCTGAACAAAGAATACTCTGCAACAAGTGAACTGTCAATTGTTTTCCGGTACTTTTATTAAATCTATGTAACAATCAGAATTGTGGCCTTCATGCACTTTCATTCGAACACCTTTTAGGTTGGTTTGATACGATTGAGCGCATTTATAGACCAGATGAGTATAGATGAAATGAGCCCTTCCTGCTACTATCACAATATGAATAGCCCGAAAAGCAAGAAAATCCGCAAGGATTTAGGCCAGAAACTCCGCACTGCCCGCGAACAGCTCGGCCTAATTCAAGCTGAGGTGGCCAAGAAAGCCGATATCACCGACAACTACTACGCCATGATCGAACGGGGTGAAGCTAACCCCTCCTATGAGAAACTCCAAAAGATTCTCAAAGTGCTGAATATCAAGTCGCTCGACTTAGATTAGCTCGACAATTCCAGGTTCAGGAGTACAATTTAAGGATGATATACATCATTTCTGGCCCAACTGGTGCCGGTAAAAACACAGTTGCGGAGGAAATGGCCAAACTGCTAGACACAGCGGCTATTATCGATTTCGATGCGGTCCGAAGCATGTTTACCAAGCCACATCACACTCCTTGGGACGGAGAACCTGGAAAACATCAAAACGACTTAACTATCGATTTGATCTGTAGCATCGCAAAAACAATGCTGGAAGATGGACGTACGCCAATCATTCTTGACGTTGTTGATAACGATAGTGCCAAACAGTACCACAGCAAACTCGAAGGTGAAGTGCAGATTATTCAGCTTTTACCAAGCTGGGAAGCTATCAATGAACGAAATCGTATCCGTGCGGAGGCCGAAGGAAGAATTCGCTTAACTCCAGAGCAGCTAAAGATGGTTTTTGAGGCACAGCAGTCTTTTGCTCACTACGACCGGCTTATTGATAACAGCGAGCAATCTCCAGCTGAAACAGCTCAAGAAATTTTAAGTAAAACCCAATGAATGAAGTAATATTCCCAGAAGGTTATAAGTACGGCAAAGGTTGGATCGTTATTTTCCATGAGTTAGGAAGTGTCGCTCCATCATTGGAGATAGATGGCGAAACACTACTACCAAAAGATCGCTTTCATATGAGCATTTTTTGCGTAAAAAAGTACGCTCCCTTGATTGCACAACAGACTGGCGAGTCAGAAGCAGAAGTTGAAGAGCAAATCCTTGAAGAGGCAAAAAGATTGATCGAAACAAAACGCGTCACCGTCAAAGGCTTACGTGAGGAGTTTCGCCTTGCAGAAGAGGATGAAAAGAAAACGGTTGTGGTAATGTGTGACGCTAACGGTTTGGAAGAATTCTTTGAAGGAATGCGTAAAACTTTTTCAATCGATATTCCGCTTCAGCCCACTCACCTCACTCTTTACACTCGTGACGGCGGAGTAGGTATTGGCTTAACAGGTAATGAAGATGTTGAAAAACTCACAAGACTACTGACCACCGAGGAATCGGAAGCCGTGAAGAAAGCAATCAACTGGCAGGATAGAACCTAAGAGTAATGGCAAAAGAAGTAAATAAAACAGTCCGATTCGATATAGAGCTGCCGTTTGACGATGCTTCGCTTGAAGATGTCGCTTATCGCGCATATCAGGATTTGTTCAGCCAACTAAAGAGAAAGGACTTGCATCCGCTCCGGTTCTGGAACTTTGTTCCCGATATTAATAAGGGCGCTGACGAGCACGGCGAAGGCGACCAAGAACGCTACAAACTTTTTAATCGTGGTCGCCGGAAGGCTTGGCTGGAATATGATCCGAGCTTAAATGCTATCTGTGCTTCAACATGCGTCGGCAGCCATGAGCAAGATATATTCAAAGTCTCTTGTTTAGGCACGATTTATCCTGTTATTCAGCTAGAGAATCCCAACCAAATCTCGTTCTTGGATTATTCGGAGAAGTACGGAACACCGCCTTCATCCCGCCGAGGCAGTCTGCACATCACACCGGAAGGAATAGAAGTCTGGATTTCCGGAACCGCCAGTATTACCGGCGAAGATAATCGCTTTGCGGGCGACAAAGAACCAAAAGATTTAGCCAAACAGCTCCAGCAAACCTTGGAAAACATCGAAACGCTTATTTCTGACGCCAACCTCAGTAAACACTACCCAGAGTGGCAACCCCGGAATCTAACACTCAAAGAGTTAGAGAATGTGAAGGTTTACGTCAGAAATCCTGAAGATATTCACACTGTTCACGAAAAAGTTGAAGCCGCTGGAATCCCCGAAGATGAAACCGAGTACATGGAAGCAGATGTTTGTCGCAAACCGCTTGATGTTGAGATTGAAGCGATGATCCCAGCCACTCGGACAAGTCAATAAATAAGATAAAAAATGTTTTCTGAAACACCGAAAAAAATAGCCACGAAGATTTCCGAGCTAGCCCAGTCAAAAGAACCGTTCTTTGTTGCTATTGATGGACATGGTGGTTCAGGAAAAAGCTCATTTTCCCGCGATTTGCTGACAGAGCTGACAGAAAACGGAAAGAAAGCATCCCTTGTAGAACTTGATGGATTCCCTGACAAAACTACAACTAAAGCTCTTGTCTCCAGGCCAGACGTAAAGTCTTACTATAAAATCGACATTAGACGCATAATCGACACTCTTCTTAAACCACTTTTGAGCGACAACGAGGTAACTTATCAGATCGAAGACTGGTGGAGCGACAGAAAAGAACAAAAGACCGTAAAACCTGATGGGATTATTATAATCGAAGGTTGTTATAGTTTGAGTAGTGAATTAAGAGAATTCTACGACTATAAGATTTTCATCGAATGCTCACCAAGCCTTTGCTTAAAACGAGCCTCTGATCGGGATATTGCCGGGGGTGGCGACCCCATTACAGCTCCATTGTTATGGAAAGAAATCTATTTTCCAAATGAGGAAGCATACATGAAGAAAGAGGATCCAATTTCAGTTGCAGACATTATTATCAAATCAGAATGAAGCTATCTCTTCGCCTTCCAGATAGACCGTTTAGTGCGATCAAGAATGGCACCAAGTATCTTATTGTTTAAGGTTGTCCCGAAGATCACGCTGCCGAAAGCCATAGCTTTCCGGCACTCTGGATACTCTCGAGTTCCTGGGTTCGGTAGCCAGCAGCCGTAACCGCTGTCATATTCACCTAGTACCGTCTGTCATCTTACCGGTAAAAAATTTTCGAGCAAGAAGGCTATTTTTGAGCAAAAGAAAAGAGCCGCACTGCGTGCGGCTCTGGGCAAAGCCCAAGGGAACAAAAGGAGCAAGGAGCTAAGGCGCAACCTGCTGACGCTTGCGACAGAGCCACAAACGCGCGTCGGGGTCCCACTGGGCGTCCGGGTAGGCGCCGCCCCTGCCCACATACGAACCGTCGGAATCGCGCCCCGCGCGGAGCACCGACAGGCTGCCGCGGGCGTCCGGGGTCGGCTCGGTAAGCACGTAGCGATACTCGTCCATCGGCTGGTCGGTGTAGACCTCCCAGATGGCACAGGCAGACTCGCTTGGACCGTTACTGAAGCCGAGGCCAAGCGCATCACGCGCAGACCAAAGCTGAGTGGTGGTAACGATCTGCTCGTGGCCGGTAACCTCCTTGACGAGACCGGGAACGAATTCCCAAACCTCGGGGACTTGTACCAGGGAGAACTTCTTGTGGTTGATCACTCCCTTGGCCCAATCGGAGATAATGTGGCCCTTGCCTTCGACGGATTCGATCATGTCCTTCTTGCTCTTCCACCGACCGAAGGTCAGCGTGAAAGCCGGAAGGCGCTCGCGAAGCGGCTTGGTGAGCTGGAATTCGCGGGCGGTCCCGCTAACCAACTTGAGAAAGCGGTTGACCGAGTCGGGATGGGCTAAGAAATCGCGAACTTCCTGGCCGTCGAGCTCACAGTCCGGAAGGTTTTCCAGGCTGTAGGCAGTAAGAATCGGGCTAATAAGCGGCCCAGTCTTATCCCAGCGACCGAGAATGTTCTGAACGCCGTTCTTGGTAGCAACGGCCTCGCGGAGTGTCCGCTCGAACATAGTCTTGGCTTCACCGTATTGGCCGTCGGTGGCGGGTGTCATATCAGGTGCAGAGGCAGTCTTCATCAGCTGTCCTCCTTCGTGTTTATGCCCACGGGGCAGAATGTGCTCCTTTGTTGAGAGGGGCTTTCAAAAAGCAGTAGTTACTTCCTGGAAGCCGATCTCAACAGTTGTTAATGAACGTGGGGAATCATACCATATTATACCCGAAAAGTCAAGGTCCTAACGGGTAATTTTGTAGTCTTCCAGCTTGTCTATTTCTTCTTTAGTTTTGGCCTGGTAACTACATTGGGAACACTTAAAGCCCTCTTCATTCCTAATCATTGAACCTCGGCATTTGGGGCACTTTTTATACAGCATTAACTCTTAATATCTCGGTAACAGGTAGGAAGTCAAATCTTAGAGTTATTAGAGATTTGCTACTTGACAAACTATACATATATTTATAATACTATAATTATATTTATAGTAACGATTGGAGGGATATGCCAACGAAAGAAGCTACAATTCAGATCGCTAATCAAAGTCCGGCCTCGGCTAGTGAGGCTGCCTTATCTCTGAATCAGCCCCTTCTCGATCACTCCGGCTTCCAATCGATCGACACGGCGTTGCGCTCGATCTTCCCGACTACTCAGGAAGAAACGAAAGTCCAAAAAGCCCGGGCTATCCTCCAAGAAGTTGCCGCTAATCTTTCCGACCAAGAGGTGGAAATCTTTATTACCGAACTCCAGTGCCTGATCGACTCCTGGTTCGACGTCTATGAGAAAGGCGTTTTTAACGGTTTGACGCTTAAAGAATTAATGAAAGGAGGGTAACCATGGAAAATAAGATAGTTGGCTTAACAGCCAAGCGGATAGAGAAAGCGGTCATTTATTTACGGGTCTCGACCGAAGAGCAGGTCGAGAACTACTCGCTCGATACCCAAAAGGAGATTTGTAAGAAAGAAGCGGACAAACGCCACTACGAGGTGGCGGAGATATTTCGGGAAGAAGGCCGCTCTGCTAAGACCGCCGATCGGCCGGAGCTGATCCGAATGCTGGAATACTGCCGGAAGCACAAGAAGCAGATCGACACGGTAATAGTTTATCGGCTCGATCGGATCTCCCGCCAAACCTCGGATTATTTAGCCATCCGCAAAAAACTGACCGAGTGCGAGATTACTTTAATCTCCGCTTCCGAACCGACCGGTAACAGCCCGACCGAGAAGTTTGTCGAAACGATGCTAGCTGGATTTGCCCAGATGGATAACGATATCCGAAGCGAACGGTCGCGTAACGGCATGAAAGCTCGGTTTTTAACCGGCCTCACCAACGGCGCGGTTCCTTTGGGCTACATCACCCTCAACGGCTACGCGACGAAAGACCCCGAAAGCTGGGATTTGATGAAAGCGGCTTGGGAACGGATGGCCACCGGTACGACAACGCTCCAAGAGATGGCCAATATTCTCACTAAACAGGGCGTCCAAGAAAAAGTTCGGGGCCGATTGAAGAAGCTCCGCTCCCAGACCATGTCCCGGATCTTCAAGAATAAGTTTTACACTGGCCTCATCGCCTCCAAAACCTACAACCAGGAGGTTAAAGGCCAACACCCGCCGATGATTACCGAAGAGCTGTTCTACCAAGTCCAGGCGGTCATCGAAGGACGGAACAATAGCAAAGCAGTCTTACTGGCCAAAAAGAATCCCAATAACCCGAACTTTCCGTTGCGGAGGATTATTAAGTGCAGTATTTGTGGCCATTCTTTCACCGGTGGCTACAGCAAGGGCAAGAAGGCCCGCTTTGGCTATTATTTCTGTCCACAACGCTGCTACAAGGGCCGCGGGTCCTCCGTGCCGATTGATGACATGGATCAGGAGATGATCGCCTTGCTGGGGAAGATAACGCTCAAAGAGAAAACCGCTGATTTATTAACGGCTTATATCCGCCGGACCTACCAGGAACGGGCAGCAACGTTAATTACTCGCCGAGCCGATGCCGACGAAGAGCTCCAGAGCCTCTATAAGATCCGCCAGACGTTGATTGAAAAGAATCTCTCCGGTATTTACTCGGATGATGTCTTTAAAGAGCAGAATAAGCGGATCGAAGAAAAGATCACGACGATCCAGATCACGAAAAACGATGAAGTCTTGGAGAAGTATAACCTTGAGAGGATTTGCGAATCCATTACAGCCAAATTCGCAAACCTCGCTCAAACCTACACAGAATCGTCCCTAGAACAGAAGCGGGTCATGTTGTGTTCGATTTTCCCGGTCGGAGTGCCCTGGGGCTATCCGGGCTATTCGAACACCCAAATTCATGACGTTTACACCTGTTGCTTGGAACTAAACAGCAATGATGTCTCTTTTGGTGGACCCTACCGGGCTTGAACCGGTCACCTCCTGACTGCCAGCCAGGCGCTCTACCAAATGAGCTAAGGGCCCGAGAAACTACGAACCAATAATTTGTGAGATTATCTGCAACTCATTATAAATGTTTGCCGAAAAGTAGTCTATACGGCAAACACCTTTGTAGGTTAGTTTGAGCGTGACCCTGCCGTGACTTCGGGCGTCAATTTGTGCATCGTAAAACTTTTCAAGGGGTATGCCAGTTATTTCTGACCAAAATTTCTCTAGTTCTTTGATGTTTTGATCGGCACGGCATTGAAGGGTGCAGCGAAATTTCGTTTCGTCGATTGGATAGCATTTTCTCAACAACTTTAGAAACAGTTTAATTATTTTTGGGTCGGAATTGCCAAACATTAAGCTACTTGGTTGCTTTCCGCCCTCAGTAAGATTGAGAATAGATAGGGCGATGAGCGCGGTTTGACGATCAGAACTAAGTTTATCGCTAAGATTGGCGTACTTATTGCTGATGCCCTGCAAATACGCCGCTCGTTTCTTCCGAATTACTTCAAGGGCTTTCAGGCGATTAATGGCCAGTTTTTGGATATTTAGTTTATTTATTCTTGAGCGCTGATTATCAGCTAACCGAATATCGCTACACCAACCCGCGGCAGTACTTTTTGATACCGCTATATCTAGCTTCGAATTGATTTCAGCATACGTGAGCCCTTGCTTGCGCAAAGCTCGAAACTTAAATTTTACAGCCTCTGGCTCCATAACCTAATCGTACTACAGAACCTTTAAATGTCACTAGAACAATTCACCTAACCGCAGAAGCGGGAGTATTAGCAACAATCGGAGTCGAAGTTGGAGCGACAGATTCGGCTGGTTCATCAGCTTTCAAAATTAAGCTCTCGCCGGTCATTTCGGGCGACTTTTGAAGGTTAAATAGCGTGAGAATGGTTGGCGCGACATCAGACAGCGAACCGCCTTGACGTAACAGCCAGCCCTTCGCCACATCACCGGCAATAATAAACGGTACAGGACTATTGGTGTGTTCAGTGTCTGGCTCGCCGGTTTTGGGGTTAACCATCTGCTCGACGTTGCCGTGGTCAGCTGTGACGATAAAAATACCGCCCAACTTATTAACTGCGTCAAAAATTTGCTGCAAGCCCGCGTCCACTGCTTCACAAGCCTGGATGGCCGCTCGCAAATTGCCGGTGTGGCCGACCATATCGGGGTTGGCGTAATTGAGGACAATGAAATCATACTTGCCGAGGTTTTCCAAAACCGTTTTAGTGATCGCCGCGCTACTCATCGCCGGTACTTGGTCGTAACTGGGCACTTTCGGCGACGGAACGACGATCCGGTCTTCGCCGGTAAAAGCTTTTTCTTGGCCGCCGTTAAAAAAATAGGTGACGTGAGCGTATTTTTCGCTTTCGGCCACGTGAAGTTGCTTTAAACCAGCGGCTGAGAGCACACCGGAGAGCGGTAATTTAACATCTTTGGGTTTGAAGGCTACTTCCATCGGTAAACCCTCCTGGTAGTAAGTAAACCCGGCAAAATAAACATTTTGGAGGATTTTTTTGCGGTTAAAGCCGTCAAAATCCGGCTTCACAATGGCTTGGGTAATTTCCCGGGCCCGGTCGCCGCGGAAGTTAAAGAAAATTACCGAATCACCATCTTGAATCGGCACGAAGCTGTTATTCTCGCCCTGAATAACAGTTGGCGGAACGAACTCGTCGGAGAAACCGTCGCGGTAAGCAGCGGCCACCGCTGCCTCGGCGGTTTTGGCGCTGTTACCGACGCCTTCGGTCATCGCCCGGTAAACTTTTTCAATCCGCTCCCAGCGATGGTCGCGGTCCATGGCGTAGTAACGCCCTTCCACCGTACAAATCCGGCCAAAGCCGAGCTTTTTCAGGTTGGTAGCGACACGGGCTAAGTACTCTTCGGCGGCAAATGGCGCCGTATCGCGGCCGTCGGTGAAAGCGTGAATGCAGACGTTGGTAAATTCAACACTTTTGGCCATATCTAGCAACGCAAAGAGGTGGTCGATGTGGCTATGAATACCACCGTCGCTGCAAAGACCCATAATATGAACGGCCTTGCCGGCCGCTTTGGCATTAGTAAAGGCTTTGATTAGGACCGGATTTTTTAGAAAACTGCCGTCTTTGATAGCGGTAGTAATAGACGGAAATGCCTCTTGTACAACTTGGCCGCTACCGATATTTAAGTGGCCGACCTCCGAGTTGCCGCGGTCGTGGTCTGGCAAGCCAACCGCCTCGCCGGAGGCAGCCAAAGTCGTGTATGGGAAGGTTTTAGTGGCCATATTCATAAACGGTGTGTGGGCCAAGGCCACGGCGTTACCGCCCCATTCCGGCGCTACCCCCCAGCCGTCCATCACGCAAAGGACAATTGGTCTCGGCCCAGCCGGAGAGCCAAGCTTACCAGCTTCGCTGGTCGCTATTGGTTTCGGCGGTTTAGGCATTCTTATTGGCGGTGAGTTGATCCTCGATAGTTAATAACCGGCGGTATTTGGTCATTCTTTCCGGGTGAGCGTCGTTGGGCGCGCCGGTTTTAATAAACTGGGCGCCGATGCCAACGGCGAAATCGGCGATGTAGTCGTCTAATGTTTCGCCGGAGCGGTGCGAGACGATAATTACGTAACCAGCTTGGCGAGCCTGTTCAACAACTTGCAGCGTTTCAGTGAGGGTGCCGATTTGGTTAAGCTTCACTAAAATCGCGTTAGCGGCATTCAACTCGATGCCTTTTTTCAGCCGCTCAGTGTTAGTGACGAATAAATCATCGCCAATCAGCAACAACTTTTTGTTACTAGCGTTCTGCTTGCTCATTTCGGAACGAAACTCTGCCCAGTTTTGCCAGTCTTCTTCACCGAACGGATCCTCCAGTGAGAGGATGGGGTAATCGTTAATTAAGCCGATGTAGCGCTTGGTGGAGACTTCAAAGGTGGCCGGTAAGCTCGAGGCCGCCACGTCAAGAGCGAGCGAAATTTCATCCCAAGGCTTATAACCAGACTGTTTGATGGCTTGGAGAAGTAAATCCAGGGCGATCTCGTTAGTGTCCAGGTTAGGGGCGTAACCGCCTTCGTCACCGATCGGCACAAATGCCCCGTCGCCACGCAATATTTGGCCGAGCGTACTAAAAACCAGCTTACCGGCCGAAAGTTGGTTGTGATAACCAGCTACCTTGTCGGGCACCACCATAAACTCTTGCATATCGAGATTATTATCGGCGTGTTTGCCGCCGTTAATCAGGTTGAACATCGGAATAGGGACGGCAAAGCCCTTGCGGTGGTCTAGTTCACCGATGTACTGATAGAGCTCTATACCCTTTTCAGCGGCTGCGGCTCGCGATACCGCCAACGAAACGCCGAGCATCGTATTAGCGCCGAGTCGGTTTTTATCGTTGGTACCATCGAGTTTGATCATCGCCGCGTCAATCTCGGCCTGATCAAATGGGTCTTTGCCCTGCAAGAGCGGTAGAAATTGGTTCTTGATTATTTCCACCGACTTGGCAGGGTCTACAACTTTCGCCTCAAAAGTACCAACCGACTTGCCGGCCGGGATGGCGGCGGCGCCGGCTTTGCCGCCATCGGTTTCCACTGCCACTTGCAGCGTCGCATCGCCGCGCGAGTCGTGGATCACCTCTCCAACAATGTGTTTAATTTTTGCCATAGCGTTAATTAATTCCCTCGCTTATTGTACTCAGCTGAGCTCTTCACATTTTCCGATTCGAAATGCTCGCGCCGCTCGCCTCGAACCCGAAAAGGTTCGACATCGTGGATCACCTCTCCAACAATGTGTTTAATTTTTGTCATCAGATTTTTTTGAGCGCTTCCTTTAGTGTAGCAATTTCTTCGACTGGCGTGGGGTCCACTCCGTAAACGCCGGCCAAATAATAGCTTAACAGGTCGCCGAAGTGGAGCAGTAACAATTGTTCACCAAGTTGACTACTGGATTGAACCGACAGTGGCACCACCGGAATCTGCTGGTTTTCAAAACTTTGGCTAACAACTTTCGCCCGCGCCACATTGCGGCTAAAGCTGTAGCTAGATTCTAGTAGTAAGACGGTTAATTTTTCGGGGATAGCGAATTCAAGACCGGCAATCAGGTTATGGCAGAGCTCCGGCAGGGCGGCCGGAAAAGCAGTGGTTTTACTGTTCTCGTTCAGTTGGGTGGCAAAACGGCGAGCCACCGCCCCTAGCGGCGCGGCGGCAGCGATAATCGGCAACTCATTATTAAGGCTCATCGCCAGTGCCTCGGCTTTCGGCTCAAAGGTCCGTTTACTGATGCTGGAGCGAATTTCTTCGATGGCTCGGAACAAATCGCCCTCCTTAAATGGGAAGTGGCCGGTTTTGGCCAGTGCCACCAGGAGCGAACCGTACAACTCGCCGATCGCCGCCCGGGGCGGCAGGTCGGGTTGCAATTTTACGACCGGAAGGCCGTGCATTTCCGCCAACCCCTCCATCTTACCGCCGCTGGTAATCACTAGCGCCGGTATTTTTCGCTCGGCTGCTTGTTTAACAGCGCTTAATGTTTCTTCGGTTTCGCCCGAGTAGCTAATGGCGATAAACAGAGTCTCGTCGTCGGCCCAGTGCGGCAAATTGTAATCGGCCCAAGTAAAAATAGGTGTCGGCGCAGCGGCAAATAATTCTTGGGCCAATGCGCCAGCGATGCCTGAGCCGCCCATACCGGCTATTAAAACTTGGTCAAATTCGTTCGGCAATGCCAAATCTTTTATCCAATGGGTCGTCCAGGTTTTTTCCAATTGATTCGGTAAATCCTGGATTTTTTCCAGCATTTTCCCGTCGTCGAGAACGACTATCTGTTCAGACATAAATTAACACTAACAATTTGTGGACCGGATGGGAATTGGACCCACTACTTCCTCAATGCGAATGAGGCGTTCTACCGATGAACTACCGGCCCAGAATCATTTTGCCAGTAGTTCTTTCTCGCCTATTGGCTCGAAATGAACTACTGGCCCTTGGTTAGTTCCTACTGTAATTCTACCCTAAATATTGATAGAATTAACTAGTTCTGCCGGAGTGGTGGAACGGTTTTACACGCACGACTCAAAATCGTGTGAGGGCAACCTCATGTGGGTTCGAATCCCACCTCCGGCACAGCATGAAACAAGTGACCTTTGACGAAAACGACATCAAAAAAATAATTCGGGTGGATACAACGGCCCAAAAGTTTTGGCGGCGGTTTTGGTGGACGATTCGCCAGGTCATCTACTTACTGGCGCTTTTTGTTTTCTTCTTTTACGCCTTAAACTACGCTGCCTACTTTAAGCGTTTCCAGTACGCGGTTGAAGCCAAACCGATTCAAAAAATCGCCATTGCTCCACCGCCCGCCCCAGCCGCCCCGCTACCCGATTACGCCCCAGAAGTGGATATCCCGAAAATTAACGTCAGTGCACCGTTACTAGTTAACGTCTCGGTGGCCGATATGTTGAGCCAGCTAACCAGCGGCGTGGTTCAATACCTGGATACGGCCCTGCCCGGCCAAACCGGCAATATGGTGTTAGTGGGCCATTCGTCAAATTTCCCCTGGATTCACAGCCAATACAACACGGTTTTCGCCCTGGTCGATAAGCTAAGTGCCGGTGACCAAATCATTGTGCCGTTTCACGCCCAAAAATATGTTTATGAAGTAACTAGCAGTAAAATTGTTAAACCCACCGACCTGGCCGTTTTAAATAAAACCGACACCCCAACTCTGACGCTCTTAACCTGTTACCCAGTCGGCACCACCCGTAGCCGCTATATTGTGCTGGCCAAACTAGTGAGCGATAACGTTTCTGGCAGCCAAACAAGTGAACCGGCTACCGCTACGGTCCCGTCGCCGCGCTAGGCATTAAAAGGTCGATTTCTTTAGCCGTGGGGCCGTCAAATATTGTTAGCTGCCAGTTGGCAGTATCGATATTGAAATTCAGCCGATCGCTAGAGCCGGCCTGGTAAATAGTAAAATCTTGGTTATTTTCAGCAAAAAAGAGGTGGAGTTCGTTGCCTTGTTGGTATAGATAGCTGGTGTCAAGCCGGTGGGCCTGAACAAGTGGGCTGGCGAAGCGGCTGACTAAACTGCCGAAATCGATCAGTTGGCCGTTTTGAAAAACCAATCCAATATCAAACGGGCTATTCGGCCGGTAAACAGCCGCTGGAGCGTCGGTGATTTGCGGTTCTTGAGCGATTAAGATCGCTTTTTTCACGACCCCGGCTTGGCCGGGGGAGAGTTGGAAAATCCGGTCATACGGGTAGAAACCGGCTCTGGTGATGGCTAGGTCGTAACGGCCGCCCGGTAAGCCGTCTAAGGTAATCGGTGTGGCATTACCAACCACTTTGCCGTTTAAGGCTACCGTCACGTCGCTTAAGGAATTATTGACGGCGATCACCGCGGTTGTTTCAAAGCTGCCAGTGGCCTTATCGAACCTCAAGCCGGTCGCCCAAACGATGGTAGTTAGGGTGATGACCAAGAAAAGGGCGGCGCCGACAAGCGAAATAATTAAACTAATTCGCCGTTGGCGTTTGGCGTAGCTCATTAATTTAGTATAGCGCACTTACTGGCCGTTGTTTCCAGGGAAAGGTTTGGTACAATGCCTCCAAGATGTTACGTCGAGTGGGAGTGGATTTAGGCACTAATAATATCCTTATTTACGTACCCGGGCAGGGGATTGTGATCGACGAACCGGCCGTGGCGGCACTTGATGCCTACGACAATAAAGTGGTGGCTTTCGGCGAAGAAGCCCGCAAAATGCTCGGTAAAACGCCGGACAGTATTATTGCAGCCCGACCTTTGCGCGACGGTGTGATCGCCAGCTTCAAAATTACCGAAGCGATGCTGCGCTATTTTATTAATAAACTCTCCGGCCGGGTTCGGTTGTTTCGGCCGGATATTATGGTAGCCGTGCCGGTCGGGGCCACTTCTACCGAGCGCCGGGCCGTCATTGACGCCTGCGTCGCGGCTGGCGCCAAAAACGCCTACATCATTAAAGAACCGGTCGCGGCGGCGCTTGGCGCGGCTGTCCCGATTACTACCGCCGAAGGCCACTTAATTATTGATATCGGCGCCGGCACCACCGAAGTCGCCGTGATTTCTTTGGGCGATGTAGTGGCCGCTACCTCAGTCCGGGTCGGCGGCAACAAAATGGATGTAGCGATCGCCAACTTCATCCGCAAAAAATATTCGCTGATTATCGGCGAGCCGACGGCCGAAAACCTCAAAATCAAAATCGGGACGGCGATGCCGCTGAAAAAAGAACTGACGATGGAACTCTCCGGCGCCAACTCGGTGACCGGATTGCCGGAATCGGTCTTGGTTAACTCAACTGATGTAATGACCGCCGTTCAGGAAGAACTGAAAGAAATTATCGGCGCCGTCAAATCGGTCTTGCAAAAAACGCCGCCGGAATTGGCCGCCGACATTATGGACAAAGGTATGATTATGACCGGTGGGGGATCGATGCTGAAAAACCTCGACGCCTTATTTACGAAAGTTACCGGCGTGCCCTGCCAGCTGGCCGAAGAACCGCGGCTCTGTGTGGTTAAAGGTACTGGTATCGCCGTGGAACACCTGGACGAATACGTGAGGTCGGTCTTTTGGACGAAGCGTTAACTTACAGTCTTTAGAACTTTTTCAGCTACTTGTTTTGGGCTTAATCCGTCAGTTTCAATAACTATCTCCCCCCTGTAGTTTACCGAGGGTTTATCTTTAAGGTACTTATCGAGATCGGTACGATTACTAATCCTATAGTTTTCGTTTCTTCTGGAGACGCGCTTTGCAAGCGTCTCGTATGGCGCAGCGAGCGTAACAACTAAAAACCTATAGTTAGGGAACTTCTCAACCGCACGACGGGCAATATTAATAGTTTTTGGATCTGGCGATGGACGAACATAGATTATGTTCTGGTTTTGAGCGAGTAGAAATTTTATTACAGGTAGAGTAACTTGATCCATCAACTTTGGGATTCGATGTTCTTCAACAATGTCAAAAATAATATTTTTAAGCTCATGAAACCAGAATAGTTTCCAACTTAGCGTCTTTTGAATAATTCTGGCGACTGTGATTTTTCCCACGCCAGGTTCACCACGTAAATAAAGAAAGGTTCTTCTTTTATCAATCTTCATCTGACCAAACGTAACAAAACTCCCCAAAAAAAGAAATTTTAGGTATCAACTTCCGGGCTGACGCTCGGCTAAGTTGGATGCTTCAATTCAGCTCGCTAACACTCGCTAATTGAAGCTATACTACGTATATGTTAGTCTCTCTTCTAGAAAGATGACTTTATGATAAACAGTGGCCTCCTTATTGGCATTGACGCTTCACGGGCGGTAAAAGCAAACCCCACTGGCACGGAGTATTATTCGCGCGAAATTATTCGGGCCATTCTGGAGCTGGACCGTCGGAACCAATACCGGCTTTATGCTCACAAAATGCCAGACAGCAGTTTTGGAGAATATTCTAACGTCGAGTGGAAGATTATCCCGCCTGGCCGGCTTTGGTCGCAATTGAAACTAGCGGCTGAACTGAAAAAAAGTTCGCCAGACGTTCTATTCGTGCCGGCGCACGTTGTGCCGCTGCTCTCCAACGTCCCAACCGTCGTCACCATTCACGGCTTAGAATTCTTGTACGCTCCCCAAAATTACGGCCACCGCGAGCGAGCTTATTTAAAATTTTCTACGGCTAGCTCAATCAGTAAAGCGCGCCAAGTGATCGCCCCTAGCCATTGGACCAAACAAGACATCTTGAAGCATTATCATTGCCCGGCTGGGAAAATTACCGTTATCGCCGAGGCCTACAACAAAGAGCTCTACAACACGAACGGCGAAGCGGGGGAGCGGCCGATCAAAGAACCGTACATATTCTCGCTCTCCCGGCTCGAAGAACGGAAAAACCAAGCTTTGCTGGTGGAGGCTTTTGCGCTGCTGCGTAAAGAAAAAGGCGACGTCAAGCTGGTTCTGGGCGGCAAGCCGGGTTACGGTTTTGAGAAAATCCGCGCCAAGATTGATGCGCTGCCGGCTACTATTCGTGATTCGGTGTTATTACCGGGCTATTTGAGCGAAACCGACGCCGCTAATTACCTCCGCCACGCCGCCGTTTTTGCCTACCCGTCCAAATACGAAGGTTTCGGCATCCCGATGCTTGAAGCCTTTGGCTCGGGTACGCCGGTCGTGGCCAGTAACGCCTCGTGCTTACCGGAAGTGGCCGGTGAGGCAGCGGTCTTGCTGCCGCCAGATAACGCCCTCAGTTGGGCCGCCGCCTTTAGCCGAATCTTGCACCAGCCCAAATACGCCGAGGAGCTAAAAGCTAAAGGCCTGAAACGAGCCAGCGAGTTTTCTTGGGCAAGCGCAGCCGAAGCAACACTAATAGTCATCGAAAATGCTGCAGCGTGACCGCGTCCGGCTGCTGGGTGTTCGAGTCGATAGCCTCACTTGGGCCGATTTCGACCGTTGGGCAGAGCAAGCCTTGAGCGGTAACGAAGCTAATCAAGTAGTAACCGTCAACGGCGAACACATTTTGGCGGCTAATCGCGACCCAAAACACCAAGCGGCGATAAACCAAGCTGATTTGGTCGTGCCAGACTCAACAAATGTTTTGTGGGTTAGTCGTGTCAAAGGCAGGGGACTGGCCCAGAAAACTGCGGGGGTGGATTTGGTTTTACGGCTTTGCGACATCGCTGCCAAAAACGGCAATTCGATTTTTTTACTCGGCAGCCAGCCTGGCGTTGCCGACCACGCCGCTAAAAAATTAAAAAGTTGGTTCCCGACGTTAACGATTGCCGGCACTAGCGCCGCGGACCCAAACGACGATTATGCTTTAAAAAGCATAAAGCAGAGTGGCGCCGATATTGTTTTAGTGGCGTATGGGGCGCCGGCGCAGGAGTATTGGATCGCCGAACACAAAAACGAAACTGGAGCGAAAATCTTGGTGGGCGTCGGCGGGACCTTCGACATTTTGTCTGGTACTTTACCGCGGGCACCGAAGTTTTTCCGAGCCCTGCAGCTAGAATGGCTCTGGCGATTAATTTTGCAGCCATCCCGGATTAAACGTATCTGGAACGCCGTCGTCGTTTTCCCCACTAAAGCGTTGTTTAGTAAATAAAAAGGTCGTCTTTCGACGACCAAGTGGCCTTACAGACCTAGCAAACTGCCAGCGAATAACGGTACTAGCGTCCCATTCCAACCGTTAAACGAATCTTCGGCTACCCTTCTTAGCTGTTCAAGAGAGGGGATCTCGCCAGCGCCAGATAAACCCTCCAGCCAAGTTTTAGCGACTTGATCACAGTGGATAGAGATAGCCTCTGGAGACCAGTGACCAGGAAGCGTTTGTATCTCAACGCGACCGGAAGGAGTTACAAGGCCGCGGACAAACCAATAAGGATCACGATTGTCGTACATTGTATTCCCGCTAGCTTTTGAGTAGCTGATTTCGAATGATAATGTTAGGTTAGTTGCCAAAGTACGCCTCCTACGCTTTCGCGTTTGATAGAGCTATTCTACTTGCAAAACAACAAAAATTCCAGTAGTATGGCTATATCGTCCAGGATTTGATCCTGGCTTTTTTCAAAGAAATACCCTTAAATTAACTAAAGGAGACCTACATACATGGCAATTTCTACATTTGCAGCTGCAATCAACCAACTAGCCGACGAACGGGGGCTTCCCCGCGATATTATTATTGACGCCATCGAGACGGCCGTGGCCGCCGCTTACCGCAAAGACTACGCCGACCCGGAAGAAACCATCAAAGCCGTTTTGGACGAAGAAACCGGCGAATTTAACGTCACCAAAGTCTTCACCATTATCGACCCAGCCCAGGAGCTAGCTTTAATGAACGAGAACGCCGAAGCCGTTGAAGGCGACGAACCCAAAGAATTCGTCCAAAACATTCACTCACAGCTAACCTTAGACGAAGCTAAAGAACTGCTGAAAAACGAAACCAAAGCCATGCACGTCAGCGAATCGGGCAAAAAGACCGCCGCCGTTGGTGATACCGTCCAAATCCCGCTGGAACCGCACTCCGACTTTGGAAGAATCGCTGCCATGACCGCCAAACAGGTCATCTCACAAAAACTCCGCGAAGCCGAGAAGGAAATTCTCTACGCCGAGTACAAAGAGAAACAAGGCCAACTAATTAACGGCTACGTCCAGCAGGTGGAAGGCTACAACGTCATCATGAACATCGGCAAACTAAACGGCCTGATGATCGCCTCCGACCAAATCCCAAACCAACACTACTACCCCGGCCAACGGCTGAAAATCCTCGTTTACAACGTCGAAGAAACGCCGCGCGGCCCCCGGGTGTTAGTTACCCGCTCGAGCGCGGATTTCATCACCAAATTGTTTGAACTGGAAGTGCCCGAAATCGCTTCTGGCGCCGTTGCCGTGAAAGTCATCGCCCGCGAAGCTGGTGTCCGCACCAAAATGGCCGTGACCGCTACCCAGCCCGGCCTCGACCCAGTTGGTTCGTGCGTCGGCCAGCGCGGCACCCGCGTTCAAGCCGTTCTCTCCGAAATCGGCGACGAAAAAATCGACATCATCTTGTATAGCGAAGATACCGAAGCCTTGATTCGCGAATCGCTGAAACCCGCCAAAATTGAAAAAATCGTCCTGAAGAAAAAAGCCAACCGCGCCGAAGTGGTAGTGCCAGAAGACCAATTGAGCCTCGCCATCGGTAAAAACGGCCAGAACGTCCGGTTAGCTTCCAAGCTTTCTGGCTGGGAGATCGATATTCTGAAAACCGGCGAAGCCAGCCTGCGCCAAA
Organism: Saccharimonadales bacterium (SeqCode); assembly: GCA_035480235.1. Taxonomy (GTDB): domain Bacteria; phylum Patescibacteriota; class UBA1384; order 2-12-FULL-50-11; family 2-12-FULL-50-11; genus DATIHX01. The sequence goes on from DATIHX010000008.1 coordinate 40,790, forward strand.
AAGAAGACAAGGTTGAAGAAATGTTGGCCGAAGAAAAACCGGCCGCTGACGTTGCTGAGCCGAAAATAGTTAAAAAAACCACCAAGAAAACCGAAGGCGACGGCATGGACGACACTGGTAGTGAAAACGAAGTGACGCCTGGCGACCAACTGACTGACGCGGCACAAACAGACAAAGAAATCCTGGCAGAAACGCCAGCTGAGGCTGCCACCGAGCAAGAGCAGGTCGCCGACGAAGCCGCTAATTAACATCGCCAAACCTTATAGCACCTCCGAGGTGTAACTGGGGGTTAAAAAAGCGGGCCGTAAAGGCCCGTTTTGGCTAACTAATTGCTAGGACCGGCTGAGGGAATTCTGTTAAGAATCCCAATAACCGGGCCTGATCTTCAAATCGCGCTAACATCGCCAGTTCTTCGACTGTCCAATCTGCAATATCCGCCTCAGCTGTCAAGTAGACTCCCTGTTTCTGGAACTCTTTGTTCAAGTATCTACTACCGTAATAGACTGAAATCCGAAGACATGTTGTGTTTACGAAACCAGGAAGTATCGTATTGCTGATTAAAAAGTCCAAATTGCCGCCGTAGCCAGCACTGAGCCAGTGAACAATGCAGCTCTTGAGGCCAGCAATAGTTACTGAATACTCCCTTAAGCGATTCAATCCTGCCTCGCGAAAGTGTATCCGGTCGTAGACTGAGCCAGTGGCAAATTTGAATGCTTGGACATTGGCATCGTACGGCTGATCTCGCCTTTCAGAGCTGAAGAACTCGACTTTTGGCGGCTCGTCTCGGACCAGCTCAAGAGTTATTCCGGTTTTTATATAACCGGGTGGGTACAAGGGCTCAAGATCGCCCCACAACTGAATAGCGCTGTCCGGGATCAAATCAAGAAGCCGTTGAATGGCCTCGGGACTAAGTGGGCTTTGAAATTCAAATGCTGTAATGTGCACTGCTTTCCTCCTATCCGTTTAGCAGAACGATAATGGCATAGTACGCCAGAAGAAGAAGAAAATCAATTGTAACTTCCTGCCTAGACTACTGAAACGGCTCGAATATACTGGTTGTATGCATCAATACTTGACCCCGCACTATGTCGGCCGAATCTTTGGCTCCCAATTTTCTAATACTCAGCTTACCTCATTGGAGTATTCTACAGAATGAGAATTAGTTATAAGCGACGCCAAAGATATAGGGAAAATTGTCGGCCGGAAAGTGCGGGGTTGACACAATGTAAAGTTCGCTTTACATTGGCTATAACAAATGCCCAGTAATTACTTCCACAACAGGTTTAGCGAGACGGCCCAGAAGATTTTGCGTGATAGCGAAGTGATCGCCAGCGCCATGGCCGCCGGTATCGACACCCAGCACTTGTTGGCATCATTAGCTAACACGCCCGGCACATACTCGTACGAAGCGCTGCGAGAGTTAACCGTCACCCCAGAAAAAATTGGCGCCACTATCCACAACCATCAAGACATTATTAAAGCCGTCCAAGGCATCTCGCCCGATATGCGGCGAATTTTGAAAGCCGCTTACAGCCGAGCGGCCCACTACGACACGCCGACGGTTGATTCCGAGCACATTCTGCTGGCTCTGGTGAGCACCAAAGATTGCAACGCCTACCAAGTCCTAACCCAGATGGATGTGGACCCGAAACTCTTGCGCGATCAACTGGAGGATTATTTTGAACAAATTCACCAGGAGTTAGCTGAGCACCAAGATAGTGCCGGTAGCGAAGAAGAGCTGGAAGACGACGAGCACGACCACTTCGCCCAACCGATGTTGCCGAATCACCAACAAGCGCCAAACCGGCCAAAAACGGCGATCGAGTATTTCACCACCGACCTGACTAAACTGGCGAAAACCGGCAAACTCGACCCTGTTATCGGCCGCGACAAAGAAACCCGCCGGGTCGTTCAAATTCTCAGCCGCCGGACCAAAAATAACCCGGTCTTAACGGGTGAGCCGGGCGTGGGGAAAACGGCGATTGCTGAAGGCTTGGCTCAAAAAATCGCCGGTGGTGAGGTACCGAGCCAATTGGCCGACAAACGGGTTCTATCGCTGGACTTAGCCCTGCTGATCTCTGGCACAACCTATCGCGGCCAGTTTGAAGAACGAGCCAAAAAACTGCTCGACGAAATTATTAAAGCTGGCAACGTCGTGCTCTTTTTAGACGAAATTCACAGCATTATCGGCGCCGGCGCCGCCGAAGGCTCGATCGATATGAGCACTATTTTAAAACCGGCCTTGGCTAAAGGCCAGCTCCGCCTGGTTGGCGCCACCACTAACGACGAATACCGCAAATACATCGAGAAAGACCCGGCCTTAGAACGCCGCGTCCAACGCGTTCAAGTGGAAGAACCGAGCGTCGAGGAAACCATTGCCATTTTGCACGGTCTGAAAGGGCATTACGAAAAATTCCACAACGTGACGATTAACGACGAAGCGATCACTGCGGCGGCCGACTTGAGCAAACGCTACGTTAGTGACCGGTTTTTGCCCGACAAAGCCATCGACTTAATCGACGAAGCGGCGGCGGCCACCCAGCTCGAAACCGGTCAGCTGAAACTTTCCAACCAGCTACTGGAATTAGAAAAACGCCGCGCCCAAGCTAACAGCGAGCACCAGAAAGCCGCTGAGAACATGGAATACGAGAAAGCCGCCGAGTATCGGGTCCTAGAATTGCGATTAGTCAGCGAGATCGACCGTCTCAAAACTAAATTACCGAAGCGCACCGCCCCACGAGTAATTAACCGCGAAGACATCGCCAAGATTGTCTCGATGACCACCGGCGTGCCGGTGACGGCACTGGAGAAAACCGACCGAATCCGCTTGACCAATTTGGAGAAAGTCCTCAAAGAACACATCGTCGGCCAAGACGAAGCGATTCAAAACATCGCCGCCGCCATTAAACGCTCGTCAGCAGGTGTTTCCGACCCCAATCGGCCGCTCGGCTCGTTCATTTTCCTCGGCCCCACCGGCGTCGGTAAAACCGAGCTCGCCAAAGTCTTAGCTCGGGAAGTCTACGGCCGCCCAGAAGCCCTGGTGAAAATTGATATGAGCGAGTTTATGGAAAAACATAACGCCTCCCGCCTGGTTGGCGCGCCGCCCGGCTACGTCGGTTACGAAGACGCCGGCAAACTAACCGAAACCATCCGCCGGCAACCGTACAGCGTCGTCTTGCTCGACGAAATCGAAAAAGCTCACCCCGACGTCTTTAATATGCTCTTACAAATTATGGAAGACGGCTACCTGACCGACGCCAAGGGCCGCCGCGTCAATTTCCGCAACACCATTATTATTATGACTTCCAACATCGGCATGGCGGAATTAAACCGGGCTTCGGCGATCGGTTTCAAAACGGCTGGCGATAAGCAAGAAAGCCGGTACGAAGAGATTAAAAACCAGGTCATCGAAAAAATTAAAGACCATTTCCGGCCAGAATTCATTAACCGGCTCGACAAAATTATCGTCTTTAAACCGCTCGGTCAAGAAGAGATTAAAGAAATTATTAACCGCCAACTGGCTCAACTCAACCGCCGCCTGGGCTTAGACGGCATTAGTTTGGATGTTGCTGATAGCGCTAAAGACCTATTGAGCGAAAAAGGCTTCGATCCGGAATTTGGGGCCCGGCCGATCCGTCGGGTGATTACCGAGCTAATCGAAGATCCGCTGTCCGACCTGATCTTGGGCGGCAAAGTGGCTGTCCGCCGGGCGCTGCGGGTGCTACGCAAAGGCAGCAAGCTGACGATCGTCAAGTAACCAAAAACCGGGCCGGAAACCCTTGACTTCTGAGCGGTTATAAGGTATAGTTTGGGCGTCCCACAAGAGGGGATGAACATCACAGGAGAATGAATATGAAACGGATTTCTACAAAGTTTTTCCTCGCCGCGATCGGCGTCTTTGTCCTTTGGTCGCTACTCGGTCCGATCGCCACGAATAACGACCCCTACGTCGTCTTGGCCTGGCCGAATCCGCTTTTCGTCGGTTCGCTCGTTCTCGGGCTTTTAGGTTTTATTGCCCTTCAGAATGAAACCCAGCAACAGCTCAACGTTGAGCGTTGCCGTCAAAATAAGCTCGAAGAAAAGCTTCAGCCGCTTGATGACGAAGTAGCAGAGTCGGTCCTTTGGGCCCGAACTCGTCAAGCTTTGGGGATCTAAAACCCAAGCTCAGCCCCGCGCCAATTTGGCCGGGGCTTTTTCTCTACACAAAAATGGCCTTGACTTGTTCGGTTTTTGTTCGCTATGGTAAGTATACATGGCGGGGGAGGCGAAAGAAAAAATTGGCGAAACAATTCGGGTACTGGCCAGTTTTTCAGAGGCCAAAATCCGGATTCATTTTTTTCACTGGCGCGACCAAATATTCAAAGTGGACTCGGTGAATTTGTTTCATATCGAAAAAGACGGCAATAAAAAACGCTACCACTTCGCGGTGTCGGCCAAGGGCAGCGATTACCAGATTGCCTTCGACCCGGTAAGCTTAGAGTGGCAGTTGGTGGATAGCGTAATCACCCCCTTCCGTGGCTGGAATCTAAACGTAAGATGAGCAGAATCATCTTACATTTAGACATGAACTCGTACTTCGCCACCATGGAGCAACAGGCCTACCCGAGCTTAAGAGGCAAGCCGGTGGGCGTGGCGGGAAAAGGCCAAAACGAACGAACGGTCATTACCGGAGCCTCGATTGAGGCGAAAAAGTTTGGTCTGTATTCGGGTATCTCAACCTGGGAAGCCAAGCGGCTATGCCCGGAGCTAATTATTATTCCGGCCGATTACGATCGCTATATTTTTACTAGTAAACGGATCTTTAGCCTACTGGAGCGTTTCACGCCCACCGTTGACGTTTTTTCCATTGACGAGTGCTTCCTAGAGCTACCAAATTCCACCGACTGGGCAACCGCCGAAAAGATGGCTCATCAAATTAAAAAACTGATCCAGACCCAAATAGGGAGCTGGCTAACCTGCTCAATCGGCATCTCGTACGGCAAAACTTTGGCTAAGTTAGCCAGCGAGCTGCAAAAACCCGACGGTTTGGTGGTGATTCGGCTGGAGACGTTTGCGAAAATGGCGGCCGTAACCCCCGTCCAAGAGCTTTGCGGCGTCGGCCACCGTATTCGGCCGCGGTTGAACCAACTGGGTATTACAACTATTAGCGAGTTAGGCGCCGCGCCGCCAAAAATGCTTATTCAAACATTTGGCAACCATACCGGCAGCTGGCTGCACCGGATCGGTAACGGCCTGGACGATGATATACTGCGATCGTTCCGCGACTTACCGCAAGAAAAATCGGTGGGCCACTCGTACACGTTGCCGCGCGACGTTAATTCACTGGAAGACGCTAAAAAGGTTTTACTGCTATTAAGCGAACGGGTGGGCGTTCGGCTGCGCCGTAAAAACCTGATCGGCCGAACAGTTTCGGTCTATATTCGCTTTAACGACCGAACTGGTTGGGGTCAGCGAAAATGCCAAAAAGAGTTTGTGCTGGACGGCTACCAAATTTACCAAGCCGGTGTTCAACTCATCCAGTATTTGCCGCCCAGCCGGCCGATTCGGCTGGTGGCGATTACCATTAGCGACTTAGCCAAACAAACCGAAACGACCCGACCATTATTTGAAACCGACCGTCGGCACGAGCAGCTAATTAAAGCCGTTGATCGCGTTAACAGCCGCTACGGCGAATTCACCGTTCATCGGGCAGTTTTAGCCAAAATCAAATCCCGGATTTTTAACCTGCCGGACGGGCGGGTCAAACGCCTTTACTTGCCACAAGTGACGGAGGTAAATCCGTTCACCAAACGGATTTAACGGTTACTTTTGAGGCTAATTTGTTGTATAATCGACCCATCCTGCAAAGGACGCAAATTAGGAGCTAAAAAGTGATGAGAAACAAAGATTTCCCCCCACTCGTGAGATTCGAACGCATTGTCTGCGCCTTTATCATCCACCCCAGGACCCACCGAGTTCTAACGGTCCGGATGGATGGGAACGCCAAGCCCCCAAGCAAGCTTTCCAAAGGAACGGAGCGTCACTTACCCGGAGGAAATGTCAAACACAACCAAACGCCCGAAGTCGCGATCCGGCACCAACTGTTAGACAAACTCAACATCACGGTGGAAAAAGTGCACGAATTCATGACGATGGTTCGAAGCGGCACGCTCAAAGATCCTAACGGAGAACCAGTGTTGGGCGGCAAGGTCTTTGTAACGACCTACTGGTACATTATCGAGCCAGCAGAGCAAAGCTTGGCCAACATCCGAGTAAATCCAGGGTTTGACTTAATGGTCGAAAGTGAACTTTGGTCCGAGTTTCATCAGCTGATCGATGGCGACTCCGAGCATTGTTTAGGTGCCACCGCCGGTGAACGAACGCCCTATTTAGATATCCAGCCTATCTGGCCGTACGGACACTCGTACCAAAAGCACGAAGCCCCTAGGGAACAAATCGGTTTGCAACAAGCCAAACACGATTAAGTCGCCGACCCGCGCCCTGCGGGTCTTTTTTGTAACTACCACCCTTGACACGTTCGGTTTTTGTTCGTAAGTTGGAGATAAGTAAACAAGGAGGCGCATGCTCACACCCAAACAAAAACAAATTCTCGATTTCATTCAGGCTTTTATCGGTGAACACGATTATGCGCCGAGTTACCGGGAGATCGCTGACCATTTCGAGTTTAGTTCGGTGGCGACGGTCGCCGAACACGTGGATAATTTGAAAAATAAAGGCTACCTTTCCAGCGACGAATCTACCTACCGGTCGCTGAAAGTCACTGGCGTGGAGATCGAGCAGGGCGGCAGTTTCCTAGGCTTCTTAGTGCCGCTAATGGGGACGATCCAAGCCGGTAAGCCGATCGAGGCGGTGCGGACCAGCGAAACATTGGAAATTCCCCGCGATATGATGACCAAAAACGTCTTCGCCCTGAAAGTGAAAGGCGACTCGATGATCGAGGACGCCATTATGGAAGGGGATTACGTTGTCGTTGAGCCGTGCGAGTCGCCCAAAAACGGCGATATTGTGGTAGCGCTGATTAATAAAGACGAGGTGACGTTAAAGCGTTTTTACCGCGAGAAAGACCACATTCGTTTGCAACCGGCCAACCGCAAATATCAGCCGATTCGCGTCAAAAAGGTGATTATCCAAGGCCGGGTGCGGGGTGTAATCCGAAAATTTGGCGGCTAAGCCAAACTGGGGAATACGTTTAACCTCCGCCGGTAGGCGGAGGGCTATGAGGATGTATATATCCCCTTATAGTGCAAATGAAACACTCCAAGGGGCGCAAGAGCTAGCTAAAGAACATGGTTCTTGCGGCGCACGAGGTTGCAAGGCTCGCGGCAGCACGAGGCTGCTGAACGCTGAAAAAATTATCTAATAATAATTATATTGTGTCAAGGGCCAGGGCTGTGGTATATGTTAACTATGCCGCGAATCAGCCAACGGAAATTATTCTTATTCGGCCGGTACTCATTAGCATTATTACTGCCGAAAAAATGGCTACGCGAACTGGGCATAGAACCGGGCGCGAAGGTGCAATTGGAGTTCGATAAAACCCGCTCACGGATTGTGATTCGGTTAAACACCGCCGCCCCCACCAAACCAGCTAAGGGAACCCAAAGCCCGAAAAGACTCGCCAAGGACGCTGGCTGGCAACCCATCCCGCCACTATAAGTTCTCGGCCAGGGAGCTTGAGAAATATTGCAGCAAAGCTAAGCTGGGTATATGGCCCGCGATTTTGATTTTGTCCGCCAAAGACCCAACAACCAACCGGCTGCTCCGAACCAGCCGGTTAAGCCGCTACCGAGAAGCGTCGTCAGCTTACCGCGACCGGGCAAAAAAATATCAGTCTGGATCTGGGTGGTTATCGTTTTCTTACTGGTGGCCTGGGTGGTGTTCTTTTATTTTCTCTCATTGAAACCGGCCGCGGTCAGCCGAAATACAGCGCCCACGGTTTCGAGTGGCGTGGCAAGCGGCGGCACGGCCGTTCTGGGCGCCCAGACCACGAACGCCCTGACAATAACGCTTTATAACAGCGGCGCCGGTAGCTTGGCGGTTGACGCTTTAACTCAGAAACTAAAAACCCAAGGTTACACCACTCAGAACTCGGGCGACTCACAGTTCCAGCTCGATCAAACCTATATCTGGTACCAACCAGCCTATTTGAACGACGTCCAAAAAATTCAAACACTCCTTGGTAGTAAAAAGGTGGCGTTACGGCCTTACAGCGGCACCGGACCGTACCAAATCCTCATACAGCTTGGTCCGTAAAAACGGCCCTAAAAGTATTGACCACTTTTGTGAGATCTGCTAAAGTGTTTCTATCCAACACGGAAATTGGGCTAACCAATGAAGTGGCGGTGAAACACACAAGACTCTGGCAATAGCTAGAGCAGGAGCCCTACCAATGTCAACGCACTCCCCGCCTTGCCCGGTCAACGCACATTATTTAGGATTGGTGATTTCGAACGCTGGCACGATGGCCGGCAACACGGACAAGCACGGTGACGCGACCTGACGGTCGGCGCCCACCCAGCCCTCGGCATCGCCGGGGGCTCCCTTTTTATATTTGCCAAATCCAGAATTTCCTTTCATCATAAGTATAATGAATACTTACCCCAATCAGCGTGTTGGCGTCTTTGTGGATGTACAAAATCTCTATTACAGCGCTAAGGCGATGTACGAAAGTAACGTCCATTTTGGCCGGGTTCTGGAAGCTGCCACCAAAGGCCGACAGCTAATCCGGGCATTTGCCTACGTGATTAAATCGGAAGCCCCGAAAGAACAGGGCTTTTTTGAGGCTTTGGAAAAAGCCGGCTTCGAAGTCCGGACGAAAGATATCCAGGTTTTTGCCGACGGTCAGAAAAAAGGGGACTGGGACGTCGGGATCGCCATCGACGCCGTTAAAACGGCTGATCGCCTCGACGCGGTGGTCCTAGCCACCGGTGACGGCGACTTTATTCCGCTGGTGACGTATTTGCGCGAGAACAAAGGCTGCCGGGTGGAAGGCATCTCTTTTGGCCGCAGCACTTCAACAAAACTGATTGAGACGCTGGATTCTTTTACCGACCTCGACGAAAAAGTTAGCCATTTCGTCTTCCGGTCGCGTCATGCTTAAACTTAGTCACGTTTCGGTTAAAAGTGGCTGGAGCGCTGGATTGAACGATATCTCACTAACCGCTCAAACGGGGGAAGTTGTCGCGATTATCGGGCCAAACGGCAGTAGTAAATCACTTTTATGCCGAACCATCGCCGACCCGGATATTGGCTTTAACGGCCAAATTATTATTAACCATTTTGACGCCCGAAGGGAGCCCGACAAAACCAAACGGCAAGTTGGCTACGCGGCCGCGGAGCGTCAAATGGAGCCGTATCTAACCGGCTTTGAGTACCTGGAGTTAATCGGTAGTTTTTGCCAACTGGCGCCTGGCGTCAGAGAGCGGCAGATTTTGACGCTAGCCGAACAATTTGGCTGTGTCGGCGAACTTTACACCTTAGGTGAGCGCCAAACCCTGGCTCTCAACCAAAAAATCCGCTTAATCGCTTCGCTTTTAGCCGAACCGCCGCTGGTCGTTTGGGACGAGCCGACTTTATTTTTAGACGAACTCGGCCGACAGCAGGTAATGTTATCCGTCAAAAAACTGGCAAAAAATGGCACGACGGTGGTTATGGCCACCAACGACGTAGCACTAGCCGAGACTATCGCCGACCGAATTGTGGTAATGATGGGCGGTCAGGTGCTAACCGAAGGAACGGTAGGCCAAATCAATCAACTGGCTGGCACGCCGCGCCGCGATTTGGCAGCCGCCTTTCGGCATTTAACTGCTCATGATTGACTGGCAGCTGATTAGTTGGCCGGTCAAACGGTGGTTGCGGCACACACCCCAAGTTAGCGAAGCTGGCTGGTGGCTGACGGTAATCATCAGCGTTACCTACGTCATTACCTGCGATGTTTTTTACCGGTTGGGCTTCCAGCAGCCCAGTTTACTCGAAATAACGGTCGGCTTTTTTTTAGTTCTTGGTTACGCTCTTGGGCTTTGGCTTGGTTACAGCCGCGTGCTCGGCCAACGGCCGAACCAGTGGCGGTTAGTTAATCGAATTAATTGGGCCTACCGAGAAATGCTGCCGGGTCTGATAATTTTCCTCCTGGTGGCCGGCGCCACGCTCAACAGCTTCCTAGCCGGAGCTCAAATTGCCGCCGGCCGCAGCGACGGGTTAATTTTCGTCCAAAACTTTGGGCTCTTGGCCGCCGTGGCCGGCACCGTTATTTTTGGCAGCTCACTTTCGGTGATAATTAAGGCGATCAGCCGCTCGGGAGTGGTCCGGTTAGCGACCTTAGCCCTGGTAATCTATGCCTCAATTCAGCTAGCCACTTGGTTACGGCTACCGCTTAGCGCCTTGGTCAACAGCTTGACGGCGGCCGACTCGAATCAGATTACGCTATCGGTCGTCGGCCTGATCGGATGGTTTGGCTTGACTGTAGCGATTAGCGAACTGATTTTGCCACACTGGCCGATTAACCCCAAACCAGCCCGCCAATTTATCGCCACCCGCCTGCCAACCAAGGGTCTAGGTGGCTTTGGGCCGGGCACGGCCATCTTCAGCGCCGAAATTATTCGTTTTCTGCGCAGCAGCCGCTTGTTGCGGCGGTTTATTTTAGCGGTAGCAATTGTAGTTGCTGGCCTGGTGACATTAAACTTGTTTAGCCACATTTACCCGCAAAATGCCGAACAGCTCTTTATTACCTTGCTGGCTCTGACGATTGGTTGGCTAATGGCCCTGATCGGCCAAGATAGCGGTTGGGCGGCAGCCGAACGGATCCAGCAGTACCGAATGTGGCCAGTCGGTTCCCGGAAAATTTTAACGGCGGTTTTCGCTAGTGGGGTCGCTGTTGCCGTCATCGTGTCGGCAGTTTTGATTGAATTATTCGCTGCTGGCGCTGCCCCGATCAGCCAACTCTTTCTACTAACTGAAATAGCTTTACTGGTTTACGGCGCGGCGTTTGTTGCCGGTCGGGCCGGTCACCAGCTCGTTAAAACCACTGACGACTCGTGGCTTGGCGAAATCGCCACCGGAGCGCTGGCCCTGCTAGTGATGATTTTCGGCGCAATTGCCCTATTTTTCTTTGGCATTGTGGTGCCAAGCCTGACCGCCTTAGTGGTAGCGGCTTGGGCTGGCGGCGTCGTGCTAATTTTTGAGCGATTACGCCGGCGAAACGAAAGCAATAGCCGATGAAGCCGGTCCGGGAACACGAAACCTATGGCAGGCGGTTGCTACGCCGGCTAATTATTGCTGGGCTGATTCTTTTTATTGTCTTGAGTTCTTTGTTACTCTTTATACCAAAATGAACCCAATCAGCATTCCCAATTGGCTAAAAACTTTGGCCGAACAATTTCAAGCCAAAGGCCGGCAATTTTACATCGTTGGTGGGGCGATTCGCGACGGCTTGCTCGAACGAGAAATTAACGAATGGGACGCCGCTACTGACGCCAAACCAGCCGAAATCGCCACTATTTTACGCGCCGCCGGCTGTCGGCAGATCGGCACCATCGGCGCCAAATTCGGCACAATCACCGCCACTTTTGAGAACGAAACACTGGAAGTCACTACTTTCCGCACCGACCAATACCAAGCAGACTCTCGGGCACCGGCCGTCCAGTTTGGCAGTTCACTTTTAGACGATTTAGAGCGACGCGATTTTACCGTCAACGCGATCGCTTTCAACCCTTTGAACAACGCCCTTCATGATCCGTTCCACGGTCAGACCGATTTGAAAGCCAAGATTATCCGAGCCGTTAATGAACCAAAAAAGCGTTTTGAAGAAGACCCCTTGCGGATGCTCCGGGCCATTCGCTTAGCTGTTCAACTTGATTTCACGATTGAAAAGGAAACGTTAGTAGCGATCGAAAAAGAAAAAGAGCGAATGGGCATTTTATCTGCCGAGCGAATCGCCCAAGAATTCAATAAAATCTTGTTAAGCGAAAAGCCGAGCCAGGGGCTCGAACTGATTGTTGAAAGCGGCCTCATTAGCTACGTTTTACCGGAATTAATCCCGTCAATTGATCTGGAATTTGACCCGGGGGAACATAAAGACATTTATCACCATATCTTACAGGTACTTGATAATACCCCGCCGCGCTTGGAGCTACGCTGGTGCGCCCTACTCCACGACATCGCCAAGCCGCTGACCCGCAAGAAAATCGGCGGCGAGTACCACTTTTTAGGCCACGAAGTGGTTGGCGCTCGGTTAGCCAAAACGATTCTCCGCCGGTTGAAATACTCCAACGAGTTCGTCGATTACGTTAGTAAGTTGGTTTACTTGCACCAGCGCATCCCGAACGATCAAGGCAACTGGACCGACGGTGCCGTCCGCCGGTTTGTCCGCGACGCCGGCGAGGCGCTACAAGACCTATTCACCTTCGCCGAAGCTGACTCGACCGGTAAAAACGAGCGTAAATTAGCCAAATATCGCGCTGGTCGCGACGAATTGAAGAACCGGATCGAAGTGCTCGAGAAAGAGGCGGAGATCGCTAAAATCAAAAGCCCACTGTCTGGCGAAGAATTAATGAAGCTGTTTCACCGCCCAGCCGGACCATGGATCAAACCGATTAAAGAAAAACTGCTAGCGCTAGTGCTCGACGGCGAGCTGAGCGAAAAAGATAAAACCAAAGCCGAAGAAATTGCCCGAACAATCGTCAAAAACTAAAAAACCGCCGAATGGCGGTCGGGGTCAGGCAGCTTGGAGGCTCGGTAACTTCAATCCCATCTCCCGAAGGATGCTTTTCAGCCGAATGATTGGGTAGCTCTCCGCTCTCCCAACCGGTGGGTGAAAACAGACGCAGTTGAGTGACCGCATTTGCACGTCGCGGTACACTTTCATCGGTTTATGGTTAGTCAGCGACGCTGGTGAGTAAATTTCGACCGCCTCAACCTGGTCGAGATACTCCTGATAGCAATCATGATCGGCGATAATGAGAATATAGCGCCCTTCTTCGCGAACTGTCGAACGGGCAGCTAGGCCCGGCACCAACAGGTCCGGCTCAAAGACGATGATCAGTATTTTTCGTTCCATCATAAGGTGCTCCGATATATCCAAAATTCTAGCATAAAATTGTTTAGTTGTCACGACTTGGCAGACGCAATAATCGCGGTTAAGCTAATTAAAGATGGACGAATTTAACCCAGCGACCCGGCCACCCGAAACCAGCCAACCGCTCAAACACTCTCGTTTCAAAGCCTGGCTGGCGGCCCGGAAAAAGTTATTACTGATTACTGTGCCGATTATTAGCTTGGTAATAGTGCTGGCAGTTTTTTGGTCAATTAATAATAACCAACCGGTCAGTAGCGGCCAAATCAAAATAAAAACGACGACCCCAACCCCAGCTGTGAAAGTAGCCAGTCCGCTTACTGGCCTCTTAATCGACGCCGACACGGCTAAGAAACCCGTCGCAGCCGTGATGATCGAGAACTCCACCGACGCTCGGCCACAATCCGGTTTGAGCCAAGCTGGTGTGGTCTACGAAGCGATCGCCGAGGGCGGCATCACTCGTTATATGGCCTTGTTCCAAGAGCCGTTTCCGTCCGTTTTAGGCCCAGTCCGGAGTGTGCGGCCGTATTACGCCGACTGGGTGAGCGAGTACAACGTGCCGATCGTTCATGCCGGTGGCAGCCAACCGGGGCTGGCCAAAGTGAATAGCGGCAGTTTTAAAAATGTTGAGGCATTGGTTCAAGCCAGCGGTTTTTACCGCGCCACCGACCGAGCCGCGCCGCACAATTTGTATACCAAAACCGATTTGTTGGCTAATTTGCTGACCAAAATGAAATTTGACGCTGCTCCCGCCTTCACTGGCTTGGCCCGCAAAGACGATAAGCCACCGGTCGCCACCACCACGCCAGCCACCGCCACCGTTCCGGCCAGTACCGTCCCAGCGGCGGCCGCTCACCCGAAAATTAACATTACCTTCGGTATCGCCGCCTATAACGTCCAGTACGATTACGATTTAGCGACCAATAGTTACAAACGAACAAACGGCGCCGCGGCGACCATCGACCGCAACACCAACGCTCAAGTCAGCGTCAAAAACGTGGTCGTCCTGCAGTTCCCAGTTAGTTATAGTACCCAAGGCAACGGCAAGCCGGAAACAATTTACAAACTAACAGGAAGCGGCAAAGCCTTCTTCTTTATGGACGGCAACGCCGTGGTGGGCACCTGGAGCAAAACCAGCGACACCGCTATTACTACTTACGCCGACGCTAACGGCACTGCCATCACCTTTAACCGCGGCAATACTTGGATTTCCGCCATCCCCACCGGCAACGCCGTGACGTATTAAGAAGCTACTAGCTTCTGGCAACTAGCTTTAGGGCTAGTAAAAAACTGCCGATTGCTCGGCAGTGATAGTTAGTAAACAGCCTTAGCTAACAGCGCTGCGCTCTGGCCATCGTAAGCACTGTAGAGCAAGTCAATTTGCCCGGCTTCAAAACCGGCAAATTCCTCACCCCTTGGACCAGACACTCGCTGCACCAGCTCGGCAAATGTCCCGTAGGCTTCCGTAAGACCGAAGAAGCATTGACGAAGCGTTGCCCCTGCCGAGTCCGTAAACTCAAAAGGAGAGCCTATAAATTCAAAGCCCTGGCAGCCAATTGCCTTGCGGACCTGCTCTAGATCGGCGCTCTCGTCTACGCGATAGGCGAGATGCTGAGGCTTGCCGGGAAAGAGCTCGCCACCGTCACCGCCGACACAGTGAGTGCCGTATAGGCGTAGGAAGTTTGATAGGGGTGCGTCGTGTTGCAAATCCTCCAAGTTCGGCACCGAGAGTCCAATCATTGGCTGCCCAGCTTTGTGGGCAAGGGCAATATGCCGAGCTGGATAGATCATCGTCCGCCAAACGCCAGCAAGGTCATAACCACGCCCTTGCCAATAATCACCGAATGCTTTTTCCATGTCGGGGTGAACAACGAATGTTAGGTGATCTTCCATCGTTACCCCTTTTACTTCTTCTTTTAGAAGCGGGAGGGCGGGAAGGGACGAAAACCGCCCTAAAAGATATTGCATTGAACCACTAAGCATTTTTCCTCCAAATTGTTCGCCGTTACCAGCAAGAACGAATTGAGGCAATAATAAACCAATTTCTGGATAAAATCAACTCCTTGCCGCCCATAAAATAGTTCCTAAAACCGGAGGAGCAAACAGTGCCAGTTGCCGGTTTGCAGCCGGAGGTTTTCACAATACCCCAGTGGGAAGCTTGCGGGGGTGAGAAAGCGAATGCTTGGAGCTTTCGAACGGAAGCCGCTGCAAAAGTTATAATTTTTCCCTAGCTTTTGCCAAGCGGCGAGCGAGTAGCCAGGAGTTTGAGTGTGTAGGGGGCGGCTTAGCAAATTAGCCCCCTCACCCTCAAATAATAGTCAGTGGCGCTAGCCACATACAGATAGTGAGAAACACTATTCTGGTTTCCAAAAAGGACCCATTCGGGTCCTTTTTGTTTCAGTTCTTAACAACTTCAGCCGACGTAGCGCGCCCAGCAAGAACGACTAGCGTTCCAGGGGGCGGTACCGCGCAACTGCAGCGCTTGGCTAGCCTTTTGATCTTGAATTTCAGCCGGTGCGTCCTTAGCTCTCTGGTAACCACCGAAGCGGGCCCAGGTCGAGTCGAGGAACTGATAAGCGCCGGAGGCGCTAGAGCGGCGATTTTGGGCCTGATAATCGTTACGGCTTTCGCAGTAACGAATAGCGGCTAACATATCGCCCTGCGGCTTAGCGGCAACTGGCGTAGTGATGGCTTTTTTGGCGACAGCTTGCGCAGCTGCTTGCTTAACCGCTTCTGAGGCTTTCAGGCGAGCTTGCTCATCCAAATACAGCGAGCTCGGCGTGACTTCGATACTAATTGCCCGAGCACCACTAACTTCCGCTACTTGCGGCGTTAAGGCTTGCACCGTCGGCATTGGGCCAAAGGCTTGAACGCCGGCTACGGTGGTGGTAATCGGCGAAGTGGAAGCGGCGCTAACCAGCGTCATCGGCAAGATGAGCGTGGTAGCTAACACGACATAACCGACATAACGTAAGCTCTTGGCTTTGTTAAGATTGCGTTTGGTTCGAACGAACTGAACTTTACCAGCCTTAAAGATCCGGCCGGCAACCCTCCCTGTATTTTCGACGATTAAGTCGAGAATAATAGGGATAGTATAAATACTAATCAACTCCTTTTTAATTTGCCCACTTGGGGCGGTTCCGAATATGACGCTTCAAGGCGTTCGTTACCGAACGGCTAACAAAAAGCTTCCTTTCGGAAGTATGGGCAGTATAGCTGATTGGGAAAGCTTGTCAAGCCTTTGGGGGTAAAGTAAGACCCCGGACGAACCGGGGCCGAATGCTTAGGAGCTAGGTCCGAACCATTTCCTTGCGTCCCTCCGGCGCGTCACGTCCGAACATGCCCTCGTAATCCCTGCCAGTTGGCGTGTAGGTGGTGAAATTTGGCCCCTTGGGAACTTGGCACAGGCCCAGCTGCTTAACCATCTCATACACTTTCGAGCTATTAACTCGCCCCTGACTATTATTATCCATCGAATTACCCTCCTGGTAATTTTTAGTGCGAAGCAACGCCAGGATAGCATATGCCGTCCTTAAAGTCAAGGCCATTGCCTTAAATTTAACGTCCCTCGTTACGCACTTTCAATATTTTAACCGCTTTCTATTGCCGGCGAAAGAAAAAGCCCCGCCGAAACGGGGTGGTGGCTTAGGGTTTGAGCCGGCGAGAAGCCTGGAGGCGCCAACCATCACCGCTCTCGAGGTAAACCTCGATCGAAACGATGGGAACCTTAGTCGGTTCGAATTCGCCGTTTGTTTGGACGTAGTTTTCTAACCAGGCCTGGGATGCCGCCGCTGTGAGGTCTTTGGCTACCGCTACGTGAAAATCAAAAAGAAAGGCTGGGTTAACGTAGCGATTGAGTTGATCAACGCAACGTTCCCGGATTAGGTCCAGCTCCGCGCAATGCCCAACCTTTAGCGAAACCACCCGGCTAGTTTCGTCGGCATTGGGATGTTCTTTTAGCCCAACGAGCGCCAGCGAAAACGGTTGCACACCCTGAATAGCATAATCAACAACCTCAATAACCTCTTGAGCTGGTTGGTGGAAACCCTCACTCGGCGCATCAGATACTTCAATAGGGTGAATGATGGTCACATGCCGCGGCAAGTTGCCAGCTTCGGGCCGTAATCCTTCCCGGAGAAACTTGGCTGGGCAGTCACAACAGATATAAACTTTTTGGCTCACGAGCCACCTCCTAAAGAACGAATATACTTCCTTGTACCGCTTTGCTGGCCTGGAGACAACTTTTTCGCTACGCTGTTGGCATGGAAGACTGTTTGTTCTGCCAAATTGTTCGCGAAGAAGTTCAGAGCGAGCAAATTATTGAGACGACAAATTACGTCGCCTTTAAAGATATCCACCCGAAAGCGCCGGTACACGTTTTGATCGTGCCGAAACGGCATGTGGAACGGCCGGAAGAACTCCGGGGCGACGAGATTACCGATATGCTCCAAGGCGCCGAAGAAGTTGCCCAGATCATGGGCGTGAAAGACACCGGCTACCGGCTGGTTTTTAATGTTGGCAACCATCCCGGCCAAGTCATCGACCATGTCCACCTGCACTTGCTCGGTGGGGCACCAGCTAAAAGCATGTACTAAAATGGCGACTGAACCGGAAATCGACCAACTCGCCAAAAAGCTCTGGGATTACGGCCTGCTGCACCAAAAGCTAGAAAAAGCTGATGCGATCATCGTTTTTGGTAGTTATAACCCGAGTATTGCTTTGCGAGCGATTGAACTTTACGAGCAAGGGCTAGCGCCAATCGTGGTTTTCTCTGGTAATCGGAGCGATTCCACCACCGCTTGGGCTAAAACTGAGGCCGAAACCATGGCTGATCTAGCCATAGAGCACGGATTGCCGAAAGAAGTGACCCGAATCGAGCCAAATGCTAAGAATTCTGGCGAAAATACTCGATTCTCCAGAGCGTTACTGGAGAAAGAGGGGATTAAAACCAAAAAAATCATTGTCGTCCAAAAGCCGTACGCCGAAAGGCGGGCTTACGCCACCGTCAGAAAGCAATGGCCAGAAGTTGAAGTGCGAGTGACATCGCCACAAGTAAGTTACGAGCAATATATGGACGAAACCCCTAAAGACAAAAATGGCTCGATTGCTACGATGGTGGGGGACGTACAACGAATAAAAGTTTACGGCGCCAATGGCTTTCAAATCCCGCAAGAAATCCCTGCCAACGTTTGGAAGGCTTATGAGGGGCTAGTTGAGCTAGGTTTCAGTAAATGGTTAGTGTAATTCCTATTGCCTGGAAATAACCGCCAGGTATAATAATTTCATGAAAACCACATTGAATCCCTACCTGCATTTCAACGGCGACTGCGAAAAAGCCATGAATTTTTATAAAAGCGTTTTTGGCGGCGAATTAGCCCTCACCAAATTTGGCGATATGCCGATGCCTGGTAACGACGCCGACCCAGCCAAAATTATGCACTCGGAACTAAAGGCGACCGACGGCTTTAACTTTATGGCCTCCGACGGCGGCAAAGGCACCATGAACACCGACAACTTTTCTATTTCCTTAAACGGCGAAGACGCAGAAACCCTAAAGAAGTACTTTGATGCCCTAGCCGAAGGCGGCAAAGTCACCGTTCCGGTCGCTAAACACCCTTGGGGCGCCGAATTTGGCATGCTCAAAGACCAATTCGGTATCGACTGGATGGTTAATATCGTCTCGGAAGAAAAGTAAGCAACAGCAAACTAGCCTACGTCAAATCAGCTGACGCTGCTTGATTAATTGGTTAATTTGTTTACTATCAACTTAATATACCTTCAGGAGGATGTTATGCCTTTTTGGTTGTTCTTTACAATAAGTTTTGTGGTCGTTGCCCTGGTATTTGGCCTGTGCCTTTGGTTTGGCTACACGCGTCATATTACGCCGAGTGGAGAACCGGGTAGCCCCGGGCCAGGCGGTGGGACGATAATTGCCGCGGTAGCGGCGGGGTTTTTTGCTCAGATAGGCCTGATTCAAGGATTCTCTCCACAGACAGCCTTGGTTAACTCAAAGGGTGAGGTGGTAGCGGACTATCCTAATGGCCTTGGGTTCTTTTCGTGGCAGAATCCGGCAGCCCATCTCCAAGTAGTCGACTACGGGCCAGCGATTACCAGTGAGTCGTTTTCAGTTAGCAGCGAAAAATCGTTTTCGGTCAGCCTAAAAACGAGCGGGAGGCTGAGCGACTATCTAGCGCTGACTGACTTGCTTAAAAAAGAGGGCGCTCAGTCGCTGGATGAATGGTTAAAAATTCACTACGGCGACGATCGAAAGGCTCTTGTGGCCAGCTACAATAAGCTGATCACCTTCCGCCAGAATCTGGGTAAAGAAGTGGAAGCGGCGACTTTTCAAGAAGCTGCCGATTCATACTTTGAGCCCAAGCTAGGAAAATACGGTATCAGCTTAAGTTCCGTTCCGTAACCAGCAACCGCGACAAACTAACGTCGCGGTTTTTTAATTCTCGACAAATCCGAGCCTGAGGGTACAATTTAGAAAATGTCATTATTTTTTATTACTGGGAGTAAAAATAAGTTTGAAGAAGTAAAAACTGTCATCTCTGACGTCGAGCAGCTGGATATTGATTTGCCGGAAATTCAGCACAACGATGCGCATGAGATCATTAAAGCCAAGCTCCAGGAAGCCGTTAAGCACCGACAAAGCGAATTGATGGTCGAAGATACTTCGCTTTATTTCGACTGCCTAAACGGTTTACCGGGGCCGCTAATTAAGTGGTTTATGAAAACGGTTGGTAATGACGGCTTGGCAAATATTGCTGAGAAGCTGGGCAACACTAAAGCCCAAGCGAAAACAATTATCGGTTACGCCAATAGCAAAGGTGAAGTAGAGTTTTTTGAAGGGGTGATTGAAGGTACCATCGTTGCTCCCCGGGGCGAAACAGGCTTTGGCTGGGATCCGATTTTTCTACCCGACGGCCACCAGAAAACCTTTGCCGAAATGGGCCAAGACGAGAAAAATACACTCAGCATGCGTAAAATCGCCGCATTAAAACTACAAGAACGACTTTCTTAGTGAAAACCTACTTAACACTCGTCATTTTTCGTGGTAAAATTGATTAATCAATGACTGAAGAAACGCCAACAGTTGAACAGCCGCAAACTCGCCCACAAGGTGAGTACGCCGCCCGTGGCCCACGCCGCGAACGTGACGAGCGCGAAGGCGCCCCTGTTGAGGTAGTTCTGCGCCGCTTTTTCCGCGATGTCCAGCAATCCGACATCATGACCGAAATTAAACGCCGCAAATACTACGAAAAATCGCCGACCCGTAACTTCCGCCGCCGAGCCGCTCACGGCAAAATGGCCCGTCGGGCCAAACGAGACTTCTAGAAAGAAAACACGAAGCACTAAATTCGAAATCCGAAACAATACTTAATGTTCAAAATTCTAAAAACTGAAACTTTGAAAATTTGGAACTTTGAATTTGTTTCGGATTTCGTGCTTCGATTTTCGGATTTTTTCTAGCATGTCACTCCAAACACAACTTGACGAACAACTGATCGCCGCCATGAAGGCGGGGGAAACCGAGAAACGTGACGTTTTACGGATGTTGAAAAGCGCGATCAAAAATGCCGCGATTGAAGAAAGTAAGGCCGAGCTGCCAGACGACGAAGTTTTGGCCGTCATCCGCAAAGAAGCGAAAAAGCGGAAAGAATCCATTCTGGCTTTTGAGCAAGCTAATAAACCATATTTAGTGGCTGCGGAAAAAGCCGAACTAGCAATTTTAGAAACGTATTTGCCGGCCCAAATGGATGAAGCGGGGATTCGCACCAAAGTTAAAGAGTATTTAGCGGCCCACCCGTCGACCGTCGCCCAAACTGGCCAAGTAATGGGCGGGTTGTCTGGTGAACTCAGCGGCCAAGCCGACATGGGCTTAGTCGCCAAAATCGTCCGCGAAGAGCTTAATTCTTAACCATGCCGAAACTAGTTGTAGATTTTACTAACGAAACGACTATTTCGGTTGATTTGAAGCCGTTACAGGGACATTTGGAGAAAACCCTCGAGCGCTTAAACGAAACTAAAGATTTAGCGGTGGAATTAACAATAATCGATCAAGAAAAAATCCAGCAATTGAACCGCGACTTTTTACAGCACGATTACCCAACCGACGTCTTAAGTTTTTTGGCTCCAGAGGAGCCGACCCTGAGCGAAGTCGAAGGGCCAAGCCCACTCGGTAGTATCGCTATCTGCCTACCCGTCGCCCAAAAACAAGCCACTGATGCTGGCATCACCCTTGAAGACGAGCTCAAAGTCTTGGCCGGCCACAGCCTGCTGCATTTACTTGGCTTTCATCACAAATAAAAAAGCCACCGGATTAAAATCGGTGGCGCTCGGGAGTTCAGCGAGAGGAGAGTAGCTCTTCTGATACCCTGATTAAGGTTTCACAGAAATTGACCAGATCGTTTTCGGCGGATTGGCATTCTAGCTCAAGATTTGCACGCTGCTTCCGCATTTCCGAGGCATTACTCCTGATGATGAGATTGGTCTTGTGCCACTCCTTCATTGCATCAGGAATTCGGGTGAGAGCCTTCGCGACCAAGAGAAGCTCGTTAGCCTTCATAGTCACAATCTTTACCTCGCCCTTACAATCTCTCGGGATCTTAGCCACACGAAATGGCTGATCATCCTTGAGAATGAGTAGTGAAGTAAAGCCTTCGGGCTCATTCTGCCAAAAGAAAATGCTTTTCCACTGATGATGTTTGATAAAGATCCGAAAGATGTGATCGTTATACCTCAATACCAGCTCAATTAGAGGCGTGAGCATTTGAAGAAGTTTTGTCTGAGCTTCTTTTGGCCTCTCCAAGTCGTATTCTGCAGAGGCTTCGAGTTCTTCCGCTTGAAGAGACTTGAACGCATCCTCGATAAGATTCAGTGTTTTTTGATCCAATTCATCCTCCAGCCGTAACTCAGTTGTCAGCAGGCTTTGTAAAATGTGCTAGCGAAACTATATCAGTAAGAATTTAAATAGTAAAGCCTTCAAGGCAGAAAAACAAGGGCTTAACGTCAGTTTCACTACTTTTTGACGTCAGCCCATTAAACTGGCTTAATATATAGACGGATGGCACGAGATAATCTTTTAGTCGGTGTGGATATTGGCAGCTCGAAAATTGCCGTTTGTGTCGGCACGATGACCGAGGACGGCCTGCAAATTGTGGGAATCAGCGCTGTAACGCACACTGGATTACGCAAAGGCGTGGTGACCGACCTGGAAGAAACGGTTAGCGCGATTTCCCACGCTCTGGAAGAAGCCGAGCGGATGGCCGGTACCAATTTAGCCCACGCTTACGTCGCCATTAACGGCGCCCACATCGAATCAAGGTTAGCCAAGGGGATTGTGGCGATCTCCAAACCGAACGGCGAGATCGACCAGAACGACGTGGAACGAGTGCTGGACGCGGCCCGAACCGCTACATTGCCGCAAAACCACGAACCGATTCACGTTTTTCCGCTGCATTTTATTGTTGACGGCCAAAGTGACGTCCGCGACCCGGTCGGGATGACGGGGATTCGCTTGGAAGTGGAGGCCTTAATTGTCAGCGCCTCGGCCGCCGCCAGCCGCAACCTAACCAAAGCCGTTTACCAGAGCGGGCTGGAGATCGACGGCCTAGTCTTTGGGCCGCTAGCCACCGCCAAAGCCATCACCAGCAAAAAACAGCGCGAAAGCGGCGTGGCCTTGGTAGATTTCGGTGCCGGCTCCACTAATATCGCCATTTTTGAAGAGGGCCAAGTGATCGATGCGATTAGTATCCCGATCGGCTCAATGCATATCACTAATGACATCGCCATCGGCTTGCGAACCAATTTAGATGTGGCCGAGACCATTAAAATGAAATACGGGACGGTACTGCCGGACGGGGTTCGGGATAGCGACCAAATTAACCTTTCAACCTTGGATCCCGGCGAATCGGATAAGGTTTCCCGCAAACAAGTGGCGGAAATTATCGAGGCCCGGGTACTGGAAGTTTTCCATCTGATTAAAGAGCGCTTGCAAGAGATCGGGAAAGATGGTTTACTGCCGGCAGGCTTGATCTTTACCGGCGGCGGTAGCGAGCTAGAGGGGCTAACGGAATTGGCTCGGCAAAATCTCCATTTACCGGCTCAAGTGGGGTTCCCCGTAGTGCCGATGAGCGGAATTGTTGACAAGATCGATAGCCCGTTATACGCTACCAGCGTTGGGTTAGTGCTCTGGGCACTCGAAGAACACCCAGACACAAGCGCACCTTTATGGCAAGGATTCGGGAAATTTGGGGGGGTATTTGACCGATTCAAGGGCATACTGAAAAATTTCACAAACTAACTAGATTGGTGAATTGGCTTTAAATGGACAGGGATAGTTTAGATACCTTCGCAAATATTAAAGTCTGTGGCGTCGGCGGTTCCGGTGGGAACGCGATCGCCCGGATGATTGCCGCCCGGGTTCGGGGGGTAGAGTTTATTGCGATCAATACCGACGCTCAGGCGCTCATTAATAACCCGGCGCCGACCAAGGTGCAGATCGGTAAAGAAACGACGCGCGGCTTAGGGGCCGGGGCCGATACCGAAGTTGGCCGCAAGTCCGCCGAAGAAAATAAAGACGAGATTTACGAGGTGCTGAAAGGCGCCGATATGGTGTTCGTCACTTTTGGTGCCGGCGGCGGTACCGGTACTGGCGCCGCCCCGATGGTGGCTCAGATCGCTCGTGAGCTCGGTGCGCTAACCGTTGGCGTCGTCACCAAGCCGTTCAGCTTTGAAGGCCTCCGCCGGAAAAAGATGGCCGAATTCGGCATCGAGGATTTGCGCGATAAAGTCGACACGTTAATTACGATTCCCAACGACCGGTTGCTGCAGGTGATCGACAAAAAAACCTCATTGCCGGACGCTTTCGGTATTGTGGACGACATTTTGCGCCAAGGCGTCCAGGGCATTTCCGATTTAATTATTATCCCCGGTATTATTAACGTCGACTTCGCCGACGTCCGAACAATTATGAAAGACGCCGGTTCGGCCTTGATGGGCATCGGCCGAGCCTCGGGCGAGAACCGAGCGATTGAAGCGGCCCGCCAAGCCATTGACTCGCCGCTGCTGGAGCTCTCCATCGACGGCGCGATGGGTATTTTGTACAACATCACCGGCGGGCCCGACATGACGATGTATGAGGTAGAAGAGGCTTCTAAAGCCATCACCGAAGCCGCCCACCCCGAAGCCAATATTATCTTTGGCGCCATTGTGGATGACGCGATGAGTGGTGAAATTAAAATTACCGTTATCGCCACTGGTTTTGAAACCGAGATGCAAAAGGCGCCGCCGAAACGCCGCAGCTCTGGCACCAGTGAAGAAGGGATTGGCTTCCACTCGCCGCTGGCCGATGTGCCGATGAATCCGTCGCCATCGATTCCGTTTTTTGGCCGCGACAGACAGGTGCCGCCGCAACAAACCTATCAGCCGCCAACCCCATACCAGCCAGACGAGCCAGATTACGATTTACCAGCCGCGCCGCCGCGCCGCGCTGAGCGCCGCAACCCCGTCGAGCCGCCAAAACCGCTGGCCCCGCCACCCCGCGCCAACCAAGAAGACGACGGCGACGATCTGGACGTGCCAGCGTTTATCAGACGGAAGTTGCGGTAAGAAAAGGACCGGTTAACGGCCCTTGGAATTAACTTGAGTTTATTCAGCTAGGACTAGCGGCGGCGAGAAGTGTCCAAGCAAACCGCCTCGATACTCTGAGTGGAAGGGGAGATTTATTTCGGTTGCGGAGCAGAAAATTGATTCATCGCCACCAAACCACTCGAACCCCTTTGAAGACTTGCTTTTGTGTGGATCGAGTCTATTGCGGTACCTCATACCGTCCATTTCGAATTCCATCGGCCCAAGGCCATTCAACCAAGCCCCGTGCCTTTTCCATCGTTCAAAAGCTTCCTCTAATGCAAATGCTCTCAAGGCGAGAACATTTTGGTCATTTTTCACGCACCAACCATGTAAATCCATATACCAAAGAGGTACAGAGTCCTTGGTAATAATTGTTCTCTCTAGCTTACACTCCATCGCTGCTGGCAGTCTTATGTGAGTGAAACTAAGACTCCCCTTGACGTACACTTGACCGCCCACGAGCGTCTCTTGTATCTTCCCCGAGCGTGACCGTCTCATTCCCAGAAAATAGAACTCTTGCAGCTCTAAGATTTCACCGCTATTCATGTGCAGCTCCTTCAAAGCCTCGCTTTGTTACTCGTATTTTAATACAACTCTGGAAACCGATCAACTCGTTATACAAACAAATACCGTACAAAACATATGCTAGTGAACAATACCCGAACAATTATGTGGT
The DNA here is from genome assembly GCA_035480235.1 of Saccharimonadales bacterium (SeqCode). Classification (GTDB taxonomy): domain Bacteria; phylum Patescibacteriota; class UBA1384; order 2-12-FULL-50-11; family 2-12-FULL-50-11; genus DATIHX01. The sequence goes on from DATIHX010000008.1 coordinate 66,172, forward strand.
TTTTGCCCTTGACGGCCAGGTAAACCGTTATGCTAGGGTGAAAAAAGTGTAAGCAAAATAACGGGAGGTGAAAAGGGATGGCGAAGGGACAAAGTGAGAATCGAGCGGCCGAAATTGCGTTGCAACCGGTGGAAATTTCCATCGAATTGCCGGGTAACGAAGCGAAAAAGAAAAAGACCGGTTTGAAGGTTAATCGCCGCTACACCAAGCCAGGTGAAGACGTCTTTGGTCAAATCGCTTGGGAAAAACGGACCTCGTTAATCACCGACGAAAAGGGCAACGTTATCTCCCAAATTACCGACCTGGAAATCCCTTCTACTTGGTCGCAGCTGGCCACCGATATTATCGCTTACAAATACCTCCGCAAGGCCGGCGTCCCCACGCCAGAAGGCCGGGAAACTTCCGCTAAACAGGCCGTTTACCGGATCGCTCACACGATGGCCGATTTCGGCGAAAAGTTCGGCTACTTTGCCACCAAAGAAGACCGTCAGACCTTTGAAGACGAGCTAACCCATCTATTAATCAACCAAAAGGCCGCTTTCAATTCGCCGGTTTGGTTTAACTGCGGTTTGTATCACCAATATAAAATTGAGGGCTCGGGCGGCTCGTTCTACTGGGACTTCAAAGAAGACAAAGTCTTGCCAGTGAAATACGGCTATCGCAACCCGCAGTGTTCGGCTTGCTTTATTTTAGCCGTCAAAGACACGCTGCCCGGCATTTTCGACGCTTTGAAAACCGAATCGCACATCTTTAAGTACGGTTCCGGTTCGGGCGCCAATTTCTCCACCTTACGGAGTAAATACGAAAAACTTTCGGGCGGCGGCACTAGCTCGGGCATGATGGCTTTTTTGCGGGTTTTTGACCGCGGCGCTGACGCCGTTAAATCCGGCGGTACCACCCGCCGAGCGGCCAAAATGGTGGTGGTGAATATGGACCACCCCGAGATAGTAGAATTTATTAACTGGAAAGTTAACGAAGAGAAAAAAGTTCAAGCCTTAATTAATGAAGGTTACTCGGCGGATTTTAACGGCGAAGCTTATCACACCGTTTCGGGCCAAAACGCCAACAACTCGGTGCGAATATCTGATGAATTTATGAAGGCCTACGAGCAAGACGGCGAGTGGAGCACCGTTTTCAAAACGACCGGCCAGGTCCACAAAACCTACAAAGCCCGGGAGATGATGGATATGATCGCCAACGCCGCTTGGCAGTGCGCCGACCCGGGGGTGCAGTTTGACACGACGATTAACGAGTGGCACACGTCTCCTAACACTGATCGGATTAACGCTTCGAACCCGTGTTCGGAGTATATGTTCCTAGACGAAAGTGCTTGCAACCTGGCGTCGATCAACCTGGCAAAATATATTAATGAAGACGGCCAGTTTGACGTGGCTGGCTACCGCCACGCCGCCAGGATCATGTTCATCGGCCAAGAAATTGCCGTAGACTTGTCGAGTTACCCAACCGACCCAATCGCCAAGAACTCCCACGATTACCGCCCGCTCGGCCTGGGCTACGCCAACCTTGGGACGCTTTTGATGCTCCGCGGCGTGCCGTACGACTCGCCAGAAGGTGCCGCTATCGGCGGGGCGTTAACGGCCATCATGACCGGCCACGCCTATAAGACTTCCGCGGAGATGGCCGCTGTTAAAGGCCCGTTCGCTGGTTTTATGAAAAACCGGGCGCCGATGCTGAATGTGATGAAGAAACACCGGGCGGCCGCTTACCGGATCAACGAAAAATACTGCCCAACCGAGATGTTGAACGCCGCTCATCAGGACTGGGACGAAGCGGTAGCGTTAGGCGAGCAATTTGGTTACCGGAACGCCCAGGCCACGGTGATCGCCCCAACCGGCACGATCGGTCTTTTGATGGACTGCGACACCACCGGCGTGGAACCGGACTTTGCCTTAGTGAAGTTCAAAAAACTGGCCGGCGGCGGCAGCATGAAAATCGTCAACAACGCCGTGCCAAAAGCCTTAAGTAACTTGGGTTACAATCCTGAACAGCAAAAAGAAATTATCGACTACGCTTTGGGCACTGGCACCTTGAACGGCAACACACCAATCAACCGGACATCTTTGCTAGCCAAGGGCCTAACCGACGTTGAACTGGACGCTGTGGAAAAAACTTTGCCAACCGCTTTCGACATTAACTACAGCTTCAACCGCTACGTGCTGGGCGACGCCGCCATGGAGAAACTGGGCATTACCGCCAAAGACGAAGAGAAAAGCGACTTTTCCGTTTTGCGGAAGCTCGGCTTCGCTGAGTCGGAAATCAACCAGAGTAATGAGAAAATTTGCGGCACCCAGATGCTGGAAGGCGCCCCAAACCTGAAAAAAGAACACTACGCCGTGTTTGACTGCGCCAATAAGTGCGGCCAACGGGGGACCCGTTACATCGAAGCGATGGGCCACGTCCGGATGATGGCGGCCGTCCAGCCGTTTATTTCTGGAGCGATCTCTAAAACTATCAACCTGCCGAACGACGCCACGGTGGAAGACGTAAAAAATGTCTATATTCAGTCGTGGAAACTCGGGCTGAAAGCCTTGGCACTGTACCGCGACGGCTCCAAACTTTCCCAACCGTTGAACGCCAGCCGCGACAAAGACGTTGAAGACAAAGAGGCCGCGCCGGTCGTTGCCGCCGTTAATGGCGTCCCGCACCGCCGCCGAATGCCGGACGACCGCCAAGCCATCACCCACAAATTCCGGATCGCTGGCCACAAAGGCTACATAACGGTTGGCTTGTTCGAGGACGGAACGCCGGGCGAGATCTTCATCACCATGGCTAAGCAGGGCAGCTTGATCTCGGGCCTGATGGACGCTTTCGCCACCTCGTTCTCGATCTCTTTGCAGTACGGCGTGCCGCTCTCGATCTGGGTGAGGAAATTTATCAACAGCCACTACGAACCGTACGGTTTTACGAGTAACCCGCAGATCCGGATCGCCAAATCGTTCACCGACTACATCGTCCGCTACCTGGCCATTAAGTTCTTAAGCAATGAAGAGCTAGATGAGCTAGGGATTAAAGTAGAAGGCGCCGGCCCGGCTCAAGCGGCCTTGTTTGAAGTACCCCAACCGCCAGTGAGTGAAGCGAAAACCGTAGCCGCGCCAGAAGTACTGGCAACCGATCCGCTGCCAGTCGGTACAGCGGTAGAGAGCACGAGCGGTTTGCCGGAAGAACTGCCGGTGATGCCGGCCGCCCAAAGCGACGCGCCACCTTGCGCCACTTGCGGCTCAATGACCACCAAAACCGGCACCTGCTACACCTGCCTCTCCTGTGGCTCCACCACCGGCGGCTGCTCGTAGGGGAAAGTTTCAAAAGGGGACTCTCGCCAAGCGGGTCCTGCTTTTGATACAAGGAGGTTAATGGCTAAAATCTATACTCGTGGCGGCGATAAAGGCCAAACTGGTTTGCCGGGCGAGCGGCGGGTGAGTAAAACCGATCAGCTATTTGAAGTGTTGGGCTTCTTAGATCAAACCAACGCCCAGATCGGGCTGGCAATTAGTCTGGCGCGGCAAGAAAAAGACGAAAATCCAGTACCCACACTGGAAAGAGTGCAAAGAATGTTGCTAACTATTGGTTCGGCGCTGGCCAGCGAGGCTGGATTTCAAGAGACGATCCTCCAAAAATTGACCACCGAAGTAACGTGGATGGAGGGGGTGATAGACAAGCTCGATGAAGAGTTGCCTCTGCTGAGAAACTTCATACTAGTTGGCGGCACGCCGGCTGGCGCCACGCTTCATTTGGTGCGAACGAGCGTCCGGCAGACCGAGCGGCAATTCCACCGGTTGGGCGGGAAGCAAAAGCCGGCTGAAGCCGCTCAATACTTAAACCGCCTCAGCGACTTCTTTTTCCAGATTGCCCGGTACTACAACTTTAAGCACAACCGCAAAGAGGCCATCTGGAAACCCTAAACTAGAATTCGCCGTAAAGCACTTGACTGGTGAGAAAATATGTCGTACAATGTCCCCGTACATTAGAAGAGTTTTTTACGAGGTTAGTAGTACCGAGATGGGGCCCGATCCCCTCCCGTGGTTCTCGTCCCGGTACTACCAACTTCGTAAAATGAACCGACTTCACCTAGCTCGGCCTCGGGCCTTTGGTGTAACTGCCGGGCCCCGTGTTTTGACGATCAGCTTCTAGTCAACACGGCGGCCCTTTTTTTGCGCAAAAAATTTGGTAATGTGAAAACTCATGGGGGAAACACCAAAGCCAACGGCTTTTTTATTGACGATTCTAGCGATATTCGGCCGTCTGTTGCCACACCCACCAAACTTCACGCCGCTGACTGGCGCGACGCTGTTTGGTGGCAGTAAACTCAGCCGTCCGCTTAATTATTTATTACCGCTCGGGGTGCTATTTCTGACCGACTTTTTTTTGGGTTGGCACAAAACCATGCCTTACGTCTACGGTAGTTTTTTGCTGATCGCCGTGATGGGGGAGTGGGGCTTGAAAAAATCGTCGAGCCTCGGGCGAGTGGCCCTGTTTAGTTTAGCAAGTTCAGTTTTATTTTTTGTTATTACGAATTTTGGAGTTTGGCAAGTTGGTGGCTTGTACCCACATACACTCATCGGCTTGAGCCAATCGTATATTATCGCTCTGCCATTTTTCCGAAACACGATACTGGGCGATTTGGTATTTTCAATGGGCTTTTTCGTGTTATACCAATGGGCCGAGAATCGAGTGGTGGTCGCGAGATTTGACAAGAAAATTTTAAACTGGCTAGTTAGTTAAAAGGAGGGAAATGGCAGAACCGCAGGTAAAATTGATAGACTTTTGGGCCGCTTGGTGCGGGCCGTGCAAAGTAATGAATCCGATCATTGAAGAAATTGAGGCTCAGTTCGCGGGTAAAATTGTGGTTGAAAAGATTGATGTTGACGCGACTGAAAACCAAGAAGCGGTGGCTAAATATCGAGTAATGGCGATGCCAACGTATTTTGTTGTAAAAAATGGTGAGGTATTCGAACAATTTGTCGGCGCTCAGAGTAAGACCACCCTTATTAACTCCATCAACAAAGCCCTTGGCTAACAAACCGGAAACGGATCATACTGCGTAGAGATGCGACAGTGGGCTATTAAAAGTACTCGAATTGCCTATCAGTCGTTCCTGAAACCCGCCTTCTTCCAACAGAATCCTGAAGCTGTTCACCATCGAATTACTCGATTTGGGGAGAACCTGGGACGGAGCCAATTCTGGAAAAACGTCATCGGCCGACTCTTCAACGCAAGCAACCCAAAGTTGAGCCAAAAAGTTGCTGGGGTTGTATTTAGTAACCCGATCGGGCTGGCAGCAGGTTTTGATTACGAAGCACGATTAACTCAAATCTTGCCGTTCATGGGCTTTGGTTGGCAAACAATTGGAACAATTACAGCTCTGGCTAGCGGTGGCAACGCTTCGCCGCAGCTTGGCCGGCTACCCATCTCAAAATCGCTAATGGTTAACAAGGGCTTCCGAAACCTAGGGATAACTCAGACGCTAATAAGATTGCGTGGGCTACGGTTCGTGCGGCCGGTTGGAATTTCGATCGGCCGCACCAATAACCCAGCTGTTGCGACGCTAGAGGCTTCAGTTAAAGATATCGTAACCAGCTTTCGCGAGGTAGAAAAGAATCGCGTCCCTTTTAGCTATTACGAGCTAAATATCAGTTGCCCAAATTTAGGAAAAGGCGCAAGTTTCTACGAAGTAAAAAACTTACGCGTCCTACTGACCCAACTCGATAAACTCAAACTCAGTCAGTCGGTCTTTATTAAAATGCCAATCACTCAACCAAACGAAGTGGTCCAGCAACTACTTAAAGAAATCTGCCGCCACTCCATTACCGGGATAATTATCGGCAACGTCCAAACGGACCGAACGGTGCCCAGCCTCGACCCGGGCGAAGTTGCCAAATTCAAGATGGGCAATTTTAGCGGTAAGCCAACCCAAGCTCGGTCGGACGAGCTAATTGCGTTAGCGTACAAAAATTTTGGCAAAAAATTAGTGATCGTTGGCTGCGGCGGCGTTTTTAACGCCGAAGACGCTTACCAAAAAATCCAACTCGGTGCGACGCTTATTCAGATGATCACTGGCCTAATTTTTGAAGGCCCACAAGTTGTAACGGAAATTAACCTTGGGCTACTGAAGCTGCTGGAGCGCGACGGCTATAGAAATATCAGCGAAGCAATTGGGACTGAGACCTACTCGAAGCCTTGAGCACGTTCTAAAAATTTGGTAGACTAACCGCAGTCTCAAATATGAGGGGGAATTAATGAAAGTCGTACCTTTAATCCATGGGATTGGAGCGGGAAATAACAAAGACCGAATCGAAACAATCGGCAATGATGTGTACGTCAAAGCGGTTTATAACGCTCTGCTGGCACTGGTAAAAAACGGGGACCAACTTGAAGACGGTCACGTTTTGGGCTGGCAACAGGACAGTACTGGTGTCCGCGAGGCCACTGCCTTCAAGAACGCATTCGTCAACGAGGCTAGGGAGCAGAAAGCGATTGCTATTCACCGACACGAATCGCACATGCCAATCTGCCGAGATCACGAATGCCTCGAAAAGTTTGGACTCAACCTTGAATGCATCGAAGGGCCAAACTCGCTGGAGGCGATCGTCGAATGGGCGGACAAATTCAGCAATAAGGAACCAGGCGCGCTGTTGATTACCGACGAAGTTCGGCGGATGACGGCAATCTGCGAGCTCCGTTACTTCTGCGGCTGGAGCGAAATCGATGCAACGAAGTTTGTCCTTGGTTTGCCCAGGCCTGATAGCTGTTTCAAGAGCCTGCCTTACTGGCAAGCAGCCAAACAACGAGAGATACGAAAGTACATCCACTCGTGTAAAGACAACCATCTGAAGCCAACGTTAGAGGGATTCAGCGAGTATTCGATATTCGACTACCGGGATCACAATCTGAAAACCCCGATCGTCTAAGTAGCCCGCCGCGGAAGCAAGTCTGCGGCTTTTTATTACAGCGAGGGGAAGGTAGCGCAAATTTGGCAACCGCGATCGGTGAGTAGGCGGGTGTGGGCAAATTTGTCGAGCATAAGAATATCTGCCCGTGCCTGCTCAATGGTCTTTTTCAGCGCTGCGATCTCTTCACGAGAAACTGTAAAAACTTCGCGACGGAACGTTTGCTTATCGTCGACAAACTGGACAACGTATTCCTTAACGGTGAAGCGGAACTGCGGATCGAGTTCGGCGAGCAGGGCATAGAAAACCAACTGCTGCTTAATTTCGCCATCGCTGTTTTGGGTCGTACCTTCGATCTCGTTACGAGTTTTAGCTTCGCCCGTTTTGTAATCGATCAGGCGAACCGTTCGGGCTTTCGGATCGATCGGTTCGATGCGGTCGAGCTTACCGGTGAGCGGAATGTCGCCGAGCATAACGTGGTGCGACGAGAAACTATACTCTACAGCCTCCGGCTTCGGGGCAGTTGTAAGGACTTGATCGTAAAAGGCCGCCAAAACGGCCCGGCCTTTTTCCAGCGCTTGCTGGCGACTGCCGGCATGAATTAGCCGACGCACAGCAGCGGCGAAGAAAGTAAGAAGTTGGCTTTTAGTGGGTAGCGCCTTGATGCCTTTTTGAAGACGGCCAAACTCTTCAAGGGCAGCGTGAACGGCGGTGCCGTATTCTTGAGCCGGTGATGGGGGAGTGGGTAAACGCAAAACCGAGGAGAGTAAGAACTGCCTTGGGCAGACTTGGTAGGCGTGAAGTGAACTGGCGGAAAAGGCCATTTCTCGAACACGTTGCCGAATGTAACTTAATTCGGCCGCGGCGAGCGGTGCAGCAATCGGTTGGCTGAGAGAATTTTCTAAAACCGTTTTAACCTTACTTTCCGTCGGCACTATTTCCCGAACGATGATAGTATCGCCGCACTCACGGGCAAATAGGCAAGGCAAATTGGGCTGCCCGCCACTACCAGTCTTGGCGTAGGTCAGATAGAGCTGGTTTTTTGCCCTCGTCATGCCGACGTAAAAAAGCCGTCGCTGATCGTCTTCGTCGTCGGTCGGTATGGTTTTTAAGCCGGTTAGGCTCGGCAAAGCGATAGGGTTGCGATCGGGTCGGGGCTTGTATGAGGCTTCGTCAACGTCAACTAGGAAGACCACCTCGAATTCCAAACCCTTGGCTTTATGAAGGGTAGAAAGATGAACTCCAGCGGCACTGGTGGCTAACGTGTCAGCTTCGGCGCCTAGGCCTTGTTCGATCATCGTCTCGACCGAGCGAACAAAATCGGCTGGACCCGCCGTGGGTTTAGCCTTGGCAAAACTATCAGCCAGAGCCACAAAAGTTCGGAGAAGCTCTAGGTGGTTAATCTCGTCGACCGGCGAAAGCTGTTCAGTCAGCCGCGACTCTTTAATCAGCTCCAGCAGTAAGTCGACTAACCCGCTGAGCTGGTATTTCTTGTGGTAACTGGTAATTATTTCCGCGACTTTTTTCGTGGCTTTATTAGCGCTCAGCGCTTCGATTAGCGGCGTCTGTTCACGCTGAGCTTGGTGCTGAATAGTCAGAAGGGCCACGAGCTGATCGCGACCCAAAAGCAGACGAGCTAAGGCGTAGGTAGCCTGGGTATTATTGGGATTGATGACCGCTCGGAGCGCTTGGAGAAGAGCCTGAACAATCGGTTCGGTAACAATATTTTTGGCCGACAAAGTGGCTAGCGGCAAACCACAGCTTTCGGCAAAGCGCCGGAAGGCTTCAACGGTGACGTTAGTCCGGGCCAGAACAGCCATTTCCGACCACTCGGTGCCAGCGGCATGGGCTTTTTTTAGCTCGTCAACGATAAACTGCCACTGAAGAACAGGCGAGGCAAACGCCACCAGTTGAGGCTGTGAGCCAGACTTCTTAACAGCGCTCAGTTCCGGCTGAAAATCTTTCAAAAACTGGCCGATCTGGACTTGGTTATGATTAATAACCGCCGTCGCCGCGCTCAATATTTCCGGCGTGCTCCGATAGTTCTTTTTGAGCTCGATCATTTTAAGCGATGGGTATTTTTTAGCGAAGTGAAGCAGGTTCGCCACCGAAGCGCCTTGAAAACGGTAGATTGCTTGTTTGTCGTCGCCGACAACAAAAAGGTTGGGGTTGGGAAAAAAGTCGGCCAAAAGTTCGACGAGACGGTTCTGGGCGTTATTAGTGTCTTGGTATTCGTCAACCAATAGATACTGGTACTTTTCTTGGAAAAAGGCCCGAACTTCGGCGTTAGTTTCCAAAGCCTTACCAACGAAAAGAATCGTATCTTCGAAATCGTAGCCGCCCGTTTCCGCGAGCTTGGCTTGGTAGGCGTCAAAAAAGTCGGCGAATTCAGCCAAACGTTTAACCTGGTTTTGCCGCTGATCGCGTTTGACTTTATTTTTTTCTGTGGCGGCAGCGGCCTGTTCAGTTTTAACAAACTTTCGCAGTGCGTCGCTCGTCACCGCTTCTTGCTTACAGACTTTTAAGCGGCTACTAATGTCTTTAATAAACCGTCCCGGCGCGCGGAGCGGCCGAAGCAACTGCCACTGAGGGTGAGCGTCGAGTAACTCTTGAATGAGGGTGAAGCGACTAATCTCGGTGAGTTGAGTTAATTCGCGGGTTTGTTGGAAAACGTGCGGAAAGGAACCGATTATTTCACCAGCAAAACCGTGGAAAGTTTGAATAGCGACCCGGTAACCTTCCGCACCGATCAGGTCGATGAGGCGCTGACGCATTTCGGTAGCGCCAGCTTCGGTGAAAGTTAGGGCCAAGATATTACTCGGGTTAACTTGGGTTTTTTGGAGAATCTCACCGATCCGCGTGGCAACCACCTGGGTTTTACCAGTACCGGGCCCCGCCAAGACCATGACTGGACCCTCGATGGTTTCCACTGCCTGGCGCTGTTCGGGGTTGAGCCGTTTTTTGAGCTGGGAAAAAGTTGACATGAAACTATTGACATTCTTTCGGAAACGTGATATATTAGCAACACATTGCCTCAGTGGAATTCTGTGGCCTTGTCCGGCACTAGACTCTGGCATAGGTCGCCGACACAAGAAGGAGATGCCAAACCAACCCCGAACGATCGTGTTCGGGGTTCTCTTTATTCTATTTCCCCTAACGCTTCGACGGTAGCGTTACCATCGAAGAGATTTTCTTTACTTCCCAGGCTTGACAAGAGCCTAGTATTGTGGTAGGATTTTAGTAACAAGTGTCAATCGTGGGTGAACCTGACCCGGTTAGCGATTTGGCGACTTGCCAGCAGTTGTCCGGTGTAAACCGTAGAGCCATTGTGAGTTCTTGACAGCTGCGCCACCTTGCCAGACCCCGCACCCGCGGGGTCAACTTTTTTAGATATACTTAGGGCGATGACCGAACCAACGATTCTTGCCGAAACGGACGATTATTTTGTGCTTAACAAACCGGCGGGGTATTCGGTGGAAACACTAGCCAACACACATTCGCTTGTTGATTGGTTGCAGACACAATATGTGTTCAAACACATACAGCAGTCTGGTCTGGAACGCGGGGGGGTAGTGCATCGGTTGGACGTGGAGACCAGTGGAGCAGTGATTTGGGCCAAGACGGCGGCGGCGCAACACGAACTCAAAACATTGTGGCAGGGGAGACAAGTGGAGAAAACATATTTGGCGCTGGTGATTGGCGAAACTGAAAGTAGCGGCACGATTGATTTAAATATCGAACGCGACAACAAAAACGACCGCCAAAAAGTGGCGATGTTAATGACGGAGAAGTCCCGGCCGGCGATCACGACGTATAAGCGCTTAGCGATAGGCACCTCGACTTCACTCGGGGTAAAGGGGCTGGGCGAGAAAAAAATAAGCTTACTAGAAGTTCACCCAATTACTGGCCGAACGCACCAAATCCGTGTGCATTTGAAAGCGATCGGCCACCCAATTATCGGCGATAAACTCTACGGCGAAAAGGGGACTGACGAGCTGGCCAAAAGCCTAGACCTCAGTCGACAGTTTTTGCACGCCTGGAAGATTAAAATTCAAGACCAGAGCTTTACGGCACCCCTAACCGACGAGCTAGAGGCGGTTTTGGAAAAAGTTGGCCTTTCGGTTGGTTGAACTCGGCTACTTTCTCTGTTAACTTTACCTAATGCGTCAGGTAGTAATTATGGCCGGGGGGAGCGGAACGCGGCTGTGGCCGATCAGCCGACAAGCAACACCTAAACAGTTTCAGAAACTAATTGGCGACCAAACATTATTACAACAAACCTTCGGCCGAGCCGCTCAATTATTACCGACTGAACAAATCTGGGTGATGACTGGCGAGCAGTACGCCACGACGGTCGCCGAACAGTTGCCAGAGCTGCCCAAGAAAAACATCATTACCGAACCAGCGGCGCGCAACACCGCGGCGGCTAGCGGCTTGGCGACGCTGAAGATTACGGCGACCGACCCGGCAGCGTTGATCGCCATCTTACCGAGCGACCATTACATTGGGCGGGAAAAAGTTTTTATTAAAGCCCTCGACCAAGCTTTCAAGTTTGTGGAAACCCATAGCCAAACGATCGTGACAATCGGCATCCACCCAAGCACACCAAACACTGGCTACGGCTACATCGAAGTGGGGGACAGGCTCACCAACGGCAGCAAAACAATTAATAAAGTGGTTTCGTTCCACGAAAAACCCGATTTAGCGACCGCCGAAAAATATTTGGAAAACGGCCAATTTTTATGGAACGGCGGCTACTTTATTTTCAGCGCTCAAACAATGATAACGGCGTTTGAGGATCAGGCTACTGATATTTTGAGAAAGCTGGAAAGCTACATTGCCACGCCATCTAAAGAAGTATACGAAGCGATCCCCAAAGAACCGATCGATAAAGCCATCATGGAGAAGCTAACCGACTTAGCGGTGATTCCGGCCGAGATGGGCTGGAGCGACATCGGCGACTGGGCGGCTTTGCACGAGATACTCGCGGCCGAAAATAAAAATAGCGCCGTGGCAGTAGGGGAGCACATCGGCTCGAATACCGAGAATTCGCTGGTCATTGGCGGCAATAAATTGATCGTGACTGTTGGCGTCAAAGATATTGTAGTGATCGATACTGACGACGTGATTTTAATTTGCGACAAAAATAGCGCCCAAGACGTGAAGAAGATTGTGGAGGCGCTCCAAGCCAAAGGTGACAATAGCCACCTTTAAAGTTAAGATGGGCCAGTAATGCGACGGAATTTCTGGATCGGTTTAGTGTTAATTTTAGCCTTGATCGGCTTGGCTGGTTACATTAGTTGGCCAACAACCACCAAGTTTTTAAACCACTCGGTGTCCGTCCGCCAGGGGCTCGACTTGCAGGGCGGCGTGCGGTTAGTGTATCAACTAGATTTAAGTAAAACTGCCAAAAGCGATGTGGCTAACGCCATCCAATCGACGGTGCAGGTTATGGAACGCCGGGTGAACGCCACTGGCGCCAGCGAGCCAGTGATCACCCCTGGCAAAACCTTAAAGGGCGAAAATATTATAACGGTGGAGCTACCGGGCATTAAAGACGTGCAAAGCGCCATCGATCTAATCGGTAAAACGGCCCAATTGGATTTCCGGGAAGAAGATTCGAAAGATTCCAGTAAATTTATACCCACCGGTTTGAGCGGTAAACAGCTTTCGAAAGCGACGGTGACGTTTGATCAAAATACTAATGTGCCGCAGATTAGTTTGCAATTCAACGCCGACGGCAGCCGACTCTTTGGCGACATCACCACCCGTAACGTCAACAAGCCGATCGGGATTTTCTTGGACAATCAGGAGCTTTCGGCGCCAAACGTCAGCGAGCCAATAACCAGCGGCCAAGCGGTGATTACCGGCCGATTTACCATCGCCCAAGTGCGGCAGTTAACCACGCTCTTGAACGCCGGCGCCCTGGACGTGCCGCTCAAACAAACCTCGCAACAAACCGTCGGCGCAACGCTCGGCGCCGATTCAGTGAAAAAGAGCTTAGTCGCTGGCGTCATCGGCTTGAGCTTGGTAATGCTGTTTATGATTTTCAATTACCGGCTGGCTGGCTTCGTCGCTGTATTGGCGTTAGTAGGTTACACACTTATTACGTTCGCGCTGTTTAAGTGGATTCCCGTAACGCTAACGCTAGCTGGCATTGCTGGGTTTATTTTGAGTATCGGTATGGCGGTGGACGCTAACATCTTAATTTTCGAACGGATGCGCGAGGAGTTGCGGCAGGGGAGGGAGCTGAAAATCGCGATGGAAGAGGGCTTTCGCCGGGCCTGGCCGAGCGTCCGCGACTCGAACGCCTCGACCCTCATTACCTCCGGAATTTTGTATGCTACCACGACGGGATTAGTGCGAGGCTTTGCACTGACCTTGGCGATTGGCGTATTGGTTTCACTCTTCAGCTCAATTACCTTAAGCCGGACCTTTTTGCGGTTGTTTAGCAGGGGAGTAGTGTTTCAAAAATGGCTAGCAAAAGTTTAATAATGAGTTTGGCCAAAGGAATAATTCCTTCTCGAACCGCCCTCTCCGGCCCAGCGGCCTCCGGGGCTTCACACTCAGCGATTTTTCCTCGAGTACTCGGAACCATGCAAAATCGCCTCCGTACGTTCTTCGAAGAAATTATTCCATCGGCCTTCACATTAATTGTTAATGGAGAAAATATTTTTCATACTAAGCTACCTGCATTTTTTGAAAGGGGAGGGAGATGAGATTTTTGGGGAGAAAGAAATTCTGGTGGTTGGCGATTTCAGCCTTAATTATGATTCCCGGCATTATCTCGTTATTTGTGTACAAGTTGCCGCTGGGGATTGATTTCAAAGGGGGAGCGCTGCTGCAAATTCAGTTTAGCAAACCTGTTAGTGAAGACGCGTTGAGAGGGGAGTTAGCTAAAATTCAAGAAGCTAAGGGGGCAACCGTCTCGAACGCCGGGAAGAGCAACGAATTTTTTGTCAAAACTTTGCCGATTAGCGAAGCTGACCATCGAAAAATTACTGATTCGCTGAAAAAAGATTTCGGCAATTTGAACGAAGAAGCGTTTCAATCTGTTGGCCCGAGCGTCTCGGCTGAACTCGCCCGTAAAGCAATTATCGCTCTGGTGGCGGCTTCGCTTGCGATTATCCTCTACCTCGCCTACGCTTTCCGGCAGGTGGCGAAGCCCGTTTCTTCCTGGACGTTTGGCACCGTCGCCGTGGCGGCCTTGATTCACGACTTGGTAATTTCGGTCGGGGTTTTCTCGATCGTCGCCCATTTCTTGCACTACGAAGTCGACTCGAGTTTTATTACGGCTTTGCTGACGATTATGGGCTTTTCGGTGCACGACACAATCGTCGTCTTTGACCGGATTCGGGAAAACTTACTAAAGAACCGGGTCAACAGTGCCGAGGAATTTGAAGCGCTTGCCGACCAGTCGTTAAGTGAAACGCTAAACCGATCGTTATCAACAAGTTTAACGGTAATTGTGACGCTGACCGCGCTAGTGGTACTGGGTGGTGAAAGCATCCGGCCGTTTGTGACCACATTATTAATCGGCATTACCATCGGCACCTACTCATCGATTTTCACGGCCACGCCGCTCTTAGCATTGTGGCAAACGCGGCTTTTTAGACGGAACCGCTCGTAAGTTTTGGCTGTTAGACGAACAAGTAATCGTCTAATTTATAAAACATGCTTAGAACGAAATTTTGACCGTAAAGTATGTTTTTCTTGGTTCAGAGCATATGTTTTGCCCGGCCGTAAGACCGGGCATTTTCAGTAATCTTTTCGCATTCTCCGAAGCCTCCCGTAGTCAATGCAAACTTCCTTGATTTCCAGGCTCCAAAGCCACAAGGGCTTGAGTGAGTACAAGAAGATTCCAGCGCAGAGTAGACCCCAGATAAAAGGGTCTCCGTAGCCGCCGCGACGAATCTGCATCCAGCCAGTTGGAACGAGAACCCAAGCAAAAAGCCCTGAGCCGAAAACTACTAATAAGACCACAAAACCGAAGAAGAACAGATAGGCGACTCGATAGAACATAGAACCTCCAATGGACTTGCTTTAGTTTAGCTGATCAACGAAAAGAATCAAGAATAAAGCATCAAGCTATGTCCGGCAATGTATCTTGTGCGACGTAATAAAAATAATCAGGGCATTTAAGGGTAATTAGGCCTCGGCCTCCCTCAGGCCTCAAAGAGCGTGAAATAGCAGTGGAGCACTACCGTCTTAGCCCCGGCTCCCGGGTGTAATCACCAACAATTTGCAAAAATTTATGCACTCCCCCACAACCGGCGGGGGAGGGGCGTCAAAAGAAAAAATAATAAGGGTAAATTACAGCTCGTCGATCGGCTGAAAATCGTCAATTGGCGCTTTGGCGTCAACGGTTGTATTTGGCAGTTTTAAGCCGAGTTCGTCGGCCTTGTCCCAGGTAATTAGGTGCCCATTTTCGTCACTCGTCTCGCCTACTCCCCCACTCTGAACAGGTTGTGGTTCAGTGTTTTGATTCTCTTGGACAGTTGTTTCAACTTTCGGCTCCTCAACTTCAACCGAATTTGGCCCTGCTAGCGTTCCCCCGCCTGATAACTCCCCTGCTTCCGTTGGCGAGCTAACGGAGTACCATTTCCGATTAAAGCGATCGGAAAGCATCTCCAGTTTTCGGCCGGTCAGCGGTTCTTTTGGTTTTTCACTCACTACTCCCCTATCCGCCGGCTGATTGGCCGGTTGATCGTCGGAGCGCTCTTCGACCGGTACTCCCCTATCGTCAAGGTTTTTTGGGGCCGACGCTGGCTCACTTTCCGCTTGTTCAACCGGTTGGTGCTCTAGTACTAGAGCACCGTTCGCTGGCACTTCCGATTCAGAAATTACCGGTGCCGTTGGCAAGACCGGAGTTGGCTTCGGGGTGACGATCCGCTCCCAATCTTGTTTGAGGCTTTTGGTTTTTTTATCTTCGTCGAGCGACAAGTTAACCGGTACCGACCAGTCGGTGATGTAATCTTCCACGTCGGCGCGGGCAGTGGCGTACTGCTCTCGACTTCGTTCGATCACTAAATCTTTCAGCCGAGCTTTTTCTTCCGGCGGCGGTAAAGTAGCTGCTGAAAAAGCCGGTACCGTCACCCCATCGATCGCCATTTTCAAATAAATTTGGCGGTTCGGTAGATTAACTAAATCGTTGACGTCGAAAACCGGCTGGAACTCGTTTTTCATCGCTTCCGCGTCGCCCGAGCCCACCCGAAACGCGATCATCGTGCCGACGTTACCGAAGACGGCGTTGGCCACCGTTTCCGGCATTTGGCTGATGTACTGGTTAATCATCACGAGATTGAGCCGATATTTGCGGGCTTCGGAAAGAATCGTCGCGAACGAATCGGTAGCGAAGTTTTGAAACTCGTCGACGTAGAGGTAGAAATCTCGGCGATCTTCTTCGGCCATATTGGTCCGGCTCATCGCCGCCAGTTGGATTTTGGTAATCAACATCGCGCCAAGTAACGCCGAGTTGTCTTCGCCGATCTTACCGGTAGAAAGATCGGCTAGCAGGATTTTGCCGCCGTCCATGACTTGGCGAATGTCGAAAGCACTTTTCGGCTGGCCGACGATATTGCGGATAGTCGAGCTGGAGGTAAACTGGCCGACTTTATTTTGAATTGGGGCGATCGCTTCTTGGCGAAATTTTGGTTCGTATTTTTCGAATTCGTTAATAAAGAAGTCTTTAACGACCGGGTCGTTAACGTTAGAAATAACTTGCCGGCGGTAAGCGTTATCGGTGAGGATTCGCATGACGCCGAGCAGGGTGGAATTGGGCGATTCTAAAAGAGCCAAAACCGAATTTCGTAAGATGTATTCCAGCCGCGGCCCCCAGCTCTCACCGAAGATTTTTTTGAAAATGCCGACCACCCCAGATGCGACGACGTTGCGCATTTCCGGATCAACGTATTCCAGCACGTTAAAACCGATGGGGAAATGGTAATCGGCCGGCGAGAAATAAACAACGTCGTTAACCCGTTCTTCGGGAATGAAATCTAAGATGTGGTCGATTAGTTCGCCGTGTGGATCCACCACCGCCACGCCGCGGCCTTCACGAATGTCGTCAAAAATCATGTTTTCCATCAGCGTCGATTTGCCGGTGCCGGTTTTGCCGATGATATAGCTGTGGAGGCGACGGTCTGGCTTTTTAATGCCGAATTTTTGTTCTTTGGCCCGGAAATTAACTTTCGCAAACACCGTTAACTCGTCAGCCGGGACGCTGCCGATTATCGGCAAATTAGCTGGCGGTTCGCCTTTTTTGCTGCCCGACCAAGCGATTTGTGGCGTCGCCACCGTTTGCGAAGGGAAATGGTAAATTGACGCCAGCTCGGTGATGTTGAAGAGCATGTCCGGCGCGCCAATCGCCCGGGCCTGGTACAAATCGATGGCGGCCGGGTCGTGAGAAATTTCTTTAGAAACGAAGGAATTAAGGTTAATACTATTGTATTGTTTGTAGGCGCCGATTAACTGCTCGAGTTTGGCGGTGGCAAAATTTGGGTCGCGGGCGATGGCCACCAGCCGAATCACCACTTCGAAACCGAGTTTAGTAATTTTTTCTTCGATCCCCTTGACCGCTTGCTGCTGCGAGCCGGTCAGCTCCTCTTTGTTATCTTTTTTCTCTTCTTTTTTCTCCGGCTCGGCGACTTTGCCGGTGAAAACCGCCCGGCCAAAATCCAGAACAAAAAGCAGTGATTTTTCACGAATTAACTCCGGCCAATGTTTGTGTTTCGGCGGTTTTTTGATGTTTTTTATCTCAGTTTCGCCTTGATCTTGCCAGTCGTCGTCAACCGGCCGGATGATGGTCTGAACCCAAAGCGACTCCCCTTCTCCGGCCGAACTTAATACGCCAGTGACGCCCGAGAGCGGATCAACTTCGAAATTTTGAAAAGTTTTAATTGGGTAGGTGCTCGGCCGCTTCAACGTTAGTTCGGTGGCGGCAACGGCGTTACCCTCGCTAAATTTGGCGTAATCTTCTTCGGCCGATAGTTCCTTGACATCAATGTTTGGGTACTGGGAGTAAATTTGGCTTAAAACAAAGTCTTTCAAGTCGGTGGGGACGTGAATATAAAAAACGATATTTTGCTGGGTGTTAGCGATCTCAAAACTGATGCTCGGCTGGGCCTCGGCGTTAGTCCGAAAAATGCCGTGCAAGGCGGCAAAGAGCTGCTCGGCCGCTTGGGGAGTGCGCTCGTTATTGCGCGGCACGGCGATCGATAAAAGCTTGCTTTGGCCAGCCTCAACCGGCAACAACGGAACGTTTTGCTTAACTCGCAAGCGCCGGGTGGCTTGCCAAAAATATATCGCCCCCAGTAAAAAAAGGCCGATAAAACCGATATTAATGTAGGCGTAGAGTTGCATTTAAGTGGTGGGTTTAGCCGCTGAGGCGTTTGGGGCGAGGATTTGGACGGGGCCCTTGGCGTAGAGCGAACGGTTGTTGGCACGGATCCAGTTGGCCATCTCGACGGTTCCGGCGCCCGGCGTTTTCAGGCCGTTCATACTGAAGGGTTTGGTCGGCGTCAGATCCACCAGCAGTTTAACATATGTTTGAAAACGATCAAGATTAGTGAAGTCTTCGATCGTCAAACCGACCATCTCGCGGGCTAAGAATTCGGCGTCTTCGGCGCCGATGCGGTAACTAATGAGGGTGCCGACGTTGCCAATTACCGCGTCGCGGATTTTTTCCGTCAACTGGGCGAAGTACTGGTTGGTGATGTTTAAGCCCAGCCGATATTTGCGGGCTTCAGCCAAAATGGTGGCGAAGGTGTCGGTCGTAAAGTTTTGAAATTCGTCCACATAGAGGTAAAAGTCCTTACGATCAGTTTCGGCAATATTTGCTCGGCTAAAAGCGGCGATCTGAATTTTCGAAACCAAAATCAGGCCGAGCAAATTCGAGTTAATCTCGCCGATTTTGCCTTTAGCTAAATTAACAAAGAGGATTTTGCCGTCGTCCATCAGCTGCCGAAAATTAAACGAGCTCTCTTTTTGGCCGATGATGTTGCGCATTAAATCGTTGGTCATAAAACGGCCAAATTTGGAGATGAAATAGTTGTACATCTCGGACTTGTGAAAATCGGCGGTTTTGGCCAGCTGCTGATCCCAGAAGGCTTTGACGACCGGATCGGTGAGATTGGCCACTGACGCGTCGCGGAAAGCGTCGTCGGTGAAGAGCCTTGGCAAGTCAATGAGCGTGCCGCCGCCCGGATTATTCATCACCGTTAAAGCAGCGTTGCGAGCCCAGTGCTCCCACTGCGGGCCGACGATACCGGTGCGGTTCGGGTCGAAAAGTTTGTAGAAAATTTCAATCACTTCTTGAATTAAGAAATCGCGTTCCTCGGGTTTTTGATACTCCAGCAAGTTCAAGCCAAACGGGTATTGAGTGTCGGATGGGTCGAATAAAACCACGTCTTTAGCCCGTTCGGTCGGGACTTTCTTGAGGAGCGACTCGATAGCGTCGCCAAGTGGGTCGATGAAACACAGGCCTTTGCCGGCCGCCATATCTTGCTCGATCATTGTCTCAAACAGCGTCGTTTTACCGACGCCGGTTTTCCCAATCATAAAAATGTGGCGGCGGCGATCTTCATCTTGCAGGCGGACGTATTGTTTGACGCTGCGGTAGACCGATTCGCCGATGACGATGCCGGCTTTCGGTAAGTTGGCCGGCGCTGGCAATTTTTTCGCCCCCACCCATTTGACGCCGGGGGTTTCGAGAACGCGGGTGGGTAGATGGAAGAGGCTGGACAACTCCTCGACGTTCAAAAGCATTTTCGGGGCGCTATTAAACGAGCGCAACAAATACTCCCGGCTGATTTTTTGGCCGGTGGTTTTGCGGTATTTCAAACTATTATATTGCGGCGCGTAAAACTGCGAGAAAGCGCTAATAATGGTGGTCAGCCCGGCAGCGGCCGAAGCGTCGTCTTTGTCGGTGACGACCACCCGCAACACCGCCTCAAAACCGGTTTTACTGCCCTTTTCTTGCAAACCTTTCAAGAGCATCTCTTGTTCGGGGCTGACTTTTAAATCTTTGATCGGCGCGGTCGGTTTGACGACTTCGCCGATCTGGCCCAAAACTCGGGCGGTGCCGGTGCGGTTGACGAGATGGGCCTTGCCTTGCTGGACGTGGCCGGCAGCGATGTTGGTGTGCAGCCGCCAGTTTTCGCCGGTCGGCCGGATTAGTAGTTGAATCGCCGCGCCGTACGGCAGTTTAGTCATGGCGTTAGTGATCGCTTGGAGCGGATCGGCTTCCAGCGTTTGGTAGGTTTTAATCGGCAAGACAAAGTTTTTAGCCTGTTGGAAGATTGCCCCTGCCACCACCGGCGTTTCTTTGGTGAATAAACGCGGCGGCGGGCCAAGGGTAATTTCAGCGTGGGGAAAGTAACTTTGGAGCTGCCGTTCGATCACCTGCTGGACGCGCTTGGGTGCGACAATAGCGAAACTAATAACACCGCCCGAGGAGATAATTTCAAAACTGACGTGGGCCGGGTTGCTGAAAAGCCAGTCGAGGAAGTTGCGCTGGTGAATAATGGTGGTGAGCGAGCCGAAAAATTGCTCCATCGGCGCGATCAGATCTTTGAAATCCTTGACCGGTTCGTTGACCGATTTGTCGTCACGCTGATTGTCGCGCGGTAGTGAAACCAGCATACAAACCAGGCTGCCGGTGTCGGTGAGATCTTCCCGGCGCTGAAAAAACCGAACCAAGAGCATCAAGGCCAGCGGCACCAACACAATAATAAGTAAAATGATGACCAGCGCGCTCATGGGTGTTGCTCGAATTGTTGAGCCAGGCTGTCTTCTAATTGGTCGGCCGGTAGATCGGCCTTAGTGGCAAGGAGCGTTTCTAGACTGATGGGCGGCGGCGCAGTGATTGGTTCGGCGGTAAGGGGTTGGGGCGAGCTAATCGGTTCATGGCCGAGCGGCGCTACTTCCGCCGGAATTGCTTGGCGAGCGCTCGCCTGTTCTTGGTCGTTAATAATAACTGGCGGTGCCGGCTCACCAGCAACATTGGGCAGCGCTTCCGGCCCCACACCAAGAATACTCGGTTTCCCCTCCATTACTTTATTACTGTAACTTAACCAAGATACTTTTGGTAGCGCTTCAGAAAACTGCCGTCTTCGATCGAAGCCCGGATGTTTTTCATCAGATTTAAGACAACTGAGAGGTTGTGATAACTCAGCGCCCGAAGCGCGAAAGTTTCTTGACTGATGAGCAAATGACGCAGATAAGATTTCGAGAAATTTTGGCAGATTTTGCAGTGGCAATCGGGGTCGAGCGGCGCGGAATCGGTCCGGTATTGGGCGTTTTTGAGGTCGTGTTGAGTCAGTTTGGTCGTCCAGAAACTGCCGTGGCGAGCCAGGCGGGTGGGCAAAACGCAATCGAACATATCGAAGCCCTGGTGGACAGCCCGAATCAGATCCTCAGGGTAACCGACGCCCATAAGGTAATGAGGGCGAAGCGGGTCCAGACCTTTGGCAACGTAATCGACAGCTTTATTAATCTTGTCTTTGCCTTCCGAGGCGATGGCGACGCCGCCAACCGCTATCCCGTCAAAGGGCAGGGCTTGAATTTCGTTCATCGACCGAAGGCGGAGATTTTCGTATAAACCGCCCTGAATAATACCAAATAACATTTTTTCCGACTTCCCTCTCCCCTCTTTCTGCCAATGGTCGATGGAGCGTTTGGCCCACTCCCCTGTCCTGATGACAGCTGATTCGACCCGTTTCTCCGTTGCCTCTATGGGCGGGCAATCGTCCAGCGGCATCACAATATCGCTGCCGATTTTAGCTTGAATATCTAAAACCGATTCTGGGGTGAAAAAATGGGCTGAGCCGTCGTATGGCGAATAAAATTTGACGCCGTCGTTGGTAGTTTTGGCGCTTTTGGCTCGAGTTTCACCGAGCGAGTAGGCTTGGTAGCCACCGGAATCAGTCAGAATCGGCCGCGACCATTCTGACCACTCATTTAAACCACCGGCTTCGGCGATTAAGTCTTCGCCCGGCCGCAAATGGAGGTGGTAGGTGTTGCCTAAAATGATTTCGGCTCCCAGTTCCTCCATTTCCCAAGGCGCTAGCGTTTTGACGATGCCTTGGGTGCCGACCGGCATGAAAGCCGGCGTCTGAACGGTGCCGTGCGGCAACTCTAAAATGCCCGTTCGGGCTAAAGACCCTTTAAGAATTGACTTTATATTAAATTTCATAATTAGTTGAACCTGCAATATATATTATAATATATACGGGGATTTAGAGATATATTGATTAAATGCCCGCAGGATTGATTTTTTGGCACTCGACAGGAACTTCACCGGCGAAAACCAAGCGGTAGCCTTGGCTCATTTGGCAAGGAAAATCTAATTCTTCGGTTGTAAAGCCGAGATGAGCTACCATCGACTCGATCGGATCTTCGTGGAACGACAACACAATCTGCTCACCGGCGTGTTTTTGGCAAAGTTCCTGTAAAAAATCTTTGAAAGCCGCTCCCCGCTCGGCGTAACCCTGCACCTGGCCGTGATACATTTCCGCTAATTCAGACCGGCTGATTATATCCCCTGGAATCTCCGCCGCCACTTTAATAATTTCGGCCGTTTCGACGGCCCGCTTCATGTGACTAGAATAAATGACTGATGGCGCAAAACTTTTCAGATACTCCCCTACTCTTTTTTCTTGCGCTCTCCCCTCTTCCGTTAACACCCGCTCGTTATCGATACCCGCGTCGCTACTAAAATCTTTGTCGGTTTGCCCATGCCGGATGAAAAAAATTACTGTCTGAAGTTTGGACATCCCTGTAATTTTACCAGGAAATGTGAGAAAATGCCTTTACACTAACACGTAGTGGAGGTCCCAAAAGTGAACATTGACATTATCGGCTGGGGCGACACCCCGACTAACCCTAAATTCGCCGTGTTTAACGACGAGGTCATCGACCGAGTCCTGAAACGCCAAGCTAATCTGATATTAAGAGCCCATCACGAAAAAAAACTTGACGAAGTTGCCAAGTGGGAAGCCGAACTAGAAAAGATGCGGAAACTGACCCCCGAGGCAATAACCGAAAAAATTGGCGTCGTCTGCCGCCAGTATTGCTGGGGCAAAACTTCTTATCAATTAGCGGTTGAAGCGGCTAAGCGAGCGATTGAAAAAGCCTATCAAAATGACCCCGATTTCCACGTTTGGAAAATTGCGGCTGTATATTTTGGCTCTTCGTCAGCCGACAATGCCTACCCTGGTGGGCACGCTTACGCTCATTACTGCCAAGAGGCGCTCAACTTAGGGCGGGTGGAGGGCATAACCATTGCTGACGCCTGTTGTTCGGCAACGGCCGTGATGGCGATGGCTCATCGGACGATGAGCTGGAGGCCGGAACGCTACCCGTACATTCTGGCTCTTTTTGGCGAAGTTGTTGGTTCAACACACAACGCCTTTGAAGATGAGAACGCTACCCTCTGGGGTGATGGCGGCGCGGCTTTAATCCTGCGAGCCAACCCAAGGGGTGACCCGGCTTGCGGTATCATCGACTCCTATGGTCGAGTAGACGGCACCAGCAACCGACCAGACGGCAAAAACCCGAAATACCTCGCGACACTCAGCGAAGGTAACGGCGCCGCCTTGATTCATCGGTGGCTACGGCTTAACAACTCAATGTGCGGCAAAGAGAAGCAGATCTTCCGGGCGGTTGTGGGCGAGATACCCGACGATATCTTGGAGAACTTCATTTATCCGAACAACTACCTGGAGCTCTTGCGAAGCGAACGGAGCGAGCTCTACCCGCATAACGGCAACGAGCATATGCTGGAATCAAACGGCGCCAAATTGGGTATTTCACCCGAACGTATTCGGCACCGTGTTCGGGACAGGGCCAACCAGTCGTCAGTTTCGTCGGTAAGTAGTTTTGCCTACCACGCCGATCTTGGCTTAGTTACTTCCGGCAAAGCCGTCTGGTTTGAGACGTTTGCCAGCGGGCTTGAGTGGTGGATGCTACTAAATGTTATTCCTTGAACTCTATCCCCTACTTCGGTGGGGGTTTTTTACTTGCCACCCCCCTATTTCGTGGTTACAGTTAAGTCATGCCCTATTGGGGGGAAAATTTGAGGAACGCCCGCCCGTGTTCTTGGGGACGTTCACGAGATTAGCCGAAGCGGCTCGGTGTTTTGTTTGGGTACGCAGACCGACTGCCGAAGCGAGCGCCTCCGCGCCGATACTAGTACCACGTCTTTGTTCTTTAGAGATCGGTGAATCGTCCCGGCTTAGTCCTACCACGGGGCAAACGGGCGTCAACCGCGTACGGAATTTGCGTTCTGTCCAGGCGAATTAGTTGATCATCTTCGTCTGCAGCATGAGGCGGTTGGGAGTGCAAGCAGTGGGAGAACCTCGGCGCGCAAACGCCGAGGTTTCTTTTTAATTACTTTTAACTTTTGACTGGCCAGAAGGCGGTGAAAATCGGCCCTTCCAGGCTTTTGACATCTTTCGTTTGCCAGTTGGCGAGTTTAGCTAGTTCGCGGACTTTTTGGTTTCTGTGGTTTTGGCTGAGGGCGGCGAAAGCTTGCCCTTCTTTTTTGGTCAGTCCCTTACCGTGAGCGGCTTGGAATAAGTCAGCGAAGCTGTAAGCGCAGTAGTGCATTGGCCCACTGTAACAAAAAACCCGCCGTGATGGCGGGGCCTAGTTAGGGATACCGAGCGGTGGCGGTGAAGATCGATCGACAACGATGACTTCGGCATCAATTGCGGCGGCATAGGCCAACATGAACCCATAGCCATTGGCAATGTCGTCTTGGTTCTCGAAGTGGGAGATCCGGCTGACAGTACAGTCCAGTTTGGTCGCTAGAAGTTTCTGCGAAACCCCCTTAGATCGACGGAGTTTACGCAGCTCCCAGGGAATTCTCCCCCACTGACCAGAATATTTATCGATCAACTGCTCCGTGTCTTCTTGCTGTTCTTTTGAAAAGGGCATAACAACCTCCGAAGTTATAAGCAAATTATAGCTGAATATTACTAAAAAGTCCCGCCGGGTGGCGGGGCTTTTTGCCTTCCAAGTTGGAAAGTTTACTTCAGTTCTACGCTTGCGCCGGCTTCTTCAAGTTTCTTTTTGGCTTCTTCGGCGTCGGCTTTCTTCATGGTGCCGAGCTCTTTGGGAGCGGCATCAACCAAGTCTTTAGCTTCTTTGAGGCCGAGGTCTGGCTTGATCTCGCGGACGGCTTTAATGGCGGCGATCTTTTGGTCGCCGGAAGCGGTGAGGACAACCATGTACTCGGTCTTTTCTTCAGCGGCAGCGGCTTCGCCACCAGCAGCACCAGCAGCCGGCGCAGCGCCAGCAGCCATCATCGGCATAGCGGAAACGCCGAACTTCTCTTCGAGCGCTTTGACGAGTTCGCTCAACTCCATGACGGACAGTTCTTCTACGGACGAAACAATTTTTTCAACTTTTTCACTCATTTTTCTCCTTTATATTTTTATTTCTTACTTTCACTAATTGCGCTCACCACATAGGCGAATTGCTGCAACGGGAAATTCAAATTATAGACCAGGCCTTGAATCAAACCACCCAGCCGGCCAACCACTTGAGCGCGGAGCTGGTCTTTGCCGGGCAACGAGGCCAAGGTTTTAACCTGAGCGGCGTCAAAGAAGGTACCGTCGATCCAACCGCCGAGGACTTCCAAGCTTTCGGTTTCTTTACCGAATTGGACTAAAGTTTTGGCGGCGATAACTTCATCGGCAAAGCCGTAAGCCAGGGCCAACTGCTTTTCGGGAATTTCCAGCGTTCGGTCGAGCTTCTTCAAAATAAGCGCCAACAAGGTGTTGGAGATCATTTTGATCTTGCCGCTTTGTTCGAAAGCTTTGGTGCGGAGTTCGTCGTTGGCTTTCATGCCGAGCTTGGTGTAGGCCACGATCAAACTAACCCGTGAGTTTTGCAGCTCACTAGTAAGGTTGGCGATTAAGGTTTCTTTTTGGGCTCTAATTAATGGCATTTGATAAATATCTAATTACTAATAACTAATTTCTAATTAACAATGTCTCCACAAAGAAGGGAGACGATAAAGTCTTGCCCTCGATAGGATTTACGGCTTGCGCGCTTTGGCGGGCCACCTACTTTCTTCGTAGCTCGGTCATTATCGCACAATTTTGAGTTATGGACAATACCTATTGAGTTACGCTAGAAAAAGATATAGAATTTCCCATAACTAGCATATGCTGGAGGTACTTGTTATGGAAAAATTTGTGAACGATATGGCGCGAGGTCTTGCCAACCAAGCAAAGCGGGCGGTAAGCCTGGTGGCTGATTTCATAGTTGTTGGCGAAGCCCTGAAAAAACACGCTGAAGAAATTGAAGTTGTAGGCCACGGCACAAGTGGTGAGGAGCCGTTATCAATCCACCTTGCTCCAAAAACCGGGGCGAGCTACGCGAATTTTGCCGAAACGCTTGGCCTGAAATTCAAGCCAAGTCCTTATAACACTGGAAAAGTGGTGTGTAAGTACGGCGAGAGCATCACTATCGACTGTTACAGAATCCGGCCTAAACACCTGGACTCACCAGAATAGGTCAGCGTCCCGATTGGGGCGCTTTTTATTTTAGAAAACCGAGGTCGAGGGTCACCGACGGCGTCATCGAAGCGGTGAGATAAGCGGCGAAGACGCGGGATTTCGGGAAAGCGGTGAAGATGGCCGAAGTGTTTTCTTTGAGCTTGGCATCGTCCCAGGAAACGCGGCCGACCAGCTGGTGAACGTTATTGCTAGCATCGACGCGGTACTCCACCTTGCCGGAGTTAATTTCTTCAATCACTTTTTTCGGCTCGTCGGTGACGGTGCCAGATTTTGGGTCGGGCATTTTGCCTTTCGGGCCGAGAATTTTGGCGATTTTGGCCACCTTTGGCATTAAGCTTGGGCTGGCCAGCGCCACGTCGAAATCGATTTTTTTGGTCTTGGCGATCTCGTCGATTTTGGCTTCGTCGAGCACGATAATTTTTTTATTTTTGCCGGAACCGTGCGGCAAATGGAGTGTGCCTTTGCTCGATTCGGTGCCGCCCTTGGCTTTCTTTTTGGTAAGTTTCAAATGGAGCTCGACAGCGCTGTCAAATTTAGTACCAGAGATTTTTTTAACCAGCTCAATCGCTTCGTCGAGTGTGTAAAGTTTTCCTTTTTCAACTTGGGCTTTGGCCTCCTGGTATTTCTTTGAGCGTTGTTTGGTTTTTGTAATTTTGGGTTTGTTTGGGGCTTGGGATTTGGGATTTGATTTTTTCTTCACCGTTGGTTCTTCGCCGTTAGCGGCTTTGGCTGACTCATTATCGTCCTTGATGGCCGAGAGTTCAGCGGGAACCGCTTGGTCGGCGTCGGCACCGTGTTCAGCGATTAAACCCGCTTCGGCTTTTTCATCGATATTTTGCCCTTCAGCTGAGGTCTCAAGTGGCTCACTTGCTAAAGCTTCTGCTTCAGCAGCGGCTAGTTTTTCTTCGTCAAGTGGATTGGTTGATGTCTTTTTTGGCATTGAAAGTTTTGGTTTCTAGTTTTCCTTCTTCTATGGATTTTACCAGGGTAGCGACGGTTTGGTCAATGATAGTTGGTAAGAGGGCCTGCTCGGCTTTGGGGAAACCGGCCAGGACGTAGTCGGCCAAGTCGTGCTCTTTGGAGGCCGGCCGGCCGACGCCGACGCGAATGCGCCAGTATTTTTCACCGATCGCTTCGTCGATGGATTTAATGCCGTTGTGGCCGCCGCTGGTGCCGCCGTATTTAATTTTGACGGTGCCGAAAGGGATTTCGGTGTCGTCATGCACCACCCAAAGGTCTTTGGTAGTGTTATCGCCGAAAAAGTCCATCAATTGCTTGAGGGCGTTACCGGAGTTGTTCATGTAACCGAGCGGCAGGCAAAAAACGACGTCTTGTTCGCCGGCTTTCATCTTCAAAAATTGGTTGGCCCGGTAAGTTTGAGCGGTTTTCAAAAAATCGTGGCCCAGTTTTTCGCACAAGGCGATGATGATGCGGTAGCCGATGTTATGACGAGTTTTGAGGTATTCTTCGTCGGGGTTGCCGAGACCGGCGATCAGTAGCATTAGCTCTATCTTAGTCTTATTTACTGGTTAGCGCCAGTGGACAACGCTATTTTTCACTATATATAGCGGCTAGCGCCGCTGTTTTACGCAGCCAAGCTACCGTTTTTGCTGGAAAGGACAGGGGGCCTATTTGCGAGGCAGCCCCCTATCCTCTCCACTCCAACCCCTGCACGCCTCTCTACGAGGTGTGGAGAAAACCTCCGGCTGTCAACCGGCAACTGGCACTGTTTCCTCCTCCGGTTTTAGGAACTATTAGATGGCGGCAAAACTTAAGCTCTGTCTTGACAATTATCCAAATGGTGATACAGTTCGCTTGTGGTTAGACAGTCATCGAGCCACAACCTCTGTGAGTCGCGCCTGTTCGTAAGACAGCCGGCTCACTTTTTTATTACATACCCGGCAGGTTCATGTCTTTGAGGATCGGTTGCATGCGGGCGGCCGATTCGCTCTGGGCTTTGGCCATCGCTTGGTTGACGGTTTCTTTGATCGCGTTTTCCAGCTGGCGCTTGTTTTCACTTTGCAAAGCCGCTTCGCTCAGATCAATCTGTGTCACTTTCATTTCGCCCGAAACTAGAACTGTTACTTCCCCGCCGATGGATTTAGCTTCGATCTCCAGATCCTTCAGTTCTTTTTGAACTTGTTTGGCCTTTTTCTGGAGGGAATATAATTCCTTCATTTGGCCGAAATTTGGAATTGCCATAGGTATCTCTTTTCTAGTTTGTTGAGTTCTTACTTTTTATTAATTATTTGGTGTTTAACATATGCCTCAATGAGGCCGTTGAGCTCGCCATCCAGGACTTTGTCAACAGCGGCAGTTTCAAAGCCGGTCCGGTTGTCTTTGACGAGTTGGTACGGCTGCAAAACGTACGAGCGAATTTGATTGCCCCAAGCGGCTAGAATTGGTTCGCCTTTGATGTTTTGTTCACTGATCCGACGCTTCTCATCATCCAGCAATTGTAGCTTCCCGAGAAGGATTTTCATAGCCTGCATCTTGTTTTGAAGCTGCGACCGCTCGTTTTGACAGGTGACCACAATCTTGCTCGGCAAGTGGGTGATACGGACGGCGGAATCGGTGGTGTTAACGCCTTGGCCGCCGTGGCCGCCAGCGCGGTAAACATCAATTTTTAAGTCTTTCGGGTCGATAGCATATTCGCTTTTCTCAACTTCTGGTACTACTTCCACCAGCGCAAAGCTGGTGTGGCGGGCTTTGTCCGCGTCAAACGGACTGATCCGGACCAGCCGATGAACGCCGCTCTCGCTTTTGAGTTTGCCATATGCTCTAAAGCCGTTAATTTGTAATGTGGCCGATTTTATCCCCACTTCTTCGCCTTTGGATTCATCCAGCAGGGTGACTTTGTAACCGGCTTTTTCGCCGTAGCGCTGGTACATCCGCAAAAGCATGCTGGCCCAGTCCTGGGCCTCGGTGCCGCCAGCGCCGGCGTGGACCGACAGGAAAGCCGACGCGTCGTCGTGGGGGCCGTTAAAGGCTACTTCTTCTTCTAGCTCATCAAAATCTTTGGGTTGTTCGGCCAGTTCGTAGCGGGTTAGCAGATCCTCTAAATGGCTAAGTTCTTGGCTCAATTTGCCGGCTTTTTCGTGGTCCACCCAAAACTGGGGGTCGGTCATTTGGGCTTTGATGTCGGCGGCCCGAGCCTGCTTTACCGGGATGTGGAGTAAGGCAGCCAGTTCAGTTTTACGGTCCATGATTGGTTCATTTTACCCTAAAAATTAGAGAAATATTTAGAAGAAATTTATTAAAAAGCCCCCGGCGTTGCGCCGGGGGCTTGGATTCTTTCACCTCCTATTATTTTGAGTGTTTAGCTGATGATCTTCCTCAGCTCTTCTACAACACTCGGGTCGTAGTGCGGCTTTTCATGGCCGCCCTTGTCTAAACGTATCTTCGATACGTATCCGTATTTTGCCAACAATTTGGCGGCGTTACGTGGATAGGTTCCTACCTTTCTCGCTATCGCAGAAGCTGTCAGCCAGCCATCAGCGGGCGGGACGGATCCTGCTTTCAGCAATCTTTCTACGGTGTTAGGTGGGTAATGAGTCAATACATAGCTTCCGTCGCCTACGCGCCGCTCTTCGCCTGTGATGCCCCATTCCTTCAACCTGTCTCGTATCCATTTATCGCTTCTTGGAACCATCCGACGCAAGTCAGCCAGTGTCAACCATTTGCCAGCCCTGGGTACTCTCCTAAGCAGTGCACGCATCCTATCGACGATAGAAGGCGGATAGTGCTCAGCAGTATACCCGCTGCTACCGAGCCGTTTTTGCCCTTCTCCGCTAAAGCTAACTAGGATCATCCGTCTAACTGTGGACTCGTCTGAGCCTAAAGCATTAACGACTTGATTCACAGTCAGCCAGTCACCAGATAGCGGGTACTTCTCGAGAACCTCCTTCAGAGCTTTAACCGCCGAGGGAGGATAGTGGGGTTTAACGTAACCCTTTGATAGGGAACGCCGATTCTCACTTTTAATCTCAAGTTGCTTGAGCCGTAGCTTGACAATAGCCTTGCTGCTTCCAACCTCCTTTACAAGCTGGCTAACGGTGAGCCAGTCGCCTGCATCTGGAGCCTGCCTTCGGTATTTCTCCAGCGCTTCTTGTGTTTCGGGGGGATAGTACTCAAATACTTGTCCTCCGGAATTTTGGCGCAGTTCAGACTTGGCCCCAATTTCTTGAAGCGCTACCTGAGCCCACCCTAGGCTGAACCCGAGCGAGTCACTCATTTCTTTTGCCGTCCTCCAATCCTCCTGATAGGGAACGGTGGGGACAGCGGCCTTGACTGCTTCTACCACCTCCGGCGGATAAACCTCTACTGGCCGGCCAATCCGATCCAGCTGCTTCTCCGCTTTTTTCCGAAATGGTTTCAGGCGTGTCGCGATCCAGTTCTGTGACTTTCCGATCTCCTGACTAAGCTGGTAGCAGCTACGCCATCCTTCTTTTTGCCATGGAAACTCTTCATTCTCCTTTCTCAAGTCTTCAAGAACGTAAGGGGGATAGTGAAGAGCAACTCCTCTCCTGAACACGCGCTGTTGCGCAATATCAGCAAAACGAAGAAGTCGGACTGCTATCCAAGGCTCTGATCTGCCCAGGCATTTAGCCATGTGTGCAGCCGTCATCCAATCTTCCGCAGGTGGATAGAAGGGAGTGACGAGGTCAAAGACCGAGACCAGATCCCCGCCCCGAGTAAAATCGGGAGGAACTTGAACGGTTGGAAGCACGTAATCGGGCCCGATGTACATGATGCCATTTGGAAGTTCTTGAAGAACTTCCGTCGGCATGAACTGAGCGAAGTTGTAGCTGTAGCCGTAGTTTTCGATCATATAGACGAAATCGACGATTAAGCAGAACTTCTTGCCCGGACAGATTCGCGTTCCCCGCCCCACTACTTGGGTGTAGCGGACCGCGCTCATCGTTGGGGCAGCCCAGACCACGCACTCGGTCATCGGTGCATCGAATCCCTCACCAATCACTTGGGGAGAGATGAGTACCTGGATCGAATCCGGGTGCTCGGGCGGAAGTTTATAGCGGAAAATCGCGTCGGTTGTGACGAATTCTCCGCTTAATGCCCTTGACTTACCTTGATTGACGGCTAGGCCGACGCTGTAGCCCATCTGCTTGAGAATCCGGGCAATCACGCACGCTTCCTGTTCGATTCGGTTGACAATGATGACCGTCTTCATGCCCGAAGGCAGGAAGCGCGTGCCAACTTCCGTCGCAATCCGTTCGAAAAGGTGCGGGTGATTGCCGAGTGCCTTGTTGATCCTTCGGTAGTTGAGCTTATTCATCTCTTTAACTTCCTTAGGCAACAAGACATGGGTATCGATTGCGATACCTGCCATCGGCGAGAGCCAACCCTTCATTATGCACTCGGGGAGAGGCATCGCGTCGACGATCTCGAAGCCATACTCATTCGGCCACTTGTAGGCGCCGCTTGAGCGATAGGCCGTTGCGGTCAGGCCGACGATTGCATCAGGAGCAAGCTCCCGAAGAATGTCGAGCCGTCTCCAGGTTCCAGAGTTGTGGACTTCGTCTACAATCGCCAGACCGAACTTGATGTCCAACCCTTTAGAGCGACGGTAGGCGGAAGCGAGTCCCTGCCAAGTCGCAAGGACAACCTTTCCTGACGTATCGGGGAAGACGCTATAGTCCGTACTTCCGGATTCCTGTTTGGCGTAATCGATCAGCACCTGCTTGCTCTGGTCGAGCAAGAGATTTTTGGCGCCAACGATCAGCAAGATTTTCTTGTGCGGCATTTGGCGAAGAATCCTCTGAATGATTACTCCTTTGCCAAAGCCGGTGGGCAGTGCCAGCATCGGGTGCGGCTTGTGGTGTCCATGAGTCCTCCAGTATTCGAGGACTCTTTTGACGGCGGCGAGCTGGCGCCAGTTGCGTCCTTTCGAACGCTTCTCGTCCAGCACTCCGTCTCTATTGATGTCCCCGGTTACACCGTGGATTGTCATGTACATTCACTCCTCGACCGTAACTGTCACTGCAATTTTTTAGCAGTTCTGTCGGTCGAACAGGGGCTGCTTTGAGCCCATCTTCGACCGACAGAATATTACTTAAATGTTAAGCTGCAAATTCACCCGCAATGTACCACTTCTAACCTGAAAAGTCAAGAGATTTAGCCATATTTTGCCTACCAAAAAAGACCTCTTGCGAGGTCTTTTTCAGTCAAGGCTGTTTAGGCCAAGAGTTTCGCTTCTTTGCGAGCGCTTAAAAAGCGCTTCACAGAAGCAGCGAACAGGGTCATTGCACCAGGCAAGACCACTGTTTCGGCACCGGCTTGCGGCAGCGTGGTGGTGACGGTTTTAGTCGTCCCACAGCTGGTCACAGCTTTGGCGGCGCTGGAACTCGAAGAACTCGAGACAGCGGCAGCCGCGGCGGCCGAAGCGCTTGGGCAGTTCTGCGAAGCGACGATGGTTTTACCACCGGCACTGGCAGAAGCCGAAGAGCTGGCAGCAGAACTAGCGCTGGATGAGCTGGACGAACCAGAACTCGAACCGGCACCAGAACCACTATTGCTGCCTGAACCCGCACTACCACTTGCACCAGCACCCGCAGAGGCACCAGCACCGGCACCGGCCGAAGCCGAACCGTGGCCAGCACTCGCGGAGGCAGAACTGGACGAGGACGAGCTAGAGCTTGAAGAGCTCGAGCTAGAACTCGAAGCAGCACTTACCAAGGCCGGAGTGGACAAGGCAATTGTTAAGGCAACTAAGATGGAAACAATAATTGTATTTTTCATATTATTCTCCTTTTAACATCTCACTTGCCTGAAGGCAAGTGGCATATTCTTTTACGTTTGTATTACATTCACTTCCTCAACCAATGTCGACTGACTCATTAGTTAAAGAAGAAATGTCTCCACCCAATCGCGTTTGTGACGGGTGGAGAAAGGAAGGGGCGTTAGCCGCCAGAAGCGGCTGCCGCTGCGGACGCAGAAGCAGACGCCGAGGCGCTGGATGAACTCGACGACGAGCTGCTGCTCGAGGACGAGTTGTTGATGTTGTCGGACCGGCGAACCAACATGCCAATTGGGAAGGACGCCACTTTCAGAAAGTCCAGGACGTTGTCCCAGAAACTCTTGCTGTACACCCACTCGCGATCAGCCTGCAAATTGCCGGTGATCCTCAGGTGGTAGTGGCCCTGCTCGGCCGGCGGAACGGTGATGTTAATATCGCGCAGCTCAGGGACGAGCTGTTGGATAATCACATCATGTTCCACTGTAACTGCGTAGGGCTTGGGAATCTCGACCGTTTGGACGACGACTCGCTCTTCAGTCCAGACCGGCACCGTCAACCTAACCACAAACGGGTAGGGTAACGGGTTGCCGCAGTTGTGCACCCAGCGGACAGTGGCACTAACCAACCAAACCCCGTCGCGTTGAACGCGATCGTTGATGGTGGCGACCAGCAACTCACCTGCCCGGAGCTTGCCGGTACGAGTGTACTTCTTCTGCCCATCCCAAAACGCCAATTGCATCTTGGGGATGTCATAGTTGAAGCTGAAGCTAATCGTCTCATCGGCCTTATCCCGCGACAACGAGTGGAAGAACGGCAGCAACTCGTTCGAAGTGATCTCCGGAGTTAGACCGCCCTTGATGAAGGGGTGGCTGTCGAGCCTGAAGAAGCCTTGACCGTCCACCGGTTCGGGTTCCTGCGCAAAGAGCATTGCTGTCGCCCGTCGAGGTTTCAACAAAGCTGCGCCAGCGGCCGTGATGGCCGCCCCTAAAAGAAACTGACGACGTGTCATCACTTACCTCCTTGCGGCCTCGTTCGCCGCACCTCACACTGGTCGATGTTAATATTGGACAAGACTTCCATCTTGACCCAGACCCGGTGATAGCTGTCGGCACCAGAGCCGATCACCACCACCTCGACGACAGATGCCGTCGCGACGACTTGGCCGTTGACGTAAACGGTTAGTTGTTCGCGAAGATTTGGAACCGGTTCGTTGCAACTCCACTTGATTGGCAGATAGCGGCAGAGCTTGATCGGAGCCGAATTGGCACCAACCTTTTCTTCCCGAAGCCGATTGTTTTCGTCGGTCAAGTCTTTAATGCGACGCATCAGATCGTCGGTATTGGCGCCACCTGTTTGGGCAGCGTCGCGTTTCCCTTGATCGTAAGCTTGCTTAATCGCCGCGTCGAGCTGACCAGCAGTCATGGATTGACCACCCTTGGTGGTTGCTACCGTTTCTGGAGCGTCAGTGTCGATGACGAACTGCGTTGCCGGAGCAGCTGAGGCGTCCTTATTCTGGTTGCCTTTACTGTCCTGGCCGACGAAGTAGGCTTCGATCGAATGTTCCAAGCCAAAGAACATGTCGTCGACCTGGATGTCGTGCGCGTTATGATTGGAAAGACCTTTGACGTGGATCTCCTCGTCCTTAAGCGCTCTAATACAACCACCACGAGGAAGACGAATTCTCCCTTGGTACGGTGGCGCATCAAATACGGCAACAATCGAGCCGTCAAAACGGATGCCGCATGGACCAGGGTTGTGATCACCAGTCAGCGGCAAAACCCGGTAGTCCAGGTACGGACCGAGCAAGTCTTCACCAAGCCGGACCGCAACTCGGCCTTGACTGGTGTAGCGAATGTGCCATGACCCTATGAGCGCTGGCTTGACAGCCGCATTCGCTGACAAAGACAGCCCTAGGGTGAGAACGACGAAAATCAAAGCAAGAATTTTTCTCACTTGTCTTTACTCCTCGCCCCATACGGGGCCTTGAATTCAATTTGCTAGTATGTTCAGTTGCGTTCGCAACCGGACGCTTCGAAGTTGCTGGGTTGAAGCCCAACAAGGCGCGAAGTTTTACCAGCGCCGTCTCAGCCAGGAGGAGGGAAGGAGGGAAACTGTCAATGCAAGGCAAGCCGAGCATTGGTGACAGCTCTCCCTGATCCCAGCCGAGACGGCACCGATAAATTGATGGTTGCGAATGTACTTGGATACTAGCATATGCTAGTTATTCTGTCGATAAAACCGACATATTATTAGCATATATTTCTCTCCTTTTAGCTCGTACATATTGAAGTACAAAAAAATATTTTTTGTACGAGCTAGAAGGAAAGGGTGAAGCGGGGTTGCCGCTTCGCCGGATTAATCATTCTCGGTAAAAGTCGTTGGATCGTCGGAGTTACGAAAAATCGAATTCGCAACCATTTCTTCCGTGATGATCGAAACTGCCAACCACTAGAATTTTGAAGCAATAGCGGGATTGAGAATTACGCAAAGGGTCATCGGTATGTTGTTAGCGTTCTGATAACTAACCTTAACGATCCGCTGACCTTCATTGGTAATCTGGGGGACATCCATGTCGTGACCCTCTTTGAGCAGTTGCCGAATCTTGCTGCGAATATCTTGACCGTTCATCCTTTTTAATTGCTTATAGTTTGAACGCTCTTTAAAACGATTAACGCAGTGCTGGGTGACATGAATTCCACCCCGGATTTTGAAATTTGCTTGAGCCATTACTCCCTCCATTCAGCCCGCGCATATATAATAGTGGTGAGCTGGATGGAGAGAACAAGATGTTAAGGTGGGTCGGTATATGCCACGGCTCTTTAGACCGCGGCGGCACGACCTGCGCCACTAATGAAAGTTGGGCGGGTCGGGCACCTAGCTGCCGGCTAGCACATTATGGCCAAGCTCCAAAAAGAGTAAATGGTAAAACCACCGAAACTTGTTGAAGTTGTTCTTAGCCCGTGCTAGTCAGCATTTTAGGTGCCCGCAACAAGTAAGTTTTTAGGCCCCTCGTTGTGTGCTCGAATAGTAGCATATGCTCTTCCAAAAGTCAAGACCTTTTGGGGCAATAATTTAATAACCAATATTCAAGTTACAAATAATATCCAAGTTCTTAATACTTAAATATTTCCCGTTTTAAGTATTATTTATAACTTAGCTATTGAATATTATTACTTACCTCGGGATGTATTGTGTTCCGCTGTCGGAATCTACGACTTCGTAGCCGTGCTGGAGGAGTTCGGCTTTGCGGTTGTCGGCCGTTAAGAAATCGCCTCTGGTCCGGGCGGCGTCACGGTCGGTAGCTAATTGCATCGCCTCGGCGTTCTTTTCTATTGGGGTGTACACCAGGCCGAAAATATCCAAGAGTTTTTCTATTTCGGGTTTGCTGAGTGCGTCGGCGTGTTCGCCCCAGATTTGGAGGGCTAGCGGTGAATCCAGGTCGTCGTTGAGGGCGCTAATAATTTCTTCAAAGGTTTTATTATCTGAGTTCTCTGGGGCAACAGCATATGCCATAAAAATTTTCTTCCGGAGCGCGACACCTTGTTCCATCGAGGCCTTGGTGTAATCGAACGGTTTGCGGTAATGGGTTAGGTAGAAGGCTAGCCGAAGCTCGTTGGCCGAATACTGTTTGAGGGCGTCAGTCACCAAGATACCGTTATGGAACGACTTGCTCATCTTTTGGCCGTTGACCGACAGCATGCCGGAGTGAACCCAGTAATGGGCCATCTCTTTGCCGGTTAGGCTCTCACTCTGAGCGATCTCGTTCTCATGGTGCGGGAAGACGTGCTCCACGGCCGAACCGTGAATATCGAAGGTATCGCCCAAGTATTTGCGGCTCATGGCTGAACATTCGATGTGCCAACCGGGGTAGCCGCGACCCCAGGGCGAGTCCCAGATGTAATCGTGGGTGGTAACGGGAGCAGCTTTCCAGAGGGCAAAATCGGCTGGCGAGCGCTTGTCTGAGGCCGTTTCTACCCGGGTTCCTGTCAGGACCTCGGTGAGGCCGCGGTGGCTGAGTTTGCCGTAATCCATATCTTTAGCAACGCTAAAATAGACGTTATTCTGGGCAGTAACATATGCGAAACCTTTTTGAACCAGTTGTTCGATAAACTTGATAATATCTCCGATATGCTCCGAAGCTCTGGGAAATTGGTCCGGCGGGAGAATGTTGAGGCTCTTCAAATCTGACAGGTGGGCCTCGGTGAAGTGCTCAACAATCTGGCGTACCGTCTCGCCACTCTCCTGGGCCTTCTGTTGAACCTTATCGCGGCCGACTTCGGCGTCACCGGCTAGGTGGCCGACATCAGTGATGTTTTGAATGTATTCAACCTGGTAACCAGAGAACCGCAAAAAACGATTCAAAAGGTCGAAACTCAGGTATGTCCGGGCGTGGCCGACGTGATCGTAGTCGTAAACGGTCGGACCGCAGACGTACATTTTCACCTTGTTCGGCTCAACAGGGTTAAAGTCTTCTTTCCGGCCGGAGAGGGTGTTGTAGAGCTGGAACATTAAGTTAGTTGTACCTGAAATTGACGGCGAAAAAAAGCCAACCGCCGACCAACTTCCCGTATACGTTA
This sequence comes from Saccharimonadales bacterium (SeqCode), assembly GCA_035480235.1. GTDB lineage: Bacteria > Patescibacteriota > UBA1384 > 2-12-FULL-50-11 > 2-12-FULL-50-11 > DATIHX01. The sequence continues at coordinate 103,937 of DATIHX010000008.1, forward strand.
TAACGTATACAGTGAACTAGAAAACAAACCAATCTGCCGACAAGCCTTGCCGTGGTTACTCGTTGCCGTATTCGCTGCCGTAGGCCGGTTCGTCTTCTTCTTCCTCGGCGCGAAGGGCGTCGAGCGAGACGGTGTTTTCCTCGGCGCCGGCGGCAATTTCTTTGTCCGAGAGAAGGGCGTCGTCGGTAAGATCATCATCTATGTCGTCGCGTCCCTTTTTGGCTTTGACCGGTTCGTGGGTCATCGGTTCACCGCAGTTTGGGCAGACGTCGCTAGCAACGCTGGTGGCGTGGCCGCAATGTTCGCAGACGTACATTTCTTCGTGATCAGACATGATGGTTTAATTTTACTAGGAAATTTGGATTTGCAATAGAAGATGGATACCTCTCGTCTTTTTACTTAGCAACAGTAAAACAGACTTGATATATTATAATATATCAAGGCGTTCGAGGGGAAAGAAGATTGTGTGTGTAAACTGGTAAGAAGCGTTAATTATTGTAGCTTCGGCGACCTTCGATGGCCCGGGAAAGAGTGAGTTCGTCGGCGTATTCGAGGTCACCGCCCACCGGCAGGCCGCGGGCGAGGCGGGTAACGATAATTTCTTTGCCGATTCGGCCGGCTTTGATCCGTTCGCGGATTTGTTCGTCGATATATAAGGAAGTGGCTTCGCCTTCCAGCGTTGGGTCGGGCGCCAAAATAACTTCTTTAACGCTGCCGTCTTCTAGGCGCTTGAGGAGCGATTCCACTTCCAAGTCCCCCGGCCCGACGTTGTTGATTGGTGAAATTTGGCCGCCCAGGACGTGGTAACGGCCGTCGAACCGGGCTTTTTCTAGCGCCAGAACGTCCAGCGGTTCTTCTACTACTGCCACTTTGTGAGCGACGCGGTCTTTGTCGGTGCAGATGTCACACGGATCGGTTTCGGCGACGATGTGGCAGATGTGGCAAGTGGTTAAGTTATCTTTGAGGGTGGAAAAAGAAGCGCCGAATTTTTTCAGTTCGTCGTCGCTCCGGCCGAGCAGGTAAAAGGTGAGGCGGTTAGCGGTTTTTGGCCCGATGCCGGGCAGCGACGATAAGACTTCAGAGAGTCGTTGGATGGATTTGGGGAGAATCGATTTCATCGCTTCGTCATTGTACTGGAAAAATCGAGCGTGGAAACATGGCAAGCCTCTTGACTTTTCGTCTGTTTTTTGATAGAGTATTTCAGAACATTGTTCATCGACATGGAGGCGAAAATGATTTCAATTAATGGCCTTGATAAGGCTGCTGTTCTGGCAGCACTCTACAATGCGTCGCGGCCGCAGGGGATGGGCTTTATGCACTATGACCCGAAGCCGATGGAGGTTGAAGAAGCCCGAACTCTTCTGAGGGGGGGTCTTACTTAGAGTATCTGAAGGGTCGTGTTATGAAGATCGACCTTTCCACCGATGAGCTCGATCCCCGTCTCTACGACAGGGATAATGGCGACGGAACAGCCCAGAGGATTATCGAGATTCTGGCGGAGACGGGCGCGAGTAACAGCATCGTAGGTCAAGTGATTCATAGCGACGGGCGATCTAAAGCTGGGGACGCAGTGCTGGAAAACCTACACGGCGACACGACTTTCGCACGGGATGGATCGGTTACAACAGTGATGGTTGGCCTTTCCGATGTTGCGGACGTCTTGGAGCCTGCGGTGAAAGCTGCCGTCGACAAAACGCCCCCACCCGGAGTCTAGCTCACATACGGCCGTTATCGCATAAAAGCGATAACGGTTTTTTCTTACTCGGTTTTGGCGACGGCAGCTTCGGTGGCTTCTTTCGTGAAGTCGCAATTAGAGCACTTGAGGCCGTCTTTTTTCTTTAATAGTAAGTGACCGCAGTCGGGGCACTTTTCGGTGGTGGGTTCGTCCCAAAAAGCGGTTTTGCAAGCGGGGTAGTTGTTACAGCCCCAGAAAATTTTGCCGCGTTTGGAACGCTTCTTAACTAAATCGCCTTTGGCGCAGTTGGGGCATTTGACGCCGGAGCTAACTTCCACGGATTTGGTGTATTTGCACTTCGGGTAGTTGCTGCAGCCAATAAACGTGCCGAAACGACTTTGCTTCACAATTAATTCGCCGCCGTCTTCCGGGCATTTCTCTTTAATCATTTCTTGCAGAATTGGGCTGATGGCTTTTTCTTCGCTGCCGCCGGCCGTGCCCAAAAACGGCTCAGTGTGTTTGCAATCGGGGAAGCCGCTGCAGGCGTAGAACTTACCGAAACGGCCGAGTTTCAGCACGAGCGGCTTACCGCACTTTGGGCAGATTTTATCTGTTTCCTCCACCACGTTTTTCTTTTCCAATGTCCCCTCTTTTTCTTTGAGGAGTAACGCAAACGGCTCGTAGAAATCCCGCAAAACCGGCACCAGCTGTTTGTCGCCATCGGCGATGTCGTCCAGCTCGTCTTCCATTTTGGCAGTGAAGTCATAGTCGATAATAGCCGGGAAGTTTTCTACTAGTAAATCGGTGACCACGCCAGCCACGTCTTCCGGCACAAAGCGGCCGGTTTGCTTAGTCACGTAACCGCGGTCAACGATGGTGCTCATAATTGGCGCGTAAGTGGACGGCCGGCCGATGCCGCGCTTTTCCAGTTCTTTAACCAGCGTGGCTTCGGAATAACGAGCTGGCGGTTCGGTGAAGTGCTGCTCGGTTTCCATTTTCTTGACCGTCACCTTCTCGCCGGCGGTCATTTTAGGAAGTTTCACAAAACGTTCTTCCGAGTCTGGGTAAACTTTAAGAAATCCGTCAAAAGACAGTTCGCGGCCGCGGGCAATTAAATCAATTTTAGCCGAACTGCCAACCCTGACGATGGTATTTTTAACTTCGGCCGGCGTCATCTGCGAGGCCATCGCCGCTTGCCAAATTAAGGTGTAAAGGCGGGCGTGGTCGCGCTCTAGGCTTTTGCTGGCCACTGCCGGCAGCAAGGCGAAATCGGTTGGGCGGATGGCTTCGTGGGCTTCTTGGGCGCCGCGAACTTTTTTGGTGAAAGTATTAGGCACGGCGGGTTGGTAGCGCTCACCGTATTGGCTAACAATCTGGGCGCGGGCTTGGGTTTTAGCAGTGTTCGATAAATTGTACGAATCGGTTCGCATGTAAGTAATTAGACCTTGGGCTGGGCGGCCGTCGACACTCATACCTTCGTAAAGGTCCTGAGCAATTTTCATTGTCCGTTTGGCGGAAAATCCGAGAACGCGCGAGGCCATCTGCTGCAAAGTGGAGGTAATGAGCGGCGGCGATGGGCGCAGCGTGGTGTTAGTTTCACTGATGTCGGCCACATTGAAATCGGCGTTTTTCAGTTGGTTTAAGATTTTGTCGACTTCGGCTTTGGTAGCCAGTTCCAACTTGGCGGTGGAGCCTTCTTTAACAAGCGTGGCCGGGAATTCGCCAGCGGCCGCTTTCAAGATAGCTTCCAATGTCCAGGATTCTTTGGGCACAAAAGCTTTAATTTCCCGTTCGCGCTCCACCACTAACCGCACGGCCACGCTTTGGACCCGGCCGGCCGATAAGCCGCGGTAAACTTTTTTCCACAGTAGCGGCGAGAGTTTATAGCCAACTAAACGGTCTAGGGCTCGGCGGGCTTGTTGAGCATCAACCAGATTTTGATCGATATCTCTGGGGTTAGCTACCGCCTCTTGAACCGCCTGCTTGGTGATTTCCGAGAAGCTGACTCGGTGAATTTTGGGATTTGGTTTTTGGGGTTTGGTTTTTTCCAGGCCAAGAGCCTGGATAAGATGCCACGCGATCGCCTCGCCTTCGCGGTCTGGGTCGGGCGCCAGGTAAAGTTCGTCTGCGTCAGCGATATCTTTCTTTAATTCGGCTAGAACTTTTTTTGCCCGGACGATCGGCTGATAGTCGATGGCGAAGTCGTGATCCACATCGATGCCGAGTTTACTCTTCGGCAAATCGCGGACGTGGCCGAAAGAGGCTTTGACCGTAAAGTCTTTGCCAAGATAGCCAGCGATGGTTTTGGCTTTGGCAGGAGATTCGACAATAACAAGTTTTTTAGGCATGGAGTTTGCTTAGTATAACCTATACTTCTAGTTCTCAGCCAGGGCTGCCGTTCTATTCCAAAGGACAAGGGGCTTTTTGCGAGGCAGCCCCTTATCCTGTGGAGACTCCAATCCCTTCTCGCTTCTCTACGAGGTAAGGAGAAAACCTCCGACTGCAAACCGGCAAATGGCACTGTTTGCTCCTCCGGTTTTAGGAACTATTTTATAGGCGACAAAAAGAGAGGTAATACCTTGACTTTTTGGGACGAATCTGCTAGTATTCACCTGTTCTTTTACAGAACGGATACGGCAGGGAGGGATACATGAAAAGAATTACACTTGGGCTTCAACCTCGGAAAAGCTCCGGTGCCGGAGAAGTCCTTCTGGGACTTTTCGGAGGCACCCTATCGTTGCAGCGCATAGTCTTGGAGCGGGCATTTAAAGTGTTCCAGCCCAAGGCGCTTGATTTCATCTGGCACATTCGGGAGAGCGAGAACCTCATTGCAGAGCCTCACCAGCTTTGGGTCGACTACCAGGCGTCGTTCGTCGATGCTGATTTCGAAGTTAGCGATAAGCTAACGTTGCTTGGTCAGTATTTGAAGGCGTTCGACGGACACCTCTTCAACGATAGCGAGGTGTGGGATGACGTGCTCCGCAATATGCCAGACACGCCCTACTGGAACCCCGAGTGGCCAATGCCAGCGCGCATCAAGGTCGGATGGGAGTATAGCAAGCCTCCGTACGATCTCACGGTTATCTATGGAGCTGACAGCGATGAGCAGATGGCCCACTTGCTCACACACCACCACCTCGACGACATCCTCAACGGGATGTTGCCAATCATTGAGGAATTTCTCAACAGAAAGGTACAAGAAATACTCAAGATGGATCCTTCGTGGTTCGATGAGGAATCAGAAGTCCTAGTTGAGGATTGACCACAATTCAGCCGGACGAGACAAAATCTCGCCCGGCTATTTTTTTAGACAATATTTGCCGGCGTCGTCTTGATGGACGAGCTCTAAAAGTTCCAATTGAGTAACGAGCGCCAGGAGGGTTTCGACCGGTTGGCTGGTTAGCTCAATTAACTGATCGATAGTCAGCGGTTCAGAGAGATTTTTGACGACAGTTTTGAGCTCAACGGTTAGATCTTCCGTGACGCTCCGCTTCGAACGCAACCCGTAATAATCGTCGAGTTGCTCGGCGTCGTCCAACAGCATCGCGCCTTTTTTAATTAAGAAATTGGTGCCTTCGGCTTGGTGGCGGGTGATGTCGCCCGGCACGGCAAAGAGGTCGCGGTTGTAATCGATGACGGATTTAGCAGTGGTCAGGCTGCCAGATTTTATCTTGGCTTCGATGACGACGGTGGCTGGCGCCAGTCCAGCTAAGATCCGGTTGCGGACCGGGAACTTCCAGGGCGCTGGCCGGTCGAGCGGCGGATATTCGCTAATTAGCGCTCCCCCATTTTCCACAATTTTATCACTCAAGCGGAAATGGTCGGTTGGGTAGATGGAGTCCAGGCCGCCGGCCAAAACGGCGATGGTTTTGCCATGACATTCCAGCGACCGTTCGTGGGCGGTTTTGTCGATGCCATAAGCTAAGCCAGAAGCGATGACGATCTTGCTAGCGAGTTTATCACTAAGTAAAGTTTTAACAGCCGCGAGCGCGTACGAAGACGGCTTGCGCGTTCCGACCACACTTAAAGCTTTTTGATGAGCTATTTTAATATCGCCGCGGTGGTAAAGCCAAAGCGGCGGATCGGGAATTTCTTTTAATAGTGGCGGATAGTTGGGGTCATCGATAGTAATAAGCTGAATATTTTTCGATTTTAATAGTCGTTCGCTGGCCGAAGTATTGGTTGGCCGGTTGACCAAAGCGTCGACTTGGCCGTTGGCTAAGCCGAGCTCGCGCCAGCCCATCTCGCCCATATCTAATAGTTCGCGACAGCTGGGAACTTTGGCCCGCAAACGATTCCAACTAATCGGCCCCAGCGGTTGCAGCACCCCCAGCGCAATAATTTCCGCTGGCGTAATCCCCTTCAACCAAGCCTTCTTTGCCATTTCGCGAGCGTTAGCGAACGGAAGAGAATGAATAACTCATTCCTTATATATACTGGAAAAAGTTCTAAAAGGTAATTTCGCTCATTCTTTCCATTCCCCATTATATCTTTAAAGATATAATAGAAACCTCTCTTACCCAAGAAATATGTACTACGTTATGCTTTATAAAGCATAACGTAGTATTGGCAAATACTTATTAAATCCACCATATGTGTTTAAACATATACTGCAAGTTGGTGACGAAAAACTGAATTCAGCTAACCCTATTGACAGATCTTCCAAAAAATAGTATATTTCCCTTACTTTCTGCGCTACGTGCGGCGCCCTGGTCCAGTAATTTACGATTGGGGTATATACATAGTAACAAGCTCGTTCGAGCGTAGGAGGGAACAAGGAAAGGCCGCCAGCAATGGTGGCTTTTTCTTAATGACAACTGACGTGGTAATTGATAGAATAACTCCAACGACTGTTTGGAGGAATAATGGAGCACCTTAGAAAGATTGGAGCCAACGCAGAGGTTTACGAAGACTTGGGGAATCTCATCCTGACCGTCCGCAGTATGAGAGAAACATTTAGCGTTTCCTTGCCAAAAAGCCTTGCCGGCGAATTAAGACAAATTCGCCACGTCAACCCGAAAGAGTTTGACAATATTATGGCCAGCCTAGCGAACCTCTACGAGAATTTTCACCTAGTAGCCATAATGACTTTTGGACTGTCTAAAACAAAACCGGAAGTTATGAACGAGCTCCGAGCCTTGATATGGAATTTTGGTAATAAGGTCAGCGATAAGATAGAAGGATAAAAACCGTTCCGCCACCTATCAAACGGTGGCTTTTTCTTAATACTAACCAAAACCGGGCTGACGCCCGGCTTTTTCTTACCCAGTTTCTTATTGGTTACTTCGCAACTTCAATACCCATCGAGCGGGCGGTGCCTTCGATGATGCGCTCAGCTTGTTCGGGTGTCCGGGCGTTCAAATCTTTCATCTTGTTTTCGGCGATAGCCCGAATTTGGTCTTTCGTCACCTTGCCAACTTTTTCTTTTTTGGCTTGGCCGGAACCTTTTTCTAACCCAGCGGCTTTGAGTAGTTGGTTGGCGGCCGGCGGAGTTTTAGTAATAAAGCTAAAAGTCCGGTCTTCGTAGACGGTCAGCTCAACCGGAATGATATTGTCGCCCATCGCCTTAGTAGCTTCGTTGAAGCCGGTGATGAACTCCATCATGTTAACGCCGTGCGGGCCGAGGGCCGTACCGATCTGTTGGCCGGGGACGGCTTTACCGGCCGGTGCTTGGAGCTTAATAACGACTTTAACTTTCTTGGCCATTAGAATCCACCTCGCGCGAAGGTTAGTAGGCTAAACAAATACGCCAAAACTAAGATAAATACTAAAAGAATAATTGCTTGGAGGCGGCCCAGCCAATTTTCCTCTCGGCCAAGGGTGAAAATCCCAAAAATAAAGCCACTGACTAACAGAATTGGGACGCCGGCAAAAACGATCGGGTAAAGAGCGGCTAGATATGGGTTGGTCGGGGCAACGCCGCTAAAGGGCGTCGCGTTGGCGTGATCGAGAATAACGTTGAGGATCGATCCGATCAGAGCTAAGCCGACGACGATACTTAAAGTGAAAATATTTTTTGATTGGGGTTTGTAAATTGGCATTAGATTTTTTTAACTTGAAGAAAGTCGAGGTTAACCGGAGTTTCCCGGCCGAACATCGAAACCGAAACTTTAATTTTGCCTTTGACCGGGTCGACATCGGTAATTTTGCCTTCGTAACCTTTGAGCGGGCCGTCATTAATCCGGACCAAGTCGTCCACACTCAAGTCGACGGTGTGCTCCGGCTCGTCTTTGGCCATCCGAGCTTTAATCGAGTCGATCTCGGATTGTGGGATTGGGGTCGGGCGAACGCCAGAGCCCAAGAAGCCAGTAACGCTTGGGGTGTTGCGAACAACGTACCAAGATTCGTCCGTAACAATCATATTAACGAAGACATAGCCGGGAAACGATCGTTTTTCGACGGTTTTGCGCTTGCCGTTTTTAATTTCCACTTGCTTTTCTTTGGGCACAACCACCTCAAAAATGAAGTCTTTAAGTTTCAAAGTTTCAGCCCGTTGGTTAATATTTTCCGCTACTTGGTCTTCATAACCGGCGTAGGTGTGGATAACATACCAGCCAGCCACACCCGCTTGGCGGCCGAGTTCTTCCGGCTTATCGGAGATGAGTTTGCTCTCGTCAATTGGAGCGGCGTCGATAGTGTCTTTAATGTCGTCAGTTTTGTCTGGCATTTTTTTATTTAACGGTTAATTGCTAAAAGGAGTAATTTTTGGAGCAAATAGTCGACGCCGGCGAAAATCAGGGTGGCGACGGCCAAAGTGATAACCACCATCAGACTGTGGCGAATGACCGTATCGCGGTTTGGCCAGATAGTTTTCTTGCCTTCGTCAACGACGCCGTTAATGAAATTGATGGGAGCGAATTTCATTACTTAGCGGCTTTCTTCGGTGCAGCTTTCTTGGCGGCTGGGGCTTTGGCTTCTGCTTTCTCGACTGGCTTTTCCGCAACTTTTCCGCCAATCGAAATCACTTCCAGCGCGCTCAGGTTCTGGCGATGGCCGTAGTGGCGAATGTAGCGAACTTTGTTTTTGAACTTCAAGCCGTGGATTTTTTCACCGCGCAGTTCTTCGGTAACTTTAAGGGTGACCGGAGTTTGGTCGAGTAAACTTTTGACAGTAATGGTCTCGCCGGCCTTCGTCTCCAGGCGGTTAACCTGGATTTTACTGCCCGCCAAAACGAGGTGCTGTTTGCCCCCGAGCTCGACGACGGCCCAATTGGTTTCGGTAGATGTCATATTTTTAGAGTGTAACAGAGAATATTGTACTATTTTTTTAGAAATGCGTCAACGCGAGAAATAAGATCTTTTGAAGAATGCTTTTTGCAGCCAAGGCTACAGTTTTCATTGGAAAGGACAGGGGGCCTATTTGCGAGGCAGCCCCCTATCCTCTCCACTCCAACCCCTGCACGCTTCTCACAGAGGTGTGGTGAAAACCTCCGGCTGCAAACCGGCAACTGGCACTGTTTGCTCCTACGGTTTTAGGAACTATTTAATAGCTACAAAAAAGCTCGGGATTTCAAACCCGAGCATTGGGGAACTATCTGGAGATAGAGGGCTTTTTTCGGTCAAACCACTCCACGAGGTTATGTGCCTGGAAGTATACGAACCACCCCCAGACGAAATAAGCGGCCAGCAGCATTACCCAATCCAAGAGAAAGATGAGGAAGATTGAGAGAGAAAAGTGCTGGTTGTAGAGCTGCAGCTTGAGAAAGGCTGCTGCCGTCGCCGAGACGAATCCAGTAGGGTATTGGTACAAGAAAAGTGTATCATTGACCACAACCTTAACTGAAGCAAAGATTGTGAGGCCGGTCAGGATCAAAAAGCCTAAGACCGCCAGAATAATTAAAAAGAGCGTCATAACTTGCCTCCAAGCAAATGTTGAGAAAAGCTTAGCAAAAATTCTCGAGAAAGTCAAGAGGCGAAGACGAATTTTTTGTGGCGGATGTGGATGGATTCGAGGATACCGAGGGCGGCGAGGTCGACGATAATGGCAGTGCCGCCGTAGGACATGAACGGCAATGGGATACCGGTAACGGGCAGTAGCCCGACGTTAATGCCGATATGAACCACTACTTGAAATAAGAGTTTGGCGGCAATACCGATGGCCACGAGCTGGCCGAACGGGTCGGTCGACTCTCGGGCAATCGCCAGCACCCGCAAAATTAAGAAGGCGTAGAGGCCGAGCAGGATCATCGAGCCGACAAAACCGGTGGCTTCAGCGTAGCCGGCGAAGATAAAGTCGGCGTGCGGCACCGGTAAAAAGTTAAGGACCGTTTGCGAGCCTTGGCCGAAACCGCGGCCGGTCAGCCCGCCCGAACCGACGGCGATCAGGGCCTGGCGGACGTTATAGCCTTGACCCTCTGGGTCGGAAGCGGGGTTGAGAAATGTTGCGACCCGGTTTTTTTGGTAGGGCTTGAGGTGTCCCCAGGCCAGTGGGACAGCGACCACGAACAGCGCCGCGATCACGGCGAGCGTTCGCCAGTTCGGCTTGGCCGCTAAAAACAGGACGAGAAAGATCGTTAACAAGCAACCAGCGGTACCGAGGTCGGGCTGGGCCAGAACCAAACCAAAAGAGGCAACGGCCAGTAAAATATATAGAGTGGCGGCGCGCCAACTAACCTTGCCAATTCGTCCGCTCAAAAACTTGGCTCCAAAAATAATCGCGATCAGCTTGAAAATTTCGGCCGGCTGGACTTGAAAAAACCCTAGCGTCAGCCAACGGTGGGCGCCAAAAACCTTCAACACAAACGGCAGATGACTGGCCCACATCGGCAAAAGCGGCAACAGTAAAAGTAGGCCGATAATAAAGAGGGTTGAACTGACCGAGCCGATCGCCCGGTAGTCCGAGAACATAAAAATCGCCATGAAAACCAGGCCGATAAACGCGTATAGCAGCTGGCTGAGCGCTAACGAGGCGTGATGAGCAGCAAAGGTAATGGTGTAAATAGTGACGATGCCGGTGAGGAGTAACAAGAGCGGGATGAGAAGGGAGAACCAGTCAATTGGCAAGCTAAAGAGCTTGCGCATTACAGCTCGCCGTCTAAGGCGAGGTTGCCCAATTCGTCGGCCCGTTGGTTTTGCTCGCGACGGACGTGAACAAAACTCACCAGGTTATCGGCTTGCTCTAGTTTCATTTTTAATTTTTGAATCGCCTCAAAATGCGGCCGGAGCTCAGCGTTTTTCATTTTGTACTCGCCGTTCAGCTGCTTGACCATTAGCTCCGAGTCGGCAAAACAGGTAATTTCGTCGCTTCGCGGCGCCAGATCGTTCAGTTTAGTTAAGGCCGCCAGCAACGCTTGATATTCGGCCTGGTTGTTGGTGGTGGCGGGAATGGTTTCGGCGTGCTCAATTATATCAGCCGCGGGAATTTCGATGACGTAGGCGATGGCTGCTGGGCCGGGGTTACCACGAGCGGCGCCGTCGGTGTGGATACGAATTTCAGCCATTGCTGTACTCTAGCAATTTCGAGCAAAACTCACAATCCTACGGAGTGACGTTACCGGTTCCCCCATAGACATTAAAGTCGTAGATACTAAGTAAAGTGCCGGATTTGCGGTCGACGGTGGCCAACAGCGTCCGTTTGGTGGCGCCGGCGTAACCGGTGGCGGTGATTTTGCTGACGGTGGAATCGAAGTTAACGTTGGCGCTGGTGGTGCCGCTGGAGCTGGTGACGGTGGAAAAGGTGGCGCCGACGCTGCCCAAATTGTAACAACTGGAGCCGACGCCGCTGGTGCCGAGTGGCCGAATGCGCAAAGTGCTCGCCACGCTGCCGCCGCCGGTACCGCCTCGTATCAGCAAATTGGTTCCCTGGGCTGCCGAGTCGTAAGTGGGCTGGCTGCCGATTTGGCTAACGACCACTTGTGGCTGGAATTGAGTGCCGCTACCGTTTTGGTTGATTTGTTGAATCGTCACCGAGCAGCCGCTGGGGTTGCCGGTCCAGCTGAATTGATAGCGAAGATAATAGTCGTTGGTTGAATCGGGAAAACCGGTTAATTCCAAGCTGTCGTCTTGGGCGATCGGGCTGGCTAATGTCAGAGCGGCGTTGGTGGTTTTGTAGTCGACTTTCAAGTCGTAGTATTGGTGAACTGGGTTGTAGCCGCTGGTCGAGGTGATGGTAGTGTTATCCTGAACGTTGCCAACGGCACTGCCGGCGGTTAGGTCGTAGCGCTCAGCAGTACTTAAGACAGCCCCGTTGGTGTCGCGGCGAATGGTGTCGACGTTGCGGCCGAACCTAAAGCGAACCAAGCCGTCTTCGATGCCGGCTTTGGCGGCGTAATAAGCAGCGACGTTATCTTCGTCGGCCGACGACTGGCCAAACTGCACCAGCGCCAACCGCTGAACGCCGAGGGTTACCGTGACGATGCCGGCCACCACCAGCATAACGAAAATTAGACTACTCGCCGAGGATCGGCGAGCAGAATTACTGAATCTTCGAATTACTGAATTACTGATTTTTTCCGGATTTAGTAATTTAGTCATTGAGTTATTACGTAATTCTTTCTTAGTCATATTGCTCCCGGCACCACCGTGGTATCTAAAGTGTAACAGGTGCCGGCGCCGAGGGTGGCGCAAGTTTGGGCAGCATCGCCGGCCGGTTTCAGATCGAAGTGGATTTTGACGTACGGCGAAGCCGTGGCGCTTTTGGCAGCGGCGATGTCGAGACCGCTAAAGACCGGCGTCAGGCCGCCAAGGCCGTCGGCGACGTAGGCGCTGCTCAACAAGTCGGCCGGGGTGGCTGGTGGGCTGGCCGCCGCACACGGCGCGGTTTGGCTGGCGACCACGGGGTTGCCGCCGCCAAGTGGGGTGCAAACCGACAAGCCGCGCAACTCGTAGACGTAAACGCTTGGCCGGTTATTGAGGGTTTGGGCGGCGTAGAGGCGCCAAACCAAATCCCCTGCCCCGGTGGCGCCTGGGTACTTCAACAGCAGTTCGGCTTCGTCACAGCCAAAAGCGTTACCCAACCGAACGCCCGTAAAGATGCTAGCCGGCGAGCCGCAGCTGCTTTTGAGCGAAGCTGGTTGGTCGACGGTATCCACGTAGTGCAAGTCGTTGGTGAGTTGGTCAGTCACCGACCGAGCGGCTTGAACTTGGGCCCGGACGACGTTACTTTGGCTGCTAGAGCTGACCGAACGGGCAAAAGCGGCAATGGCCAGAACGATGAGGCCGGAAAAGATCAGCACCGAGACCAGGAGTTCGATGAGGGTGTAGGCTCGGCGAGAAGCTCTCGCCGAATGACTAAATCTCTGAATTACTGAATTACTGAGTCTATTTAGTAATTTAGTAATTTCGTAATTTCGTAATTTTTTTCTGATCATTGCCCGCTCCCCCCGGTGCCAAAGTTGGCGCCACTGAATCCAGCCGTTTGCTCAAAGCCTTTCCAGTTGGTGAGTAATGTTGCCACGTCGGCGACGGTGAAGCCGGTTTTATTGCTTGTAACAACCACCGAGCGAACTTTGACGGCGTTGCCGGCCGGGATGATGGTGGGGCTGTTGGTAGCAACGCTGGAGAGTTCGTCGCGATTAAGACTGGCTTGAGTGTTGGTGCAGTAGTTGTTAGCGCTGTCGCAAGGGGCGGTGGTGTGCGAGCGGTCGCCGTCGCTGGCGATCGCTGAGCCGCCGGCGCTAGTGTTACAGCTATCGGTGGTGGCGTCCCGCCGGGTAACAGCCCCGACCGACTCCAGGCAAATCAGGCGAAAAGCCGTCAGCGACTGGCTGGTTTTGGCTTCGCTATTGGTGTTGTTAAGGGTAGTAAAATCGATGGTATTGCCCAGACCAGTGGCTTTAGTGAGCGCCCAATTGTTACCGTTTTGGCTTAACGTGTACCAGCCGTAATTAGCCGGGTCGGTGGCTTCGTTGAGCCAAATTGAGTTATTGCCGTCGTTGTTGCCCGCCAGTAAATTATCGTCGCGATGAGCGGCGGTGAGCTCCAACCCCTCGCTGGCCCAACGGTTGAGAATGGTGACATCGGCGTTAACGGCTGTCCCCCGGATAATTGAGTTGTTGAGGCCAACAATCGCCCCGGAAACGATAAATAAGATACCCCCGGCAATTAGTACTTCCAACAACGTGAAACCCTTCTTAGAATTACTAAATAACTTAATTTTAGTAATTTTATTATTTAGTAATTTTCTTATTGCCATTTAGTCATTACCTAGTTATAGGTTGAAGTTATTTTACCGGTAAAATTATCTACATTAACTGTGGCGGTGCGGCCGTTGAAAGTCAATTGGAAAAGCGGATGAGTAAAATTGGTGATGGTATCAACCTGCCAGCTCTTGCCAACTTTGCTGAAGCTGGTCAGCTGCTTGATCGGGGCTTTGAACGCCACCACGGCCGAGCTGGCCGACTGGTTAGCGAGGCTGTCGCCGCCCGAAAGTTGATCCTGTTCAACCAAGCAGCTACTCGAAGTGGCGGCGGCGTTGATGCCGCAACTGCCGCCGTTCAAATCGGTAGAGAGCTTAACGATCCGGTAGCTGGTTTGCCCGCTCCCCGGGGCGATGAGTAGGGCGTAATAGGTGCTGTCTGGGTCGGCTTGAAAGTTTGAACTACCCGAAGAAAGCTGGGTAGAACCGGCCAGCAGCCGGACGTACTCAATTTTACTTTCTAGCAAGGTGACGTCGTCGGCCAGACGATTAACAGAAAGTGACCGCGAGACATTAGTCACCAAGATGCCGGTTAACAGGCCAATAATGGCGATGGTGATTAATAACTCGACCAGAGTAAAAGCCCGCTTGCGAGGGAATATCGAATATCGAATTTCGAATTTCGAAACAAATCCAAAATACAAATTCTTAAATTTCGGATTTCGGATTTCGGATTTCGGATTTTCTTTCATAGCCCCATCCCCCCAAGGTACCAAGCGATAGCCGTGGTTCCCCAAAAAAGGGCGAGCAGGCCGCCGATAATCAGGAACGGCCCAAAGGGCACGGCGGTTTTCAGTTTAGCCCGTTTGGTTAAGAGTAAAATCGCCCCAAAAACGCCGCCGATCACAAAAGCCAATGAGACAAAAACAATGGCGTTCGGGTAACCGGCCAGTAACCCTAGGCCGGCGGCTAGCTTCAAGTCGCCCTCGCCCATCCAGGTGCCGCGGCTGGGGTAAACCAGGAGCGCCACCGGCAGAAAACCAATCAGTGCCCCGTACAAACTGTGCAATGGGTTCTGGTAGTACAAAAGCGAAAAAATGGCGGCGCCAAAAAGCAAAACGTAGGCAAAAAAGTCCGGGATCAACATCTCTTTAAGGTCGTGGAAAAACATCACTACCAAAGCGCCAATAGCGACGATAAAAGCGATGAAAGCGCCAATTTGGGAGGCGAGGGTTAAGCTGGAAGTATTGAAAATTAAAAAGTAGCCGCCGGCCAGCAAAAAAGCCGTGGCAGTTTCCACTACCGGGTACTGCCAGGAAATTGGCCGGCCGCAGTAACGACAGCGGCCTTTGAGGGTGGCGTAACTAATAACCGGGATCAGGTCGTACCATCTTAAATCGGTGCGGCAGTCTGGGCAGTGGGAGCGACCGGTTAAAATGGTCCGCCACTCGTCAAAGCGCAAAATCACCACGTTCAAGAATGAGCCGAAGACTAAGCCGAAAACAAAAGCGACGATTCCCCCCATACTTCATTCATAGTAACAGTTTTAGGCGCCGAGCAAAGGAGGGATTATCCCACTTTCAATTTTCCTTAATCGATAGATTCAATTCTACTAAAGGCAGGGTTTCCCCTGCCTTTAGAGTTTTTCAATGAAGTTGAAAAACTATTGCGGACCGCGATGCGGGACGCAAAGAGCCTGAAATCTCTATTGCGGACCGTAAACGACCCAAGCTCGGACGTTGTTACCCATAGTGGTTAACTGATACGCCGCGCCGTTACCTGGCGTTACTGTACCGGTCGCGCCGGCCAAGTACTCACCGTTACCGGTGGCGACTGTGCCTTCCGTGCCGTTCTGCAAAGCCGCGGCCGCCGCATAGTTGGTGGTCGTAGCGTTCGAGGTGTATTTGGCGGTGTTGTAGCCAGTAAACACCTGCGAAGTCGCGCCGCCGGTGACGTACGAAGCCAAACAAGCGCCCAGCGTTACCCCAGCGTTGGCGCAGTTGGAAACCGTGCCGCCGTTGATGTTGACGCCGTTAGCCGCCGCCGTTGGGTAGGCCCCGGTCGTTTGATCGGAGTAGTACTGCTCCAACGTAGTCGAGAGCGTGCGCAAGTTATTCTTGGTTTGAGTGTCGGCGGCTCGCAGACGAGCACCGGTCAGCGAAGTAATAATCAACGCCGCCAAGATACCGATAATGGCGATGACGACGAGCAATTCAATTAACGTAAACCCGCGCCGGCCAACCAAAGCAAAACCTTTTTTCATCTTATTCATTGTTTCTCCTTTAAAGACTCATGAAGATTCAGCTTTCGTCGACCGCCCCTCTCGCAAACTATACCGGTGAAAGCCATTAACCTTACTATCACCTGCCACATAATGGCTGTCAAGGTGACGCGGGAAAAAGCGTTATTGAATGACGCTGGAAAGGTTGTAGATCGGCACGATGATGGAGAAGATCAAGAACGCCACGCCGAGGCCGACAATCACAAAGACGATCGGCTCGACCAGCGCCGAGATATTTTTAATCTGTTGGTTGGTTTGGGCTTCGTAGAAGTCGGCCAATTTTGATAAGACCTGTTCGAGTTTGCCGGTTTTTTCGCCGGCGGCGACCATTTCGGTGATGGCCGCTGGAAATTCGGGGAATTTGGCTAAGGTTTGGGAGATCGGGGCGCCGCGCTCGACGTTGCGGGCCACCACTAAGAGAGCGTCGCGGTAGACGACGCTGTCGAGCACCAACGCCACCGAATCGAGGGCCGTAATAATCGGCACGCCGGCCGAGATCATAATGCCCAGAATCCGGGTGAAGCGGGCCATTTCCAAAGAAACGAACATCCCGCCGAAAACCGGAATTTTAATGACCCAAGTATTAATAAAACGCTGACCTTCTTCGCTCCGGACAAAGCGGATAATTAAGTAAATTAATATTCCCAGGCCGATAATATAGAGGTACCAGTAGGCGATCAGCGAATTGGTCAGCGCTACGACCGTCCGGGTGGTCCAGGGCAAGGTGGCGTGGCTTTGTTTGAAGACTACTTCGAGGGCTGGGACGATCTTGGTGACCATAATAATGCCAACGAAAAACATCGCCACAATAATGAAAGCTGGGTAGAGTAAGGCCCCCAAAACTTTCGAGCGGAAGCCATAATCGCGCTCCAGTTCGTCGGCTAAGAGACCTAAAGCAACGTCGAGTTTACCCGAGGCTTCGCCGGCCGCCACCACCGAAACAAAAACGTGATTGAAAACTTTTGGATGTTTTTGGATGGCATCGGAGAATTTGTAGCCGTTTTCCAAATCAGCGACGATCGCCGTTAAGGCCGTTTGAACGGCTTTGTTTTGCGACTGCTCGGCCAGCGAACGGGTGGCTTGGGCTAGCGGCAAGCCGGCATCCAGCATCACCGCCAGTTGCCGAGCCACAAACGACCGATCCGACGCCGGCACCGTGCCCAAAATATTGGCAATAGACAGGCTTTGGGTCTGGGCCACTAGAAATCTCCGATTTCTAGAATTACTAAATTACTGAATTTTTCCGGATTTAGTAATTTAATCATTTTGCGAAGTGATAACAGAGCGAATGTAAATGGATAATACATTTAGTAATTTAGTAATTATTTCCTCGTTAGTAGACCATCATCTTGAAGGCTTTCGGGTCGATCGCCCAAGCCAGCGCCGTGTCGATGGTAATCTCGCCGCGACTGACTAATTCGGCTAAGACTTTATCGAGGGCGATCATCCCTTCAGAGGCCGAGGTCTGAATAATGTTGGGTAGTTGGTGAGTCTTGCCTTCGCGGATGGTGTTACGAACGGCTGAGTTGGCCACCATAATTTCGGTGGCCAGCACCCGCCCGCCCTGAACTTTCGGCAACAAACGCTGCGAGACCACGCCCAAAAGGACGTTAGCGAGTTGCATCCGCACTTGCATTTGTTGATGCGGCGGGAAAACGTCGATAATTCGGTCGGCGGTTTGGGCGGCCGAGTTGGTGTGTAAAGTAGTGAACACCAGGTGGCCGGTTTCAGCCAGGGTTAAGGCGGCTTCGATGGTTTCCAAATCGCGCATCTCGCCCACTAAAACCACGTTCGGGTCCTCGCGCAAGGCGCTGCGCAAAGCCCGGCTGAAGGAATTGGTATCAACGCCAACTTCTCGCTGAACGACGATCGACTTTTGATGCTCAAAAACGTACTCGATCGGGTCTTCGATGGTAATAATGTGTTCGGCCCGGGTTTGGTTGATATGCTCCACCAGCGCCGCCAAGGTGGTGGATTTGCCGTGACCGGTTGGGCCGGTAATGATCACAAAACCCTGGCTGGGCTCGGCAAAGCGCTCGAGAATTGGCGGCACGCCGAGTTGTTCCATCGTTTTAATGGCCACTGGAATCAGCCGCAGCGCCGCCCCGATGTTGCCCTTTTGGTAAAAAGCGTTGGTTCGGAAGCGCATCTTTTGGTAACCGAATGAAAAATCCAGCTCCCGCCGGGTAGTCAGCCGCTCTGTTTGCTCCGGCGTCATAATGCTGGAGAGTAGCCGTTCGGCCGTTTCGGCGGTCAGGACGCCTTGGTCGGTCAGCGCCAACAGCCGGCCGTCAACTCGCAAAATCGGTGGCGTCCCCACCGTGATATGTAAATCCGAAGCGTTTTTCTCGACCGCTAAGTCGAGTAAACTTTTCATCTGGGCAGTCAAAGCTTCAGCCATTGTTAATTCCCTCCATGCTTATTCCCATCGTACAATAAATAATTTTCATCGGCGAATCTGCCAACATTACAAATATCCAATAACCAATAATCAAGTAGCAAGGATTGAATATTAATTATTTGATTATTATTTGAATATTGACTATTGATTATTGAAAATTTTTTCATTCGGTCGTTCCTGGTACTTCTTTAATCGAGGTCATGGTGACGCGCATCACTTCATCCACCGTCGTTAAGCCCTTGAGGGCTTTCATCAAGCCGTCTTGGACCATCGTCACCATGCCGTTTTTGATCGCCGCTTTCTGCAGCTCCGAGGCCGGGGCTTTCTTGACGGCCAAGTTTTCGATTTCTTCGTTCATCGCCATAACTTCGAAGATACCCACCCGGCCGCGGAAGCCATCGGTGCAGTTCGGGCAGCCTTTGCCGTGGTAGAAAACCAGTTGCTCCAGATCCACCGCCTTCAACTGGCCGCTCGGCACGGCCGCCAATTCCCGTTGAGCCCGGGCCAACACCGCCGGCGGCACCGCCACTTTTTCCCGGCAGTCTTCGCAAATCCGCCGCACCAACCGCTGGCCGATGACGGCGTTTAACGACGAAGTGATGAGGAACGGCTCGATGCCCATATCGATCAAGCGCGGCAGCGCCCCCGAGGCTTCGTTGGTGTGAAGGGTGGAAAGCACCAAGTGGCCGGTCAGGGCCGCCTGGGTAGCCATCGCCGCCGTTTCCAAATCGCGGATTTCGCCGACCATAATGACATTCGGGTCTTGGCGCAGCACCGAGCGCAAACCTTCGGCAAAAGTAAAGCCGATCTGCGGCATCACCTGGGCTTGGTTCAAACCTGGCAGCTCGTACTCTACCGGGTCTTCCAGGGTAATAATGTTGACGCCGGGGCGGGAGATGCGCGTTAAAATGGAGTAAAGCGTGGTCGATTTACCGCTACCGGTCGGGCCGGTAGAGAGGATAATGCCGTACGGCTTGGCGATGTTTTTAATTAAGACGTCGAAGTTCGAGCCGGTCAGGCCCAACTGCTCCAGCGTTTGCATGCCCTCGGATTTATCCAGCAAGCGCATCACCACTTTTTCGCCGTGAATGGTCGGCAAGGTGGAAACCCGCAAATCGACTTGCCGTTTATCCAGCACCACATCAAACCGGCCGTCTTGCGGCACCCGGCTCTCGTCGATTTTCATTTTGGAGAGGATCTTAATGCGGGCGATGAGCGGCGCGTGCAAAAAGCTCGGCGCCTTAACGATGTCGTGCAAAATGCCGTCGATCCGGTAACGAATCCGCAAGTACTCTTTTTCGGTTTCCAGGTGGACGTCGCTGGCCCGCATCCGGATGGCTAAGAACAGCACCGCTGCCACTACTTCCGGCACCATGCCGGTTTTGAAGACTTCGGCCAAATCAGCGGTGGAAGTGACTGGTTTTTTGATCAATTTATCGAGGTCTTGGTCTTCCAATGAGGCCTGCTGGGCCTCGGCCATCCGGGCCAGCTCCTTCACCGACTCGGCTGTTGGCCGGTTGACGATATCGCCAGCCGTTAAGGTGACCAATGTTTGCTCGCCGGCGGCTGGCGGTTGGCTTTCACTCCTTAAAATCGGCGACGGGGTGGCCGAAGCTGGCACGGTTTCGCCGGTGGCAGCGCCTGGCGGGGCACCGGCCGTTTCCGCCAGAGGCGCGGCCGAAGGCAGCGCGCTTGGTGGTTGTTCGACCTGGCGAGCCGGATGGTAATACTTGGCTTCGGGGTAGAGCTTGAGCGCCGCTTCAAAAGAGGCCGTCGTCGTGCGGTAGCGGTCGATCAGCAGTTTGTTCCGGTTTTCGATGTAGGCCAAAATTTCTTTGACGTGGAGGCTCTCGGGTTCCACCATCGCCACTTTAATCATCGGCGGCTCGAATGGCCCGGGGTGGCGGCTGGCGTCAAAAACAATCAGTTGGTACCGTTTGGCTACCGCGTAAGGGATTTGGTTGAGAGTGGCCGGCGGAATTGCTTGGCCAGTTAAATCAATGGTTTTACCGACGCCTTCGACGGTTTTATGGAGCTCGGAATGTGCCGGCGTCGCGGCGATTGGCAGGCTTTTGGGCGGGGCCGGCGGAAGCGGCAGAATGTCGAGCGGAGCCGGTTTCAACTCGGCCGCTGGTTGGTCGTAGGCTTTAATCACCACCGCCTCGGCGTCGCCCGGCGGCACCACCACCAATTTAATATGGAGGCCTTTTTCTTTGCGCAGCCGCACCAACGCCCCCGGGGCGTCGCGCTGCAACAGCGCCGGGTCGGTAACGGCCAGGGTCAAAACGGCATTTTTCAGCTCGAAGGGTAGCACCTTATAGCGTTCGATCGCCTCGCGCGGCAAGAGCTTGACCACGCTGGGGTTAATCGGCCGGTCAACTAACCGTTCAAACGGTAAGCCAAAAAATTCGGCCAAGAGCTCCAAGAGCGGCTGCGGCTCAACCAGCCGGTGGTGCAGAATATAGGCGCGAATTTCGGCGATGGTTCGGCCGTGCAAAACTTGCCGGAAGCCGGGTTTCAGCAGCCCTTTTTCCACCAAAAAATTCAGCAAACTCCGGGCAGAAGCGCTGGCTGGGGCGGAGAGATCGCCGGGCCGCGCTACCTTGTCCTCAACCGGTAAGTGGGTGTTGGCCGGCATCCATTAGAATCCGGCAAAAACGTTGTCGCGGCCGACTTCGCTCGGCTGAACATTGACCGGCACGTTCGACGGCACGTTCAGCTGGCTAACTTGCTTGTTTAAGGGGTTGGTAGACGCAAAAAGGTCGCGGGGAATGGTCGGCACCACCCGGGCTTTGGCGGTGACAGCAGCGCCCTTAGGCAAACTGAAAATTAGTTCCAAAATGAAGGCGACGATGACAATAATTAACAAGCCGATGCCGATCCAGGTTTCAATTTTACTATTTCGCATTAACTACTCCTTGATAGACGAGCCCAAGCTGAATGGTGACGTTTAAGTTGCCGCTTTGGTCAGTGGCAACCGACTGGCTTTTCACCACCGCCGTCCGGATATTTTTATTAACGGCCGAAAGAAAAGCGCTGACCGCCGCTTGGCTACCGGTAAACGACAGGTGAACTGGCACCTGGGAGCCATCCGGCGTGCCGACGTTCACTTCGTTAAAGGTGACGCCACTACTGGAACCCAAGCCCTCCACCATCACTAGCACTTCCGGCACTTGGGCGGCTTTCGGCATCGCTAAAAAGAGGGCGGTCAGGGTGGCGGTGACGCCGCTGCCTTGGGCGCGGATGGCGTCGAGGTCGCTTAAGCGTTGGTTGTACGAGGCCACCTCCAGGTTAGCAACTTTCGCGTCTAAGGTGTTGGCGGAAAAGGCCTTAACTTGGCCGTTAATCAGCCCAAACCAACCGACAATCGCCGCCAGCAGTAAAATCAGGCCGAGATGGCGTTTTTTCTTCATCGCAATACCCCTAGGTTAATTTGGCCGGAAATCGAAAAGGTTACTTGCCGGCTGCCGGAAGTAGCGGCGGTGAAGCCATTGGTGGCCAAGGTAACAGTGGAAAACGGCGTCGGCGTTCTAGCCTGTCCTTGCTGCCAAACCACCAAAGCTTTGGCCAAGCTGTCCAACGAGGCGGTTTTACCGTCGGCTTTAAACTGGCCGGCGTCGGTGATCGACAGGGTGGTCAGCTGGACGTTTTTGGGCGTCACGGCGTTGAGCTGGCTATAAAATTTCCCCCAGTCAACCTTACTGCTCAAAGCCGAGGCCAAGAGCGTGTTGCCGGAGAGGACCTGGTTGACTTCGTCGTTGATGGTTTTGTAATTGGCGGTTTGCAGCAAGGTTTGTTTGGCCGCTAAGGTTTTGTTGGCCGAGCTAATCCGGCTTTTTTGGTACAAATTTAACCCGACCAGCAAAATGATTTGAACCAGCACCACGAAAAAGATGATCGTCCCGAAGGTGTCGATGGTGTAGGTGTTAGCCGTGACAGCGGCGATATCTTCCTTGAGCTGCGGTTGTGGGTTGCTGGGCAACCCCGTTTGCGGTTCCAAAATCCCCTCCTTACTTCTTATATTCACTGTACACGGCGGGCAAAAGAGGTGTCAATGCTTGAAAAATAGACCCGTTCCAGGTATCGTCGAGCTAATTGAACATTACAACTTGGAGGTTGATGTGAACAAACGAGAATTAGTTATTGCCATGTGGGCAGCCGGCATTATTCGATTCGCTGGAGAGGAGGAGGAAGGCTTCCGCTGGCAGCTGCACCGCCCTGGTCGGTTTCCGGAGGCGTCACTATCGCCGATGAAAATCGAATTTCGCTCAGCGGATACCGACAAGGAAAGACACGCTATAGTAGGTCTTCTGAAACTTAAAGCTGGAAAAGTGATCGGCGACTACGTACGCCAAGAAAAATTAACGCCTCCCCAGCTGGTCTGCGGTGTGCCGAACGTTGGCATGACCGTAGCGGCCGGGCTTGTTCAGTACTGGCCATCGGTATCACAACCCCCTAGATTCTTCGCCGGTCTTCGCAAGCTTAACGATGAAATTAGCCTCAACCCACTGGCAAACTGGCCGAACAACGCCGAAGTTATGTTGGTTGACGACGTTTTGTCACACGCCGACAGTAAACTTCAAGCAATTAATATCTTAAAAGGACGAGCTTCAGTAAAAGCCATTGCCGTACTGGTTGACTATCAATTAGGCGGGCAGGCGAAGCTGGAAAGCGCTGGGGTGAAGGTGCTGGCCGTTATGCACGCAACAGAACTGTTGAACACGCTCGTGGATGACAATCTCATTCCCTGGAGCACCCACAGTCGTTGCCTTCGTTGGTTTGAAGAAATTCGCCAGCTGACAGCTGCCGTCCGTGCTTGATTCCCCACTCTTCCCGGCTCGTCCGGGATTTTTTTAAATAAATTTTGTGTATTCAATAAAGTCCGTGTGTTGCATATCGTTTGGGCGGCGAGCGGTTTCTTTATAGCTGAGCTTTTCATAGAATTTTATGGCTGGCCAACCGTCGCCGGTTACTAGTCGAATCTTGTGCGCCTTATTCTCTACGGCGTACTCTTCAATCTTCGCCATTAGCTCGGTGCCGATTCCTTGGCCGCGTCTATTATGAGCAACGATTAAGTCGTTGATAGTACAGACACCGCCTTGAATTTTTCCCTGAATGATTCCTAATATTTCACCGTTATCTTCGGCCGAAAGATAGAATGGACGAGTAGTAAAATCAACATCAGCCGTACCATAATGCTCTTTATCGGCAATTGGCCATTCAATTTGCTCAAACCTTTTAAGAGCATCCGATTTTTCTGTAACAAGATTTATATTCATGCAGCCCTTACACGACGCAATACGCAACCTCTCGCTGGAGTTTGAAGTTGATCTTAGCCATCTCAATAGTCTAAATAATAAGCTCAAACTTGTAACAGTCAATTCTTTTTCAGCTAAGGGTTTGCTATATTAGCATCGGTTGATACGTTGCCCAGAAAAGTGGCAGCTAGACCAAGGAAGTATCATGCCAAGAACGTTAACATTAGAGCGCGAGCTCCTTCGCACCTTTAAGAGGTTGGACAAGTGGTCCGACTTCCTCGACCTATGGCCCCAGGTTGACACCGAAGAGGAGGCAAACAGTCTACTCTTCGTCGGGACTAAAATACTGTTAAGCACCACCCTACTGGACGCAAAAGCATTTTTGGAGGTAAGCGAACGGGCAGATTTTTATCTAACCATCAGTAATCACTCCAATCGCACATTGGCCACGACTGCCCAGCAACTAATCGTGAAGTATCTTCTCCCGCAAGCTCAGACCGAAAACAGCTGGGCCGAATTGCATCTGAAGTTTCTGAAGTTTCTCGAGGAGCCGCTAACGAGCCTCTATGAGCCGCCGTATCCCCGTTTTGTTCACCAATACTTGTCAGATAGACTACTGAAAGCCACGCTTGGAGCAAAGCCCCGGTTAACGGCTCTAACACCGGTTTCCCCAGAGCTTCTAGGCCCACTAGTCGCTTGGGGCCTGGTTAGTGAACTTAGCTACTATCAGCTCACCGACTCCCAGAGGAAGCTCCTGGTGGAGTACTTTTCAAAGTATCTCAAAGAACGGGAGCTCAGTCCGCTGGGTGCGTTCCAGAATTTTTACCCGAACGCGGGTTGGGATCGGATTAATAATGAGGTCTTGAGACATGGGGTGGATCAGCGGGTAGCTGAAGCCTTAGTTAGTATTACAGGCCACCAAGACTTTCACGCAGCCGCTCAAGGCCGGGAACCAACAGCGCTCCTCAAGGCCCTTGCTTAGCCTATCTTTCTTCCCCGGAAAATCCGGGGATTTTTATTTCTGCAGGGGTTAGTTGACGCATTTCAAACAGCAGCTATAAATGCCGATGATGATTTCAAATTAAAAGATTTAGTCACGACTTTCAACTTATCAGGCGATTTATTAGCCACCAGGGCTAGCTAGTAATGTACCGACTCCCGGATTTTGAATAAGCTTCAACTTCGTATTTGTTGTCACTGTAACCTTTAGTTAAAGATTCGATTGTGTAAAGAAACGGGTGGATGAACGGTTCTCTTTCATACTGCTGGACGTGAATCAACTCGTGAGCTAAATCTTTTTCATCAGCTGTCGGTCCTAGCTGAACGACACTGCCATTAACTAACGCTCTGATGCCCTTTTGACCCGGCAACCAAGAGTACCACCAAAAGCTCCTCACCTTAAAAATAAAGGCAAACGGTTTACGTGATACAGCCAAGCTGAGGGGAAGCGACAAAAGCACTAAAACCAAACCCACTATAGTCCAAGGCAGATTCAGTATGAAGCTAATTAGTTTCATCGAGCCGGAAGAGTCCGTAAGTCATAAAACCGAAGCCAGTTCCCGGCCCGATGGCCGAATTCAGTTCTTTAATTTCAAGGTTATTTTCTTTCGCTAATTCCGGCAGTAACTTTAAATCTGCAAAATCACCCCAAGAAAGATATACTCTTGCCCCCGGCTTTAGATGACTTTTTAACTCACGGAAAAATCGTTTAGTTGCTTGGTTGTTTTCGTCCCAAAAACAGATTTCGGTTTTATTGGATGGTTTTTTAGCCGTAAAAGGTGGATTGATTGTTATTACGTCGAATTTTTTGTCTTTCACTGGTTCAAATAAATCCCCTTCGATGAACTCGATATTCTTCAGTCCTAATTTCTTTTTATTAAAGTTAGCGTTCTTGACCGCTTCTGGATTAAGGTCAACACCAATAACGTGACCCGCTCCGAGCGTGGCTGCTTTTAGGGCAATAACTCCCATTCCAGTACACAGGTCAAGCACCTCGTCGCCTTTATAAACCTCCATTACCTCACACATCAATCGACTATCTGAGCCGCCGCCATAGACGTGAGGAAAGATTGTTAGGTCTAAATCCACCAAGTTCTTATCGTATGGGTCACTTAGTGTACTGATTTTTTTAATTTCTTCCGCCTGACGTTGCAAAGACGCTTTTGTCATCTCATTTTTCCTAGGATAAACCAGGCGAAGTTGTTGCCGTATTTTTGTTGGAGCTCCGGCTTTTGCCAATCACGGCCGGTAATATGATGGCGGCACGTGGGGTTGCCACAGCTACACTCAAAGTTATCGTCGTTATTAAAAATCGTGGCGTAGTCGACGCTTAACTCTTCACCGGCGTGAATATCCCGTAGAGCCACGCAGGCGATTTGCCCATTGATAGCCATATTCGGCTCACAGCAGTGGTTGAAGAAAATCATCGACTCTTCGAACTCGTCCTTAGTCAGCGGAGCCATATAAATATCATCGGTAATTTGAATATGAGAGTGATTAACAATATCCCAATTAGCCTCTAGAGTTGCCCGGTCAATTAGATGGCCATTTTTAACGGCTAATAGCTCACCTTTTTTAATAGCCTCTTTTGCAAAAAAACCTCGGCCGCTGATGTGGCTCGGCTTTCCTTTTTCGGTCTTTGGTGAAATCCACGAAGCAACACTCATAGACGTATTTTACTCCTGGGATTAGGATTGTCGAGCTATAACTTTTTAATAGAATTGGCTAGTTCGGGGAAATGTTCAATAAATGTTTGGTGGTCAAGGGCGAGCGTAAACACGATATGACCAAGTACGATTCTGAGTGGTTCACGCTCAAAAAGATAGTTAAATGCAAAAAGTGTGGTCGAGCCGTTTCCTCTTATTGGGGTCGCAAGAACATCTACCTCCGCTGTAGCGGCTCAGGCCAGAATAGCTGTGGCAACCCAAATACCGCCGAATCGCTCGTCATTGGCCCGATTATCGATGATATCGCTCAAGCTCAAGTACCCGAGAATCTTATCCCAAAAGTGATTGCTGAACTAAAGAATCGGCACGAAAACCAGCAGCTCTATTTCACGCAAAATATCGAGCAAACCAGGAAAGAGTACGACGGAATCAAGGAAAAAATGAAAAGAATTTACTACGACCTAATGGACGGTCGTATTACTCCGCAGCTGCACGACGAAATCGCAAATGAATTAGAAGGTCGGCAGCAGATTCTTAACGACCGGCTCAAAAAGCTAACGAGTGATAACAAAAGCTTCCAAGTAACCGCTTCTTACCTGTTAGACCTCGCCCAGCGAGCTTCTGAGCTTTTCAAATGTTCGAATTACGAGCTTAGACACAAGCTTCTGAGTTACATGCTTTCGAACATCGAATTAGAGGACAAAAAGCTCTCGTATGTGCTCAACGACCCCTTTAAAACCATCATCGAGCAAAAGAAAAAGGCCCAAGCTGGACCTAATTCTACTATTTGGCAGGGACGGGGAGAATCGAACTCCCAGTTCGGGTTTTGGAGACCCGTGGTTTACCATTAACCGACGTCCCTAAAGAACTGTTTAATCTTACCAATTGTTGCTCTTTGGGTCGAGGTAAGAAAAAAGGCCCCGAAGGGGCCGTGGTAATTCAGCGATAGAATTGGATAACTTCCCAGTTGTCGGTAGCCCAGCACTTCAAAAACTGATGAAGATTAGCCAACTCCCCGGTGTTGTTAACGACAACATCCGCCATCGCGA
Organism: Saccharimonadales bacterium (SeqCode); assembly: GCA_035480235.1. Taxonomy (GTDB): domain Bacteria; phylum Patescibacteriota; class UBA1384; order 2-12-FULL-50-11; family 2-12-FULL-50-11; genus DATIHX01. The sequence goes on from DATIHX010000008.1 coordinate 131,342, forward strand.
TGGGACCGCCAGTCTGAAGGTTCTCCAGCTGGGCGTGATCACGAGCGATAGCATCCTCACGAGAAAGCGCCCGATCAGGCCGTTTGGCGGCTCGATCATAGCGCAATTCTGGCGGGGCCCAGACGGCCATAACGATCATTTGAGGAAACCTCTCCTTGAGAAATAGGTACTCAGCCCAAGAGTAAAGGCCATCAATGACCGTGTCTCCCAACTTGAGTTTCGCCTCAATCTCTTCCAGGTTAAGCAATGCCATTGCCGCCGGGCCGTGATCCCTGCGGAGCTGTTCGCGAAGCGGTTTCTCATGTTCCTGGGTGTGGGGTAATCCTTTTTCATCAAGAACCCTCAAGACCGTGCCACCGAAATAGACCTTCTCAAAACGCATATATTCGACGAGGTACGAGACAACCTCGCCCTTTCCGCTGAAGGGCATCCCTACAACGGCAATCAGACGATTACTTGCCATAGCGGAATACTACTTGTTTTCAACCGAGATGTCCAGACCCTCAGGCCTTACTTACTCTCTTTGTGAGCGGTGGCTTTTTGGCAACGCTTGCAAAACTTCATCAACTCCAGGCGGGTTGGGGTTTTGACTTTGTTTTTCTCACTATAATAGTTCCGTTCTTTGCAGACGGAGCATTCCAGCGTGATGCGTTCGCGGGTGGATTTCTTGGCCATTTGTTTTTCTAGTTTATCTGAAAAATATTAAACTGTCCAGATTATATTGTTTTTTGAGCCGCCCGTGGGAATTGGACCCACGACCCCTTCCTTACCATGGAAGTGCTCTGCCACTGAGCTAGGGCGGCGATTGGCTAACAGAACAATTTTACCAAAAAGTCTACTGAAAAATAAGAGAAGGCTGGGGGTAGGAAGTCGTCGAGTACTCCTCCGGAAACTCGTCCGCGAGTAAGCGACAATACTCGCGAACTCGTTAGCGAACCCCAGCAAAGCTGACGGTTCGAGCCTCTAGCACACATAAAAGCTCCCGATTTGGGAGCTTTTATGTGTGCTGGGGGTAGGATTCGAACCTACGAAGACACAAGGCCAGCAGATTTACAGTCTGCCCTCGTTGACCGCTTGAGTACCCCAGCAAAAACATAAGGTGCTCACTAATTCTAACAAAAATATGGTTAGAATTCGACAGCGGGCGATAGCTTAACGCTTTTTGGCCAGTAACCAATCTGGCTCTGGAATAAAAGTAATTTCTTTCCAGTTATCGATCTCATGCTCAGTAAAGTCGTAATATTTTTGGTAGGCGGTCTCGACGCTACCGTGCATCGCCTCTTGCCAGTTCAACTCAAGCTTCTGAGCTAGCTCTTTTAACTCGCTTTCTGAACTAGCTTCAAGCTCGACAAAAGTTGGGATCCACGGCCAGGTATCGATAGTAATCTCACCAGTCCCAAATTTCCATTTTTCCCTTTTAGTTTCTTGATAGGCCTTTTGCTCCAGCCCAATTGCGATTAACAAATCGGCGGTCTTTTGAAAATCGCCAACCGTCGTTTCGATTTCCTTAGTGCCGTGCAGCGAGCGGTCATTAAGCTGTTTGTAAGTAAAGGTAATTTTGTCGCCTTCGTCGCGGACCCGAACCCAACCGCCGATTTTTTCAAGGCGTGAATCTGGATAATCAAAAACGATCCGGCGCATTTGCCGTTCGGAATACTCCAATCTTGCTCCAAGTTTTTTAAGCAATTTCCGGAGCTTTTCTGGGTCGATATCTAAAAACTTGGCTTCAACTTCTACTTCCATCGAGCCACCTGTCGGATTTGAACCGACGACCCGCGCATTACAAATGCGCCGCTCTGGCCGCTGAGCTAAGGTGGCAAAATCTCAAAATTCTGCGAATTTTGGTGGGAACAAAATACAAAGATGCGGGATTCACGAACAAGCTATATTTTACCCTAAAAACCGGGAAACTTAACCGTTTAAGAGCTGTTCAAGCAGCGTTCGGTACTTCGGCGTCACCGGGTCAATCGTGATCGCTTCCCGCACCGACGCGATGGCTTTTTGCTCGTCTTTATTGCCCATATAGGCTAGCGCCAAGTTGTAGTGGCGACTGGGGTTGTATTTATCGAGTTTAACGGCCACTTTCAACGACTCGATAGCGTCGGAAAAACTTTTTTGCTGCAAGTAAAGCAGGCCGAGCTTGGCGTAGGCCCGGGCGTCTTTGGGGTTATTGGCGGCGGCTTTGAGGAAAAATTGCTCGGCTTCGCTGTATTTTTTCTCTTTTAAGAGCCGGTCACCCTCTTCAAAATGGCTGGATAGCTCTGGTTTGTCGCTCATCGGCTCTTCTTGCCAAAACTGGTGTTCGCCACCCAAGCTGACTGGCACCCCAGTCGGCCGGCCGGAGCGAACCCGTTCGCGCTGGCGAATTTGGGCGATCGTCCGCGCCCACAAACGGTTGAGCGCCGCCATCACCGCCTGGGCGGACCGGTTGAGTGTTTGGCCGATGGCGCCACCGCTATAGAGCCGGCGGGCCAGTAAAATAATCACTAGCGCCACCGCCACAAAGAAAATAATCTGGCTAAGCATTCTTCTTGTTTTTACTCTGATTAGCCGGCCGCTGCAAGAGGAACCGGTCGATAACCAGTTTTTGGTTGCAGTTGTGCTCCAGGCGGGTAACGGCTGCTTCCAGGGCCGACAAGCAGTTGCCGTCGGCCAACTCCCCAAACTGGTCTAGTTGGTAGTGCAGCTCCCGCCGAAACAGCTCAATCAGCCCGGTCCGGTCTTTAGCGCTTTGTAAAATTTTCAGGTCCGCCGAGACCTCGCCAGTTAACACCGGCTGAAGCTGGGCGGCGGCAGCCTGGCCGATCACCACTTGAAGGCGCGAACGAACGGTGGGCAACAACCCTTCGGCCGAGCGGACTTCCAGGATGATGGTTAAGGCCGGTGGTGGTTCTTCCAAAACTTTTAGGAGCGTATTTTGGTGGATGACGCTCAAGGCTTCGGCGTTTTTGATAAGCGCTAAGCGTTGCGCACCATGCGGGCGCTGGTAAAAGGTGGCGATTAGTTGGCGGAGCGTTTTCACTTCCAGACCCCCGGCGTTTACCGTCAACCGGTCGACTGGCAACACATCGGTTAGCGCCGCTTCGTCGAGCTGGCCGACTACCACATACGACCGGCCGGGCAGGAAATTTGGCATGAAGGCATTGTAGCGCAAGCGCGGCGCCGAGCAAGAAAGGGGCTTGCGCAATCTTTGACGGCTAGGGCGGCGTTTGGTATCATATACCTACATGCCTTTTGAAGACAAAACCCTCAAGTGCAAAGAGTGCGGCCAAGATTTTATATGGACGGCCGGCGAGCAGCAATTTTTTGCCGACAAAGGTTTTACTAATAAGCCGACCCGCTGCAAAGACTGCCGCAAGATGAACCGCCAAAAAGTGGAAGCGGAATACTACAAAATTACCTGTTCTGATTGCGGCCAGATCGGCGAGGCGATGTTTAAGCCGAAAGATCCAGATGCCAAGATTTATTGCAAAAACTGCTTCGAAACCCGCTTTTTGACGAAGGCAGCCTAGGCTGCAGAACTATTTTTTATTTACTGTCTTATGTGGCTAGCGCCACTGACTATTATTTGAGGGTGAGGGGGCTAATTTGCTAAGCCGCCCCCTACACCCTCAAACTCCCTACCCCCGCAAGCTTCCTTTGCGGGGCAGTGGTGCAAGCTGATGGCTGTCAACCGGCAACTGGCACTGTTTCCTCCATCAGCTTGAAGAACTATTTTATCGGCGGCAAAAAATTGGGGAAAAGCATTGACAATTAGTTCGAAATATGCTATAGTTTCTCGGTGTGACGCAACACAAATATGATTATGCGCACACCACTAAACGGCCTTCGGCCGCCAACAGCATTGCCGCAAGGCATTACTATCGTCAACGTTCAGGTACTTTGGGCGACGGGAATACCTGTCTTTGTAAGCCTACCAGCTGGTGTTGAACTAGCTAGTCAGGACTTCATTGGTGGTGTTATCCGTTTACCTAAAGGCTCTTACTACTGGAGCTGGCAACTTACCATCTGGGTAGAGTGTCTAACCGAAGTAGTCAGGAGCGGCACTTGGATATGAATTCTTTGCTCGCCTTCCCAGGCGAGCTTTTTCTTACGCGGATTTGGCGGGAGTTGAAGTAGCGGCAGCGGGGACGCGGGCGGTTTTGGAGTTCAGGCCGGCGGCTTTGAGAGTCCGGCGGCAACGGGAACAGATATACAAACCGTTCCACTTTTGAAGGTTTGGCCGCATCAGCCGCTTGGTTTTATGCAGCGACTTGGGGCGGTTGTTGGCGGATACGGCAGTTTTACCGCAGAGCGCACAAAATGTATTTTTCGAAACTTCCATTTTATGAAGCCTCGGCGGAATAAAAGAAAGATAACAATTTCATCTGGTACGTCCCATGATATACTAAACCGGATGTCTCTTCAAGCGCTCGGCCCGAGTTTATTGCAGGCCGTTATCCTTATTGTCATCTTACTTTTCAGCTTATCGGTTCACGAAGCGGCCCACGGCGCGGTGGCTTATTTATTTGGCGACGACACCGCCAAACGGTTTGGCCGGTTAACGCTTAACCCGCTGGCTCACTGGGACCGCGTTGGGACGACGTTACTCGCGGGGCTGATTTTACTCAACGCTTTCGGCATCGCCGTGCCGGTGATCGGCTGGGGCAAACCAGTGCCGGTGGACGAAAGCAAAATGGACAATCCCCGCTTCCAGGGCCTGCAAGTGGCGTTAGCCGGCCCGATGAGCAACTTTATTTTAGCGGCGATCATCGCCTTAATCGCCCGTTTCATCCCGATGCCAGCTTGGCTCAGCAGCGCGTTGGCTTTAGCGGTTTTTATTAATTTATTCCTAATGTTTTTCAACCTGCTGCCGATCCCGCCGCTCGACGGCTCGCGGATTTTGCGGCTTTTTATCAGCGACGAGGCCTACTACCGCCTCGCCTCCAACCCTATTCTTTTCTTCGTTATTTTCTTTGTAGTGATTTACTACTTGGCCGCGCCGCTCCAAACCCTCACTAGCCATTTGGCCGGCTTTCTACTGGGCGGGTAATAATAATTGTGGTTTGACCAGAAAACAATTTTTGCTGACTTACGCAGCCGATTTGCTTGGTTCCGAGGTTACTGCCGAGGAAAATCGGCGAGGAATTAAGTGAGGAGCCGCTGGAAGCGACGAGCGGTCGAGGAAATTCGGTTTTCTGGCCTAGGCACCGCCTTTTTCGCTTCCCTCCATTGAGCTGACAACCAAAATCCCCTATTCTAAACTCTGCTTCGCTGCTGATTTTACGAAGTGGCTCGTAATAATTTCACCGGGAATCTGCCCGTTGGGCGGCGCTCTGTTTTACTCGGCGTCGATCGGCCATAGCCTTGGCTAAGACCAGAGGATTCCGTTCTTCCCAGTATTGCTTGGTTGGGATTCGTCTCGATTTGGCATTTTGGGGCCAAGAAAATCGGTGCCACTTCGTTACTCGGTAGCGGAGCTTGCGGAGTGTGGCGCAGTTGGGCCGAAGCGGTAATGAGAAGCAAACTGCTTTGCTTCGAATCGCTGAGGCGGGTTTTGGCCTGTCGCATACTTGCGACGACAAAACCCCGGAAGCGCGCAAAGCATTTTGGTCAGGCCATAGCGCAGTTGGTAGCGCGTCGGGCTGGGGGTCCGAAGGTCGTGAGTTCAAATCTCACTGGCCTGACCAAGATGCTTTGAGGTCGCTGGTTCAAATCCAGTCACTCCGACAGAAGAGTTGCCCTTCAAGAGCAAAACGGTGTATACGTAAAGGAAGGTAATGACCCAAACCGAGAATACCTTTTCAGTTGTTAAGCTACACTCTACTGAGCGACCAGCTGATCGTTTTATCGGCGCCGAAACCGAGCAACTTATCGCCAGCGGCCAAGAAGTCCTTTTGGTTAGCTTGGTGGAAATAAACAATCGCTGGCAGACCGCCATCGATTTGGGGAAAACCATCCATTCGGCCTTTGTAAAAAGTTACAAAGAAAGCACCCAGCGGTCGCTCTTAACCAAATTCGAAAGCGCCCTGAAAACGCTCAATCAGCTGCTCGACGACGCCGAAGCCAAAGCGACAGAGCCGGTCCATTGCGCGCTCGGGGTTTTTTCGGGCGGGCAGCTCTATTTTTCCACTATTAATTACGGCCACATTCTGCTCTGGCGGCGGCAGAAACTCAGCCAAATTAGTGGAGCTCATTTGGCGGGCGAACGGTTCGCTTCGGTGACCAGCGGCGATATTAAAAAAGACGATTGGCTGATTTTTGGTAGCCAAACGCTGAGAGAACTAGTAAAGAAAAATGACGGCGAAGGCTGGGAGACGGGCGATAAAAAAACACTGCTCAAGGACATAGCCGAAAGCGCTGAGGCGACCGACTACCCGTTGCTGGCCGCTATTGCCGTGGCGCCAAGCCAACTAAGCCAGTTCGAAACGATCAAGCTCGACGTTAGCGGCGCCAAACCAATCGTTACTATTTCTGGTATTTTGGCCAGCTTAGCGACGGCCGGGCAAGCCATCAAAACTATTTTTAGCCGCTCTGTCACTGCAGCAAAAACCCGAAAAAAACCCGCCAAGCCCGCCGAAGTGAAGGGGTCAGAGCCAACAGACGAAGGCGATCAGCTACAAGGTGAGTTAGCAGCTCCAACGCCGAAACGCCGCCGTTTTCCGGTTATTCCAGTGCTGGCTGGCGTGGTAGTACTTGCCCTGCTGATCGCGGGCGGCATTATTATCCGCAACGAATTTCGCCGCGTCGGCAAAGTACCGACCGTAGCCGCTTCAAATATCAGCGATTTAGCCGCGAAAACCGCAACCAAAGATATGTTCGCTTTTATCGAACAAAATCTGACCGTCGACAATTACAAAAACTTAACCGCTAAACAGCGAGCTGCTTTCGGCCAAACGCTGGCCGCTCAAAATATCGGTATCGTTGACCAAACCGCCAAGGCCGCGACGTTGGATAACCCGATCGTGGCGATGGACAACACCGCCGGCAGTTTGTATTTGATCGACAATACCGGCCAGCTCTGGCGTCAGCAGACCAGCACTCCAACCAAAGTGACGCAAGCGAGTTTAATCGCCAACCCGGTTAGCTTGGCGGCGCTGGCCGACAATAAAATACTAGTCGCTGATCAAGCTGGGGCGATCTGGTTATTTGACGGCTCGGCTAGCCAGCCGGTTAATCTAACCTTACCGACGACGCTGACTCAGGGGCCGAAACTCTTGCAAAAATTCGGCAGCAGCAATTTATATATTTACCAAACTTCCACCGGCGCTATTTATAAAGTGGGCGGCTTTGTTCACGATATCGTGCCGACCGGCAGCACCACTACGCCCGGGCCGGACGGGACCACCCCCCCGCCGCCGCCCTGGGTAGCTAGCAGCGTTTTGAATTTCGGCACTTTTGATGACTGGGCCGTGCCGGGCGATTTCATCGGCGGGGTCGATAGTGGCGTCATTAAGAACTTCACCAAAAATAAATTGGAGAATTTGAGCGTCCAATATTACACCGACAATACGCCGCTCCGCTTGAGTTTAACCGCCACTGCCAACCAACTGGCTGTCGCTCGTGGCAAATTCGTGACAATTTATTCAACCACCGATGGCGGTAAGCAGAGCGAAAAAGCTCTGGTTTCCGACGCCACAATTACCGATCTCTCTCCCGGCCCCGGCGGCAGTTTGTTCGTCGCGGCTGGCAAAACCCTCTTCAAAATTCCGTAAAAAAAATCCCCGAAGACTCAGCTTCGGGGACAAGTGTTCACTTCGCCCACTCTTTCAACCGTCGTCGGTAGATTTGGGCGACGATCGCTACCTGGCTAGCGGCGTACTCCTTAATTGGCTGTTTGGTTACGGGTGAGTTCGTTTGCTGTCGTGAGCAGCTAACAGCCCCGTTCTAGTGAGCCAAATAATTTGAATCCTGCTCAAACCCGTCTCATTTACCACGTCTCTCATCCGCAGCCACTGCTCTTCTTCGAGAAGTTGATGGCTAGCCAAAGCTTTCTCGAGTTCGGCCTGCCAGCTGTCAGGATGATGAACGGTCTTTCCGGGGTTGAGGTAGTAACCCCTGGCCCCTTTTTCAAGACTGCGAAGCCTTTGATGACAGGCAGGCGAACAAGTTCTCCGCCGGCGCATCCCCTTGACAATAAGGTTATTGCATTCGGGATTCTCGCACTTGCTTTTATCAAGCAACGCTGAGAGCTCCGCGAAGCCTTCTCGTGTCAGAACGATTCGATTGCGGTCAACCCGCCGCCAACCGGCAATTCTCCCTGTTAAGCACCAATTTTCAATCGTTTTCTCATCCTTAACACCCGTTTTAGTGCACGCCTTCTTAAGGCTGACGCAAGACTTCTTCAAGGCCTGGGGGCCGAAGAGTTTCTTAATCAACCGCAATCTCCGGTGAACAGGGGGGTAATGCGGCCAGGTTGACAAGGCAAGTGTCTTAGCGATGTATCCGATGGAGTAACCTTGCCTATAAAGTGCCCAAACAACGAACAAAGACTTCAGCTCGTAATATCCTCTTGGTCGCGGCCGAACTCCTTCTGTTGTATGCCGAACTGGTTGATCAAGCTTATTGAAAACAAAACGGAGCTGACCGCTGGATAGATCCAATTGATCCAGGATTTCTTGGAACGCATAGCCCTGGTCGATCAACGTCTGAACCTCCCTCATCCGGCGCTGAATACGAAGTTGGGTACTGCCTTTTACCTGACCGGGTCGTTTGGCTTTAACCACCCCAAGAGGTGGCGTGCGATCTAATTGTTGAGACATCCGATACCTCCGAAGGTGGAAATGTGCGCCCGAAAATCCGAGCAATTGAATAATACTTGAATTGGCTTAAGAAATCAAGAGACTAAGTGCTTTTTTCTTTGACCATCTTGCTCGGCGCAGAAATCCCCATCAACTCCAGCGTTCGCTTGACGGTAATACTCGCTGCTTTCAAAATTGCTAAGCGGGATTGAGCGATTTCCGCTGGTTCGCCCAGCACCCGGAGCTTCTCGTAAAACGTGTGAACGTCGGTGGCCAAAGCTGTAGCGAAATGGGCCAGTTTGTGAACTTCCAAACTTCCGCTGAGTTCGGCCACCAAATCCGGAAATTGAATAATCCGCAGCAATAACTGCCGCTCGGCTGGCTGCGACAAAACGATTTTTTCCGGCAACTCAAACTCGTTTTCCTTGGAAAATTCCCGAAAGATCGAGGAAATCCGGGCGTAGGCGTATTGAATATAAAACACCGGATTTTGGCTGGAACTCGACTTGGCGATATCAAAATTAAAATCGAGATGGCTATCAACCGAGCGTGACAGGAAAAAGAACCGGGCGACGTCAGCACCGACTTCATCCAACACTTCATCCAACGCCACGTAATTGCCGGCTCGTTTACTCATCTTCACTTCTTTGCCTTTTTCAAACAGCCGAACAATTTGGGTGATCACCCAATCGAGCTGGCCGCCCCAGGTGTAATGATCACGGAGCACCCCTTCAATAACCATGTTCATTTGACGAGTGTACTGGAAGTGGTCAGCGCCGCCGACCCAAATCAACCGGTGATAACCACGTTGGATTTTGTAGCTATGATAAGCGATGTCGTTCGCAAAGTACGTCGGCAAGCCGTCGGAACGGACCAAAACCCGGTCTTCCGAGTCGCCAAAACGAGTGGTCGAGAGCCAAGTGGCGCCGTCAGCGTCGTAGGTGAGGCCGCGCAGCTTCAATAAATCCATCGTTTTTTTATAAACGCCGGTTTGATGCAACGATTTTTCCGAGAAAAACTGATGGAAATTAATCCCTAACTGACGCAAAACCGGCTTAATCATCGTTTCCATGATAATCACCACCGCCTCTTCGCCGGCGTCGCGATCGGTTTTAGCCTTAATTCGGCTCCGGAGCTCGTCGACGTACGGACCGCTATATTGTTTGGCTGGATCGTCGCCGTGCAAAACCGAGTGGCCCAGGTGATCGACTTGGGTGCCGGTATCGTTCAAGTAGAACTCCCGCATCACCGTACAGCCGTAGAGCTCGAGGACCCGGGCGATCGCTTCGCCCACAAAGGCGCCGCGACCGTTAGCCAGCGTTAATGGCCCGGTTGGGTTAGCCGAAACATATTCCAACAAAACCCGGGTTTCTTTGCCGGCATCGCTTTTGCCGAAATTGTCGGGCGATTTCAATATTGCCGCAACAGTAGTGGCCAAATAATCGTCGGTGACGGTGAAATTAATAAAACCGGGCGTGGCGACGTTAACCGAGCGAAAACTCTGATGAGCCGTTAACTCGGCGACAATTTTTTGAGCCAGGGCCACCGGGGCCTGGCCGGCCGGCTCGGCGCCGACCAAAGCGACGTTAGTGGAAAAATCGCCGAAAATTGGTTTTTTCGCCGGCTCGATAGCAAAAACCGGTGGCTCGGCTTGAACCACTTTTTTATAAGCCTGACGAATATGTTCGCGCAGTTCGCCTAAAACCATATCAATAAAGAATTATTAAATTACTGAATTTTTGAATTACAAAATTAGAATTGAGTAATTTAGTCATTGAGTTATTTAGTAATTTGGCCAGGCGGAATTGATCGTACCGACTAAACAACAACCCCAGTATATTCTTCACTTAGCCAATCAGCAACACTATTGCCCGACGTAGTAATTGTATGGTCCAGGATTGGTGGTACCGCCACCACCACCGCCCGTGTCCGGTACGCAAACGCCGTTAACCAAGATTTGGCCGACTGGGCAGCTGGTGGTACCGCCGCCCCCACCGCCGCCATCGCAAGTTGTTGTGCCGTCGGGGTTAACGTGGCAAGTCCCGCCTCCCACTTGAGCGTGGGCAACAGTGGCAAAAAGCCCACCTGGCGGTAAAATCGTGATATAGTTTGTTGCTATTTTCACCCCGCTAGCGCTACGTGAAATAACATGTTGATCGCAGTCATAGGGCTGGCCGCCAAAGCTGGCGATCCAAACGTGGCTGAGGCGAACGCACTCCAGCTGGTCGGCGCTGCCGGCGGCGAATTGGTGTTCCAGCGATGTTGTCAAACGATAGTGTTTGGCCACGGCCGCTACAGAAGCGGCCCCGCTGGTTTCGGTAGTTGAAAGGTTGAAATAATAGGAAAAGGTCGGCGAGCGAACGTCGTTGGGAATAGTCGGCAGGTAATGGCTGAAGGTGCCGCAGCCATCGCTGTAGGAGGCTAATTGGCTGGTTTTTGTCCAAACCAGTGTTGGGCTGGGGTTGAGGCCACCGCCCGGGTAAACGCCAACGGCTGATTGATCGCTACAGGTTTTATCCAACTGCCGGGCGCTAAAAGCTTGAGCGATTTGGTTTAAATCGGATTTACGCACCGCGTCGCGGGCTTGCGCCTGGGCTTGAGCGTAAACGTAGGTGCCCAGCGCCAAGAGTATGCCGATGATGGCGATAACAGCCAGCGACTCAATGAGAGTAAAGCCGCGACGAGCATGATTGGAGATCAGTGATTTAGGGCTTAGAATCTTAAGCTGCATCTTGCGGTTATTTTCGTAAATCTTAATTCCTCAATCTTTATTCCTTGCCCTTGTAGTGTAATTCATAAAACCGGTGCTTGCCAATTTGCAAAGCCGCTGGGCCGGTCGTGAGATTAATTTTGGTCGTTGGATTGTTCGCCACTTTTTTACCTAAGCGAACCGCCCCTTGTTCAATTAAACGACGGGCTTCCGAGCTACTTTCGTGAGTGGCGATGACCACGGCTTGGATTACGGTAATTTCCGAGTCGGGTGAGTCGACTTTTTTGACCAATGACGGGTCGAGCTGTTTGTCGCGGAAAGTTTTATTGAAAATACTTTCAGCTTGATCGGCGACCTCTTGGCCGTGGTAAAGGGCCACTATTTGAGCGGCGACTTCGGCTTTAGCCTCGCGCGGGTGAGGCTCGAGTTTTTTGACTTGCGCATCGTCCATCACAGCCGCCAAGACGGCATAATCTTTAATGATACTGTCTGGTATGCGCATTAATTTGCCGAACATCTGATCGGCTGGCTCGCTTAAACCCACGTAGTTACCGAACGATTTACTCATTTTTTTAACGCCATCTAGCCCGAGTAATGGCTTCATACAAATCACCGCTTGCGGCTGTTTGCCCAGCTTCTTTTGGAGCTCTCGGCCCATCAGCATATTGAGACGTTGGTCCCAACCGCCAATCTCCACGTCGATCTCTAAATGAACGGAATCAATGCCCTGAACAATTGGGTAAAAGAGTTCGTGAAAACCGACCGATTCCTTGTTTTTTAACCGATTGGCGAAATCTTCACGCTCAATTAAAGTATTTAACGACACCTGCATAGCCGTACCGATAAAACTACCGAGCGTTAACGGTTGTAGCCACTCCGAATTGTAGATGATATGGGTATTTTGAACGTCTAAAACCAATTCCGCTTGTTTCAGATAGGTTTCCATATTGGCCCGGATCTCGGCTTCGCTCAAAACCGGCCGGGCGTTCTGCCGGCCGGACGGGTCGCCGATTGAGGCCGTAAAATCACCGATCACGAGATAGCATTGATGACCGAGCTCTTGGAATTGCTTGAGTTTGCGTAGCACTACGGCGTGACCCAGGTGTAAGTCGGGGCTGGTTGGGTCGACGCCGAGCTTAATATTCAGCGGTCTCTCAGAGGCCAAGAGTAAGTTAAGCTCACCCTCCGTGATGATTTCTTGGATGCCCCAGGTTAATATCTCGCTCGTGGCTTGCATTGCTTTGACTTAGTATATCTCTGTACAATATAAGTTGTCGATGGCGAAGAAATTCCCAATCCGCTGGCCCCGATTCCGTAACCCGCTGAAAAACCCGGTCAACTTAACTCAGATCCAAAAGAATCTTTTTGGCAAAAAATCAGCCAAAAGTTTCCGCTGGAGCTGGAAAACCGCTGGGAAGATTTTCCTGTGGGGGCTGGCGGCTTTTGTTTTAATTATTGTTTTTCTATTCGCCTGGTACGCCAAAGACTTGCCGACGCCTGGCAAACTCAAAACCCTGATCGCCGCCAGCGGCTCCACCCGCCTTTATGACCGCAACGGCGGCGCCCTCTACACCATTTCTGGCGACAAGCGGCAGATCGTCATCGACTCGAATCAAATTCCTCAAAATGTTAAACAGGCGACTGTGGCGATCGAGGACAAACGCTTTTATTCCAACCCTGGCGTCGACGTTCGTGGCATCGCCCGGGCGGCCTTTGTGGACCTCTTCCATCGCGGCGGGCTGCAGGGCGCTTCCACCATCACCCAACAATTAGTCAAGCAAACGGTGGTGAACGGCACCAGCCGCTCGCTCACCTATAAAATCAAAGACGCCATTGTGGCGATTGAAGTGGAGGCGCTCTTCACCAAAGACGAAATTTTAACGATGTATTTGAACGCCATTCCCTACGGCGGCAATAACTACGGCATCGAAGCGGCGGCTCGGGCTTTTTATGGGGTCAGCGCCAAAGACTTAACTTTAAGCCAAGCCGCCACCTTGGCTTCACTGCCCCAGCGACCAACGACCCTTTCGCCGTACGGCCCCCATACCGACCTGTTGCTTCAGCGCCGCAATTACACGCTGGACGTGATGACCAAACAGGGCAACATCACCACTGCCCAAGCCAAAGATGCCAAAGCTCAAGCCCTCGGCACCATTGCCCGGGGCGCCGCCGATTCGTCAACCGCCCCGCATTTCGTGCAATACGTCAAAGACTGGTTAGTTAGTTACTTCAAAGCCCAACTCGGCGACGAGCAGCTAGCCGAAGCGAAAGTGGAAGACGGCGGCCTGAAAGTTGTCACGACGCTTGACCCAAGCAAACAAGGCCTGGCCGAACAGGCGATCCAGCAAGGCGTGGCCACTACCCTCAAACGAGCCGGGGCCAGCAACGCCTCAATGGTTTCGCTCGATCCGAAAACCGGGCAGATCTTGGCGATGGTCGGCTCGATCGACTACTCCAACTCGAAATTTGGTCAAGTTAATATGGCGGTGTCACCGCGGCAACCCGGTTCCAGTTTCAAGCCGATCGTCTACGCCACCGCTTTTAAAGGTTCGTTCAGCCCTGGCACCACTTTATTTGACTTGAAAACTGATTTTGGCGGCGGTTACGTGCCACAAAACTACACCGGCGGTTTTGTGGGGCCGATCACCATCCGTAACGCCATCGGTAACTCGCTCAACATTCCGGCTGTTAAGACGCTGGGCTTAATTGGCGTGGACCAAGCTTTAAAAACCGCTAGTGATTTGGGAATTACCACGCTCGGCACCGACCCGGGCAAATACGGCTTATCGCTCGCTTTGGGCTCTGGCGAAGTTCGAGTGGTTGATATGGCTGCCGCCTACGGCGCGTTTGCCAACAACGGGATGGCGATGGGCAGTACCCCCATTTTGAAAATCACTGATTCCAGCAATAAAGTGCTGGTGGACAACACTAACCCGCCGGCCGGCAAACAGGTTTTGGATCCGGCTATCGCCTACGAAATTTCCAATATGCTCTCTGACGTCAACGCTAAAAAACCAGAATTTGCCCGAGTGCTGAACGTCCTAACCTTGCCAAACCGCCCCGTCGCTACCAAAACTGGGACCTCCAACAACACCCGCGACGCTTGGACGATCGGCTACACACCGCAGCTGGTTACCGCCGTTTGGGCCGGCAACAACGACAACACGCCGATGGGTAGCGCTTCGATCGGTGCCATCGCTGCCGCCCCGATGTGGGAACAATTTATGCAAAATGCGCTCAAAGATCAGCCAGTTGTGCAGTTTGATAAGCCGTCAACCGTCACCACCGCCACTATCGATCGGTATTCTAATTTACTGCCCAGCCCCAACGACCCGGCCACCACCACCGACATTTTCGCCCCCTGGCAAATCCCCACCAAGCCCGACGGCACCCACGTTTCGGTCCGGGTCTGCCGCGAAAACGGCCTGCCCGCCGACAGCTCAATTCCCGACGCCCTCACCACCACCAAAATTTTCACCGCCGTTCACTCGGAAATGCCCAATAACCCCAATTGGGAGGGGCCGGTTCATGCCTGGGCGGTCGCTAACGGTTTGTACGGTCCGCCGCCGAGCGATAAATGCACCAGCGGCAATAACACCGCGCCAACCGTGACGATTACTAGCCCGGCCAACCACGCCACCGTCAGCGGCCCGACTGCGATTGCGGCCGACGCCAGCGCGCCGAGCGGCGTTGCGTCGGTTCAATTCAGTATTGATAATACGGCGATTGCCACCGACTCCGACGCGCCGTATTCCACCAGCTACGATATGAACCAGCTGACGAGCGGCTCGCACACCATTTCGGCGCTGGTGACCAGCAGCTCTGGTTCCACGGCCACCAGCCAAATTACCGTCACCGTTTCGAGTGACACGACGGCGCCGCACGAAGTGAGTAGTTTCAACGGCACGGCGATTGTTGGCGGCGTCACCTTAACTTGGGCGAATCCGAATGATTCGGACTTTGTCACCACCCGCATTTATTATCGCCGTCAAAATTCCGGCTCAGTCTATACGGTATTGCCGGTGAACGGCGCGCCCGGTTCCAGTGGCAACGCCACCATCACTGGCCTGGCTCACGTCGCCTACGAGTTCGTCGCTAAAACGGTGGACTCGAGCGGTAACGAATCCAGCGGTACGACAATCTTTCTTACCCCGCTATAGGGCTTGATTTTTCTACCTTTTTGGCACACACTACTCTTAACACTCGTCTGGGAGATGAATGCGCATGCTTAACTTCGTCCTAATCTTGATTGTTTGCCAGCTTGCTTTGGCTATTTACTCCTTCCTGGAGGGAAAATGGGGCAAGAAAAACTCCTCCAAGCTACTCCTTGCTGGAGTAACGACTATGACTACCTATCTTTCGTTTCTGTTGCTAGCACCACTGCTGAAGGATAATCTGTCACCCTATCTTGTGGGAAGCAGCATCTCTTTGTTTGTCTGTTTGCTCAGCTATTACTGGGGCTTAGTCAGCTCTCGTAACAATGCCGCCTAGTTCCGCCGCGCGCCAGCGCGGCTTTTTTGATTCTTTTTGCCGTCAATACAATAGTTCCTAAAACCGGAGGAGGAAACAGTGCCAGTTGCCGGTTGACAGCCGGAGGTTTTCTCCTTGTTCCCGACCAGGGAAGCGTGCCGGGGTACGGGGGTTTGGGGGCCTAGGGGGCGGCGTCGCAATAAGCCCCCTGGCCCCCAAATAATAGTAAGTGGCGCTAGCCACATAAAATGGTGATTACTTAATCGTAAATAATTTCGGCAGATCGCGGATCGAGTTGAATTTTGTCGCGACGGTGTAACCGAGCCGTTTAGCTTCTTTGGCCCGGCGCTCGGCGCCAAAGGCGGCTCGGACTTCGCCGAGCAAACCGACCTCACCAAAAATCACCAACTTCGGCGGTAAGGTTTTTTTATTTAAGCCGGAGACGCAGGCGGCACAGACGGCCACATCAACGCCGGGATCTTTCAGCGTAAAGCCGCCAACCACATTCACATAAACATCGTAGGAGCTAAAAGCGGCGCCAAGACGATTTTCCAAAACCGCCAGCAGTAGCGTTAAACGATTAGCATCGATCCCCTGGGCTGTTCGTTTCGGGTAACCGAAACTGGTTTTCGTCACCAGCGCCTGAATCTCTACCACAAACGCTCGGCTTCCTTCCATCGTCATCGTCAGCGCTCGGCCGGGCACGTCTTCCGTTAGAAGCCCGGCAAAAATCCGGCCTGGGTCGGCCACTACTTCAAAGCCGGTTTCGCCGAGCTGCCAAATACCGACTTCTTCGGTCGAACCAAACCGGTTTTTATCGGGCCGAAGCACGCGCAGGCCGGTCCGGCGTTCGCCTTCCAGATACAAAACCACATCGACTAAATGCTCCAAAACTCGTGGCCCGGCCATCACCCCTTCTTTGGTCACGTGGCCGACCAACAAAATTGCGACGCCGGTCAGTTTGGCGAGTTGCTGGAAGCGCCAGCCGTTATCGCGCACTTGGGTGAGCGACCCGGGTGCGCCTGGTAAGGCGTCGTCGTAAATAGTTTGGATAGAATCGATCACCACCAGTGCCGGTTTTTCGTTTTTAATGGCCGCGATAATTTTATTGATGTTGCGTTCAGGGCTAAGGCGGAGTTTGGTTTTATTCAGACCCAGGCGGGTTGAGCGCAAGTGAATTTGCTCCAACGATTCTTCAGCCGAAAAATAGAGCGAATTTGGGACGCTGGCGGCCAGTTGTAAAAGCAGCGTACTTTTACCGACGCCCGGGTTGCCAGCGAGTAACATAATCGAGCCCGGCACAATGCCGGGGTCGTCCCCGCCTAACACTCGGTCGAATTCGGCCAGCCCGCTTTGAATGCGTAAGTGTTTGGCAACGGTAATTTGGCTAATTTCCGTCAGCTCAGCTGGGTCACTATTAACGGCGACGCCGCCCCGGCCAGTGACAGTCGGTTCGATCGCCTCTTCCACGATCGTATTCCACTCACCACAGACCGGGCATTTGCCGGCCCACGAACCAAAATGCGACCCGCAGCTTTCGCAAACAAAACTTTGTTTCGGCTTGGCCATTGGTTTCAAGCTGCCAGGAAATTAACTAAAAGAAAAGAGGCCCCGGTTGGGCCTCGATGCGATAGGATGTTTTGGGCTTCGATTCCTCGAAGGCCTTACCATGGCCGGTTTGGTCACTGACATAGGCGAGAAATGAGAACGCCAGGCCTAGAACCATAAGGCCAATTCCGCCAATCATTCCCCTCAGCTGTACCTCTCCCTTGCTAAGTAACCAAGCGAACATAAAGGCAACTGCCCCAATGAACGAGACCCCCGAACTAATTATCAACACTGCGATCATACTTCACCAACCTATAAAGGATTGGTGTTACTATACCAGAAATCGCTGACAATTCAAGAGTTTCGAGTGACTTTTTCAATCCTGTGATCGGTCGGCTGGTAGTCGGCGAGTTTGAATTGTAAACGAGTATTACCGTTCCAGTGGTTTTGCTCCAAAGCGCCAAAAAGGTGGGCGGTAGTATGCGGCGATTCGGCGAAACGGCCGGCCAGCCCAAAACCAACCACTTCCAAATCTCGGCCGTCCAATTTAGCTTGCCATTTCAAATGCCTGCCGTCTTTACCCATCGTCCGCGGGCTGTCGAGCTTGGCATATTTAATAATGAATTTTGGTGACGGATTAGCTTGCCCAAACGGCGCCAATTTTTCCACTGCCTTGGCAGTTGTTAAACTAACTTCGTCCGGGGTTAAAATCGCGTCGGCCGTTAAGACCGGCACTAAATCTTCTGGCGCAATATTTTTTTTGGCGTGAGCTTTCAAACTATCAACGAATTTTGGCAGCTCGGTTTTTTTCAGCCGTAAACCGGCGGCTTGCTGATGGCCACCGTGACTAAGTAGGTGCTCGGCTGAGAAATCCAAGCCGTCAATGATTGAGTACTCGCCGATCGACCGAGCGCTGCCGGTCAATTCCTCGCCCTGACCAGTCAAAATAACCACTGGTCGGTTGTGCCGATAACTAAGTTTGCCGGCTGAGAGACCAATCACCCCGGCCGGCCAAGCATCGCCGGCTATCACAAAAAGATGGTCGTCAATTTTATTTTGAGCCCACAACGCCTTCTCGGCTTCCGCCGTCGCGGTTTCCATTACCCCTTGGCGTTCGGTATTGAGTTGGTTAATGATTCGAGCTTTTTCTTGGGCCTCTTCGATGGTTTTGGCCATCAATAATTCAAAGGCCGGGTAGTTGTCGCCCATTCGGCCGGAAGCGTTAAGGCGCGGCCCCAAAACGTAGCCCAAATTTTCGGCCGAAAGTTTAAGCGGATCGAGGCCAGCGATATCAAGCAAAGCTTGTAAACCTAGTCGCTGAGTTTTACGCAACACTTGCAAACCGTAGTGAACGAGCAAGCGGTTCTCGCCCTTCATCACCATCATGTCGGCGACGGTCGAGATGGCCACTAAATCTAAAAGCCACTTGCGAAAACCTTCGGTCAATATGCCAGGGAAATCGGCCGAAAGCGCTTCCACAAACTTGTAAGCCAAGGCGCAGCCGCAGAGATAGTTGAATGGGTACTTCGAGCCGGGGACGTACGGGTCGATCACGGCGTCGGCCGGCGGTAATTCGGTTTTCGGCAAGTGATGATCGAGGACAATCACTGCTAGGCCGAGTTTTTTGGCGAGCGTGATTTCTTCAACGGCCGCGATGCCGGTATCAACGGTAATTAATAATTGTGACGATTTGGCCGCTATTTCAACGTCTTTCAATTTCAAGCCGTAGCCATCGGCCCGGGTGGGAATGACCACCTTATACCGAAGTCCGAGCCGTTCCATCAAAGTCGCCAGCACCGCTGAGGCGGGTGTGCCGTCGGCGTCGTAATCACCGAAGATTGTCACGAACCATTTGGCTTTGACGGCTTTTTTCATTAATTCCCGGGCCGCTTTCATATCGGGCAACAAATTTGGGTCGTGCAGATTGGCAAAATCGAGCGCCAAATCGGTTTCGGTGAGTCCGCGAATTTTGGACAAGTGCGTTACTAAATCGTCATCTTGGCGGGCGTAAACCCGCCATCTGGTTTTTGGCATGAGCCCCACTGTAACACAAGTTCAAAAATACTCTTCGCTCACGTACCCTTGATATATTATAATATATCAAGGGTACGTGTTTTATGCTTTGCGGGAATACCTCAATTGGTAAGCCGCGCGGGGGAGCAGTCACCGAAGGCGAAGCGGCAGGCGAAGAAGTAGCTGCCAAGGGCGAAAGTCTGGGAGATTCATTGATGAGTCCAGCTCACAACACCGGCTATCTTGGTTATTGGACATAAGCGCTGCCGGGAACGCGTAAATCCACATGGTCGTGGATGGCGTCGTGTTTGGCTTTGAGGATTTCTATGAGCGTTGCCACTTGGCCGGTGGCCGGTTGATCGAGGGTGAAAAGCGCACTGATTGGGCTATTAGCGGCAAAGGGGACGGTTGGGTCGGTGGAAGCGGTTAAGCTCGCCCCGACTTGAAACAAACTATCGCCGATAAATAATTGGCTGGTCGTTAAATGGCTACTGGTAAGAGCGGTAAAAAGTTCAACGTATTTTTCGACGGTTTGGCGCGAGGCCACGGTTTGGCCCAGGTGCGGGGCGCTCCCGCCGCGATCTTCTATTATTATTGCCCCGGTTGGTGGTGTGGCGGCAGCGTAGGCAAAACCGTCCGCATCAACCGCCATAATTTTATCTCCGGCCTTCCAATAGAGGGTGGCATGGCGAAGCGTAACCGCACATTTGAGCGTGCCGGGTATCCCCCGCCGGCAGTTAAGCTGCGAGAGAGTTGGCAAGCTATTTTTGACCCGCGTCACATCGGCAAACAAGGTGCCGGATAGTAAAGAATCGCCTTTGAGTTTTTGCAAAGCGGCTACTAATTCTGGTGTGCCGCCCCCCGCTAACTCGACCGTTTGGACCCGGAAAGCCGGCAGTTGGCCGACGATATAAAATGCCACCACTAGCGCCAAAAGGCAAAAGAGCGGCCAGAGCTTACGATATTGGGAGAGGTCTAACCGGGCTGGCGGCGGCCGGTACGACGCATTAAAAACTTTCGGCGTTCGCCGAGCTCGGCCCATCATCCGTTGCTGCCGCTCCCTCATCTGGCCAGTATCCCAAAAAATGGAGCCGCTCATCAAGCGGGTAGCCGCTCCCCGCCGCCAAAGCCTTCAATTCGCTGACAACTTGGCGAAAAACTTGGGCGTTAGCGCGGTCGTGCCGCCGCTTAATGAGGCCGGTCGTTGGGTCGAAATGAACGCCGAGTTTCCGCCAGCGGTTGAGGGCGGCTTTATCGTTCAATTCAACCGGCCAGTTTTGCACGAAGACTTGCCCCAGCGCCGGGCGGGCCAACAGCGGTGCCCGGGCCTGCCGAAAAGTTTTCAAGCGCCGGAGAATCTCCGTTTGGTCAATTTGGGAAAACTGGAGCCGAACGCTTAAGATTACCGGCGTTTCGATGATTGAGTCTGGGAACATCCGCCCGAAGGCCGGGCTGGCAATTTCTGAACCGCTGACGCTAATTACCTGGCCGGCCGCGCCGCCAGGCACAAACAAAATTAATTCTTTGACCGCGCCCAAAATATGTTTGCCGGTGAAGCCGGCGTTGGTGGCTACCGCGCCGCCGAGGGTGCCTGGCACAGCCGCTAAAAACTCCAGACCGCCCAACCCTTGGGCGGCCGCCACATTTAATAATCGGTCAGTGGAAACACCCGAATCAACAACGATATGGCTGGTCTGGTGGTCGCCCATTATTCGGTTACTCCGATTAATAATGACTAGGCCAGGGAAACCGATGTCGGAGGCCAGCATCCCCGAGCCGCCGCCAACCACGGCGAGCGGCACCCGAAACTGGCTGGCTAGCCGGGTGGCATCAATCAAGTCGGCAACGGCGTTGGCTGTCACCAAATATTCGGCCGTGCCACCTAACTTTGTAGAAAAATACTGGCCCAGCGGCTGGTGAGCGCTAAACTGCTCACCGAAGCGAGCACGAAGTTCAGTGGTAAAACTAGCTGGTTTTTCTGGCTTTGCCCGCGCGCTCATCGCCGGCCGCTATTCGGTCCGGCCTAGCTTATCGTAAATCTTATAGACGTCGCCGGCGCCAATCAGTAGCACCACGTCTTTGCTGGTGACGAAACTTTTCAAATAGAGCGCTGCTTCGTCGAGCGACGAGCGGTACTCGACGTCCGGCTTCAAAAGTTTCGTCGCATCGATTAGATCTTTAATCGTCACATAGCCGGATTTTTCCCGGGCTGAGGCCCAGATATTTAACAAAATTAACTTGTCGGCCTCCCGCAAGGCCGAGGCGAACTCTTTGAGCATTTTGCCGGTTCTTGAATAGGTGTGCGGCTGGAAAACGGCGACGATCCGCTTGGTGGGAAAACGGCGGCGGGCGGCATCGAACAAAAACCGCAAAGCCGTGGGGTGGTGGGCGTAATCGTCGAAAATTTCGGCGCCGTTAAACTGGCCCAGTAACTCGAACCGGCGCTTGGGTGCGGCAAAATGTCGGAGGGCTTTAACAATCGCCGCTTCGGTAACGCCCAGTTGCAAAGCCATCAAAACCGCGGCGGTCGCATTCAAGACGTTGTGGCGGCCCGGCAAGGTTAATTCAACCGGTCCGATCGTTCGGTCGGCGGCCTTAATTTTGAAGGTTAGCTGGACGGGCGTTTCTTTTAAATCGGTAATTTGATATTTGGCGCCCGGTTCGAAGCCGAACGTTAGCACCTCGCGGTCGACGCGCCGCGCCGCCAACCGCCGAACTAGCGGCCAATCGCTGCAGGCCACCATCACCCCATCGCGCGGCAGCTTCAAGCTTAAGCGGTAAAAGACGTTATAAATTTGCTCGACCGTTTGGTAAACGTCGGGATGGTCGTATTCGATGGAAGTCACAATTAAATGTTTGAGCGGTAAATCCAGAAATTTCGCCTCTAAGTCGGTGTCGGATTTTTTGTACTCGTCGGCTTCGGCCACAAAATATTTGCCGTCGCCGATATGGCCGTTGCCGGACAGGCCGGGAATATCACTAGTGCCAATCGAGTAACTGGGCGAGAAGCCGGCGCTCACTAGAATGAAGGCCAGCATTGAGCAGGTAGTGGTTTTGCCGTGGGTGCCGGCGACGCCGACGCCTTCAAAATTATTCATCAGCCGGCCGAGCATCTCGGAACTGGAGATAATTGGCAGCCGTAAACTCTTGGCGGCTTTGAATTCGATGTTGGTCGGACCAAACGAGGCGCCGACCACCACCAAATCCGGCTTGTTGGCTTTATTTAAGTGAGCGGCGTCAAAGCCGTTAAAATACTTTAGATTATGCTCTTTCAGCAAATGATCCGTTATAAATTCCTCGGCCACGTCGCTACCCCTAACTTCGTAACCGAGCTCTTTGGCCATCACCGCCAGGCCGCTCATCGCCACGCCTTTGATGCCGATGAAATAGACCGACTTCGGCTCGGGCTTCGGCTTAGCCATTGGTTATCTCCGTCATCACTTTGTTTAAAGTGCCAGCTTCGTCGAAATAGTTGTGAAGAGTTTGCCCCAGTTGCTCCCGCTGCTCGGCGTTAGTTAGTAAATCTTCAACGATGTTAGCGAATAATTCCGGGGTTAGTTGGTGCTGTTCGCGCACCACTGCCGCGCCGGCTTTCTCCAGAATCTTGGCGTTAATCACCTGGTGGTTGCCAGCTGCTGTGGGCAGTGGAATGAGAAAAACTGGCTTTTTAAAAAGTGCCGCTTCGGCCGTGGTAGTGGCGCTCGCCCGGGTAATTAACAGGTCGGCCATCTGAAAATAAAGCGGCAGTTCGCGGTCGATGAAGCTATACGGCTTGTAGTGATTTTGATCCTTGGCCGGCAGTTGGTTTTTTAGGGCCATACACTGCTCATACTCCTTTTCGCCCGTTAAGTGAACCACGTCGGCGCTAGAGAGCAAGCGGCCGAGAGTTTTTTTAACATAAGCGTTGATGGCGATGGAACCTTGACTGCCCGGCAAAATCAAAACTAATAGTCGGGCTTTTTTTGGCGCTTTCAGTGCCGCCGCTTGGCGGAGTGCCCGGCGGATCGGCATCCCCACTTGCTGGAAGCGGCGGTCGGCAAACGGAAAAACTGATGGCGAAAAGTTGGTCAAAACCCGCCGCGCGAAACGGGCGCCAATTTTGTTGGCCAATCCCATCACTGCGTCCGATTCATGCACCAGAATCGGCACTCCGACCAATTTGGCCGCCACCACCATCGGCACCGCTACCGCCCCCCCCTTACTAAAAACTAACCGCGGCCTGAGGCGGCGCAGTATTGCGAAGGCCTGAAAAAACCCCACCAGCACCCGGCCGGCATCGGCCAAGTTAGCGAAAAACGCCGACCAATTGCCGTAGCGGCGCAATTTGCCGCTCATTATTCCCAGAAACGGCCAGCCCAATTCGGCCATCATTGTTTCTTCGCGGCTTTGCCGAGAACCAACAAAAATAAACGGCAGTTGCCGGCTTTTTAACTCTTCGCCGATGGCGATAAGCGGCGTTATATGGCCGCCGGTCCCACCGCCAACTAACAAGATTGGACGATTTGGGAGCGGACGAATTTTCCGACCGTTTTCTGCCATCTCTTAATCTGTAGTTTCTCTGGAGCAATTTGTCAAAAGCCCGAGCATCGCCATCGAAACAACCAGCGACGAACCGCCGTAACTAACAAACGGTAGTGGTACGCCGGTTAAGGGGATGGCGCCGAGCATCCCGCCGATATTAATTAAGGCTTGCACGATAATAACTGTCGCCACCCCTACCGCCACCAGTTGAACAAATTGGCTGTTAGCCCGGCCAGCCAGTAAATAACCGCGCCAGGCCAAAAATACAAAAGCCACAATTACCAGTGAGGCTCGCACAAAACCGAGCTCTTCAGCAATCACTGCAAAAATCGAGTCCGTGTAGGCTTGCGGCAGGTAAGCGTACTTGCTAATTCCCTGGCCGAAACCGACGCCCCACGGCCCGCCGCTGCCGATAGCGATCACCGCTTGCTGGGTGTGGTAGGCGCCGCCCAAGGTGTCGGTACTTTGGTTGTTTTGATGCAAAAACGTCGTCAGCCGAGCCGCCCGGTACGGCGCAATCAGAATTAAGCCCACAATCGCCACGCCGATCACGGCTAACACCCCCCCAAATTGCCACCAACTGGCTCTGGCGACGAAAAAAATCGTCAGCGCTAAAGCCACTAAAATCAACATCGTCCCCATATCTTTCTCTAAAATCACCAGGCCGCCGATCGCCGCCAGAATTCCCAAAAACGGCAATAGGCCTTGGGTAAAACTCTTAATTTTATCGCCCTTGGCGGCAAACCAGCCGGCTAAATAAATAACCAAAAAGAGTTTGGCAAATTCTGACGGCTGGAACTGAAAAAACCCTAAATTAATCCAGCGGTGAACGCCAGCGATTTTCGGGCCGATCACCAAAACCAAAACCAAGAGCACCAAGGTCGCAATTAAATACCGGGACCGGGCAGCGTACAATCGGTCCAGCGGCAGGCGCAAAAAATAGAAAAAACCGGCCAAGCCAATCAACCAAAAGATCAACTGACGAATAAAAAAATAATATTGGTTGCCGAAATTATTAGCGGCAATAATTTGCGAAGCCGAAAGCACCATCACTAAACCAAACAGCGACAAGATAATACCGACCGTCGGGATGCTCACATCAATGCGTTTGTGCAGACGAAGTTTAAAGCTGCTCATTGACCGCCCCTTGAAACTTCTCACCGCGGTCAGCCGCGTTCTCAAACATATCTTTGCTAGCGCAAGCTGGGCTAAGTAACACCGTGTCGCCGGCCTGGGCCCGGGCCTTCGCCAACTGGACAGCCTCAGCCATGCTGGCGGCCTCAAAAATCGGCAGCGCCTGGTTGAGTTTTTCGATCGCCGTTTTCAGCCGTGGCCCTTCTTCGCCGAGCAAAACCACTATTTTGATAGTTGATTCAACGACAGTTCGGGCTAAATCTTCAAATTGCGCGCCCTTGCGCGAGCCACCACCGATCCAAACCAGCGGCGTTTCAATACTTTCAATCGCCGCCATCGCCGCGTCCGGCGCCGTCGCGTACGAGTCGTCCACGTAAGTCACGCCGCCGAACGTCCCGATAGTTTGCAGGCGATGCGGCAGCGGCTGAAAGTTTCTTAAGCCTTGCTTGATAGCTGGGACATCACATCCTAATTCCCGCGCCACCGCCGTGGCTAAGGCCGCGTCCAAATAGATGTGGCGGCCCTTCAGGCCGAGTTCCTTAAAATTAATCATTTCGTTATGACCAACATCAACTTCGCCGGTTGGCTCAACGACGATATCGCCCCTTTCTTCGCCGACGCCCAAACGGCGCGCCGTCGAATTGTTAGCGATGTCTTGAACAATTTTGGAGTCGGCGGCGTAGACCAAAAAGTCGGTGGTGGTTTGAAAAGCGGTGATGTTAGCCTTGGCTTCAGCGTATTTTTCAAAAGTCGGGTGAAAATTCGGGCTACGAGCAGACAGCGGCGCTAAATGATCCGGAACAATCGGCAAGGTGACGGCGATGTGCGGGCTGTGACTAATGTCTTCAAGCTGAAAACTCGAAAGTTCCATTACTACCACAGTGTCCGGGTGAATGTCGTCTAGAACTTCAAAGATGACTTTACCGATATTGCCGGCCACAATGACGTCGCGGCCGGCTGATTCCAAAATCGAACCAATCATTGTGCTGGTAGTGCCCTTGCCCTTGGTGCCGGTGACGCCAACGGTGACCCCCAGCCCGAGGGCGAAAAAAAGATCCATCGCCGAAGTCCGGACCGGCTGGGCCGTTTTGTCCTTTAGAGCCTCATCGACTCGGGCGACGGGCAGCCCCGGCGAACGGAAAACGTAATCGAATTGATCGAGGTTCTCTAAATGGGCGTCACCGATATTCAACCGGACGTGGCCTTCGTAAACATTCGCCAATGTTACCGGCCACTGCTCGCAAAGCGTCACTACCGCCCGGTGTTCCAGCAGGTGGGAAATGAGGCTCATATTTTCCATTCCGGCACCGAGCAAAGCGACTTTTTTGTCCTGAAAATCCGACCACTGCATCTCTTTGAGTATGCCAGAATTAGCCTGAGAAAAGAACCGACAAAATATGTTATTGTGAGGACAAAGCTGAACCTTGGGAGTATAAACTGATGGACGCAAAAACCTTACTTGAGCAATTCCGGGAAGAGAAGATCTCCCCTCAAGCATTTCATGAATCGGTCAATTGCTTGTCGGCAAACGAGAAGCGAAAATTTCAAGTGTTAGCCCGTGAGAAGCTTCGCCAAAGTCTGAAAGACGGTAGCCTAATGAGACGGGTCTACGACGCGGCTCGACCAGTTCTCGAAAGACATGACATGATAATGCGTTACGACGGCCAATCCGGCCGTTACCGTGTCTGACAACTTTTCAGCTCCTTCGGGAGCTTTTTTTATAGCCGCCCTAAAGCGGCTAAGTTTTCAGTACTAGAAACTATCGTCCAATCACGTACACAAACAACCCCAAAAGCGAGGCAACAAAAGAGATGACCCAAAAGCGCATGGTTATTTTTGGCTCGGGCCAGCCAAGCGCCTCCAAATGATGGTGAACCGGTGCTGAAAGAAAAATCTTCTTGCCGTGCCGGAGTTTTTTACTGAGAATTTGCAAAATGGTGGTAATGCCTTCGGCGTAAAGAATAAAAGCAATCAGCGGCAGGATAATGACCGTATCGGTGAGGAAGGCTAAGACAGCGATAGTAATCCCCAGCGCCATCGCGCCAGTATCGCCCATGAAGAAGCGGGCCGGATAGATATTAAACCACAAGAAGGCCATCAGCGCCCCGAGCATGGTGCCGCAAAAGGCCGCCAGTTCGGTCTTGCCTTGCAGGAGCGCGATAATGCCAAAAGCGGCGAAACAACTGGCGGCGGTGCCGCCGAGCAGGCCGTCCAGCCCATCAGTTTGGTTGGCCGAAAATGTCGTAAAGACCACCACCAGCACAAACAACGGGATGTACCAGGCGCCGATCGTTTGCACGCCGAGGCCGGGAATGGATAAGACATTAAAGCCGAGTTTGGAGTAAAACCACCAAGCACCAATTAAGGCGATGACGGCGTAGAGCAAGAGTTTCCAGCGAAATTTTAGGCCGCCGCGGTTCGGCCCGACGCCGTAGATATTCATCAAGTCGTCGGCCGCGCCCACCAGGCCGGTGGAAACTAGCACAAAAAGCGGCAGCCAGGTTTGGGCCCGACTTAAGTTCATTAAGAGCGTAATAACGGCGACGGTAATCCAAATCAGCAACCCGCCCATCGTCGGGGTATTTTCTTTGTGCTTGTGCAACGAATAAAAAATTGGGGCCTTTTTCTCGTCGAAACCGGTTTGGCGAATTTTTTTACCCAAACGGTTTTTGTATAAAAAGTCGGTGAAGAGCGGCGTCCACAAAATAGCGACGATAAACGACAAGCTAGAAAGCCAGAAGGTTTTGGCCAGGGCGAAATGGGTGACGTCAAGTAGGTTACTCATGGATGTTGGCCTGGTTTTCTAGCGCGGTAATTATCTTTTCTAAATGAAGCGAGTGCGACCCCTTCACCAGCACTGTATCCCCATCTTTCAAAATTGCCAAGATGCCTTTGGCGGCCTCGTCGGCGGTCGCGTACCACTGGTCAGGTTGATAATGCTTGGCTAGCTCACCGACTCCAATAATTAGGTTGACACTTGATCGGGCTAATTGCCCTATTTGACCGTGAAATTTTGCCTCCCCTGGCCCCAATTCGCGCATCTCCCCCAGGACAGCGACATGCCGGCCGGGCAGCAGCCGCAACCGGTTGAAGGCCGCCTCCATCGCTAACGGCGAGGCGTTATACGAGTCGTCCAACACTCGCCACGAGCCGATTCTTTTCTCATCGAAGCGGTGCTCGGGTTGGTGATAATTTTTCAGCCCACTGGCAATTTTTTCGGTATGGACTTTTAGTTCGGCACCAACCGCCTTGGCAAATTCGGTGGCGATAAGTTCCAGCGGCGTCACAATTTCCCGGACTTTGGCTTTGGCTCGCGAACGGTGCGCTTCGCGGTACGGGTCGGCGTGGTTTAAGAAAACGACGCCGGTTGGTTTAGTCCGCTCGGCCAGGAACCCTTCGTCGTGCGCCATCTCGGCCTCATCTTTGTAATTCATTAAATGAGCCGGCCCGACGATGGTAATGACGCCGTAATCCGGCTGAAGTTTTTTGGTAATTTTGTCTAAATCGCCGGTTTGGTCGGTGCCGAACTCGAGCACTAAGTATTTTGGCAGCCGGCCAAATAGGCCGCGCCACTTGGCGCTAATTAAGATTTTTAGCCAACCCCAAAACCCGACCTTGTGCTTGTAAAAATCGATCTCAAAGCCCAAAACTGCCAGCGGCACGCCCAAATAAGAATTGAGATTGCCGTAGCCAACCCGAACTTGGCCCGGGAAAGCTTCCCGGAGAATCGCCCCAATCGCGGCTTTGGTGGAAGTTTTAGCGATGGCGCCGCCGACGGCGATAATTATCGGCTGGTCTTTCTTAATTCGCCAGCGCGCCCACAGCCATAAAATCCCTGCCCGAACATCTAGCATTAGCTTAGTCTACCAGGGAAAAAACCCCCTGAAAACACTTGATTTTTTCCACTAATCTTCTAGAATACCCTTAACGCACGGTTCGGCTCTAACCGGCCCGGCCATTGCACGTACATCACGGACAACACGCACATGGAAAACTTAAAATATCGCGACACTTTTGATGACGAACAAATAGCAATGCCCGAGGCGGTGCCGGCTCGGCTTTTAGCCGGCTTGAAACGCACTACTAAGCGGGCTAATGGCCTAGCCATCGGTCGGTCGAATCCCACCGTACTACAGCTCGGTAACTGGCACTTTTCTCAATCACCTTGCTTCGACGAGTACGGCGACAGCCCGATCGATAAGGACACCCAGTGGTCCTGGTTCAACATCGAAAAGCAGTTGAAAAGTGACTTCACTGGGCCGTTCACGAACCGAACGATTGTTATAACCGACGAGGTTGCCACCTACAGAGAGCTAAATTGGGCCGTCACAGCTCTTAGTAGCCAACAAGAGATTACGGAGTTCACTTGCCTTTCCTTGAAAATAAACTCTAACCTCCGTCTATGTAGGTTAGCCTACCGCATCGCGGTGGGAGCACCGGATAGAAGTGTCACGAGAGTCAAGACCGATTTCGGGTCCTTAAGGCTGGAGAACTCGGAAGCAATGGCTTCCGAGGACAAGTTCTCGTTAAGCGTTACGGATTACGCCGAGCTGGCGGGCCAGAAGGTGACAAATGTTAGCTTATCGGAGCCGATAGCCATCGCCGGGTTCCCCGAGATTGCCGATCATCTAGCTAGCGTCTTAGGCGCCGAATCGTTAGCAGCGATCATAGCCAAGGGCGAGCGGTCGATCCTTCTGAGAGACCGGCAAAGCCAGCAAAGCGTATTCAGTTATTCGGCCGCTCGAGCCTTAGCCAGGTTAACCTTCCACGCCCAGCTCTTGCGGCGCTGTTTCCCAGCGCTCGGCATCATCAGCGAAACGGTCCTGAGCCGAAAGGCGAAAAACTACCCTGACGACTACCTCGTCTACTGTTTAGACTAAACTCCCCAATCCTTACCGAGCAGCCTCTGCTCGGTTTTTCTACATCCTTCGAAAAACCCTATGCGAAAGCTTAGGGATGGCGAGCCTCCGCTGTCCTGATACAGTGACCTCATGGAGTTTCGCCGACAGTCCCACGCTGTGTTTTATACGCGCTACCATTTAGTCTTCTCGACCAGATTCCGGCGGAAGATACTGAAGAGCGGCCTCGGTGAGTACATGAAGGTGTTGATGCGTGCCATCCATCGGCGGTCGCCAGAAATCCAAATCTTCGAAGTTAATACCGACCTCGACCACATTCACCTCCTGGTTTCGATCCCGCCGAGGATGGCCGTCTCCGAAGCTGTCCGAATTCTGAAGTCCAACACCGCTCGGATGATGGTCAAAAAGTTTCCCTTTCTCAAAGAAGTCTACTTCGACCGGGAGGCCGGAATCTGGAGTACTGGCTACTTTGTCTCGACTGTCGGCGTCAACGAGCAGCAAATTCGCCGTTATATTGAACACCAAGGCAAAGAGGACAGCGGCCAAGCGGAGCTTGATCTGGGCTGAATGCCACGCGTGCTAACCCGTGGTAGTTTACTATCCTTGGCTGACGCGGACTTTGGCTGGGCGGATGACTTTGCCAGCGATATGCCAACCGGATTCGACCTCGCCGATGATATGGTCGGCAGGGACTTCGACCGATGGTTCGTGGGAGATGGCTTCGTGGAGGTTGTGGTCGAACGGTTGGCCAGCTGTTTTGATTCGGCTGAGGCCAGCGTTCTGGAGCATAGCTTCCAACTGTTTTTCAATTTGCTTGAGACCGGCCAAGTAATTGCCGATTTTTTTCAATTCGTCGTCGGTCAGTTTGGCGGCGTCATTAACGTCGAGGGCCGGCGCGTGAGCGGCCGACCGCTCCAGGTTGTCCATAATGGGAAAGAGTTTTTCCAATAAATCGGTTTTGGCGCGTTCAGCAATTGTCAGCTTTTCCGCTTCCGCGCGGCGCTGAAAATTGGCAAATTCCGCGGCCAGCCGCTTGTAGGAATCCTCTAGTTCGGCCAACTGTTTTTGGCTAGAGGCGTCAGCTTTTTTAGTGGGTTTTTTAGCGGTCATGTTCGCCTACATTATATAAAAATCCCCTGGCGCTGGCCAGGGGGAAGACTTGTAGTCAGATAGAGCTGAACGGCGAAACTCCACCATCGAGAATCAAGATAAGCAAAGCGCGAGCTTTTGATAGAGATTTGCTAATCACTTCAATCCGCCATGTCGCCGGACCGTTGAGGTTGGGCAACTTTTGAACCGTACCGTAAGCACTGAACTCTTCGTCATCTCGATACCGACCAGAATCGGGATGGGGCCGGTCTCTAGGGGCGTTTTCCAATATAAAGGCATGCCCAACCCCTTTAGGCATTTTATCGAGTCGGTGGACCAAGCTATGGTATATGTTGTCGCACCGAAACCAAACAATTCCCTTTTCCTCCTGGAAAAATTTCTCGTATGTAGAATCCTCCTGAATGAGCTCGGTGCGGACCTCTTCGCTAATAATCACCTTAATCATATTAATGAACCTCCCCGGTATCTGTGAAGGATATTATCACGATTCCACCTCTCGATCAATTGAATGTGGGCTTTTTTGGAACTTTTGCTAAGGTGACGTCATGGCTGAGTTGTTGAACTATTTCACGCCGTCGCGGACTTTTTTGGTTTTTTGGCTGGCGCTGATTGGTGGAATGGTGGCCGGGACGCAAATTAATTTATCGCTGAGCTTACTAGTTTGGCTGACGGCGCTCTGGGCAGTAGTGGCGCTGTCGGGCCAAGAAAAAACTTTTGAATTACCGGCAATCATTTTTACTGGCCTGGGCCTAGGGATGATTATTTGGCAACTGACGGGCGGCGAAACTTGGCTGCACATCGGTTGGCTGGCCACCGTCGGCGGCTATCTAACTGGCCTGCGCGACGGCATCGCCAACCAAATTTTTGGCGCCTTGCCAGAACCGCACGGCTCGCTGTTGGTGGGTATTTTATTTGGCAATCGGGTTAAACTCGACCCGACGCTGGTCAAGAATTTCCAAATTGTGGGGCTATCGCATGTGATCGCCGTTTCCGGCTACAATTTGACGATTTTAGGGGCGAACTTTCGGACGTTGCTGCGGCCAATCTTGGGCCGGAAAGCCTTGTATTTTGTGTTAGCAATTATTTTGGTTTTCACGCTAATGACCGGCGCCCCGGCTTCGATTGTGCGGGCGGCGATTATGGCCTCGCTGGCTGTCGTCGCCGAATTACTTGGTCGACCGAATAAATCAATCAACATTTTAGTGGTGGCCGCGGCTTTGATGGCGATTTTCGAGCCGAAAATTATCACCAACATCGGTTTCCAACTTTCCGTCGCCGCTACCTACGGCCTCCTTCGTTTTTCGCCGGTGATTAAGCCGTTGCTGGCCAAACGCTTGCCGGATTTGATAGCGACGATTATCAGCGAAGGCACGGCGGCAATTTTAATGACGGCGCCGCTGATTATTTTTTACTTCGGCCGGTTGAGTGTAATTTCGCCGATCACCAATTTACTAATTCTGCCGTTGGTGCCGCTGCTGATGGGCTTGGGGCTAACCGGCTGTTTGCTGATTTTCCTTGTTCCGGCCATCGGCAGCTTTTTCATTCAAATTACTTGGCCGATTTTGGCGCTGATCGTTTGGCTGACCAATTATTTTGCGAATCTCAGCTGGGCGAGCGTTAACGTGGCGATGCCGGTGGGCGGTACTATTATAGTGATGGCCTTTTTGGTGGCCGGGGTGGAATACTTGCGGCTTTTGCAGGCCCGTGTTGAATTGGCGGAGCAGGGCGCCGAATTTGATTTGGCAGCCGTGACGGTAAAATTTGATGGAGCAATTTAAGGGCAGGATAGGTTTGGTGGTGCTGCTGATCGCCGTTTTAGGGCTGGTCACTTTTGGCCGGACGTTTCTGGCGGCTGAAAAATTTGTGAGCGACGGCTCGCTGAAGTTCTGGATTTTCGACATCGGCCAAGGCGATTCGTTGTTAATTGACACGCCGGAGCATCACGAAATTTTGATTGATGGCGGGCCGGATCAAACGGTTTTAACGCGCCTGTCGCAAGCTTTGCCGCCCGGCGACAAAACCATCGATTTGGTAATTTTAACCCACGATCACGCCGACCATCTCACCGGCCTCAATTATGTTTTGCAGCGTTACACCGTTAAACAAATTTGGGATTCTGGCGCCACCGAAGACAGCACCACGTACCGGAACTTCGTCAAGTTAGTGGCTCAGAAACAGATTCCGGTGACTAACGTGACGCTCGGCGTCAAGCAAAGTTTTGGCGCCTTGACCGGGATTGTTCTAACCCCTTCTAGCTCGATGGTCGGGCTGAAACCGGGCAACCAGCATGACGCCAACGTGATGACGTACTGGCAGTACGGCAAAGAAACTTTTTTACTAACCGGCGACGGTGAAACCCCGGCTGAGCAAGCGCTGCTGGCGCAGGGGTTAGTGCAGCCGGTGGCTATTTTGAAAGTCGGCCATCACGGCTCAGCGACGAGTTCGAGCGAAGCCTTTTTGAAAGCGCTGAAGCCAAAAATCGCGGTGATTTCAGTAGCCTTGCACAATAAATACGGCCTGCCCAACGCCGGGGTGTTGGCCCGCTACAGCGCCCTCAACATCCCGCTTTTGCAAACCCGTTACGACGGCACGATCGAATTTTCCGTCTGGCCCGACCGCTTCACCTACGCCACGCACCGGTAAATAATTCATTTGTAAATTATTTGGGATTGCATTCCGTATGCGTTTGAACGCATACTGCTTGTATGGGCCGGCGGAAGCGGAAGGTAATACAAGAGGGCGGGGCACGATACAAAACGGTTATTAGTGGCGGGCCAAAAAAATATTTAAATCGTCGGCGGATTCGGTTACGTAACGCCAAGAGAATTGAGGGCGATTACTCCCCAATAGACGCGGCATGGTTTTTAGAAATAATTCAAGAAGTTCCAATTGCCAGAAATCGCCTGAAGCTAACCCAACTTGAACTAGCTGGTACGCTAGGTACGAGCCAGGCAGAGATATGCCGCCTCGAAAAAGGCAAAACAAATCCAACGGTTGAATTTTTGGATCGCTTGTTCGAAGTATTAGAAATTAAATTGATAATAGATAAGTAAACCGTATGCGTTCAAACGCATACGGAATGTTTGGCTTTATTATTTTAAGGCGGTGGAATTTGGGAGAGGTTGGCAGTAGAATCAGGGTGATATGTCGGGTCATTCGAAGTGGGCTTCAATAAAAAGATCGAAAGGCGCGGCGGATCAAAAACGCGGGGCGGTTTTTAGTAAACTCGCTAAAGCGATTTCGGTGGCGGCGCGTCACGGCGCCGACCCGGCGATGAATTTTGCTTTAAGAATTGCGATCGATCAAGCCAAAGCCGCCAATATGCCGAAAGACAATATCGAGCGGGCGATCGAACGGGCCAGCGGCAAAGACGGCACGGCTTTGGAGGAAATCACATTTGAGCTTTACGGCCCCGGCGGCACCGCCTTTTTGGTGGAGACCGCCAGCGATAACCACAACCGGACCATCAGCGATATTCGAGCGGTTTTGAATAAACACGGCGGCAAGTTGGCCGAGACCGGTTCCGTCGGGTATTTATTTAAAAAATTGGGGACGATTGTGATCGAAACAGCTGACGCCGAAGCGATTGAGTTGGCGGCAATCGACGCCGGCGCCGCCGACGTGGAGCAACACGAAAACCCCGCGAATGAACTCGGGACAGGTCAAGTCGTCGTCTCCACCGACCCCAAAGAATTGGAGCACGTCCGCCGCCGTTTGGCTGAGCAAAATATCGAAGGCGAAGCCGGTTTTGAATGGCAGCCGCTCTCTCACGTATCCGTAGCTGGCGAGATGGCCGCTAAAGTCATCAAACTAGCCGAAGTCCTCGATGACCTCGACGACGTCACGGCCGTTCACAGTAATTTCGAAATAACGGCTTGATTTTTAGCAGAGATTTCTCTACTATTACTCCAACGCCATACGGCGACTTGCACCTGGAGATGAAAATGCATAACCGCAGACAGACCGTTGTTTCTATCTCGATGTACGGCCAAGCTGGAGTATATCCTCAAGCAATTGAGGCGATTGAAGCGCAACTCCCCACAAAAATTGCCGACCTTTTCAACGTCACTGATTCACATCTTTGGCATCGACTGGAGACGAAAGACGATTTGGGTGAATTCGTTTTTCCCGACGCCGACCTTTACATCGTGGTGACCGCTCCGTTCGAGCACCTCGAACAAAAGGATGGGGAAACCCTAACCGCCACCATACTGGTGATGGCGGATGCTATTGCCAGAGAAAACGGTGCCAAAGCCATGAACATCCAGTTGGATATTGCCGGCCTTTGGGCGATTGGCGGCGTCGATATTTCCAAAGCCCGACTCGCTGGTTAGATTGAACGTACTGCTCCGCTTCAGCGGAGCTTTTTTTATCCCCAAAAACCGGTACTGTAATGAGCGTGATGGAGGGCAAACGAATTTTAGGCATTGACCCGGGTTCGGGAAGGGTGGGGCACGGGTT
This sequence comes from Saccharimonadales bacterium (SeqCode), assembly GCA_035480235.1. Lineage (GTDB taxonomy): Bacteria > Patescibacteriota > UBA1384 > 2-12-FULL-50-11 > 2-12-FULL-50-11 > DATIHX01. The sequence goes on from DATIHX010000008.1 coordinate 166,888, forward strand.
GATTGAAATTATCGGCGGGCAAGCGCAGTTAATCGGCCACGGCTGCATCCAGACGACCGTTAACGCGCCGCAAACTCAAAAGTTGAGCCATATTTATGAAAGTATGGTGGCCTTAATCGATGAGATCCGACCAGACTTGATGGCGGTGGAGATGATTTTCTTTGCTCGCAATACGACGACCGCTTTTAGTGTGGGTCAAGCTCGCGGCGTTATTTTGCTGGCCGCCGCCCAAGCCAATGTGCCGATCGCCGAGATCGCGCCGCTCCGGCTAAAAAAAATCCTCTTCGGCCACGGCGGCGCCAAGAAAAAAGACGTTCAAAATTTTGTCCGCGATTATTTTGTAATTAGCAAAGAGCAAAAACTCGGCGACGACGCCGCCGACGCCATTGCTATTGCTCTTTCGCAAGTACTGCTAGCAACTACTGAAGTTTAAGCTTCCACCAGGGGTGGTGCGGTGACTGCTTAGCAGTGGTGGTGGTGCGGATTGATTCGAACAATTTAATATAGTCGTTAACCACCCGTTCTTCCGAAAAACGGTCGATCACCGTCTGTCGACAAGCAGCTCGGCTGATAGTAGCGATCTTTTTCATCGCCTCAGCCATTTCGGCTTCGGTTTCCACCACAAAGCCGTCTTTGCCAGAGGTGATTAGCTCGCTCATCGAGCCTAAATTAAAGGCCACGACCGGGGTGCCAGCCGCTAAGGCTTCGATAACGACTAGGCCGAAGGCCTCGGTTTTTTGAATTGGGAAGAGGAAGCCTTTGGCTTTGGCGTAGTAGACGGGCAATTCGTTGTGAGCCTTAGCGCCTAAATAGCGAACCTGTTTGCCGTCAACAAAAGGTTTAATTTGTTCGTCAAAGTAGGCTTGGTCGCGCTGATCAATCGGGCCGATTATATCGAGTGGTTCATTCAATTCCTGAGCCAGCTTGGCGGCGATGTGGGCACCTTTTTGGGGAATAATTCTCGACACGAACAGCCAGCGGTCATCTGATTTTTCTTGCCATGGGTAATTTTTAGTTGCTAAGCCATGATAAATTGTTGCCGCCCACGGCGCTTGCGGGAGCGGTTGCCGTTGGGCTTGGGAGATCGAGACGAAGTGGAGGTTCTGGAGGTCGAGGTGGGCGTCCACGTTCATCGGGATGTTTGGGACGTCAAGCGGGTTGTGGAGCGTGAGGACGATGGGTTTATCCTTAACCAGCCGAGCGAAAGGCAAGGCCAGCAGAAAAGTGTCGAGGTGAATAACATCAAACTGGTCAGCGATAGTGGCTAAATGCGACAGGAAAACCCCGTCACCCCAAATAGCCATCTCGTGCTTCATGGTCGGCGGCATCTGCTGCCAATCGGGCCGGTCAAACATGGCGGTAAAGCCGCAATCGATCAACGTAGCTGGTGTCTTGGTGCCTTTGGGAGCGAACCAGGTGACATCATGACCTTGGTCGAGCAGCCCTCGGGTCAAGCTATCGGCCACATCGTAGGGCGCAAAAACATGGCCGTCCGGGTAAGGAAAAGCGTATTTGGCGGTAATGAATTTGGCGATTTTCATGACTATTTTTTCATAACTTGCTGGTAGGCTTCGAGGTAGCTTTTGGTCATTGCCTGGACCGAAAAACGGTTTTCGGCCACCGCTCGGCTAGCAGCCCGATTGAGTTCCGGTGCCCGTTTGATCGCTGCCACAAAGCCTTTTTCGTCGTCTGGCCGCACCAAAATACCCGTTAAATCGTTAACGATAATTTCACCCATCGCGCCCCGGTCGTAAGCGACAACTGGAGTGCCACAAGCCATCGCCTCGGCAACGACCAAACCGAAAGGCTCTTCCCATTGGATGGGGTTGAGCAAACAATAGGCGTCGCGATAAAGCTTAACTTTCTCATTAAAACCAACCTCGCCCAACCACTCCGCCTCGCCGCGTTTGAGCAGCGGCTTAACCACCTTTTCGTAGTATTCCAAATCTTTGGGGGCGTGTTGGTCAAGTTTGGCCGCCATAATTAATTTTAGCCCGAACGCTTTAGCGTATTTGATCGCTAAATGCGGCGCTTTGTTAGGGGTAATTCGGCCAATCCATAATAAATAGTCGGCTTTGGGTTTGGGATTGAAGGGGAACTTGGCGACGTCGATGCCGTTGTAGGCGTTGGCCATCCAGTTTAATTCTTTAGCAAAAGTCCGTTGCCGATGGCTAATTGAAACGAAATTTTGGTCCTTGTAGGCCATAAAAGTGCGCCGGATATCGTCTGGGATTTCCTTAATATCGACCGTGCCGTGAATAGTGTTGAGGTGGGGGGTCTTGGCTAGCGCCATCATCGCTAGCGATCGGTGAGAGAGGTGGTTGTGAATAATATCGGCACCCCATTGGTCGGCGTAGCGGATTGCTTCAGAAATATGATGAAGGGTGTCATACATCGACGTCCAGGGCACGCCGTCTCGGTACAAACTGTGTGGGTAAGTGCCGATGAGCTTGCCGTTGGTTTTGGAATCGCCGGTGGCAAAAAGGGTTACCTCGTGACCTTGGCTAATTAATTCCTCGGTTAGATTCGAGACAACTAACTCAAGCCCGCCGTATTTGGTTGGCGGTGTAGTTTCCCAGAGCGAGGAGATTTGAACGATTTTCATCTTGCGAAGTGATAACGGAGCGAGTGATAGCGTAGGATCATCGATTTACTATGGCAGTCCACGCTAGTTTTGGCCAGTCAAACCCTTGACTTTTACCCTGAAATCTGCTACTATTTGCCTAACATTCTCTGGACTAATCCAGGGTAAGGAGTTCGTTAAAATGATAACTTTTGCTCACCGCGGCGGTTCTGTTGAAACATACGGCAACACTCTGGCTGGCATTACTCGCTCGCTGGCCATGGGGCTAGATATCGAGATTGATGTATTGCCCTGCAAAGACGCCCTGATTTGCACCCATTCGAACAAACTCGGTTCCGACATGATCGCCGGCTTCGGCCTCGATGGCGTCCGGAAGTATCGATTGGACGGGATGGGTTTTGAGCTCGACGTCTTCCCGGCTGAAGGCGGCATGGCTGACCGAATACCGACGCTGTTAGAGGTGCTGCGGTTAGCTGGGAATGCCCCAGGGGACCCCTCCGTGCTACTAGACCTCAAGTCGGCCGAAATTGCCGAAGAGGTTCGCTCTCAAGTGGCTTGGTCGGATATGAAAAAGAATGTTCTTTACGGCATTCACAAGCTGTCTGAACTCGATGATTGGCGAGGTTGCGAGGAAAATCTCCTAGCCTTTACCGGCCAAGACGAGTTTGAGGGTTTCTGCCAAAGCGACGCAGCATGGATACGGTTGTGGCAAGACTGGATTACCGATGAATACGGCCAATTACCAACGGTTACGGAGAGTCACGAACTGCTCAACCTGATTCCACCCCACAAGATGACCTGCATTATGGCGGGCGGACCCAACCACGCCGACGGCGGCGTGGCCACCCTTGGCCAAATCAGACAATTGGCTCGTCTTGGAGCTGACGCCATTATCCTCAACGACCCGTCCCTCTGTTTGGCTGCTGAGTACGTCACTCGCTAGCTAAACGATCCGGTCGCTGACCAAAAATCAGCGGCCTTTTTATAACAATTTAAGGTGTACAATATAGCAATGCGCATTGCTTTAATTGCTCCGCCTTTTTTGAATATTCCGCCAACTAAGCAAGGTGGCATCGAAGCGGTCTTAACCGCCAAAATTCACGAGCTCGTCAAGATGGGCCATCGAATCACGCTCTTCCACGCCGGCGAAGCAAATTTTCAGGGCATCGAACACGTCACCGTTTACCCAACCGCCATTAACGACCTCAAGCAAGATTTAGCGGCCGAAGAGTCCTCGCGGAAACTCCGATTAGAGATGACCTATTTCGCATTAGCCGCCACCCAGATCATTAAACGCCAAGCTGATTTTGACGTCGTTTTTAACCATACTCGCGGCGAAGTGGCCTTCGCGCCGTTAACTGAGTTTCTTAACGTGCCAATTATCTCCACCTTCCATCTACCGGTACTTAAGGAAAATATTGAAGTGCTGAGGGCCAACCCAAAGGCTTACGCCATCTCCATCAGCAACAATCAGCGGGGCCAGTGGCAGGATTTACCGAACTTTTTAGCGACCGTTTATAACGGTGTGGAACTAGAAAAATACCCTGTCCTAGCCAATCCAGCTAAAGATTTTGTCTTTTGGATTGGGACGATTGGCGAACATAAAAATACGCTGGACGCGATATTGGCCGCCAAAAAAGCCGGCGTTAAAATTATTTTGGCGGGAAAAATTCGCGATCAAAAATATCATCAGGAAAAAATTGCGCCATTGATCGATGACAAAACGGTGGTCTATGTGGGCGAGATTACGTATGAAGAAAAGTTGCCGTACTTCCAAAACGCCTTAGCGACGCTCTTCCCTACCAAGTGGCCCGAGCCGTTTGGTTTAGTAATGATCGAATCGCTGGCCTGCAGTACACCGGTTATCGCTTATCCTAGTGGCGCTGTACCTGAGGTAATCGTGGATGGCGAAGTGGGTTTTGTTGTGAATTCTGCCGATGCCATGGCCGAGGCCATTAATAAAGTAAAAAATCTTGACCGCGCCAAATGTCGGCAATACGTAGAGGAAAAATTTTCGGCCACCGTCATGACTAACAACTATTTAAAAGCGGCCGAAAAAGTTATAGCGCCAAAAGTAAAAAAAGGCTTACTTTCCTGGTTAAAATAAGGTAGAATACACTTACATGAAAATCCTTCACGTTTTAGTCTTTCCGCTCTGGGGCAGCGGTAGCGGCACCTACGCCCGCAAGCTCGCTCAAAACCTCGCCCATGAAGGCCATGAGGTGGCGATTGTGGCGCCCGAAGAACGCGAACTCAAAGGCGTCAAGATTTATCCGGTCAAAATGCCGCTCCACGCCGCTTTCACCATGCATCCGGAATGGCCAGACGCAAAACGTTATTCCGATTTGAGCGATGTGGAGATTTCCGACCTCTATATTGCCTTCCTTTCTTCCATTATTGATGCCGTTGAAGATTTCAAGCCAGATGTTATTCACGTCCATCACTCGTCTATCCTAACTTGGATCGCTTCCTATATTAAGGGGATTTACGCCATCAACTATATTGTTTCCGAACACGGCACCAGCGTCATGGCGGCTTCAATTGATAGCCGTTACTTTGCTTTAACCCGCGATGCTCTCCAGCGGGCAGAGTATGTTATCCCGGTGTCGGGCGACACTAAACGCTGGTTTCTTAAAGTTTTTGGCCGCAAATTCGACTGGAAAACGCGAATTATTACTGGGGGGATCGACTTAAAAACCTACCCAAAGAACGGCCCAATCACGGCTATAGAGAAGAAATACCAGCTAAAAAATAAAAAAGTCGTTTTGTTTAGCGGGAAACTAACAAAGATTAAGGGCGTGGAGTACCTCATCAAAGCCGCTCCCAAAATTCACGGCCATATATTTATTATGGGTGACGGGGAAGAACGGAAGAATCTGGAAGCGTTGGCTAAAAAACACAACATCACCAACGTTCATTTCTTGGGCTACTTTGACAAATCTCAAACTGACGAGTTAAAAATGTTTTATCGTCGCGCCGACGTGGTAGTCTTCCCATCGGTCTGGGACGAACCGCTCGGTTTGGTAGCACTGGAAGCGATGGCTTCTTCAACACCAGTCGTGGCCAGTAATAAGGGTGGTATCCCGCTGGCTGTTAAAAACGGTTATAACGGTTTTTTGGTGCGGGCCCGATCCAGCTCACAAATTGCCGAAGCCGTTAATAAGATCCTCGATAACCCTGAACTTCAGGCCAAGTTTGGCGAAAACGCTCGTAAAACCGCCGAAGAAAAGTTCTCCTGGCGGCTAATTGCCGAAAGCTTCGTTAAGCTCTACCAAGACGCTCACAAAAAAGCTCAAGCTTCGCGACTCAATCGCAAACTCAAACGTCAACAAGAGAAACGCTTACTCGACGACGAAAAGCGCGAGCTCTTGAACCACACTATCGAACTACCCTAAGCTTTTTCCCGCAAATATTTCGCCGCGTCTTCCGGGCTCATCACGTCGATAATCGTGCCGCTACCGAGTTCGTAGCCGCCGTAGGTGGAGACGCGCGGGGCAATTTCGATATGCCAGTGGTAATGCGACCGGCCGTTATGGGTGCTGGTCGGAGCGTCATGAATAAAGAAATTCAGCGCCGGCTGCCGCAAAACACTGCCTAGGCGCCGCAAAACGTTGTGCAAAATGCCGCCGGCTGCCTTAACCATCATTTCCGGTTCTTCTTCGAAAGCGGCAACGTGTTTTTTGGGAAGAATCCAAACTTCAAAAGGAAAACGAGCGGCGTAGAAGGCGAAAGCCACAAAGTCGGCGGTCTCTTCAACCACTCGAATCTTTTGTTTTAGTTCGTGAGCGATAATATCGCAGTAAACGCAGCCGCCGTGCGACTCGTAATAGCGCTGGGTGCCGGCCAACTCGCGGGAGACTTGGTTGGGGATGATGGCACTAGCAAAAAGTTGGGCGTGGGGATGAGCGATCGAAGCGCCGGCTTGGACGCCGTGGTTATAAATGAGCATCGAGTAATTAACCAACCGGTCGCGCCGCCAGTATTGGTAACGACGTTGGCCGACCAATAGCATTTCACCGATAATCGCCTCGTCTAGGGAGAGCAGATCGTGATCGTGGCTTTTGATAATAATCACGTCGTGGCCGCCCGTCGACGGCCGCCCGATGTAAAAGCCGTCCTCGACCGGGTAGCTCCGGCCACTAGACGCGTGCGGATCCTCCAAAAAAGCTGGGTAGGAATTCGGGATGACGTAAATGTGCTCCGTCTCAAATTTTTTCAAGTTTTGCTCTCTATAAATTTGGCTGCCGACGCAAAAAACGCAATCGGTTTTGAGTTGACCTTTGAGGGCGGCGGCGGAAGCAAAATCGCTCGGTCGCTTGGCCCGTTCCGGCGCGATCACCACCCACTCACCGGTAATAATGTTTTGGCGCAGTTGCGGCATAGACCTAGCGTAGCTAGGTAAAAA
>DATIHX010000009.1:0-75536 GCA_035480235.1 Saccharimonadales bacterium (SeqCode)
AAATCACAACAGACTTTTCCCAAGGACGGGCAGTAAATCGTCGAGTTTAATCCGCTTCACTTCGCCGGTCGCCCGAACTTTCAACTCTATTTCACCGTTTTCAGCGGTTTTTGGGCTGTAAACCAGACGAATCGGGCAGCCGATCAGATCGGCATCGATCATTTTTTCGCCAGCACCCTTGGCTCGGTCATCCAGCAGCACCTCGTAACCGGCCTTTTCCAACTTGTCATGCAGCTCAACCCCCATCTTCCCTTCCGTTAAGTCGATCAGATAGATGTCAAACGGCGCCACCGCTCGGGGTAGTTTGAGACCGCTATCGTCGTTGTAAATTTCCGCCAGCGTCCCTAGCAGACGCGAGATACCGATGCCGTAGGCGCCCATAATCGGGTAGTGTCGTTCGCCTTTTTCATCGAGAAACTGTAAATCAAACGCTTTAGAATATTTAGTTTCGAGTGGAAAGATATTACCCACCTCAATCGCCTTCACTCGCTCGAGTTTACCTTTTTTGGCGGCCGGCACTTGGTCTTCCACCTCTTGGTTGAAGCCAGTTTTAGTTTTGTGATCCACTAAGATTTCGTCTTCACCGGTCGGGCAAATTACCTGGAATTCGTCGGAAAATTTATCGGTAAATATCCCGCCGCTGGCTTTAGTCCGATAAGCGTCCAAACCCATCCGTTCAAAAATTTTCAGGTAGGCAGCCGCGCAAACCTCGTAAAAATCGTTATGGCTGGCTTCGTCAGGATGAAAACTATATAAATCCTTCATCCGGAACTCTCGGCCGCGCAGCAAACCGCTTTTGGCTCGGAGTTCTTTGCGGAATTTCGTTTGAAATTGGTAGGTTAAAACCGGCAGATCGCGGTACGACTGAACGGCTTCCTTCACCAGACCGGTCATCGGCTCTTCGTGGGTCGGAGCCAGGGCCATATCGGCGTCTTGGTCGTAGTAAAGAATCTCCCGAAAATTCGGGTCGGCCCAGCGGCCGGCTTTCTCCCAGGTGCTTTTGAGCTGTAAAGCCGAAAGCGACAACTCACTGGCGCCGATCGCGTTCATCTCTTCGCGAACGATCTGCTCAATTTTCTGGATCGAGCGCAAGCCGAGCGGTAACATTGCGTAAACCCCGGCCGCCACCTGGCTAACGTAGCCGGCTTTATCGAGTAAGTACGCGTTAACGCTGTCTTGCGCGGCGGCGGAGCGTTTGGTGTGGGCAAAAAAGTGGGAAAATCGCATTTATATCCTTTGGAAAATATTGAAGCGAACAATGTCTTTGTAAGTAACGACCACAAACAGGAGCAGAACAATCCCTAAGCCAATAGCCACCAAGGCATTGAGCTGCTTTTCGTTTAACGGCCGGCCAGCCGCTTTTTCGTACCCCAACGCCACAATCTGGCCGCCGTCCAACGGTAATATCGGCAGTAAGTTAATCACCCCGAGGCCGATGGTGATCATTACCACTAACTGGGCTAAGTAGGTGAGGCCGAGCCGTCTGGCTACACCAGTCAGCACTCCCACACCCACTAAACCAGTGACGTCCTGCGAAACGCGTTGATGAGCCACTAACGTCGCCACAAAGTGGCCGAAACCAGCCACCGACAAGCCGATAATCCGACCAGTTTCGTAGATGGCAGCCGCTGGCGCAGCCAAGAGGCCGGCTTTGACGTTGCCGCTGGAGGTGAGGGCCACCCCGATCGCCCCTTGGCCGGCTGGCGGATGAACTCGCGGCGTCACGACGACTGTTTTAGCGACGTTATTTTCTTTAACAGTCAGGTTAACTGGTTGGCCCAAAAAGCTGCCGACGCTCGCGATAAATTCTTGGGCCGTCGCCGATTTTTCCCCGTTAATGGCAACGATCTGGTCACCAGCTTTCAGCCCAGCGGTTTGGGCTGGCGAACCGGCGCTCACACCGGTCACCAAAACGGTTGAGGTTTGGTGGACAAACGGGTCTTTGGCAACGCCCGGAAACAGCGGCTGGAAGCCAACCCAGAACAAAATCGTTAGCAATACCCAGCCGAGCAACAGGTTCATCACGGCGCCGGCCACCATCACCTGAAAACGCTGGAAAATCGTTTTGCTTTTGAACGAACCGGGGCCAGCAGCATCGTCGCCTTCGCCGAGCATTTTCACGTAACCGCCCAGCGGCACGGCGTTAATAGCGTAAAACGTTTCGCCGATTTTTTTGCCCCAAATTCGGGGTTTAAAACCAAAAGCAAACTCTTCCACCACCACCCCGTTCCATTTGGCCACCAAAAAATGGCCAAGCTCGTGAACAAACACCAAAAGGGCGATAATCGCCAAAAAAACCAGGAGGGTGATGAGCATTAGGTCGTCAAAAGTTCTTTTTCTTTTTGTTCCACGGCCGTCTTGACCTTGCCGTTAAACTCGTCGATTAGTTCGTTCAGCTCTTTGGTCAGGCGATTAAGTTCGTCTTCGCGCACCGTCCCAGCGGCTTTGGCTTTGGTTGCTTCCTGGATAGCGTCGCCGCGCAGTTGCCGCAGCCGGATCCGGGCGGCTTCGCCTTTTTGGTGGGTTAGTTTGACGAATTCTTGCCGGCGCTCTTGGCTCATCGGCGGCAGACTCAGCCGGAGTTGATGGCCTTCGTTAATGACTGAAAAACCGAGCTGGCTATCGCGGATCGCTGTTTCCACTGCCCCAACAACGGCTTTATCCCACGGCGCGATAATCAATTGACCCTGCTCGTTAGCCGAGATGCTGGCCACCTGTTGGAGTGGTGTGTTACTGCCGTAGGCGCTCACCGGCAACGTCCCCACTAAGTCGGCCGACGCTCGCCCCGGCCGAAGCGTCCGTAAATCCTCTTCCAAAACCGAGAGGGTTTGTTGCATGCTGGTTTTCACTTGAGCGCTGGTTTGCATAGCTGTAATTTACCAGAAAAGCTGGCCGTTCACCATTGAATTCTCAGGTTTATTATCCTATAATCCAAGTATCGCTTTGGAGGTTTGCTCATGAATATATCAAAAACGGCCCTACGAAGTATCGGGCTGAAATTGGCTTCGGACGTTAAAAAGCAGATTGAATTCGGGTTTAGGTTGGTTAACGGCGAGACCCCGGCAGAAGACCCGCCTTCGCTCATGTTTTTTGAAGACTTGGCCAATTTAGGCGAGATCATTCTGCTTCATGCCAATAGTCAAATGGCCTTCAATCTGGGGGGAAAGTGGGCAGAAAAGGCTGAGCCACTGATATTTTGGGCCGAAGACATGGATCGTCTTCGGGAGCTGTACGCCGAAGTTATCCTTTACTTCACGGTCACTCACTGTCACGCCTTCGCCCGAGCAACTGCTTTTGTTTTTTCTAAACTCGCCTGAAACCTCCGCCGATTGATCGGCGGTTTTTTACGCGCCGAGTTCGAAACGAGAGATACGCGAGATTTTGATGTTTTCACCGATTTTGGTAATAGTGTCGTTCAGTAAATCCTGAATCGTTTTTTCAGGCTCTTTGAAAAAGTCTTGTTTCAGTAATTCTTCAACATTTTCTGGGTCCATGGAGCAAATTTGGAGGGCGAGGTCGTGAACAAAGGCCTTGAAGTCGGCGTTGCGGGCGACAAAATCGGTTTCGCAGTTGACTTCGACCATTGCGCCGATCCGGCCGTTATGAGTATAAACATCGATCAAACCCTGGGAAGTGGCGCGGTCGGATTTCTTGGCCACGGTTGAGAGGCCCTTTTCCTTCAACCAAGCGATGGCCTTGGTTTCGTCGCCGTTACTTTCCTCTAAGGCTTTTTTAACGTCGTGAATACCGAGGCCGGTCTTAGCCCGGAGATTCTTAATTTGATCGACTGTTACGGTCATTATTTTTTCTCCTTTTTGGCGACAACTTTTTTAGCTGGTTTCTTTTCGGCTTTTGGTTTAGTGGCGACTTTAGCTTTGGTCACTTTCTTCGGTTTTTCTTCTTTGGTAATTTCTTCTACTTCTTCCCCTTTGTTTGGAATTTGGGATTTGGTGCTTGGGATTTTCTCCCCCGCTGGCATTTCCACGATCGCGCGCAAAATTAATTCAACCGCCCGTGGTGCGTCGTCGTTGGCCGGAATTGGGTAGGTAATTTTGGCCGGGTTAATGTCGGTATCGGTAATCGCCAAAACCGGAATACTGAGCTGGTTCGCTTCTTGAATAGCGATATTGTCGTTGGAAGCGGTGGCTAAAACAATTAAGTCTGGTAGTTTGGTTACCTTAGCCAAGCCGCCGAGAAAGCGGTGTAAACGCTTAAACTGGTTTTCTTTTACTAACCGATCTTTCTTGGTTAGCTTGCTGGCTGCCTCAGTAGCCAAAAACGCTTCGATCTCGTTCATCTTTTTAATGTTGCCGAGCATCGTCGAAAAATTAGTTAGCGTGCCGCCGTACCACCGCTCGGTGATGTACGGCGAATTAACACTTTCGGCCACGGCCTTGGTGGCTTCACGGGTGGAACGTTTGGTGCCCACAAAAAGAACTGTTTGATTATTTGCTAAAGCGCCGCCAATCACTTTCTGGGCTCGGCTAATGGCGTCCTGGGTTTGCTCCAGGTTAATTAAGGCGACGTTATTTTTAATACTGTAAATGTAGCCTTGGGCCTTCGGGTAAACCATCGATTTGTGGTGGCCGAAGTGGGCGCCGGATTCAGCAAGTTCTAAAAGGGTTGGAACTGGCATTTACTTTTTCGCTCCTTGTTTCGCTTCGGTTTTCTCGAGCCGGGCTTTAAAGCGATCGACGCGGCCGGCGATGTCCATGACCTTGGTTTTACCGGTGTAAAGCGGGTGGCAATTGGAGCAGATTTCCAAACGCAGCTCCGGCACCGTTGCGCCGATTTCAAAAGTATTACCACACGAGCAGGTGGCAATGGCCTTGGGATAGTAGGTTGGATGGATATCTTTCTTCATGAAACTGTAGATAAATTGTACCAGAAGAGGATTTTTTCTTCAAGACATTAATCAGTATTAAGTGCTAATGTAAAACAAGATCGATTGGAGGTATCTAATGGCTCGTCGCACATCCCTAGTTAAAACCCCGCAACCAAAGCCGATCATTGATCCCGAGAAGCTTCGCCAGTTCCTGGCACGACCAGAACCACCGAAAAGCTATTACCAGTCCTTTCCGATGTCAGAACCCGTCATCGAGATTAAACCCTATCGAGGCTGGTATTAGCCCGGCCATCACCGCCCGCCGTTTTGGCGGGACTTTTTATAAGCCAGCTGACTTCTGTGCCTATTTCTGGTAAAATAAACCTGTAATGCTCAAAGAGTTAGAGCAAAAATTAGTGGAGGCAGAGCAACTGCTCGCGGAAACCGACGACCAGGATATTAAAGCCTTGGCGCTTGAGGAAATTGCCAAACTCAAGCGCGAGATCGATGCCGCCAACCCGATTAACCAACGTAATGCCATTCTAGAAATTCGAGCCGGCACCGGTGGCGACGAAGCCGAATTGTTTGCTCGTGAGCTTTTCCGGGCCTATCAGCGTTACGCCGAGCGGCAAGGCTGGCAGATCGAACTTTTAGACCACAATTTCTCGGAACTCGGCGGCGTTAAGTCGATCGTCGCCCAAATCAAGGGCCCACAAGCCTACGCCAAACTTCGCTTTGAGGGTGGCGTCCACCGCGTTCAACGGGTGCCAAAAACCGAAAAATCCGGCCGTATTCATACTTCCGCCGTCTCCGTTGCCGTTCTGCCAGAAGCCCGGGAAGTTGACGTTCAGCTCCGGCCGGATCAAATTCGGGTTGATGTTTACCGCTCCGGTGGCCACGGCGGCCAGGGCGTTAACACCACCGACTCAGCCGTTCGCCTCACCCATATCCCCACCGGCATTGTTGTCACCTGCCAAGACGGCCGATCGCAGTTAAAAAATAAGGAAAAAGCGATGGGCGTTCTGCGCTCCCGGATTTGGGAATTAGAGCAAGAAAAGCAAGAGCAAAGCGTCGGCGCTGCTCGCCGCGATATGATTAAGTCCGGCGACCGCTCCGATAAAATCCGCACCTACAATTTCCCCCAAAGCCGGATTACCGACCACCGCATCAACAAAAGTTGGCACAACATCGACGCGGTGATGGACGGCGAACTCGACCCGATGATCACCGCCCTCCAAGAAGCTAATTTGGGAATCGACGAGAAGTAATAATATTCAATAATTAAATTACAAATAATAATCAAATGATTAATAGTCAATTAAATATTTTTTACTTAAGTATTATTTGCAACTTGAATATTAATTATTGGCTATTCTACCGATGACGGTTGAACAGGCTGTTAAAACGGCCGCCGCGACACTGGAAGATAACGGCTACGTTCACGGCGAGCGCGAAGCCGTGATTTTTTTGTCCCATATTCTAAACCTGGACACGACTAATCTTTACAACCGTTACGAAGACAATATCGACCCGGCCGCCGAGGAACAGTTGGCCGAAGCAGTTGAGACGCGCCTGAAGGGCGCACCGGTGGCGTATATAGTTGGCGATCAAAATTTTATGGGCTGGGCGTTTTTAAGTGACAAACGCGCTCTCATCCCCCGGCCCGAAACAGAGCAGTTAGTTGAGCTGTTAATTCGCCGCGTTCGCGACCACAAAGTGGAGCGCGGTAAGTTCTTGGAGATCGGAACCGGGGCTGGCCCGATCGCCATCGCCTTGAAAAAATACTTCCCGCAGGCTGAAATCACCGCCACCGACGTCAGCGAAGAAGCCCTCGAATTAGCCCAAGAAAACGCCCAGCGCCTGAAAGTCGATATTACCATTGTAGAAAGCGACCTGTTTGACCAAGTGCCGCCAGCCAAATACGACGTTATTGTGGCTAACTTACCGTACGTACCGTCACCAAAACTTGATTTTGTGTCTGATCAAATTCTCGATTGGGAGCCGATGGTGGCGATTGATGCTGGCGATGACGGCCTGAAATATATCACGCCTTTTCTCGAGCAAATTAAACCGTTTTTGAGTGATTACGGGATTGTCGCCTTGGAGTTTTGGCACACCCACGGCCAACCGGTCAAAGAGTTGGTCGCCCAACATCTACCAGATCACGAAGTAGAGATTGAGAAAGACCTGGCCGGCTTCGATCGATTCGCGTTTATCACGCCCGAATAAAAAAGCCCCGGTATTAGCGGGGTAAAATTTGCTGTCCGCCGACTAATCAGCAGACTCGGTAAGCCGTTCGAGTAGCAACACATCCCCTCCGTGGGCGGAAATGGCGAGAACTCGAAAGTTGAACTTCCCTTGACCGTGTTCCCAAGGGATCGTGCCCTCGTGTGGCAGCCTCTTTGGTTCGGTACTGATTTCCGCCATTATTTCGAGGCGCCGAGTGAACGGATTCTGAAGGTTTTTGGGAACCGTGATAGCTTCTTTCCACGAGCCTTCGATGAAAAAGTCGATCCGCAAAGACGTTTTGGTGTGTGTGAGGCAGATTTTGGTTGCCCCATCAACAATTGATTGGTCCAAAATCGCCCTCACCAACTTAACAATCGGTGCCTGATTTTCCATCGGCTCAGTATCTCTTTCTGACATGTGCGTTTTCCTCCAAGGAACTGGGAGTATCTTACAATGGATACCACTAAAAATCAATAGCTTGGATGCTTTTTTAATTCCCGAGGGTGCCGAGGGTAAGTTTCACCGTTTGGCTGGTTTTGTTGCGAAGAATCGTCAGTGTTATTTGCTCGCCGGGGTCGTGAGAACGGATAATTTTTGACAGCGGATTGCTCTGGGTAACGGCGTCCGAATTCACTTTCGTTATCACATCGTTCACCTGCAAGCCGGCGGCTTGGGCCGGCGCGCCAGTGACCGCTTTAATCAGGGCGCCGTCAGTGACCGTCAAACCGAGCGTGCTCGCTAAGGTCGCTGTCAACGGCTCGTACTGAACACCGATAAAGGCCCGCAAAATTTTGCCGTTTTTGGTGTAAGAAGCTAGGGATTTTTGAATTTCGTTAGACGGCGTAACGAAGCCTAGGCTCTGGGCGGAAGCAGCAATGGCGGTATTGATACCGATCACTTGGCCGCCGAGCGTTAATAACGGCCCGCCAGAGTTACCAGGGTTAATAGCGGCGTCGGTTTGGATTAAATTATCTAGCGATTCGGTGGCGCCGGTCGCTTCATCGGCCGGGCTGGCTTGGCGGTTAAGCCCAGAAATTACCCCAACAGTCACCGTATTTTGGTACTGGCCAAGAGCGTTGCCGATCGCCACCACCCACTGGCCAACTTGGACGTCGTCGGAATTACCAAAGTCCACCACTGGCAAACCGTGGGCCGTAATTTTTAGCAGGGCAAAATCGATGACGGGGTCGGTCGCGGCCACCGTGGCGTCGTAGGTCTTGCCGTCGCTGGTGGTCACTTTGAAGCCGGCGTTGCCGGTAACGACGTGTTTGTTGGTGGCGATCAAACCGTCACTGGTGACGATAAAACCACTACCGGCCACTTTTGACGGCTGGCTGCTCAAACCGTTGATCGAGAAAAGATTAGTTTGAGCCTGGCCGGTGGCTGTAATACTGACAACCGACGGCGAGACGTTTTTGGCCGTATCAATAACCTGCGACGATTCTTGAACGTTAATCGTCTGGTTTTTGTTAGTAGAAATGGTGAAGGTTTTGAAGTTGTTCAGGCCAAGCCGCGTGCGGAGCGCCTCACCGCTGGGGGTCGCCGAAAGAAAATACAAAACCGCCAACGTGGCAATCGCCCCTACAATAAAAACCACGAGCAACGTCGCAACATAAGCCGGCCAGCGTTTTTTCCAGTCCCAATTCATCCTGTTATTTGCCTTTCTGGTTTTTTCGCAGCTCGTGTAAATGTTCCGATACTGTCCTGAGAATTGACTGAACCGCCACGCTAATTGTGCCCATATTGACGATGGCCGGGACGATCTCTTTCACAAATTGCCGAGCGGTTTCGTTCAAGTGGTCGAGTTTATAGAGCCAACGGTTGGCGCGATATAGCACTATTACCAATAGCACACCGGCCACCAAAAATACGATCAGAACCAAAATCGTTAACGTGTTAATCCAGTCAGTGCTGCTCATTTTCCTCCGTTCTTCTTTTGTAACACCACCCAGGCTTCTTTGTCTAACATCGAATTGGGGAAAATATGGAGATTGCCTTCTTCATCGCGGAGGCGAATTTTCCGGGCGTCCATCCGCTCCACTCGCCCCATGATTTCACCGACCTTAATAATATCGCCGGTGTTAAAATCTTTGTCTTGAGCCAAGAATAAACCGGCCACCAAGTCTTGGACGAAGGCGCTCGACCCCACCGAAATCGCAATGCCGGCAATCGCCACGCTGCCCGATAAGGCCAACGAGATTTGGGTCAACCCAACTTGCTGAAGTAAGGCTGCGATCAGGAAAATCCAGAGCGCCACATCAATGACAGAAATTAAAATCCCCTTCATCGAGGTATTGGCGTGGGTTACTTTAATTGCCCCGTGTAGCACCGCTTTAATGAGCTTGATGAATAAATAACCGATAATCAGCGTTAGCAAAAGCTGCGGTAATTTGTCCCAGGCATTTATGCCGATGCGGAAAAGACTGTCGGCAAACGACGTGAACTGCATATACTTACTGTAGCAAAATTTGGCTGGAAAAATTGTAAGAAAAAAGCCGGGGGTTACCCGGCGGGAGTGGACTTCAGCCAATCATGAACGAAGATAAGCGCTAGGGCTCCGAAGACAAAGAAATGGATGAGCGCGATTTCCGGCTTTACTGCCAATTTTTGAGCGAACCAAAGGACTGGCGTCCAATAGATAACACTCCACCAACCCAGAAACCGGCCGAGTTTTTGCCAGCAAATACACACGGGTTCTTCGCTTTTGTAGAAGCAAAACATTAGTTACCACCCCTTATTATCCGCAGCTGTGGATTTCCCCTCTTTGATATGCGACCACGAAAGTATTGGATGAGAATTACTATCGGGATTGAACCGAAGAACGTTGAGGCCACACGGTCGTTGATCCAAATAACGGTCTTAATGGGGGCAAAAGCGTTTATCAAAGCGAAAAAGATGAAAACACCAACTGTGTGACAAAGTAAGAACGTGCCGATTCTTTTCATGTGCAACCTCCGAACCTGAGCTCAGTATAGCAGGCTACAGCGCAGAGATCAGTGGTTAATTAAGTGCTTTTTGAAGTTCGGTGCGGACGGTTTGGATGTTGGCCCGGCCTTTGGTGGCAGCCATCACTTGGCCGACCAAGAAGTTGAACGAAGCTTCTTTGCCGCTTTTAAAGTCGGTGATAGCGGGTTGATTGGCGGCAAGCACTTCTTGGATGACGGCGCCAAAATCTTCGGCTTGGGCGAATTCTGGCAAAATATGTTCGACCGTTTTGCCGACCGCCGTGACCCGCTCGATCACTTGGGCGAAAATCTCTTTGGTCCAGCCGTTTTGTTGTTTGGCTTCGAGTATTTTTACTTGGTCGATGACCGAAAGTTTGGCGAAATTGGGCATCTCCAGTAGCAAATGAGCCGCTTCTTTGGCCAATTTTGGCGCGAGTTTGTCCAGTTCTAAAATATTCTCGTCGAGGTCTTTATCCACTAGGGCCGTGGCGATGGCGCTGGGCGCACCGAGGGCTTCAATGGCTTTCCGGCGGTCGTCGGGCAGTTGATGGCTGGCCGCTGCGCCCAGGGTAATTTTCACTCGCGGTAAGTCTGGCTCCGGGAAATAGCGGTAATCAGCGCCGGTTTCTTTGGTTCGCATTGCAAAGGTTTGGCCTTTCGGGTCGTCCCAGCCACGGGTTTCACCATGAATAGTTTCGCCGGCTTCGAGGGCTTTGGTTTGACGCTCAAATTCGTAATTTATTGCCTTCTCAACGGCTCGAAAAGAATTAATATTCTTGACCTCGACTTTTGTCCCCAACTTCTCACTTTTACCTTCTAACTTTTTACTTACAGAGATGTTAGCTTCGCAGCGCATCTGGCCCTTTTCCATGTCGGCTGAAGAAATTTTCAGGCTTCTCATAATTCGTTGAAGCTCTTGGCAGAAACGTTTGGCGGCTTCGCTGGAATGGAAATCCGGTTCGGTGACGATTTCGAGAAGCGGTACGCCGGCTCGGTTGTAATTGACGAGCGAATGAGTGTTATCGGCCGAGTGGACTAATTTCCCTGCATCTTCCTCCAAATGAGCGTGATTCAAATGGTAATCGGTGCCATCAATACTGATCTTCCCGCCCTGAACCAGCGGCAAACTCATCTGGGAAACCTGGTAGCCTTTCGGTAAATCCGGGTAAAAATAGTTCTTTCGAGCCCAGAACGTATCGGCCGGAATCTCAGCATTAATCGCCTGACCAAACCGAGTGACCATCGCCACCGCTTCTTTGTTGATGAGCGGCAGTGCTCCGGGCAAGCCGTAACAAATTGGGCAGACGTAGATATTAGGCTCCGTTCCAAACGGATCGTTCGGGCAACCGCAAAACATCTTGGTTTTGGTTTCCAGTTCGACGTGGATCTCCATCCCGACGGTCAGCTGCCAGTCAGCCATGAAGGCCTCCTGAAATAACTTTCAATAACCAATAATTAAGTTGCAAATAATGTTTAATGTTTAAATATTTAAGTAATTGATTATTATTTGTCACTTGAGTATTGAATATTGCGCATTCCATTATCGCAGCCCTCTCAAAGCGCTAATCCCTTCTTTAAAATACCGCCAGAATTGGTCGCGCTCCCAGTCGGCCACAAATGCGCCATGGTCGTGAACCAATTCGTTCCGTTTAATATGGGCCTGCCAAAGGTGTTTGTACGCCATATTGTCCATTTTTGGCCGGAGGGTTTTCAAGCGCTCGCCCATCGTCGCGCCGCGGACGCTGCCTTCCTTGAGAATCGAATCCACTAGCACGTCAGCTTGAATAATCAGTTGCTTCATCGTCGCTTGGTCGCGGGAAGCGGCCATCGCGTCGATCGCTCGAACTTTGCCCTCGACGGCTAGCCAATCCACTTTCCGCAAGCCACCTTTGCTACCCCCGCCACCAAATAAGTTCTGCCAAAAGCCCACTATAAACCCCTCTTCAGTAGCCGCTCGGTAATCCCAGGCAAATGATGGTTAATGAGAACGCCGACATAGAGTAAAACGATCGTTACCAGCAAGGTAACGGCCAGCTTGCGGGTCATCACGTAGACCGGGGCTAGCCGCTCGCGCCGGCGGGTTTCAATCAGCTGTTTTTCCTCAACAAATTGCTCAACTTTCGCTAGTTTTTTCTCCCGCGCTCTTTTTCCCATCAGTTCGGTTTCCTTTCGTGCCAATCGGTTTCTTTTTGATACTCTTTGGCGATGGTTAGTAGGAGGTTATCTTTTTTCCAACTGGCCGTCAGCTGGCCGCCAATGGGTAAGTTGTCTCCGGTAAAACCAGCTGGCAACGACAACGCCGGTACACCGGCCAGGTTAGCGGAAACAGTCAGTAGGTCTGATTGGTACATCGCTACCGGATCTTTGGCCTTTTCACCAAACTTGAAAGCGGGCGTTGGGGTAGTTGGGTTAACTAAAACGTCCACTTTTTGGAAAACCTCGGCGTACTCTTTTTTGATTTGAGCCGCCACTTTCACGGCTAACTGATAATAGTCGTCGTAATGGCCGACAGAAAGCGCGAACGTGCCCAGCAAGATCCGCCTTTTTACCTCGGCGCCAAAATTAGCCCGAGTGTCAAAATAAGTCTCAAGTAATTGGCCGCTCTGCCGCTCACTTTTTTTGTAACGGATGCCATCATAACGCGCCAAATTGGCCGAGGCTTCAGCCGGCAAAATAACGCAGTAAGCTGGTAGGGCGTGGGCGGTGGCGGGCAGCGTTACTTCAGTAACGGTTGCGCCTTTGGTTTTCAGCCAGGCTACAAACTCGTCGTTCAGTTTTTTTACTTCCGGGTCGATATCTAACTCCCAAAGCTCCTTAGGCAGGCCGATTTTCAGCTTTTTGAAGTCAATTTCCGTTGGTTTGTAGCTGTAATCGATGGTCGTTTGATCATTGTCATCTTTGCCACAAATTGCGGCAAAAACTTTCTCCACATCGGCGGCGCTGCGGGCCAACGGGCCGATAACGTCAAGCGAGCTAGCTAAAGCCACTAAACCGTAGCGCGAGACGGCACCGTAGGTGGGTTTGAGGCCGGTAACGCCGCAGAAAGCGGCTGGTTGGCGGATCGAGCCGCCGGTATCGGAGCCAAGAGCGACATCACAGAGACCGGCCGCCACCGCCGCCGCCGAGCCACCGCTCGAACCGCCCGGCACCCTTGAGGTGTCCCAGGGGTTTTTCGTCGGGCCAAAAGCTGAATTCTCGGTGGAAGAGCCCATCGCAAATTCATCAAGGTTGGTTTTACCGACTAACGTCGCCCTAGCTTTTTTTAGGCGTTGAATGATAGTGGCGTCGTACGGCGAAATATAACCTTCCAAGATTTTCGAGCCAGCCGTCAGCGGCCAATCTTTGACAGCAATATTGTCTTTGACGGCAATTTTTACGCCAGTGAGATTGCCGTCACCCTGAGCGAGGCTCTGCGAGTCGAAGGGTGGTGTGAGTGGCGTTAGCTCTGGGTATAAAAAAGCGTTGTATCTATTTGAGGGAACGACCTTGTCGCTCTTGTCGTGACCGAAAAAGTTTGTCGAAGACAAGCTATCCTTCATCTGCTACCTCGCCGAAAACCGCCGGCACGACGTTTTGGCCGTCTCGCCAGTCGGGCGCTAAGTTCTTTAATTGCTCCACACTTAACCGCTCGCCGCTCACTTCATCCGGCCGCAAACTTTCTAATTCTGCCGGTTCGGCTCCAGCTAAACTGTCATCCAATTTGACCGCTCGCAGCTGCTCCACAAATTCCACAATTTTCGGCAATTCCTGGCTCAAACTTTTTTGTTCTTCGGTGCTCAGACGGATTCTGGCCAACTTGGCCAAATGAGCAATTTCGGCGGCAGAGAGTTCAGACATATCTGGAACGAGTATACCAACCCGTCCCTCTTCGCTCAATGCTAGAATTTTGCGAGCGAATTGGTACGCTCAGCTTATCTCATCGTTCCTTAAGAGGTCTAATGGCTCTAATCACCCGGCTGTTGCTTATTCTCGACGTCATTTGTGCCGTCATTAGCGTGATGGCGGTCATTGGCAGCAACGGTAAGCTCAATCGCTTCTGGCGATTGTTCGTTTATTTCACCCTCGCCTTCACCGTCGTACTGATGACTTGCATCTTCTACCAGCCCTAACCGCTCCGGCGGTTTTTAAAAAAGCCGCCGAATTACTCCGGCGGTCGATACCACATCCTTCAACACTTTTTTGGTTCGTCTAAGTCGTCCAAATCTTCAAACGTGGCGCCGCCATTGTCGAATACCACCATGCTCCGATGATAACCGGCCTTGCTACCAGCCCTGAAGTTCAGCTCACCGATAAACGCATCGCCTAGATCGTGTTTTCCGACGAAGCGGGAAGCCATAGAAGCACCTTTGAGGAACGCAACACATTCACCAAGGCTTCCAAATGTAGCCCCTTCCTCACTCCGCACATTTTTCATCGAAATGTTGTAAACATTAATCGATGGAACGTCATCTGTTACCTTCTTCCGAACAATGATCGTCATTATCACTTTTCTTGCCAAGTTAATCTCCCTGCCGTGCCATCACGGTTTGTTGGGGTAATTGTACTGGTTTTTGACTGAAAAGTCAACCGACTAGCCGCAAGAACCCTGCTTCACTCAAGATTTTCACCCCAAGCTTTTTGGCTTTGTCGGCTTTGGAGCCGGGGTTGGCGCCCACCACCACGTACGAGGTGTTTTTGGAAACTGAATCGTTAACGTCGGCGCCAGCGGCCCGGGCTTTGGCTTGGGCCTCTTGGCGACCCATCGATTCCAGCGTGCCGGTAATAACGATCGATTGGCCGGATAGCGGACCTTTTTTCGGCGGCGTCATCTTTTCTAGAGTTATTTCTTCAATTAATTGATCAAGTAACTCTTGTTTTGGTTTGGTTTTAAAATAATTGGCGACGCTTTCGGCTACCACCGGTCCGATATCCGGCACTTTTTGGAGCTGTTCTAGGTTGGCTTGACGGAGTTTTTCAATCGATAAGAAGTGTTGGGCAAGGGCCTGGGCCGTCTCCACGCCGACGTGGCGGATGCCGAGAGCATAAATAAAGCGCGGCAGGCTAATTTTTCGTTTATCGTTAATCGCCCGGATAATATTGCTGGCCGACAATTCGCCAAAGCGCTCTAATTGGGCGATATCGTCGGCTTTGAGGTGGAAAATATCGGCTTGGTCACGGATCAGTTCGGCGTCGTAAAGCGCGTCGATCACTTTCGGGCCGAGACCAACAATGTCGAGCGCGTTTTTGCTGGTGAAATGGCGCAGCTGCAATAAGAGCGAGCCGTAACAATCGGGGTTGGTGCAGCGGTAGGCGACCTCGGCGCCGATTCGCTCCACCGGCGAGCCACAAACCGGGCA
The DNA here is from genome assembly GCA_035480235.1 of Saccharimonadales bacterium (SeqCode). Classification (GTDB taxonomy): domain Bacteria; phylum Patescibacteriota; class UBA1384; order 2-12-FULL-50-11; family 2-12-FULL-50-11; genus DATIHX01. The sequence goes on from DATIHX010000009.1 coordinate 15,336, forward strand.
TTTGCTGGGAAATTTGAACTTTTTTTCCTGGCCGGTGCGCAGTTCTTTAATCGGCCCGACTACTTCCGGAATCACGTCGCCGGCTTTGCGCAAAATCACCGTGTCGCCGATCAGAATGCCTTTCCGCTCGATCTCGTCGGCGTTGTGGAGCGTCGCCCGGTGAACGGTGGAGCCAGCCACCACCACCGGCTCGAGGTCAGCCACTGGCGTCAGCGTCCCAGTCCGGCCAACTTGAATGAGAATATCTTTAAGCTTGGTGGTCACCTCTTCGGCTGGCCATTTGTAAGCAACGGCGCCGCGCGGGGCTTTGCCAATGACGCCGCCGCGGCGAAACGTATTGGTGTCGTTGAGCGTTGCCACCACGCCGTCCACTTGAAGCGGCAAGCGATCACGCTCGGTCTGCATTTTGGCAGCAAAAGCGATCAATTCCTGAACGTCGCCAACCAGTTGAGCGTGCTGGTCGGTGACAAAGCCCATCGCCATCAAGATTTCGTGCTCTTTTTGGTGGGTGGTAAGGGCTGGCCCAAGTAAGCTGTAGGCCATAAAGGCCAGCGACCTTTGGGCAGTAATCGCCGGGTCGAGCTGCCGGACGGCGCCGGCCGAGGCGTTACGGGGGTTAGCAAACAGCGGCTCGCCAGCTTTGGCTCGTTGTTTATTGAGTTCTTCAAACGGCTTTTTTGGTAAGTAAATTTCGCCGCGAACCTCAAAGTTGCCGCCGATGGCTTTGGGCGGTTTTACCTGAAACGGAATGCTATGAATGGTTAAAATATTGCGCGTCACGTCTTCGCCCACTTGCCCGTCGCCGCGCGTCGCCGCTTGAACCAGAACACCACCTTCGTAACGCAAAGACATCGCTAAACCGTCCACTTTCAACTCGGCATAAAACGGACCGAGTTTTTTGGCGCCTAAATACTTGGCGATTTTGGTCTCCCAAGCCAGGAGCTCGTCGTCGCCGTGAACGTCATCGAGCGAGAGCATGACCGTTTCGTGGGTAACTTTGCGAAACTTCGGGCTGGGTGCGCCGCCAACCCGTTGGGTCGGCGAATCCGGTGTGATTAAATCCTGGTGCTCAGCCTCAATTTGCTTGAGCTCGCTGGTCAGCGAGTCGTAAATCTCGTCCGTTACCTCCGGATCATCCAGCACGTGATAGCGGTAGCGTAAGCCGTTAATTACTTCGCGCAACTTCCGCGCCCGGGACTCGGCTTCTGGTTTAGTCATCGTTTTTATCATACTTTTTGCTCGAGTTAAAAAAAAGCGGCCTAGCCTTAAGCTAAGCCGGGATGTCGGTCGGGATGACTGTGAAAGTATTCCCGGAAAACAGCTGCCATGATGTCGTTGAAGTCTCGGTCGTCCTCGTTAAAGCCGTACTTTAACCGAAATTCTTCCAGCCGCCGATCAAGCTCTTGATAGGACGTACAATAGTCGTTGGCTGCGTTCAGCAGATTTTGGATATCATCGCGAGAGCCAAACCGAGCCGTTGCTGCTGTTGGATCCCGAAAGTAAGTTTTCATTAGAGGCCAGAGTAACCAGCCAAGAAGCCCCAATAATAAGAGCGAAACGATGAGAGCCTTCACTCTTCACCTCCTTATTTGCAAACTCTAGCAATTTTCCCGCAGTTAGTCAAGAGATCTAGGCCATTTCCTGCAATTTTTTAATCCGGTCTTGGATCGGTGGGTGGGTGGAAAAAAGCGTGGTAAACCAGTTGGCTTTAACTTTCTCGTCGTCCACACCGTACGGCTCGTTAATAAACAAGTGGGCGGTGGCGCGGTTAACCCGGCGCATCGGTTTTTCAAATTTCTCAATTTTAACCAGCGCTGAAGCCAAGCCTTCTGGGTAACGTGTTAATAAAACGCCGGAAGCGTCCGCCAGATACTCGCGTTTGCGGGAGATGGCTAGTTGAATTAACTGGCCGAAAATTGGCGCTAAAATCGCTAACACAATGCCGATAATCATCAGCCAACCAGCCGAGTTATCGTTATCGCTATTACTCCGCCGACCGCCACCCCACCAGAGCGAACGTAAAAAGATGTCGGAAATAAGCACGATTGCCCCAACCAAGGTAACGGCCACCGTCATCACTAAAATATCGTAGTTTTTAACGTGGGAGAGCTCGTGGGCCAATACCCCCTCCAGCTCGGTTTTGCTCATAATCGCTAGTAAACCGGTGGTGACCGCGACGGCGGCGTGGGTGGTGTTGCGACCGGTGGCGAAGGCGTTCGGCGCTGGGTCGTCGATTACGTAGACGCGCGGCTTGGGAAGGCCAGCCGTGATGGCTAAATTTTCCACCACGTGATGAAGCTCTGGGAACTGCGCCACCGGCGCTTCCACTGCTCCAGCCACCGCCAGGGCCACAGAGTCGGCAAAATAATAGCTAAACCAACTTTGCACCACGGCAATAATAACGGCGATCACCAAAATGATGGGCGAATTATAGATATAGCTAAACGCCCAGCCGACGCCGATCACCACCAACGCAAAAAAGAAAAACAGGTAGAGTGTCCGACGTTTATTGGCATCAACTTGGCTGTACATTGCCGTTACAGTATACCATTCCCACCCCCTTGCATCGCGTAAAAAACACTGCCACGATAGGTTTAGGGGGATCATGCGCAAAATATTTTCAACTAAAACACTCGTTATTTTCTTTACCGTCGTTCTACTGGCTCAAGTTTTTCAGGATATTTACCTGTACACTTTGCCGGCTCACGATACTAACGCCAATTTTTGGATTAACCTCTACGGCTCCACCTCCATTTTCATCGCTATTCTGGGCTTCTTAACGGTTTATTTGGGCCGGGAGAAAAAAACCACCCTGTCACGCTCGGTTGCCTGGCTATCTTGGGGGGCGCTGTTGAACGGCCTCGGCTTGTTTTACTGGCTTTACAACAATTTGCACAACAACATTACCGTGCCGTACCCATCGCTGGGCGAGTACCTTTTCTTGAGCTTTCCCCTCTTAATGTATGTGGGTTCGTGGCTCTTGCTCGATATTTACCGACCCCTCATTAAAACCCGGCTGATTTTGGAAGCGGCCGTGATCTTCCTGGTCAGCGCAGCACTGATCTTTCACTACTTCATCATTCCTAATCTTGGTGGGGTAGAAAGTATCTTTGGTAAGATCGTGACCGTCTCTATCCCGGCCGAAGACGCTATCACCCTGGCATTTGCCTACATAATTTTGCGGGTTAGCGGCGGCAAAATGCACACCTACCTTTGGCTGTTTGTGATTAACTTAATTATTCTCACCATCGCCGACTTCACCTTCCAATACCGCGACGCGGTGGGTATTTACTGGAACGGCGACATCGCCGACCTTTTGTACATGATTAATATGTACTTCTACGCTCTGGCGATTATTTACATGATCGACAACTCCACCACCGCCCAACAAGGTATTGCCAACAGCCTGCCGCCAACCCCAGCTGCCCCGACGCCAGCCGTTACCGCTCCCCAAGAGCCGGCCCCCACCGCTTAGTCGTTCGGTAAAACGTTAGTCACCAGCGACAGCAAGTCGCCACCGCCGCTGTAAATCTTCTCGAACTTTTGGCGAATCGCTAGGGCTTGCTGCTTAGCCACCAGCTCGCCGAAAAAGCTTTTTAGTTCGTCGTAGAGGCCCTTATAAAGCTGTTGGTAGGCGGCGACTACATCGGCTTTAGTCATAGCTTGAAACTTGGGGTGAACGTCGGTAAAGAGGATTCCGTCGTCGGTAATTTTAATCAGCGCCAGTGGCGTATTGGTAGCCGCTTTTTGCACCACCACTTGCAGTTGGTTCTGGCCCAAGCCAGTTAGCAGCAGCTGCATCAGGTCTACCGCCCCAATTTTCAGGAAATGGTCGGCCTGCTCATTATCGGCCGAAAAAATAAGGTGGAACATCGGCGTCATCTGGTCCAGTTGCACCCGGCTTTTCACTTTCTCTCGTATTTGCTCGCGGGTGTAAACGTTTTTGACGGCCGGCGGCTGGTGCTCCAATACGTAGCGCTCCAGGGCAAAATAAATCGGGATAAAAGCCAGGTCGCGCTTCTTTTCTGTGATGGCTTGGGCCTGTTTGTACATTTCCATCTCGTGGCTAATGTCTTTAATGTTGGTTACCTCTTCCTCCAGGCAAATTAAGGCTTTGTTGGCCTCGGCTAAGGCCGGGTAACGGAAATGCTTTTGTAGCATATCCCCCGATCCAAATTTACTAAACAACCAGCTAATTAAGCTCATCTCTCACGAGTATAGCACCGAGCAGCGCTTAACAGAAAAACTCAGTGGTTGGTAGACTAAAGGCAGTTTTTTAAAACTGCACTTTGACTGGTTGGCGTTCGGCGGGAGAATCGACGCCGAAGAATTCGCGCTTGGCGTAGCCGAGCATCCCAGCGAAAATGCTGGTGGGGAATTTTTCAATCTTGATATTCAAATCTCGGACTTCGCCATTGTAAAATCGCCGGGCGGCCTGGATTTTGTCTTCGGTGTCGGTAATTTCGCTCTGGAGCTGCAGAAAGTTCTGTGAACTTTTCAGCTCGGGGTAGGCTTCGGTGACGGCGAACAAGGTTTTTAGCGTGCCGGACAGCGCGTTTTCGGCTTTGGCCTTATCTTCCAGGCCGGTCGCGCCCATCGCTTTGGAGCGGGCTTCGGTCACTTCCGTAAAGACTTTTTGCTCTTGTTTGGTAATACCCTTAACGGTCTCGACCAAATTTGGAATTAAATCATACCGGCGCTTGAGTTGGACGTCGATGTCGCTCCAGGCTTCATCGGTCCGGTTTTTGAGCGTTACCAAACCATTGTAAACGGCCACCAGCCAGAGCAAGAAAACTACGACGATCGCGATAATAATCCACAGAATTGTCATGGACTTAATTATACACTTTTACTTATTGGCTAGCTCCAGCGCTTTAGCCAGCACGGGATCTGAACTATCGGTTTTAGCGTCGGTTACTTTAACGTCGGGCTGCAGACCGGTTTTGTTGATGGTTCGGCCGTTGGGCGTTAGCCACTCGGCGATGGTAATCCGCAGCGCCGTATTGCCCGGCAAGTCGATAACGTCTTGAACCGAGCCCTTACCGAAGGTTTTTTCGCCGATCAACGTCGCTCGTTTGTAGTCTTGCAAAGCGCCAGCCAGAATCTCGGCGGCCGATGCTGAGCCGCCGTTGACCAAAACATAGATCGGCGTGGTCGGCAGCACCGGAATAGCGGTGGAGCGCAGCTCGGTAATCTTGCCGCTTTTGCTTTTTTCTTTGACCACGATCGAAGGCGCCGCGAACTCGCCGAAGATCGGTGCCACGTCGTCCAGAAAACCACCCGGATCGTCGCGCAGATCAATTATCAATGCCTTGGGTTTGGAGGCTGCTAAGTCGGTAACGGCTTTCTGGACTTCGCCAACTGTGTCGTTGCCGAACTGGTTAATCTGCAGGAAGGCGACGTTGCCGGCGAGCGTCTTACTGCTGACACTCGGCACGGCGATGTCGTCGCGAGTAATTTTAACGTCAAAAGGCTGTTGAACGTTGGAGCGAACAATCGTTAGGGTAACGGCGGTACCTTTAGCGCCACGAATTTCGCCCACCACCTGGTCCAAACTCTGGCCTTCGGTTGATTTGCCGTCAACTTTGGCGATGACGTCACCGGCTTTCAGCCCAGTTTTTTCGGCCGGTGAACCGGCCAGCGGCGCCAATATCGTTACCGTCTCATTCTTTTCCACTAACTCGGCGCCGATGCCTTGGAATTGCCCGGAGAGTTCGGTGGTTAAATCGTTCTTGGCGGCAGTAGTAAGGTATGAGCTGAACGGGTCGCCGAGGCTGTCCACTAGGCCTTGGGTCGCGCCCTGGACGGCCTTATTTTTATCGAGGCTGCCAACGTAATTAGCCTGAATCAGGCTGTAGACTTTCCAAAAACTGCCCAAGTCTAAACCTTGACGATTTTCCTCAAAACCAATTCCGCCAAAGATCCCGGCCAAAAAAACTGCGATAAAAGCCGAGATTAGAAAAATTTTCTTAACCGTTTTTTGTGAGAGACTTTTTTTGGGCTGGGGCGTCGGTTCGGCCATCAAGTTTTTGGATAATCTGGTCGGCTGCTGGCACCGAGGCGATTACCGCTCCCCCCAAGAGCTGGCCTTTTTCACTATAAAAAACGATCGATTGGCCGGGCGTGATGGCTCGAACCGGTTCGCCAAAACGAACAAGAAGTTCTTCGCCTTTAAGCGAGACCGTGCAATCAACATCTTCCTGACGGTACCGGATTTTGGCTTTCATCGCAATCTGGCGATGAAAGCCACCCTGAGCAAGCGCTAGCGAGTCGAAGGGTTCTTCCGTTAGCCAATTCGCTTGGCTGGCGACTAGCTCACTGGCGTAGGTTTGGCTATCCGGCCCAACGATTAGGCGGTTATTTTTCAAATCTTTGGCGATCACAAACAGCGGCGGCACGTCTCCGGTCCAGGAAACTGAGCCGGCACCCAGGCGTTGGCCGATGGTATAGAGGTTAACACCGTCGTGGTGGGCGATGACCCGACCGTCAGTGAGCACAGCAACGCCAGGTTTTGACTTTAAGCGGCTAGCCAGAAATTGCCGGACTTTTAGTGGGCCAATAAAACAAATCCCCTGACTGTCTTTTTTGGTCGCCGTCGGCAAGCCGGACTTATTAGCCAGCTGGCGAACTTGGGGTTTAGTTAAATCTCCGAGTGGAAACAAAATATGCGACAGGATCTCCCGGCTAATCCCCCACAGAAAATAAGTCTGATCCTTGTTCTCATCATGCGCTTTGAAAATCGCTTGATTCGTAAATCCGAATTTCGAATTTCGAATTTCAAAACTGTTTCGGATTTCGGATTTCGTGCTTCGGATTTCTCGCAACTGTGCGTAGTGCCCTGTAGCCAGGTAATTTGGCTCGAATTGGCGGACGGCCTGCCAGAGCGCTTTAAATTTAATCTCGCGGTTACACAAAATGTCTGGGTTCGGCGTGACGCCGGCCGCGTAGCCGGCGAAAAATTCGTCAATGACGGCTTGCTCGTATTCTTTGCTCAAATTAACAGTGTAAAACGGGATTTCGAGCTTGCTGGCGACAGTCCGAGCGTCGGCTTCTTCGCTCTGCCAGTTGCAGGGGAATTCCTCCGTGCCGGTCCAACCCAAAATGTAGACGCCGATGACGTCGTAATTCTGTTCTTTCAGCAGCGCCGCTGCGACCGAGGAATCGACGCCACCAGACATTAAGGCAATTACCCGTCCTTTTGAATTCATCCTTGGCAATTTTACCAATTTTCCGGCCAAAAGTCTTGAGCTCAACGGATGCTAATTGGTAAAGTCCTGCGTAAACATCTCCCCGTAGATGCCGCCATCAATTACGCCCATGCCAACCTGCCGGAAATCTTTCTCTAAGATATTGGCCCGGTGCTCGGGGGAGTTCATCAAACCGTTGAAGGCCAGTTGGACGTTAGCGGCGTAGGCCAAGTTCTCGCCGGCCACTTTAAAGGTAATGCCGGCGTCGGTCATCCGGTCGAACGGCGTCTTGCCGTCCGGGTCGTTATGGGCAAAATAGCCGCGGGCGAACATATCGCGCGAATGGGCTTCGCCCACCGCCACTAACTTCGTGGCCATCGTCAGCGGCACCAAACCGGCTTGGCGGCGGGCCTGATTGACCAGATCTAGTAGCTGGGTTTCGGCGGCGGCGTCTACCTTGACGTCGGTGGTGGTAAACTTTAAGTCCACGCGGTCGTTGGAGCCGATAATCTGCTCATTTTGCGGCGGCACCGTTAAAAACGTCAAGCTTTTTTCGACGTCCCGGCCGAAAATTTTATTCAAATACCCTTCCACCGTACCGCTTTGAGCGACAAACTTACTGCCCAAGTACGAGCCGTTGATAGCCTGCTTCAGTTGCCTCGGCACCGGGGCGATGACAGCCACCGTCAGAACAATAGCGATAATCACCGCCGCTTTAGCCAGTGCCGGGAAAACGCCGGCGATGTGGTTAGATCGACTCCGGCGAATAACGGCGGGCAAGAGATGATAGCCGTATTTGAGGGCCAGAGAGAATAACGCCTGCAAAACCGTCCAATCGATGAGAAAGGCCAGCGGGTCAGCGGCTTCCGGCAAAACGCCAGCGTGCGCGGAGAGCCAGGCGCCGATCGGCCGGTACGTCCAGGCGGCCAAGAAAATCGTCAGGAAAAAGCCGATCAGCTCCAAAACCTGCTCCATAAAACCGCGGTTGACGCCCTCGAAAACGTAAATAACCAGCGTGACGACTATAATGCCGTCAATCCAGTTCATGAGCGACAAATCAAAAAGCAAAAATTAAAAGTTAAAATTGTTGAGTGGCGATGCGACATTACTTTAATTTAAACAGGTTTTTGGCGTTTTGAGTGGTGATGGTAGCAATTTCGGCGGTGGAGACACCACGTAATTCTGCTAAAAACGTAGCAATTTTTTCCACCGTTTTTGGGTCATTGCGGCCGCCGCGATTGTCGACGGGGGGTAAAAATGGGCTGTCGGTTTCCAGCATCAGGCGATCGGTCGGAATCGTTTTAAAGACTTCAGCCAACCCCGTATTTTTTGGGTAAGTGACGATGGCGGTAGCGGAAAGGTGCAAGCCCAAAGCCAAAAATGCTTCGGCTTGGGCCGCCGTGCCGCTGAAACAGTGAATAACCCCACCCAGCCCCGGGTAATCAGCGAGAATCGTCGCCAAGTCGCCGTAGGCGTCGCGGCAATGGAAAATGACCGGCAACTTTTGATCGGCAGCAAAAGTTAGCATTTCGCGCAAAGCGGCCTTTTGGCGGTTAGCGGTCTCGGTGGTCTGGTCGCGAAAGTAATCCAGGCCAATCTCGCCGATTGCCACAATTTTTGGGTTAGCGGCGATCAATTTTTGCCACTCCTTCATTAGTTCCGGCAATTGGGCCAAAGTTTGAGACCCGATTTCCGTCGGGTGAAGACCGAGCACTCCCCAAATAAGCGAATTCTCTGTCGCCAACGCATCTACTTTGGCCGCCGATTCTTGGTCGGTTGCCACCTCAATCACCCCAATTTCTAACCGGGCTAATTCGGCGATAACGGCCGGCCGGTCGGCGTCAAAGGCCGGAAAATGCAGGTGGGCGTGGGTATCCACCAGGCGCATGGTTACTGAAAGCTCAAAACCGTCGCCAGAACGACACAAACCAGAACGACAACCGAGGCGATAATCATCCGCGGCCGAAGACGCTCATGCAAAATCTCCCAGGAAGCGAGGAAGACAATCACTGGCCCGAGAATAGTAATCAGCGTCGTATAGATGATGCCGACCTGCGCAAATGCGTAATACTTGGCGACCATCGAGACCACCGCCAAAACCGACCCGCCGATAATAATCCACCAGGGTTGTTGCCGGAGTTGGCCGGCTTTCGGGCGGTAATAAAGGAAGAAAAATATCGTAATGGCGAGCGTTCGGACGGCGTAAAGGGCCACCGGGGTGTATGAAACCAAGAGCTCGCGAATAATGATGGTCTCGGTGGCCATTAAAATTACGGCCAAAAAGGTGTTGTACGACGTTTTGCCGGTGAAAAAATGCTCTTTGGTGCTCTTAGAAAAAATTAGCGCCACGGCGGCGATCAGGGCCAGCACAAAGACCCGACGATCGAATGGTTCGGCAAAACGGAGCGGAAAAATCGCCGCCAAAATGATCGTCACCAGCGGCACGAACATCATAATTAACTCGGTGTGATGGACTTTCTCGTGCTGGATGGCTTGGGCGTAGAGGACGTTCCAGGCCACCGCGATAATAATCATCAAGAAAAACAGGAACAGTTCACTAGACAGGCCGGCCACTTGCCAGTTAACGTGACCCAACGTCGGCAGCAAAATTGCCGTTAAAACAAACACGCCCAAAAAGCCGGTAGATAGAAACATCCCCAACGGCATCCGCCGTTTACTTAGCAGTAATTTATCTAAAACCACCCCGGCCGCACCGGTCAGTGACGAAAGTATCGCTGCGAACATACTTTAATTTCAACACTTTGCCGCTAGCTACGCAATGCGTTGAATCCGACCGAAGGGAGATGGTAGAGCAAGATTGGGCAATTAGAAATTCAGCCGGGGGAACAGCGGTTTGGGATCGAGCTCGGCCAGCTGGCGGCGGATTTCTTGGCTCGTTGACGGGGTAAACGGTTCCAACAGGTCAGCCAGAGCGGCGACTTTTTCAGCGACGACCACTAACTCTTTTTGTTTCTCTTCGTCTTCGGTAATATTCTCCCAGAGCTTCAAGGCACTAATCGCTTGGTCGGCCGCGTTAACTTCGTCGTTAATGGCTTTGAGGGCGCCGGCAAAATCGGCGACTGCCAAATCTTGGCTGGCGACTTTCAGCTCGGCTTTGACCGGCCGGTTAATCTTTTTCAATAACCCCACCACCCGAGCCACCAAGTTGCCGATACCGTTAGCCAGTTCGCCGTTGTAGAGCGCGTCAAATTCTTCCCAAGAAAAATGAGAATCGTCGTAAAAATTCAGTTGGCGCAGCAGCAAATAACGGGTGCCGTCCACGCCGTAACGCGCCTTCAATTCCGAAGGCAATATAACGTTGCCGGTGGATTTTGAGAGTTTTTGGCCGCCAAAATTAATCCAGCCGTGGACAATTAACCGATGGGGCAACTCGTAGCCCAACGCCAACAACATCGCCGGCCAAATAATGGCGTGAAACTTGAGGATATCTTTGCCAATAAGTTGAATCCCCGGCCACGAGTCTTCGATTTTCTGGCCAGCGGCTTCGATGCCGGAAAGATAGTCCAGCAGAGCGTCAATCCAGACGTAAATCACTTGACTTGCGTCGCCCGGCACCGGAATCCCCCACTGCAATTTTTCCACCGGCCGCGAGGCGCTAACTTCGTTTAATTCTTCTAGTACGTTCAGCACTTCGCTCACCCGGTTCCCCGGCTTAATCGCTTCTTTCGCCCAAGCCCGGATTCGGTCTTTGACTGGTTCGGTAATTAGTAAGAAATAGTTCTCCTCGCTAATTTTCTCGACCGGCGTTTGGTGAATGGCACACTCGCCCTCAACAATTTCTTTTTCAGTTTTGAAGGCCTCACACCCGGCGCAGTAAAACCCCTCATAACTTTTTTTGACAATAACACCCTGCTGCGCCAATTTCTCCCAGGCCCTGGTGACAAATTCGATATGGGCTTGGTCGGTGGTTCGAATAAAGTAATCGGAACTAATAGCAAATTCTTGGCCTAGCGCTTGGAACTTAGCCGAGAGTTGGTCGGCAAATTGTTGCGGCTCCTGCCCAGCCGCTTTGGCCGCCTGTTCAACTTTCGTGCCGTGCTCGTCGGTGCCGGTTAAGAAAAAGACGTCGTGGCCGGTTTGCCGCTGGAAGCGGGCCAAAACGTCAGCCGCTACCAATTCAAACAAAAAACCGATGTGCGGCTCGGCGTTAATGTAGGCGATACTGGTGGAAATATATTTCTTGGTCACCTCGTCAGTATACTTCAGGTATTGACAAGGGGGAAGAATTATGGCAACATGACGTCGAGCAACTTTGTTGGTGATGGCACCCGACGAACGACAATAACGCACGTTGAACGGAAGGAAGGTGCTCCTAGGCAGCGTGGATCATACCCGACGCTTCCGTCCGGAAAGCTCGTTGATTTTTTCAGGAGCTAACCACCCGGCGCATTTATGCGCCGGCTTTTAGTTTCGGGTAAAGAAAGAGGGCTGGAGGATTACGTATTTCCCCCAGCCACTGGATGCGGCGACGCGGCCGCATGATGTTTAGACGATTGCGCTCCAGCGCGACGAGTTTGCAACGCCCGTTCAGATCGGACGACAACGAGGTGCGGTTCCTAGCTCTGGTGAATTATGGCGCTCACCCGAGGTTTGGATTGAAAGCCCATTGCCAGCGGCAACGCGCCCCCTAGCGGCCAAACGTGGCCTTAATTAAACTTTAGTATTTATTTTTTTCGATGCAAGCGGGTTCCTTAAAAAAGTGGCGTGGCCGGAGGAGCTCCGGCCACTATGGTTCGTCCATGGTTTGACGTCCTTCTTACTTCCCCGTCTCAAAGCAAGGTGCGCACCGAGCCTTGAAGTCCGCTTCCGTAAGTTAGCCAACCGCCGTTTCGTCGTCGAGCCGGTAGTGGTTGCTAGCTATATTGTAGGAAGCTTCCAAGCGGCTGTCATTAGGATTTTTGCCAATTTTTCGGCGCGAGCACCACCACAAATTCGCCCTTGGGTGTCGAAAAGTCGGCTTTGAGTTGGGGTGGAAAACCGGCGACGATCTGTTCAAATTTTTTAGTTAACTCGCGGCCAACCACCAAGTAACGCTGCTCGCCACCGAACTCGGTTAGTTGATCGAAAAACTTCTGGATTCGCGGGGCGGTTTCAAAAACGACGACCGTTTCTTCGAAGGCCAGGACTTTTTTAATGAAAGTTTGACGGCCCTTTTTGGTGGGGACGTAGCCAGCAAACCAATACGAGTTAGCCGGCAAACCCGCCACCGAGAGTAAAGCTGTGATTGCTGATGGGCCAGGAATGGGCACGATCGTCGCTTGAGAGTCCTTGCGAATGTATTCAACCAGCTTCCCGACCGGATCGGCGATGCCCGGCGTACCGGCATCGGTGACATAGGCAATACTATCCCCTTTTTCCAGCCGCTGCTGTATATCAAAAACGATATGCGGCTGACTGTGGTGATGATAGGAATGCAGTGGTTTTTTGATACCGAAATGCGCCAAAAGTAAGCCGGTGTGGCGGGTGTCTTCGGCGTAAATAACATCAACGCTTTTCAGCGTCTCTAAAGCCCGCAAGGTAATATCTTCTAAATTACCGATCGGCGTCGCCACGATATAGAGCGTTCCTGGTTGCATTACGGCTATTTTACTCGAAAAAAGCCGGGATGACACCCGGCAGAAGTCAATCAAACCAAGACTTTGGATAACCTGCGTTCGGGAAGAGTTTTCCAAGTCCAATAGCAATACATCCGCTCACGTAATATAGCTAGCAGAAAGAATCACCCCAACGCAGTAACTTTCGACCGAAAAAAACATCTGCACTTCCTTGCGAAAACTAGGCTAAGTTTATGATTTCTGAATGTTTTTTCCCACTTCTTGCGAGAGCTGCTGCCACTGCCGAAATGATAAATCGGCCGGCCGAGCGAGTGGGTTAAGTTTGAGTTCGGTAAATATAGCTTGAATCTCGGTTCGGCTCACCGGCAGGTCTTTCAGGCCGTTCATTAGGGTTTGGCGAGCGTGGCGGAAGCCAGCTTCGACAACTGGCCAGAAAACCGATTCCAGTTTTGATTCTTTGAAGGGCGTCACCTCGATCACCGCCGACTCCACTTTGGGCATCGGCCGGAAACTGCCCGGCGCCACTTTACGAATAATTTTAATATCGGCATTGGCTTCGCTTAAAACGGTCATAAAACCGCGATCGCGGTCGCCGGGTTTAGCGGTCAGCCGCTCGGCCAGCTCCTTTTGAACCAACAAAATAACTGTTTTTGGTTTTTTGGCCAAGTGGTAAATTTTTTGTAACAGCGGCGAGGTGATTGAGTACGGGATATTGGCGACGATTTTATAGCCGGCTGAGATTTCCAGCGTCCAATCCACCCGTAACGCGTCGCCGGTCACCACCGTTAATTTAGGAATATGTTTTTCACGTAAATAGTCAGCTAATTCGCGATCGGCTTCAACAGCAATCACGCGCTTAACTTTTTCCAGGAGTGCAAATGTGAGTACACCCAACCCTGGCCCGATCTCCACGACCGTCTCCTCGCTTTCCAGCTTGGCCGCCGCCACGATGTCTGTCAAGGCTTTTTCGTCCACCAAAAAGTTCTGCCCAAATTTTTTATCGGGAAATTTCTGCAGGTCTTTGAGGATTTCGACGGGCTTCATCATTACATTTTACTCTAATATCAGCTTCAGAGCTGCCGTTCTTAGTTAGGGTGAGGGGGCTTAGTTGCGAGGCAGCCCCCTACACCCTAACAACCCCGGCGGCTCGCTCGCCGCTTGGCAAAAGTTAGGGAAAAATTATAACTTTTGCAGCGGCTTCCGTTCGAAAGCTCCAAGCATTCGCTTTCTCACCCCCGCACGCTTCCTTTGCAGGGCAGTGGTGCAAGCTGATGGCTGTCAACCGGCAACTGGCACTGTTTCCTCCATCAGCTTGAGGAACTATTGGTAGGGCGGCAGGGCTTACGCCCAGGGCCAGCGTGAGCTGTAGCCCTTATGTATTGCGCAGGCTGTTACTTTAATCTGGGTCGGGCCGTCGTTCCAGGCGGCGCCAGGGAAGCCGCACATCGCCGAGGCCTGAGCCCAAAAGCTCGTCGTATATTGGAATAAGCCGTAATAAGTGCCGCCACCGCCAACCGAACCAGCGTGGCCGTTACTTTCAATAATTAAGCCTTTACAGAGTAAATTAGGGTCGACGTTGTTGGCGATCGCCGCCGATAAAACGGTGTTGTCGTACCCAGCGCAGGGCACGGTAATGACCGGTTTGGTACCGATTAAGTCGACTTCACTAATCGGCGCGGTGGTAACGCTCTGGCTCTGTAAAACGTGCGAAACCGTCACGCCATCTTTGCGGGTATCGCGGTAAACGCTGGTCAACACGCCGTTTTTGCCCGGCGTTTTAACTTTAGTCAGGCCCTTGTTAAGCGTCGGGTCGTCTTGTTTAACGACGTTAAAGGCAACGGGGCTGGTTTGGGTCACCGACGTCACTGCCACCCGAACAATGGTAATTGTTTGTTTTGGGTGAAGCGTGGAAGCCAGAGCCGGCGAAATTTCGTCTTGGTCGCCGAGCGTAATATTTTGCTCTTTTAATAAACCGTCAACCGTCGCCGCCCAAGTGAAAGCGGCGTAGGGTTTAGTGCCGTCAACAATCGTCAGCGGCAGCGCTTGGGTATCAAATATCACTCCGCCTAGGCCATCTTGGATATTGGCCGGAAAAACCTGGATCTGGTCTTGCGGGTGATAAGCAATGCCGGCTTGGGCAAAAGCGGCCACAACGGTGGTCGCACGACTGTCAAAGTGGAAGCTAACCACGGGATGGTAAGGGTTAACGCTCGTATTAGTACCGGCAAAGATTGGAGCGATCTTCTGGCCACCGGTAAGCAAAAAAACCAGGCCGGTGGCAAGTAAAATGGCCCCTCCGATAATCTTGTAGGCCAGACGAACGCGAAACATGTCGTGTTACCCACACTAACCCAACCACGTTGACTGTCAAGGCGATTTAAGCGATAATTATTTTGTCCGAAACACCGTTTGGAGGGATTTGTGAGGAAACGCGCGCACCTTGTTATTATGTTGAGTCTCGCGGCGGCGATTGAAGGAAGGAGCCACTGGGATCGAGCGGTGGTTGGGCCTAATCACCCAGGCCAGTTTCGCCTGCCAGCTCACTGGAACGGTCGTCCCGATTACCACCGGCTCAAGAATCAATCGTGCCACCGAGTTCGGCCAACGCTTGAACGCATCCATCGAGGTTTTCGCAGCTGCTAAAGCGCCCTTGCCTTGGCCTTTACCGTCTCCGCTCAATCGAGCGGGGATTTTTTAAATTCGGTCGAGCAGACTTTCGTCGAGTTCGGCCAGGAAGCGGCTGGGCAGCGTTGAGGTTAAGCCGCCGTGAATGATCCGCTGGCGGGCGTGCGTCAGGTACAAGCGTTTGCGGGCCCGGGTCATGCCCACATAACAAAGCCGGCGCTCTTCGTCCATCTCGCTTTGGTCTTCCAGCGCTCGCAGGTGCGGGAACAGGCCCTCTTCCATCCCGGTCAAAAAGACGGTCGTAAATTCCAGGCCTTTGGCGGCGTGCATGCTCATCATCGTCACCGCGTCAGCCGAGCCGTCGTAGTTATCGACGTCCGAAACTAAGGCGACGTGTTCTAAAAAATCTTCCAGATTTTCAAACTCGAAGGCCAAGTTTTTTAATTCTTCGACGTTCTCCCAACGAGCCTCGCCCTCGGGCGTGCCGTCGTTCACATA
Source organism: Saccharimonadales bacterium (SeqCode) (assembly GCA_035480235.1). Classification (GTDB taxonomy): domain Bacteria; phylum Patescibacteriota; class UBA1384; order 2-12-FULL-50-11; family 2-12-FULL-50-11; genus DATIHX01. Next base: position 31,222 of record DATIHX010000009.1, read on the forward strand.
GTCCTGATATTTGATCGTTTTCAAAAGCGTCTCTATAACCACTTGCGGCGTACTTTCGGCGACCATCGCTCTTAATGTCGCCATCTCGTTCAAAAAAGCCTGGACTTTTTCGCCGCCAGTGGCGAGCGTTTTTGGCCCGATCCCGCGGGTTGGCACGTTAATAATTCGGGCCAGCGAATGGGTATCGCTCTGGTTCAGCAAAAAGCGCAGATAGGCCAAGATGTCTTTGACTTCTTTCCGTTCATAGAAGCGCAGGGCACCGATCAGCCGGTACGGCACGCCTTCGTTTAAGAAGATTTCCTCGATCACCCGCGACTGGGCATTGGTCCGGTACAAGACCGCGAACTCGCCCCAATTTTTGCCCATGTTGTGGAGAACCCTGGCTTCTTCAGCGATAAAATCCGCTTCGCCGTAAGCGTTGTGAGCCTCGAAAACGGTGATCGGCGGCCCTTCTTCGTTATCGGTCCAGAGTTTTTTGTCGGACTTCCTTTTGATCCGGTCAACAATTTGATTAGCGCCCTTAAGGATGGTTTTGGTCGAGCGGTAATTCTGCTCCAGTTTAATAACGGTCGTGCCGGGAAAATCCCGGGCGAAATTGAGGATATTTTTGAAATTGGCCCCGCGCCAGCCGTAAATAGAGTTGTGCACTACAATGCCATTTGCAATAAGGGTGTTGCTTTCAACTACGTCAATATCATAAACGAGTCCCTCGTATTGCTCAAAAACCACTTCAGCAATTTCAGCGGTGACAACTTTCCCGTCCTCAACTATCGGCACAAGCATACCTGGGCGTAAATGAGCAGCCGGTTGCCAGGGGAAGTTTCTATCTTCCTTGGTTAGTCGGGCCGCTCGGTGTAAATCGACTTCGCCAGCTTTGCTCAGCTCTTCCGCTAAAGTGTAAGCGTCCGCAAAGTGCTTGCGCGATGTTTCCACACGACGACTCTTTTTATCAGCCCGGGTTTCGATACCAGCGTTCGATAACCGCTCCAATAAGGCGGTGTTGCTTGTAGTCAAGCGGACACGGTGAGCATGCCAAGGCAACTTTGTTTCGACACGGCTATCGCCGAATTGGATTAAATAAGCTTGAGCCCGACCAGGGTAAAGGTTAGACAGTTCAGTTGTCACCGCCTGTGGTCGAAAATGTGGGTACTCGGAAAATAAAAGATAATCAGCCATTAAATTCTCCGCATTGGTGGTCGTATCGATTTCTTTATAAATCTGATCAATGTGTTTCTGGGTAAATGTCAGTCCGTCTCGACCCAGCGAAAAGAATAGTACTTTGGGGATCTGGTATTTGAGTGAGAGAAGCTCCTCCTGGTAACGGGCTTCAACTAAACTACTCGTGACGACGATAATCCACATTTTATCGGCTCGTTCTTGATTCGCCCTAGCAAGTAAACCGTTTATTTCGCCTTTACCGGGGTTACGAATACCCCGCGTTATTCCCAATCGATAGCCCTTATCAGCCCGGAACATCAGGTAAACGTACCACTGACCTTCTTTCGGCTGGAGACGGGCGAAACAAATATGTTCCGGTGTCATCGTAACCGAGCGGCCGGATTTTGTTCTAATCTGTACGACACTGCCCTTATATTTCGTGGTTCTTACTTCGTTGACAGAGAATTGCTGCGTTTCTCCAAAACCACTGGCAGCCACAATCTTGGTGCCTTTTTTCACTTTTTCAATCGGCAATTCTTTTTCTAGAGTCAGGACTTTAGTATTAGGTAATAGGCACTGGTAATCGTCGCCGACGACGCATAAATTCTTGGCGGTTGGGTTCATCAGCGCCAATGTCAGCCGGTACTGGGCGTGGTTGGTGTCTTGATACTCGTCGACCATCACGTATTTGAAGAGTTTGTTGTACTTGGCTTTGATCGCTGGGTTGTTCTCGAGCATCCGAACTGTTTCACCGATTAAGTCGTCAAAATCCAGCGCCGAGAGTTTTTTTAGCTCTTTCTCGTAATTTTTGAACACGTCGACAGCGATCGTTTGAAAGTGGCCGTCGGCGTAGGTTTCGTACTGGGCCGCCGTTTGCAGCTCGTTTTTGGCGTTGGAGATAATGCTGCGAATCGCCTGGGGGCTGTATTGTTTCGGGTCGAGGTTTTTGTCCTTGAGGGCTTGTTTGATCACCAAGAGTGAGTCGTCGGAATCAAAAATGGTGAAGCTCCGGCTCAGGCCGATATTTTCGGCTTCAGCGCGGAGCAACCGGACGCAAATGCTGTGAAAGGTGCCGACCCAAGGCAACCGGCGACGCATCACTAAATTCGGGTTTTTGGCCCAGGCGCTTTCGTCGTGACCGAGGATTTTTAATATCCGGTGGCCGAGTTCCTGGGCGGCTTTATTAGTGAACGTCACCATCAAGATTTCATCGAGCTCGGCTTTGTGTTCGGCCACGATATAGGCCATACGGTGGGTCAGGCACTTGGTTTTGCCGGAGCCGGCCCCGGCCAAGATTAAAACCGGCCCTTCGGTCGCCCGGACCGCTTCCTGCTGCGGCTCGTTCAAATCCGTAAAAATGTCGGTGGTTTTTGTCTCACTCATGCGCTCATCAGCATAGCGGAAGTACGGAGTAGAAAAAAGCCGCGGATATACCGCGGCGGGTTCGTTAGTTGGCCTTAGCTGAGGCAACTCCCAACTTGAAAACCAAGCTACTCATATTGCTATCTCCCAGGTCGAGATACCGTCGGGCTGCCCGAATTATGGCCGCATCTCCGGTTAGGAAGATGGCCCACTCGAGCCAGGCTTTGGCTTCCATATCGGCTTGATGGGCAAGGAGCCACCGCTTGAAATCTGCCACGCCTTTGTGGAACTCAAGCCAGTCAAACCAGAATTGCCGCTGGACATCGTAATTGTGGCGCAGAACGCCACGCAACTTAGCCAGCGCTTGGAGGAACATCCTTACCTGGTCCGCTTCGCTGTAGCCGTACTTTGCAACGAACCGAGCCTTCGCTTCGTCCGAATGACCCTTACTCTCTTTATGGTAATCGATGAGACTCTCCTCGATCCAGTTTTCGGCAAACCATGCATCCACCTTTTTCCGCCATCGAGAATTGAGCCATTGTTTCGGCCTGTCAGCCGAGCTAACTAACTTAATAACGACGTCCTGAGCATGAGCGTATCTTTCTCGAGAATGGTTAATAGCCCAAGCGATTTCCAGTAATGCAGCTCGCACTTCGGCATCTCGATCGAATCGGGACATGAGATGCTCTTGGAGCCAGGCCAATTTGCCTTCATAGCCTCCTTCGGGCTGATAGAAGAGCGCTGAAACCACTACATCTTTGACGGCGACGCCGCAATCAAGGAGTGTATCCCGCCAGTGAGCGTCAGCCCAAAAGGCAGCCGATTCTGGCAGCGCTTCCCTTCCAGCGTAGTGGGATTGATAGGGCAAGATTGCCCGAACCACATTTTCGCTTTGGAGATCGGCCCTTACTAGCTGATAACCGGCCTTATAACAGGCTTCGGCATGATCTTCATTTGCGCTCAGGAGAGCACCTGGTTGAATGCCCCAAGGAATAACAAACTCCTTTACGAGCTTTTCCAGGCGATAAGCCAAATAACGCTCTTTCGGAGCTACGTAGCTGGCAATCCAACGACGCAAAACGGCCTTAGCCGCCTCCTCGTCGGGTTGGTCAGCCAGCCAGTCCGCCAGCTGACCAGCGTCAAGCTTATCGGCTACCGGATCAATCGAACCGGCGAGCTGGCGCCGACTCTCCTCCGGCAACTCGCTGTAGAAGCAATCCCAATCCCCGCTTTCAACGGCTAGCCGTCTCAGATACGGTGCAGCGATCCCGAAGGGCAGCTGCATAAGGACGTCGTAGAGCCGGGGAGCGCGATCTTCCGGAGCGCCTTTGTGGAGCGGATGCTCCTTATTGTTATGGGCAGCGAACCAACCCTCCAAGTTGGTCGTTAGCCCAGGGCTAATCGCTAGCTCCGGCAGCAACTCGTTTGCCAGCCGCCACGCGTAGTGGCTGTTGATACCAGCGAGCTCGGCGCGCTCAGCCGAGCTGAGCTCGCCGATGAACCGCTTCACAACCTTAACTGCATACCTTGAGACGTAGTCGTTTCGGTAGCTCGAGCCTTCTTTGATCACTGGCTCGCCCCGCAACGCCCCAACTAGTTCCGGCCAGAGACCACGGGGCAAGGCCCCGAGAAGAGTCGTGGGCGTCCTATCCTTTGAATGATCGACGGACTCGTCAAAGATCCAGCAGAATAAGTGTTGTCGCAAGTCTGGCAAATGAGCCAGCTCCGGTAGCCCAACAGTTTCATTGACCAGACTTGCCAGGTTATCATCCCTCGGTTGGTAGACCCAGCGACAGGCCTGGTAGAATTCGACGTCGTTGTCGGCGGGTCGGTGGGTATACCGTCGCCCCAATCTACAGGCGGTGGCAATTTCCTCCCAGCTGACTTGCCCGTTTCCGGTAATCCGCGCCCAGACCTGGTGCGCCGAGGTTGGGACCAGCGAAAGGTTGCGGACGAGGAACTTGTCGATGAAAGATTGCCGATTGGCGGCCGAATGGTTGGCTGCGTACAGCAAGCTTGTCAGCACCAGCGGATCGGTCTCCCGAGCCTGAAGATGCTCACGAGCTACGCGAAACAGTGGCGAGTCAGGATTCAGGGCGTTACTGGCCAAACTCTCGACTGCCAGCCGTGAGTTCCAGGTGCGCTCATCTTCGAGCAGGAACTTTAGGCCTAAGTTTCGAGTGCGATTATCGAGTTTGGCTCGGAAATCGAGACGATGCATCAGGGTTTTACCCCATTCAGATAGATTAGCAGTGTTCATACTTCCTCCTAAGGAAGGGGCGCGAGACCGTCGCGCACGGTGGCAAACAGCCTACTGGGTTTTCATGCATCAGCTTGAGCTCTGCGGTAAGGTTACTCCAACGCCTATTGGCAATACCGACCTGTCTTGCTGAGTAGAAAACTTTTTGACTTGCCGAAGACCGTGTTAGCGCTGCTTAGCGTTGAATTTAACACGGGCCAAATTGTTCAAGAACAGAGCCTGGGCTCATCAAAAGGATTGTGGCAGATATAAACCCTGGAAACAATGAGCTACTTGGCTACGGCTTTTTGCTTCCGCTCGACGTCGAAGAAACGGGCTTGCTTTTATGGTAAGATTGCCTCATGGAATGGCTGTCGCTGGCGGTGTTTACTTCGGTTGGTTACGGCTTGTACAACTTTTTCATTAAAGCGGCCTCAGACAAAATTAACCCACTACTAGCGACGTTTTACCTCACCTTGACCGCCGCGATTGTCAGCGGCATTGCTTTACTAGTTTTGCGGTCGCTCAACTTACTACCAGCCGTTCACTCTACCCGCAGCGGCGTGGCTTTGGTGATCGCCGCCGGGGTTGCTACCGGCGTGGCCGATTTGTTGTATTTTATTATGTTTGCGCGCGGCCAAAGCTTGAACGTTGGCTTGCCATTCGCGCTCGGCCTAGCGACGGTTTTGGCAATTACGTTGTCAATGATTTTTCTACACGAGACGCTGACTATTACCAAAACGCTCGGAATTATTATTACTCTCGTCGGCATCGTCATCTTGGCTAAGTATTAAAAAGGGCGCCATTTAGGCGCCAGGATTTTCGTTAACTGCTAAATCCGGGATCACTTCGAAGTCAGCCAAGAACACTGAGTGAAAAGAACCGCCCGTCTTCAAAACGTTGGCTTGCCCGTAGAGCCGAACAATGGCTATGCGCTGGGTTGCAAGGGGCGAGAACACTTCAAGGCTCTTAAAGAACAGCTGTTTACCAACTTCATAGTCTTCGTCGGTCATGGTGCCCGTGCTGAATTCAAACATCTTGCCATCCGCTACCAAGTCAGCCATCGCCTGCTGCCAAGTGGCAATTTGTTCAAGATTGGCCTGCGGCGCACCGATCACTAATTCACAAGTCCGTACCACAACTCACCTCCTCCGGTGTAGTGAGAATATTCTAGCAATTCTACCAGAGAAATCAAGCTACTTCGTCGCGACCTTTTGTTTCCGTTCGACGTCGAAGAAACGGGCTTGCTCGGCGCGGAAGTGCAGCTCCACTTCGCCGATCGGGCCGTTCCGGTGTTTCCGAATCAAAATATCGGTCATGCCTTTGCGCTCGGTGTCGCGCTCGTAGTAATCTTCGCGGTAAATAAACATCACCACGTCGGCGTCTTGCTCGATGGAACCAGAGTCACGCAAATCCGAGAGTTGCGGCGTTTTTTTGTCGCGGCTTTCGACGGCCCGAGAGAGCTGCGCCAGGGCCAGCACGGGGACATCCAATTCACGGGCCAGCGCCTTCAAATTCCGGGAGATCTCCGAGACCTCTTGAACCCGGTTGTTGTCGCCGTAACCGCCGCTCATGCCGCCGCTAATGAGCTGTAAATAATCGACGACGATTAAACCGAGATTGTGATCGGCCTTCAGTCGTCTGGCTCGGGTGCGGATATCAAGTGTGGTCAGCATCGGCGAATCGTCGATAAAAATCGGCGCCTCGGCCAACGTTCCCATCGCCATACCGATCGCCGGGAAATCGTCTTCGCTGAGGTTGCCGGTGCGCAGTTTCCAGCCGTCCACCATCGCTTGGGCGCAGATCAACCGGTCGACCAACTGCTCTTTGCTTTGCTCCAGCGAAAAGAAACCAACCGGTGTCTTGCCTTTGACGGCCGCGTTCAAAGCCATGTTTAAGGCCAGGGCGGTTTTTCCCATAGAGGGTCTGGCCGCCAGAATAATTAAGTCGGAGTTCTGAAAACCGGAGAGCTTGTGGTCGAGATCGCGGAAACCGGTAGTGACGCCGCGTAAAATCCCTTTTTCGCGGTGGAGCTGGTCGATCCGGTCGAAGCTCGAAGCCAGAATGTCGGAGATCGGCATGAAGTTGTCTTTCACCTGGGCGTGCGAGACTTCAAAGATCGCTTTTTCGGCTTGGTCCAGCACTTCGGCGACCTCGCGGTCTTCTTCGTAACCGAGTTGGCTGATTTTTTGGCCGGCCGTTAAGATTCGCCGCAAGACCGCTTTTTGGTGGACGATCTCGGCGTAGTGGGCGACGTGAATGGCGGTTGGTACCGAGTTGACCAGTTCGGCCAGGTAGGCGGCGCCGCCAACGCCGTCGAGCTGCTTGACCCCTTCCAGCTCGTTAGTCAGTGTTACTAAATCGATCGGCGCCCGTTTGTCGTAGAGGCGCAAGACCGCCCGGTAAATCGTTTGGTGATCGGTCCGGTAAAAATCGACATCGGTAATAATGTCGGCGATTTTGTCCATCGCGTCTTTGCTGGTTAAGACCGCGCCGAGCACCGCCGCTTCGGCCTCGATATTCTGCGGCGGGATTTTGCCGAGTAATTGTTCTTTGGCCATCGTCTTTTAAGTACTACGGTTTTTTGAAGAATTTTCAATGACTACTATATGCGGCTAGCGCCGCAGCTCTCTTTTCCCAGAGGATAAGGGGCCTACTTGCGAAGCGGCCCCCTACCCTCTGGACTCCCACCCCTGCACGCTTCCCTTCGGGGAGAGGAGGAAACGGATGGCTGGAAACCGGAAACTGTCACGGTATCCTCCATCGGTTTCAGGAAACTATTTTATTGGCGGCAACAAGAAGAAAACCTCTTGACTTTTCAGGGTTAACATGTTAAAGTTAGCCCAACAATCCCCAAGGAGAGTTGAATGTACCGAACCTTAAGTATTGCCGCGATAGTTTCGTTAATCACCATCTTTTTTTGTCTCCTGGTCGTTATCGGATGTGAGCCGGAGCAAAATCACCAATCGTCCACTCCGCCAGCATCGGCGATGGCTGTAGGCAAACTGGTGAAAATCGTACCAATCCAAACGTCCTGGAACGAGTCCCAGCGAAGCCAGGTCGTCACCGACAAAGCAACGTATATTGTCATTGGCTACCCCAGCGGCGGGCTTTCAACAGAGGTAAAACTCGAAAAAGGACCAGATGCACTAGAGCCTTACTATCTCTGGATTGAGCAGCCGGACGGCGAGTTCCGAAGATACACTTCCAGCGGCTAAATAGCCGTGGCCACATCTCAAAGTGATGTGGTTTTTTATTTCACTTCTTCCAGCTCAAAGACGTCGACGACGGCTTCCATGAGGTCGTCTTCGCTTTTGACGGGAATGCTGAGTTCGGTTTTAACCACCGAATCCAAAACCAGCGGTTTGCCGGCGACGGTTTCGGCGACTTTTTCCAGTAACTTCCGGTTTTTGATCTCGCCAAGGCGGTCGGCGTAGAACTTGAATTTAACGGCGATAATCAGCTTATCGTCGGTTAGCTCGGCCAGTTCAGCGGCCCGAACGACGGCGTACAAGGCGTGATTGTGGTTTTTCACTTCGGCGATAAAGCGCGGCCAGAAATCCCCACTATCAGTTGGTGGGGCAGCAGCTTTGGGCGATTCGGTAACCGCGTCCACCGCTACCGGCGTCTCTTCGGCCGGTTTTTGAATATCCATCGGGGTTGGTTTACCCTGAGCCTGGTCGAAGGGAGCGTCTTCAGCTTTTTCCGCCACACCAGTTTTGGTAATTGGAATTTCGGTATTGGAATTTGTTTGTGATTTGGGATTTGGAGTTTGAAGTTTTCCGCTTTGCTGCAGCAGCCGGGCCACCAGTAAAGCGGTTGGATCGGCCGAGACCCGGGCCCGGGCCAGAGTGGCTAAAAGCATCTCCAACAAGTCGGCGGTTTGGCCGAGCGCTGCCGGGTCGCTGGCGCCCAGTAACTCTTCCCGTAATTCGTCGGCGACGGCTTTCACCAAAACCGCTAGGTCACTACCCGTCGCCAAGGCTTCGGTTAATAATCTTTTGACGGCCGTTTGGTCGCCGGTAATCAGCGCTATTTTCAGAGCCGCCACCGTTTCGCCGGGCGGCAAACCCAAGAGCACCCGCACCGCCCCGGCATTTAAATCGGCCGCGCCGCTCAAACTGCCAAGGAGCGTTAAGGCGTCGCGGAACGAGCCCTCGGCCCGGCGGGTAATTAAATTTAAGCCCTCGTCATCTAGAGTAATTTTTTCCTGCTTGGCGATGGCTTTTAAGACGCCGAGCAAAGCTTCCGGCGAGGCCCGGTGAAACTGGTAGCGCTGGCAGCGGGAAACGATCGTCACCGGCACTTTTTGCAACTCGGTGGTGGCTAGAATAAAAATGACGTGGGCTGGCGGCTCTTCCAGGGTTTTCAGTAAAGCATTGAAGGCTGAAGTAGAAAGCATATGGACTTCGTCGATGATGTAAACCTTGTATTTAGCACTGCTTGGCGCGAAGCCGACCTTTTCCCGCAACTCACGGATATCGTCCACCCCGTTATTAGAGGCGGCATCAATCTCAATGACGTCCAACAGCTGGCCGTTATCAAACTGGAGGCAGATCTCGCACTGCCCACACGGCTCACCGGCCTTTGAGCGGTTTTGGCAATTAACCGCCCGGGCCAGCAGCCGAGCTAGGCTGGTTTTGCCGGTGCCGCGCGGGCCGGAGAACAAATAGGCGTGGCCCACCGAGTTGTTGGTGAGTGAATTGGTAATGGCCGTAATTAAATGGTCTTGGCCGACGACCTCGGAGAATTTAGTGGGACGGTAGGTTCGGTAAAGCGATGACATGACACAATTGACCGTGCCACAAAACTCCCCGTTTGTCATCAGTTGCTTGGCGCCCTGACGAGGCGTAGAATGAGCCCTGAGCCCAAACGGGCAGGAGGAAAAATGGCTATTGCCAGCGATCTAACGAGAGTCGGGTCGCGCCAGTTGGCCGACCCCTGTTCAAACAGCTTGTCCCTTGAAAAAGTATTCATCGACAATCGCCATCGCTTCGTCGGCCGGGCCGATGTTATCGTCCACGATCGGGAATTGGCCGAGGACGTTGTCGAGCTAGCTTGGCTAAGGGCCGCGCGACGACTCGCCACCAATGGGCTGCGCGCCAAATCATACGGTACCTACGTTGACTAGATCAACAAGGCGATCAAATGGGTAGCGATCGAGCAACTTCGCCGAAAAAAGCCGGACGAACCGTTGGAGTGCCATACCCACTTAACCAGCCTGGACAGCGCCGATCCCGAAGCAACGTTACTGAAAAGCGAGAATCGGCGGGTACTCGCAGCCGCCGTTGCTCGGTTGTCCGAGCCACATCGCCGGGCTATCCAACTGTTCTACCTGGGGGGGCTGAACTACGAGGAGGCCGCCCAAATGGAGGGGATCGGTATGGTGTGTTTTAAGAGCCGGCTTGATCGAGCTCGTCGTCAGCTCTTTCAACTTCTTAAGGCGAGCGATCTGGTTGCCGGCGAGGTGCCGGACAAACGACCAAACTTCCGAACGCGCCGTTAACGACGGCGCTTTTTTAATTTTTTAGCGAATACGCTAGGATGAAATAAGGAGGGGATTTTGGCCGTTACCAACGACGTCATTAAGCGCATCAGTAAGATCACCGGCAAGCCGACGTTCAAAACGCGGGCCTACTTAAAGGCGGCCACCGATGCCGTCGGCCAAGCCTTGAGCGAGGGCGACAAAGTAACCCTCGAGGCGTTAGGCGAATTCAAACTGCTCCGGCTGCCGGAACGGCAAGTTAAAACCAATTTTGCCGGCAAAAACCAGACGATCAAGTTGGCGGCTACCCTCACCCCAGATTTTGAGCTGGCCAGCGCCTTGAAGGGGCAACTGAAAACCGCCGCCCCAACTGCCGCCCAAAGTGCCGGCGACAGCCCGGATTTTCGCCTGGGCAACTTGAGCACCCGCGGCAGCGACGTCCAGTTTATCGAGCTAACTGGCAAAACCATCCCGAAAAACCTTTTGTCGTTGGTGCCGGAAGCCATCGCCCGCAAATATCAAATAGTGCCGTTTTTACTCGAAGGCAAAACGCTTTCAGTGGCGATGACCGACCCGGAAAACGAAGAGGCCTTCAACGCTATCCGCAAATCCAGCGGCAAAATTATTAAGCCGTTTTTAACTACTGAAAGCGAAATCTCCCCGATCCTCGACCAGTATTCTTCTTTAACCAATGAGTTGAAAGATTTAGTGAAAAGCGGCGATCAGGAAGACGAGACGGCGGCCAAAACCAAGAAAACTGAAGAAGACGACAATCTCACCGCCGGCTCGCCGGCCGCCAAAATCGTCTCGTCGCTCTTGAAGCGTTCAGTTCGCGAGGGCGCCTCCGATATTCACATCGAGCCCGGCGACGACGAAGTGGTCGTCCGCTTCCGCATCGACGGCGTGCTGCGGAAAATTTTAACTCTGCCTAAAGACGTTCAACCGGCTTTAACCAGCCGGGTAAAAATCTTGGCCAACTTAAAAATTGACGAGAACCGGCTGCCCCAAGACGGCCGGATCCAAATTTTGCTGGACGCCGAGAAAATCGATTTCCGAATTTCGACCATCCCGACAGTCAGCGGCGAGAAAATTGTCGCCCGGGTGTTGGCCCACGCCAAAGGCGTGATGAGTTTTGAAGACCAGGGTCTACGCGGCCGCAACCTCCAGGTTTTGGAAGACAACACCAAAAAAGCCCACGGCATGACGCTGGTCACTGGCCCGACCGGCAGCGGTAAATCCACCACGCTCTACGCCATCATCAACAAAATTAAAAGCGACGGCATCAACATTATCACCATGGAAGACCCGGTTGAGTACCGGATGCCGGGCATCAACCAAAGCCAGGTCAACGCCAAAATCGGCTTTACCTTCGCCACCGGTTTGCGGTCGATTTTGCGCCAAGACCCAGACGTGGTGATGGTGGGCGAAATCCGCGACCGTGAGACCGCCGATATTGCCATTAACGCCGCCTTAACCGGCCACATCGTCATCTCTAGTTTGCACACCAACGACTCGGCCGGCGCTATCCCCCGCTTGCTTGATATGGGCATTGAGCCGTTTTTGATTACCTCTTCAACCAACGCCGTCATCGCTCAGCGGTTGTGCCGGAAAATTTGCGACCAGTGCCGAATCGAGACCGAAGTCGACCCGAGCGTCATCGCCACCATCAAAAGTGATCTCGAGGCCTTGCCAACCGCCGATAAGCAACAGGCCGCCAAAAAAAATAAATTTTACAAGGGCCAGGGCTGCGCTAATTGCGGCAACACCGGCTACAAAGGGCGGATCGGCATTTTCGAGATAATGGCGGTGGACGACAAAATTAAAGAGCTGACGCTCAAACGGGCGACGGCCGGCGATTTGATGAACCAAGCCCGGGCCGAAGGCATGACGACGATGCGCCAAGACGGCATTTTGAAAGCACTCGACGGCATCACCACCATCGAGGAAGTTTGGCGAGTGACCAAGGAATAATGGCTAATTTCTCTTACCGGGTTCGCCAACCCGGCACCAAAAAAGTTCTAACCGGCCAAGTGGAAGCGGCGACAGCTGGCGACGCCAACCGGCTGCTCCATCAGCAAGATTACGTCGTCTTGGCCCTGGATTTAGGCGAATCGAGTGGCGGCCGCTTCAGTTTTAAACGCCACAAGGTAGCGCTCAAAGAAAAAATCATCTTCACTCGCCAATTGGGGGTAATGATTAAAGCCGGCCTGCCGATTATTAAGGCTTTGGAGGCGCTGGGCGAGCAGAGCGAAAGCCGGTACTTCCAAACTGTCGTGGCCGATTTAGTAATAATGATTAAGGGCGGTCAGACGCTCTCCAAGGCCCTGCAAAAATACCCGGCGGTTTTTGGCGAAGTTTATGTGGCCGTCATTCAGGCTGGCGAAGAAAGCGGCCAGCTCTCGGAGGTACTCGTTCATTTGGCCGAACAGCAAGAGAAAGACGCCGCAATTATCGGTAAAGTCCGCGGGGCCCTGATTTACCCGGCAGTGATTTTGGTGGCGCTCATTGGCGTTATCGGGTTGGTAACGTTTTACGTGCTGCCCAGCCTGAAAGGCGTCTTCAAAGATTTAGGCGGTCAGTTGCCGCTTTCCACCCGACTGTTGTTTGGTGCCAGCAATTTTCTCATTCACGATTATTGGCTGTTGGCGATCATTATTATCGGGCTTTATGTACTACTTCGTTACCTGGTTCATCGGCCAGGCGGCCGGTATTGGGCCGACAAAATTAAACTACGTTTGCCGATTTTCGGTTCTTTAACCAAAAAACTTTACATGGCCCGATTCGCCCGGACCATGGCGATGTTAGTGAAAGCCAGTTTGCCAATTTTAGACTCGTTAAAAATCGTCCGCAAAACCATTAATAACCAAGCCTACGACGGCCCGTTTACCGAAATTAGCCGGGCGGTTGAGGCCGGCAAACCGCTCTCCGCCGCCCTGAAAGAGCAATCAATTTTCCCGCCGATGGTTTACCAGCTCTTGAGCCTGGGCGAGGAGTCGGGTGATCTGGAGCCAGTTTTCAGCGAAGTGGCTAATTTCTACGAAACCGAAGTGGACGACATCACCAAAAACATCGCCACTTTAATTGAGCCAATTATGATTATCGCCATGGGGCTGGGCGTAGCCTTTGTGGTGGTGGCGGTCTTGGGGCCGATTTACGGCCTGGTTAATAAGTTCTAATGCGGCGGGCTTTCACGCTCATTGAAACCCTCATCGCCATCGCCGTTTTTTCGCTGGGGGTGTTAATTTTGTTCGACGGCTTTACGCTCTCGCTCCGTTACAGCCGGGCCAGCCGTGACACAGCGGTGGCTACTCACGCTGCCGAGCAAGCCGTTGAGCAAATCCGTTTAAGCGGCTTTACGGCGCTCGCCATCAACACCAACCCGTCGCCGATCGCCGTGAGCGGCCTCGACCAAGGGCAGCAAAAAACCTTCGTCGATCTTTACAGCGGCAACGCCAACATTAAACAAGTGACGGTAGAGATTTATTACCGGACGCGGCCGGAGAGCCAAGCGATCAGCCTGACCACTTTGGTCAGCCAGAACGGCATTCATGGCTAAGCAACGAGCATTTACGGTGATCGAACTACTGACGGCCGGCACTATCGGCATCGTGGTCGCGACGGTAGTCGGTTACGGCATCGTTCAGGGCTGGCGGGCTTTCTTAAACCAACAAGACCAGAGCGAACTCGACCGCGCTAACCGCTCAACGATTAACCAAATCGAGACCCAAGCCCGCGGCGCCACTGGTGTCATCCCGGCCGTGACCATCGCTGGCACCTTATACCAAAGCGACGCAACCGACGTCGTCCTCCACCTCACCCCCATCGACAGCGCCGGCAATTTCTTAACGACCGGCGACGACTATCTGGTTTTTCGGCTCCGGCCCACCACCACTGACACCGTGGAAGAAATGTTGCTGCCCGACCCAGCCAGCGCCCGCCTTAACTGGCCGTCGCCCGTAACCTTGAATAGTCTCTCTACCCAATTCCAGGTGCGCTATTTCACCGCCGGCGGCACCGAACTAATCCCCGGCACCGACGATTTAAGCGCCAGCGCCCAACTGACTGTCACCTCCCAGCTCGGCAAAACCGGCGCTTTGGGCAACAACAGCCAGACGCTCTCCACCAACATTTTCTTCCGCAATAAAACCACATGAAGCCGTTGCTCAACCCCCACCACGCTTTTCCAAAACCGCGCCAAGGCGGCTACATTCTGGTTTTCACCTTATCGGTGATGGCCTTAATTCTCCTCTTGACCGGCGTCACCCTGAACTTTGTCGGCAGCGATAATAGTTTCAATTACCAAACCTACCGGCGAGCCCAAGCCTTGAGCCTGGCCGAAGCCGGGGTGGATAAGGCCGTGGTCCAGCTTAACTCGAACGTCAATTACGCCGGCGAAACTAATACCCCGCTCGGACCGGGCACCTTCACTGCCGCCGTTACCACGGTGGACAGCTTCACCAAAAATATCGTCGTCACCGGTTATATTCCGAACGCTAGCAACCCGAAAGCCCAACAAAGTGTCCGCAGTCAGTTAACTTTTAACGGCTGGGGCGTCTCGTTCCCCTACGCCCTGCAGGTCGGCGCCGGCGGCTTGCAGATGGATCAAAACGCCTCGGTTAGCGGCGACTTATACTCGAACGGCGTCGTCCACGGCGCCAGCGGTGCCACCATCACCGGCAAAGCCACCGTTGCCGCCAGCTCGGCCCAAACCGCTGACCAAGAATGGCTCGACCAAAGCGGTGATTTCAGTTTTGGCAACACCAGCGCCACCGCCGCGGCCGCCCAAAGTTTTATTCCAACCGTTACCGATAAATTAACCCAAATCAATCTTTACCTGAAAAAGGTCGGCACGCCCGGCAAAATCAACCTCCGAATCTTAACCGACAATAACGGCGTGCCCAGCAAAACCGTCGTCGACTCGGCCAGTATTAACGCTAACCAAGTCTCCACCAACTCCGCTTTCGTCAATACGGTTATGAAAACGCCGCAAACCTTAACGGCCGATCAAAAATATTGGCTGGAGCTCGACACCGGCGTCAACGCCACCAAATATTACCAGTGGGGCTTCGACGCCGACAACGACTTCCCCGGCAACACTGGCGTCTTCTCCAACGACTGGAACCCGCCTAACCCGGTTTGGAACGCCGCTAACGGCGATATGATGTTCCAAACGATTATGGGTTCAAGCAAGGCCTCGCTTTCCAAGCTAGCGGTGGGCGGCGACGCGCTGGCAAACAGTTTGAAAGACTGCACGGTCGGCGGCTCGGCCTACTACCAAATCATCAACAACTGCCCGGTCACTGGCACGCTCAACCCCGGCAGCACCTCGCCAACGCCTACCACCTTCCCGATTAGCCAAACCCAAATTACCGGTTGGGAGAACTGGGCCCAAGGCAATCAAGTGATCGCCGGGCCTTACACGGTTAGCGGCGCTGTGGCGCTTGGCCCAGGCGAGATTAACGGCGATTTAATTATTAACGGCGCCTTAACGCTGCGCGGCGCCCTCTGGGTTAACGGCAAAATTATCTTTAACAGCGGCTCGTCGCTGACCGTTGACAGCTCGCTTGGCAGCGGTAGCGCCATGATTATCGCCGACAAAACCAGCGACCACGTTACGAGCAGCACCATTTTCGTCAACCAAAACGTGACGATGACCAGTAATGGCGTGGCGGGTAATTACCTCATGGCCTTGGCGATGAATAGCGACACTAAAAAAGAAGCGATCGAGCTGAAAAATAACGCCTCGCTTTCGACGATTTTCTACGCCCCGAACGGCTTTATCGACGTCCACAACAACGTCAGCGCCAGCAATCTTGTCGCCTACAAACTGCACCTCCATAACAATACTCGGGTCACCTATAATCCCGGCAGCACCACCCCCACCTTCAGCGGCGGCACTCCCACCTGGGCGGCCGTGCCCGGCAGCTGGCGCCAAAGCCTCAACTAAGTGTATTCTGGTAAGTAAGGAGGGATGAGTGAGTGCAGGAGTAGTTGGGGTGGACATCGCCTACGAAGCCGTCAAGATTTGCGGCTTGGTTAAAAAAGGCGCCCGTTACCAGTTAATCGGTCTGAACTGGGCGGCAATCCCCAAAGACAGTTGGGGCGCTGATCAGTTGAAAAACCGCGACGAGATCGCCCGGGTCTTGGTTGACGCCTTGAAAACGGCTAAACCTGAGCCGATTAAAACCACTGCGGCGGTAGTCGCCTTGCCGGAAACGGCGGTTTACTCGGCGACGTTCTCGATGCCGGCCTTGAGCCGGGCCGAGCTGACCCAAGCTTTACCGTTTGAGATCGGCGAACGATTGGCCATTAACCCGGATGAATATTATTTTGATTACGAAACGCTCTCCAGCGCCTGCCAGCCGCTCGGCGACACCGTCGGCTCACCGGCTGGCAGCGCTCCGACGCTGCCCCGCCCGGGCCCGACTACTGATGCTGGCAGCAAAACCAAAGCGCTTGATAGCGCGCGAGCTGCGAGTAAAACCGCTGCCCCGAGCCAAAAGGCCGGGACCCCCCAGATGGCCGTTTTCGCCGTTGCCGCCAAACGAACACTGGTTGATTCGGTGATCGACTGCCTCCACCAAGCCGGCTTGACGGTCAGCGGCATCGATATTAAAGCCGGGGCAATTATTAACGCCCTCCTGCCCCGCGATGACAAAAAAATGCGGCTGATCGTTGATTTGGGCGCCGGCACTACTGGCATCGCGGTCGGCGAAGGCAAGGCCATTCACCTCATTTCCTCGGTGCCGATCGGCACCAGAGGCCTGGGCGATAACGACTTGGCCGGCTTCCAACAGGTCGCCGCGCCGATTTTTGACGAACTGGTCCATGCCACCAAATTCTTTGAAAACCGGATGTGCCCGGGCCGAAAAATCGAGGAAATAATTATTATCGGCGGCTCGGCCACCATCACCGGCCTGAGCGAATTTTTCACCACTCAAACCGGCCTGAAAACGGTCGTCGGCAACCCGTTTGGCCAAATCGACACCCACCGCTACCCGATTCCCGACGAATTTATCCACAAATTTGCCGACAGTATCGGCTGCGCGATGAGGAAATTCTGATGCTCAATTTATTGCCACCGACCGTTAAAAACGAGGTGATTGTCCGGGCTAAAAGCGCCAACCTGATTTTCGGCTACGGCATTGCCTTAGCGGCTATCGCTTTATTCTTAGGCGGTTTTTTTGCCTATAACTTCAGCCAAGCCTCAGCGCTCGGCGACAAAGAATCGCAGTTGACTACCCTCTCAACTCAACGCCAGCGGGTCTCTAGCCAAGCGACCAAACTGGCCTTTATCCAAGATCGTTTGACGGTAGCCAAACAATTTCAGGAGAAAACCGACTGGGCGACGCTTTTAAATGCCATCGCCAGCGACACGCCGCAAAGCCTGCAGCTCACCGATTTGAAGGTGACGACCGACGCCACCAAAGGGACGCTCGTTAACATCACCGGCCAAAGCACCAACCGGCGGGACATCGTCCTTTTCCAAGAGAAATTAGCCGCCGAAAAAACCCTAACCAACGTGACAATTCAATCGATGACCGAAAGCGGCGATAGCGCCAAAACTATCACCTTTATTATTCAGGCTGGGGTGGGAACGCACTGATGGGCAACTTACTGAAAAGCCAGCGCTTTTGGATCGCCACTGGCAGTTTTCTCGTTCTCGCCGGCGCCCTGCTGTATTTCACGTTCCCGCCGCTCTGGCGAACATTTCAGAGCCAACGCTCGCGCCTAAGCGATTTAAACGCTCAAATTAGTAGCCAAACCCAGTACATCGCTACCATCAAAAGCCTGACCGCTCAACCCGACACCGTTAACAGCTTGTACCAAAAAGCTACCGAGCTACTGCCGCCGGCGCTGGACAGCGACCTATTAGCTTTGCAGCTCGACGGCTTGCTGGCCAGTTTGAATTTAAGTAATTTGACGGTGACCGTTCCGTTCGCCGCCACCGGCACCGTCGCGCCAAGCGTTACTTTAACCGGCGCCGCCAGTTTTAGCCAAGCCCAAACGCTGATCGCCGCCTTAAAAACCTTCGGCCGCTGGAACAAAATCACCTCCATCGACCTAGCTCAAACCGGCCAAAATTCCACCGTCACCGTCAGCACTAGCGTTTTTTTCCGGGCCGCTAAAGCGCCGGAATTTAGCGGCAGCAACACTAAACTCCTCACCCAAGCGGCGACGCTC
The DNA here is from genome assembly GCA_035480235.1 of Saccharimonadales bacterium (SeqCode). Classification (GTDB taxonomy): domain Bacteria; phylum Patescibacteriota; class UBA1384; order 2-12-FULL-50-11; family 2-12-FULL-50-11; genus DATIHX01. The sequence goes on from DATIHX010000009.1 coordinate 49,650, forward strand.
TTCAAGGGTTATCAGACCTACGCCACCGCCCCGAACGTCACCCAAGAAGGCGACTTTGGCCGGACCGACCCGTTTGCCAGCACGCCCTAGATTACGATTCTTCTCGGATGTCGGCGCCAAGCGAAACAAGTTTTTCGGTTAAATTCTCATAACCACGGTAGAGCGTCCGATAGCCATTGAGCGTCGAAGGCCCCTGCGCGGTCAAGGCAGCAATCACATACGAGAAGCCAGCGCGGAGGTCGGGAACGGTGATCTCGGCGCCGTGGAGCGGCGTCGGGCCGGTCACGGTGGCACTGTGAAGGTGATTCAAGCCGGCAAAACGGCATTCCTTCGAGCCTAAGCATTGCGGGTAAAGCTGAATTTGGGCGCCCATTTGGTTTAAGGCCTCGATGTAGCCAAAGCGGTTTTCGTAAACCGTCTCGTGAACTACCGAGCTGCCTTTGGCCTGGGTTAGCAATACGACAAACGGCTGTTGGTAGTCGGTGGCAAAGCCCGGGTGGACGTCGGTTTCCAGGGAAATTGACCGGAGCTCGCCCGCAGCCCGGAAAAATTCGATCCCCTCATCGGTGACCGCAAATTCGCCGCCGACTTGGCGGAGTTTGTTTAAGAAGGTCATGAGGTCGAGTTGGCGAGCGCCGCGCACAAAAATTCGGCCGTTCGTTGCCACCGCCGCACAAGCCCACGAAGCCGCTTCCAACCGATCGGGCATTGCCGTATGTTTGTAGCCGTGAAGTATTTCGACGCCGTTAATCGTAATTACTCGATCAGTGTTGACGGCGATAATCGCGCCCATTTTTTGCAAAACCGCGATTAAGTCGATTATTTCGGGCTCGACGGCGGCGTTGGAAAGTTCGGTAATACCTTCGGCCAACACACTGGCGAGTAGCACTTGTTCAGTCGCGCCGACGCTCGGGTAGTCGAGGTGGATTTTAGCGCCAACCAATCTTTTGGCTTTTAAATAAAAATGTTCGTCGCGCTCTTCGATCTGGGCGCCGAGTTCCTTCAAGGCCTGGAGGTGAAAATTAATCGGCCGCAAACCGATGTTGCAGCCGCCGGGCATCGGAATAATCGCTTCGCCGAGCCGGGCCAGCATCGGGCCACAAACCAGCGGCGGAATCCGGCTTTTCTTGCCGAACGGCAGTAGCTCTTGAGCCGGCGGGAGTTTTAAGTTCTTAGGGTTGATTGTTAACGTGTGACCGTCGCGTTCCACCGCCGCGCCCAGGGCCCCCAACATGCCGGTCATAATCTCCACGTCCTCAATGAGCGAGATGTTGGTGAGTGTGGATGGCTCAGCCGACAGTAACGCCGCCACCATATCTTTGGAAACAGTATTTTTGGCGCCGCGCAAGGTAATTTCGCCTTTCAATGGCCGGCCGCCGGTAATTCTCACCACGTCAGTTGGCGCGATCGCGGGAGAGGAGCCAGAGAGCGCAGCGCCCACCGTTACTCCTTGGTTTCGGGAGTTGGCTGGGCAGCCGGGGCGCCGGCCGCGTGTTTTTCCAGAACCGCTTTAACTTTGGCGATGACGTCGCCCGGCATTGTCTCGGATTTGACGATGTAGTCGTCGGCGCCGCGAGTGATGCTCTCCATTTTTTCCCGGTCTTGAATTAGGGCGGTCAAAACGATTACCGGAATGCCCTTGGTGCCGTCTTGCTCGCGCATTTTTTTCAGCACATCCAGGCCGTTAATTTTCGGCATCATCACGTCGAGAAGCACAATATTCGGACGCAGATCGGTGGCCTTTTGCAAGGCCTCTTCGCCGTCTTTGGCGGTCTCCACCACGAAGCCTTCGGCCTTTAGCCGCTCGGCGTACATTTCGCGCAAGGTTAAATCGTCGTCAACCAGTAAGATACTTTTGCCCGTCTCTGCCATAGTTCTTTCAAGTTAGCATATTCTGCCCGGCCCGCAAGAGTTAAGAAGTTTGCTTGCTGGAGGCCGTGATAATCGCCGGCACTTCCTTGCCGGTCGCCGCCACCACCTTCGGCGCCGAGAGCGGGCCGTCCAAAATCGCCCCTTCAATTTGTTTCGGCGCTTCCGTCACGATCGGCAATTCAAAACTGAACGTGGCGCCTTGGCCGGCATCACTTTCCACACTCAAGCGGCCTTTGTGCAGCTCCACAAAGTTTTTGGAGATATACAAGCCCAGCCCGGTGCCTTGATGTTCGTCCACTTCGCGGTGAATTTGGGAAAATTTTTGGAAAAGTTTTTTCTGGTCTTCTTTGGCGATGCCGCGGCCGGTATCGGTGACGGAACCAACGATCGTGTTGCCTTCGCCCTTGGCGATCTTGATCGTGACGCCGCCTTTTTCGGTAAACTTAATGGCGTTGCCAGCCAGATTCACAAAGACCTCGCGGATCCGGTCGGGGTCGCACCACGTCAACGGGATTTTGCCTTTGTCCGCCTCAACTTTCAGATAAATTTTCTTAGCGTCGGCCTTAATCTGGAGCTCGTGAATCACCGACTCGGCCAAGTCCGCCAAATTCACCTGAACAAACTTCATCTTCAGCCGGCCTTGCTCAATTCTAGAAACGTTCAGCAGGTCCAAAATTAATTCTGCCAAACGCTTGGAGCTGGCGTAGGCCCGAGACAGGTATTCCTTGGTTTTGGCGTCGATTTTGCCGCCCATATGCTCGTCCAGAATCATCGACAAGTAGCCCTCAATGGCGGCCAGCGGCGTGTTCAATTCGTGCGAGGCCATGGAGATAAATTCGTCTTTCATTTTATCCAGTTGCGAGAGGTACTCGTTGGCGTCCTTCAGTTGCTGGAAGGCTTCGGCTCGTTGAACAGCCAGGCTCATCTCGTCAGCCACCGACTTAGCGATCTCAAAATTTTTGCCGTGAATTTGGTCGCGACTGGCGCTAAAGACAAACAGTAACACGCCAAACGGCGCCCCACCGGCGTAGAGCGGGAAGGCTTCCATATGTTTGGCGCCGATAATCTTCTGCAAGGTCATCGCCACTGGTTTAGCGATCGGTGGCGAGATGAAATCGGCCAGCGAGTCGGAATCGAGTGAGGCTTTCGTCACCAGCGCGGTGTGAAGGCGATTGAAATCTTTTTTGATCGGGAAGGAATACTTTTCCAAATCAGTGCCGATGGCATGGTAAATTTTGTCGTTGAAGTGGTTGGTCGTTAAGGCGTAAGCCATCAGCTCGCCTTTGCGAACGATCGAGAGAAAACCGCCGATGCAATTATCCAGTTGTTTGGGTAACTCGTCCAAAATTTTCTGGGTCATCAGCTTCATCTCGCTTTCGTTCAAGACGATATCGGAAATCTTCTGCAGCGCCCGGAGGTTTTTATTTCTTTGTTCCAACTCCGTTAACGCCGCCGTCTTCTCCCCGGCCAGTTTTTCGATTTCCTCGCGGCGAAATACTTCGTTCCTCACAGATCTAATCAAAAAGAAACTTACGAGCGATGAGGCGCAAAGAATTATTCCTTCAAATATAAAGTCCGTAGTAGTATTTGAGGTTAAGAATCTGCCCAAAATAACCAAAAGTAGGATGCCAACGAAAAGCTCGGTAGCAAGTACTTTTACATTGAATAGTTTGTACCTAGTCATCGCGATAGTAGTCGTCGTTAGGAAGATTGTGATCGAATAAATCCCAAGTCTCGGGATAAAGCTGCTTACAGAATAGACCTGGGGAATAATTAGATTTGTAGTAACAGCTACCAGAGCGGAAACTGCTAAGCCAAACATAATATACTTAAGCTGAGTCCTCTTACCGTCGCTACTTCTCCTAAAAGCAACAAAAAGTGCGTAAGTACCCAAAGAGAAGTTGGCTATTAATGCGATCGTGTACCAAACATATAGTCCTCCCTGGAAAATTTTTATTGACGCCCCGTTAACATTCTCAATTGAAGAAACGACGTTGTTCGATATTACGGCCCATACAAAAAATATCGCCAATCCAATCAATAAGTATTTAATCGTATTCCTGAACTTTTTGTTTATCTCAACAAATGAAGCGGTAAAAAAAAGAAAAACTACGCTTATTAAAAAAGCTGCACTGAAGTCTGCGTTGACCAGTAGGGGCTTAATTGAAAAAGACACTGGCTGCTCTTCAAAGAAAGTAGCAACTGCCCAAAGGGCGATTAAGAGAGACATCACGAAGAATAGTTTATTTCTCACCGATTTCTTATCGCTGGCGAGCGAAATGAATGACAAGAAAACGCAAATAATAACAATGATCGTGAGTAATGCTTCCTGAATCGTCATAATTTAAAAATTAACGCCCCAAAACTGCCAATTATTTTACCTAGAGTACGATTTCTAAGGTAGAATGGGTTTTTCCAGTAACACAGAACACCGTAATTAAGGCTGTCAGGATCAGGAAAATACTCAGGGATTAGCTTGATTAAGCTCAGTCTATTTCTCTCATAGAACCTCAATTCACTATCAATTAGCTTACCATCATCACCGCGTTTAGTAATATATTCTTCCGCCGAGATGTCTTTATGGTGAAGGTGATAATCTGGCATGCGTGCACCGAGTACCCCACCTTTTAGATTTCTCCTGATAGCCATTTTTCCTATCTCTAGAAGAAGGCCCTTACCGATTCCGGCCTTTCGGTGACTTGGCATTACGCTCAAGTCAACCCCGAAGAGCACGTCACCCCTTTCGTCGTGAGTGGTTATTAGCCCCTCACCACTAATTTCTGCCCAACTATGTCTGACCCTAGTCAGCTCACCCAAATCAACTATTTCAGCCATAACAGCCCCAACCAAAGTTGTATTATCGAAGGCAGCAATTACACCAGAAGGAAAGATATTAATCCTACTTTTCAACTGTTCTTCCGAAGCTCCTTCGCCTTTCGGCCAAGCTTCGCGCTCCAGTTTTAATAAGCCGTTTAAATCAGCCAATGTTGCTTGTCGATATTCCATGCTTTCCGACTTCGATTACAGAGAAAGTTATGATTAGAACGATTACTAACTCAACCAAGAGGAGCAAGGTTAGTGAAAAAGGGATTTTGCCCCAACCAACTGCTAGTACGTAAATCCATGGGATAGCAGCTGCAATTCTATTTAAGAAAAAACCGAAAAAGAATGAATTGAATTCAAAGTTAACTTTTTTGAACTCGAAAGTTAGTATTTGCTTTAGCGACATCTTTAATATTCCGCTCGCCTTTAGCATGATAATTATTCCAACGTTGAAGGCGACCTCTGCGATAACTAAGATGGAGGTTAGTAATTCTGGGTTAATTCCATACTGTGCTGAGAATGCTTCCTTATGAATATTTGCATCAAAAAATAGAAAAATAATACTGACTAAAACTAGAATGGTAATTGACGTCTTCAGCTTCCTCAACATCTCTTTCCAATCTACTTCCCTCTGACCCAACAGTCAAAACAGGATTTTACGCAGAATTATTTTTCCGTTACGTTGAGCTTGCCGCACTTTACGGCGGACATGAACATTCTGGAGGAGATTATGCGTCAACTCGCAATTCTCGGCCTTATTATTAGCCTTATCCTCGCCGGCTGCGGCGGAGGCGGCAGCTCGGCTTCAGGCAATACCGGCCATCACTACGACTTCACGCCTAACCAAGCCTTGAACGCCCCGATTACACAAGGCCTCGTTAGCCTGCCGGGCGAAACGTTCAGCCAAGCTTGCTCAATTAATGTGACCGAGGAAAACGCCCCGCAGCTACCGCAATCGCACCAGATTGCCGACCAGCCGAAGCTAACCCTCGCGCTACCCACCCTGCCCGCCGCCACCATTACTGTTAGCTACCCGGATAGCCACCCGGAACTGCCGAATCTTTCGGCGGCTGCCTGGTTTGGTTCAAGATTGGTCGGTACCTTTGGGGTGATTCGTCAAAACGGCCGCGTGATCGTTCAACTCGACCCGGAACGACTGACCAAGATGGCCGGCGCCGGGCCGCAAAAGCGCAACAACTCGATCGTCATCTCGCTACTGCTCAGCTTCCTGACCATCATCGACTCACCCGATCAAAGCCCAAGCTTGGAGCAAGTTGGTTTAGAAACCGACCGAAGCCGGGTGGCAATTTTCACCCATGGCTTGCTCCAACAGGGCCGCGACCTGACTCCCAGCGCCCAACGGGCCCAAACCATCGCCAATTACAGCGCCGTCTATGTGTACCGTTACCCCTACGACGAACCAGTCGCCCAAGCCGGTCATGATCTAGCAGTTCTGATCCGGCAGCTTAACCTGCCGGCAAAATCGGCGGTTTTGTGGGGCTACTCGAAGGGAGCGCTGGTTAATCTCTGGACGTTAGTGATGGAACAGGAAACCGCCACCACCAAACAAGCGGTCTTTTTAGCTGGCCCGTTCGAGGGCTGCCGATTAGACTTGCTGGGGCTCTACCTGTTTCTGGGCACAGACTTCTTTACTTCCGACGCCGCTGTGCCGTTTCTTCAGAACCCGAACGACAACTGTTTGGCCGAACTGCTGCCCGGCAGCGATCCGCTCAGCAGTTTAATGGGCGCCACGGGCGGCCAGCACGGCGACGTTGATTACTACTTCTTCGCCGGCGGCTCCGACGATGTCGTCGGCCCGGCTTCCGCCCAGTTTGCCAGCTCTAAAACGGCTGAAAACCTGACCAGCGGCGGTGTCTACCGGGGAACGATCCCCAATCGGGGTCACCTAGCGATGGACGAGCCGGACGTTATTAGCACCGCCCTCGGCCAAATGTCCGAGGAACGGAGCGATGTGAGCGTTAGGGCAACCGTCAACGGCCACATCGTGACCAACGTCGTCGCTGACGGCACCGATGGCAGTTGGCACTACCAGCTCGTACTGCGTAACAGTAGTAGCGAATCGGTCACTGTCCGATCGCTGCAAATGGAGTATTACGACCGTTACGCCAACCATACTTCCCAAGACCAATGGTACGCTCGCATCAGCGGCGGCGAGGTCTTCCCTACCCAATACGTCGCCTGGAATCAACCACTCGCGGCTAACCAGGTGCTCGACCCAAACATCAGCCTCCAAACTTGGGCCGGCGGCCCAAACGTGCCGGTTTGGAATTACGGCCAAGACCGTTGGGCCTTAACGGTGCACTACACCGTCATCGCCATCGGCGACCAAACCCACCGGCTCTACAAAAATCATTGGGATGTTGGTTGCGCCTACGGCGGTGTTTCACCAGTTTGGCCGCTCAACACTCGAGCAGTTCAAGGCCCGGCGACCGGCGCTCGGCCCAGCTCCACCCAGTTAAGCCACTAAACTCTATCTCCGTTGCGAAACGGAGATTTTTAATACTGGTGCTGATGGTAGAGCGCGGCGATCTTGCCCATAATCACCGCGGTCGCCGCGGTCGTGTTCTCATCCGAGAAATCCAAATAATAGGTGTTGTTGAGGTAAAACGGTTCACCGATGTTTATGACGATATGCGGCCGAGTAAAAATAAATTTGAAGGGGTTAAGACCGGCTGGGGTGTGCAGGCTGATTGGCACCAACTGAGCCCGGGTAGTTAGCGCCAAAATCGCCGCGCCGCGCCGGCCGCTGCCGAGCGCTCCGCGTTCAGGGAAAATGTGGGCTTCCGGAAACATCACCAAGCCGCCCTTATTTTCCAGGATCTTCACCGGGCCAAGCAGCGTTCGGCCGATCCCTTGTTTTTTTCGGGCCCGGAACGAGCCGAGCAGCCAAATTAATAAGTTAAACCCCGGGATCCAAAAGAGCTGGTCTTTGGCCATAAACCGAATCGGAAAAAGCTTTGGCTGGTACAGCATCGCCACGCCAACCAGCGGCGGATCCAGGTGGCTTTCATGGTTAGCCACAATAATAAACGGCCGGCGAATTTCGCGTAAATTCTCCCGGCCATTAACTTCAAAACGGGTAAAAATTTTTAGTACGATCCAAACTACCGCCGTCGAGACAAACTGAAAAAAGGCGATAACCATCTAAGCTATTGTAACCCGGAAATTTGCGGGCGTATAATCATGGCATGGATAGTGCGAATAGCGAATATATGGTTTTGCGCGGCGAAATTACCGCCCGGGCGAAAACCGCTCACGATGTTCTGAACGTCGCGACAGTGCTGAGCTTTCTGGCCGTTGCCGTTGGCTTTGTCGCCCAATGGTTCGGCGAGCTTCAAACCTTCTTGCTGTTTTTACCGGTGGTTTTCGGGTTTTTAACCTTCAACTATCAAACCAACCAATGGACGCTTTTTGCCCTGGCCCGCTACCTGCGCGACCAAAGTTCCAGCAAATCCATGGCTGTCGGCTGGGAAAATTACGTCGTCGCCGAGCGAGCTAAGAGCCATCATTTACTCAGCTTTTTAGCCCTCTTGCCGCTAATTTTGCCGCTTTTGCTACCGCTTTTCGTTTGGTGGCTCTACGGTGATTCCGCTTCAACGCTCGATACAGCCCTAACGACGATCGACCTAATAATTCTGGCGCTGGCTATCTTTAACTTTCGCTACCTGCTCAAAAAGTAATTAGATTCCGAATTTTACCGCCAATTTTTCGTTGGCGATTGTTGTTAAACCTTCACCACTGGCGGCTTTTTCCAGGGCGTTCAAACTTAAATCTTTTTGAAAATCTTTGGCCCGTTTATGCAGCAACGCCGCCAACGCTTCGTTATCGGTTATATACGATAATGTTACCTTCTGGCCAACCGCCAGACCGGCTTTTTTGCGAGCGTCTTGGAGCAATCGCACCAGTTCGCGGTAGCGGCCTTCTTCTTTCAGTTCGGGGGTTAGCTCCGGGTCAAGGCTAATGACTTGGCCGGGCGCTAATTCCGCGCTTTTAAAACTTTTAAGCGCGCTATTAAAGGTAATGCTGCCGACGTTCACTTCGTCTTTGATAATCGCCAAAACATCGTCGCTCGCTTTTAACTCAATCAGGCCGGTTAAATCCATCACCGCTAGCGGCTGACGCAGCGACACGCCCATTTCGGCACGGAGCTGGTGGGCTACCGACACGATTTGCCGAGCCGCCGCCATTTGCCCCAACAAATCGGCGTCTTCTTTGTGCTCCATATTAGAAACGGGATAATTCTGGAGATGGACCGAGTCTGTTTTGCCGGTTAAGACGTGGTGAATAATTTCCGCGCTAAACGGCAACGTCGGCGCGATCGCATCCGCAAAACGAATTATGACGCCTTCCAAAGTACAGAGCGCCTCTTTGTCGCCGTTCACAAACCGTTCCCGTGAGCGCCGAATATACCACGTCGATAAGTCTTCAATGAACGGCCTGATTTCTTTAGTAGCAGCAACAAAATCAAAAGCGTCGAGCGCGGTGGAGTGCTTGTAGATGAATTCTTCTAGACGTAACTCCAGCCAACGATCGAGCAGCTGCGTGCTTGCTGGCCGCTCAGTCTTCGGCTGAAAGTTATGGACATTGGCGTACGTCACAAAATACCGGACCGAGTTGTGCAGCACTTGCAGCAAGCGCTGTTCGTCGCGGATGCCGGTTTCGTCCAGCGTCAGGTCTTCGCCGGCCATGATTTTTGAACCCATGAAGTAGAGCCGTAAGGCTTCGGCGCCGTATTTTTCAATGGTTTGTTTGGGATCCGGATAGTTGCCGTAGGATTTACTCATCTTGCGGCCGTCGGTCCCCATCAAGACCCCGGTGACAACAACGTTCTTGAAAGCGTTTTCGTGCTTCAAGGCGTTAGCCAGCAGGTGTAAATAATAAAACCAACCGCGCAGTTGGCCGGTGTATTCAATAATGAAATCTGCTGGAAAGCTTTGTTCAAATTCTTGCTCGTTTTGGAACGGATAATGAAATTGGCCGTACGGCATCGAGCCGGATTCGAACCAAACGTCCAGCACGTCTTTGACGCGGGTGAACTTTTTGCCGTCGCGTTCAATAAACACTTCATCAATTTTTGGCCGATGTAGGTCGGTAATTTTGGTGCCAGAAAGTTCCTCCAGCTCCGCCACTGAACCCGGCACAATCGTCTCACCGTCTTCGGCCTGCCAAACTGGCAGCGGCGTCCCCCAGTAGCGGCTGCGCGAAATACTCCAATCTGGCGCGTTCTGTATGTTGTAAGCAAACCGGCCGTCGCCAAAGTGCTTCGGTACCCAATTAACATCGTGGTTTTTTTCCAGCAGCTGCTCGCGAATCCGGTCGAGCTTCAGGTACCAGGAGACCTGGGATTTGTAGATCAGCGGCGTGCCGCAGCGGTAACAATGGGGGTAGCTGTGGGTAATGGTTTCTTCTTTGAAAAGCAGCCCCCGCTCTTGCAAATCAGCAGTAATGCCGGGGTTAGCTTTTTTGTAATACTGACCGGCCCAGTTTTTGACTTCCGGTACGAAGTGGCCCTCATCGGTCAGGGTTAAAGCTAAAGACAGATTATTTTTCTCACCCAGCTTGGTGTCGTCTTCGCCAAAACCCGGGGCGATGTGGACGATGCCAGTGCCTTCGTCCATCGAGACAAAATCCCCGGCGTAAACCTGAAAATCCTGCGGTTTGGTGGCAAAGAATTTGTAGAGCGGCTCGTACTTTTGGCCGACAAGTTTTTCGCCTTTGAAGGTCTCAATAATCTCTAAGTCGAAGTCGCGATAGCGCTCCAGGGCCTGGTGGGCCAAAATATAGGTTTCTTTGCCATCGGTTGCCCGGACGTACTCGGCTTTCGGGTCGACGGCCAAGGCCAAATTGGCCGGCAAGGTCCAGGGCGTCGTCGTCCAAGCCAAGAAGTAGTCTCCTGCCCTGAGCGACCCGGCTTTGCCGGAGGAAGTCGAAGGGTCGTCAACCAGTTTGAATTTCACTGTCACCGCCGGGTCTTCCACGTCTCTGTAATTGCCGTCGTCCATGGTTATTTCGAACTTACTCAGCGGCGTGGCGCAGCGTGGGCAGTACAACGACACCCGGCGGCCTTGGTAAATCAGCCCCTTGTCGTAGAGCGTTTTGAACACCCAGAGCACCGTTTCCATGTAGTCCAAATTGTCGGTGCGGTAGGCGTTGTCCATGTCCACCCAGCGGCCGATGTGGTCGATGTACCAGCGCCAAGCCTCCGAGGTTTCGCCCACGTACTCGCGGCAAGCGGCGATAAATTTATCGATCCCCAGCGCTTCGATGTCTTTTTTACTCTTCAGCCCCAGTTTTTTCTCCACCTGGTTTTCGGCTGGCAAACCGTGCGTATCCCAACCCCATTGGCGGCGGACGTACTTGCCTTTCATGGTTTGGTAACGCGGGATGATATCTTTGGCGATCGACGGCAACAGCGTGGCGTAATGCGGCAAGCCAGTGATAAACGGCGGCCCGTCGTAAAAACTGAAAACTTCGCCCTTAGCGGTTTTGTCTAAGGATTTCTGAAACGTCTTGTCTTTAGCCCAAAATTCCAGGACGTGCTCTTCCAGCTCGAAAAGTGATTTAAAACTCGGCAGCTCAAATTTTTCTTCGGCCATCGTTCCCCTATTTTACTCGGAAAGCGCTGTAAGGAGAATGGAGTATAAAAAAGCCCCACCGCTAGAAGGTGGGGTCGACGCTACTGCGTCAGAAATAACATTGGATCATCCGTCTGGGCATTTTCCATAACCGAAGAAGGTGGCCAAGGCCAGATTTGAACTTCCCAAGCTTCTTCCGCCAACTCGGGCACCAGAATAACGAGGTCGTTGTTGTAGTTTCCCAGCGGTCGAGTAACAAACGGGGGAACAATTCCGAACACCCCCTTTTTGATTTTGGACGGTCGGTTCACCAACATGAAGCCAACCATCTTATCCAACCCAACTATGCCGAGCTCCCTGGAATACTCCTTCAGTTTCACCAGGTCAAGACCCGGATTGCGGCCGAACTTGTAGGCCGTGATCGATGATGTTTGGCTTTCCCAGGTTTGGCTGAAGTCTGGTGTAACGCGACACATAAACCGCTTTCGGCTGGGTTCAACTTTGGCGTTCCACTGATTTCCCTTATCTTGCAACAGGTTGAGCGCTTCCAGCTCGGTCATTCCAACCGCCTTAAACGTTCTGACCGCCCGAACGATTTGACTAATTTCTGGCATAAAAGGTACACCTCACTTTTGTGCGGTAATAATAGCACCCCAACCCTAATAAGTCAAGGGCTTTTACTTAGATTTGGTCGCGTGAAATCGCTTCTTGTTTGCCTGTCGCCAGGAACTTTCGAACGATTTGACCTCTTTGCCACTCGTTTTCAAACGGAATCAAAATATTGGCGTAGCCGCGTTTGTCGGCGTATTTGATCTGTTTGCCGAGCTCGATGGTATCGTCTAGGTAAACTTCCACGTTTTTACCGTTTTTACGGAGTTCACGGACCCACATATTAACCTCGTTTGAAGTTTCAGGGAGGCGAACAACAAACAGCGTGTCATCCGGTTTTTGGTCTGTTAGTAAGTCGCTCAAACGATCAACGCCAAAACTCAGACCAACCGCTGGCACGCGCTGGCCGGTTAAATTAGCAATTAAATTGTCGTAGCGGCCACCAGCCACCACCGTCCCGCCGTCGTAACCGTCGGCTTTAAATTCGAAGATCGTGCCGGTGTAATAATCCAGCCCTCGGACCATCCCCGGCGCAAAGACCGCCTCAACGCCGCGCTTTTTGGCCCAGGCTAATACCGCTTTAACAGTGATAAAGGCCGGCGAACCCGGCAGCAGCTGCTCAATTTTTTCCAGCGCCTCGTCGCCTTCGGCTAAAAAGTAGGCCGAAAGTTGTCGGCGTTCGACGTCGCTCAAACCCAATTGTTTGAATTGAGCTATAAACTCGTCTTCCGGCAACTTGTCCTTTTTATCAAACAGTTGGGTGATCTTAACCCGTTCTTTAGCCGGAATCTTAAGCTCGTCGAAAACGGCGGTAATTAACCGGCGATCGTTAACCAAGCAAGTCAGTTTGACACCCAGTCGTTCGCCAGCGGCAGCTACTACTGACATCAGCTCCAGTTCGCTGGAAGGCTCCGGCGCGCCGATAATATCGATATCCGCCTGAGTAAATTGGCGGTAGCGGCCTTTTTGCGGCCGTTCGGCTCGCCAGCTACTGCCAATCTCAAAGCGCTTAAACGGCAACGGTAGTTCGCTCAAATTGGCGGCCACAAACCGGCTGAGCGGGACGGTTAGGTCGTAACGCAAACCGACTTGGCGTTTACCATTATCTTCAAATAAGTAGAGTTGTTTCTGGCCCTCGTCGCCCAGTTTACCGAGCAAAATCTCTTGCCGTTCGATGGCTGGCGTCTCTAAAGCCTGGTAGCCGTAACTTTGAAAAGTTTTTTGGAGTTCGTTAATGACCCAACTTTTGGCCGGGCCAAGTTGGTCGCGAAATCCGCTTAAAGGCAAAAAACTTGTTTTGTCCATGGGGTTATTTTACCTGAAAAGCGGTACTGGAGGTAGAGCAGAAATCGAGCCCAAATCCCTTGACTTTTTGGCCATTTTATGGTATAAATAGCTATCGAAGAAAGGTTACATTAACCGCTTCGTGAACATCAAATAAGGAGGCTCGTGATTGAAACGATCCGCATTGCTCTGGCTCTCCCACGTCTGCACGGTGCTCTTCGGCATCGGTAGCGTCTGGGTAATTTGCCAGCAACCGGCGGGTCAGTCGGTGAGTTGGTATCTGTCATTTTTCTTGTTCTGCGTGGTCGCCTTAGCGATTACCGTGCAAGAAACCCCTTCTCCCGAAACCCTAACCCGCAGGGAGGTTTATCGACTGTGGTCAATCGTGGCCGCTGTCAATCTTACTGCCTGCGTTACCGCTAAACTGGTAACCAGCAGCCCGCTCTGGACGGAAAAGGACAAACTCAACTTCGGCATTTATGGCACTGCTACGCTCGTTGTGGTGGTGGCCGCCTGGCTAACTGGCAAAAAGTTGACCGACCCGCTAGTTAGAGGTTGGTGCGCCTTTGCCCTCAAGGACATCCCGCAAGGATTTCTGGCTTGGCTAGGCTCGCATGACCCTAAAGTACTGCCGATTATCCTGACGATTGTAGTTGGGTTGGTCACAATCCTGCTGCGGTTGATTCAGTTCGGTAATCCGCTTCAGCTCCTGAATTGGACCCGAGAGAAGCAGAGCTTGGCTCTGGCCGAGTACTTCAATTTCATTTCCTGGGCAGCCGTGGGAGTCGTCTGGACTGTTCACTATTTCGCCTAAAGAGGTCGCTATCGCGGCCTCTCTTTTTTTACAATTGGACGGAGTCACAGCGGAAAGAATGTTCCAGCGTGCGGATGGCGCGGTAATGGGTGTCAGCGTCAGTACTGGCAATGACGGCAGAATCGTAAACTTTTTGATCAAATTTTTCGGCGGAAATTGTGGGGCTCGGGCTAAAAACTAGGCCGTTGATATCGGCTTTAGCGGCAAGCCAAGCGGCTAGAGCGGTCGGCAGAACAGTGATGAACTTTTTTGGTTCCGGCAAAGCGCTAATTTTTGCCAGAACTTTAGCGTCGAGCGCCGGCTCCAGCAAAACCGCGCCCAAATAGACGTGCTGGAGGCTGGCCAACTTTTCGCCGATGCCATGGACCGAGCTGCGGCCAACAAACAGCGCCAAAAAGCCGTGATGGCCGGCTTTTTCTTCAAGTTTTTCCAGCTCTTTCTTTTCAATCGCACCCAAAAGCAATTGCGCTGAAACGTCGCTGGCTAAGCCGATAATATACGAGAATTTTTTACTATTCTCTTCCACTAATTTTTGCTCACCGACGAGCGATAACGTTCGGCTATCCAGCAGCGCGACTTTCGGCAGTTTCCCCTTCATCGCCGGCAAAATCTTTTCCACCTCGCTCTGGCTATTTTTAGTGGCCGCTAAAACTTTCAAGGCCGCTTCCACTTGGCTGCCTTGGCCGGTATAGCGGGCGACCTGCCAAGACTTTATCAGTAAACCGAGCGGCTCGATTATTTGCAGCACTGGCTTTTGTAGTCGCTGGTGCGCCACCAGCCAGAGCACAAAGAAAAGGCCTGCCATTACCAAAACTGCCGCCATAATTGCCGCCTCCATGCTTTCAGTGTACCCGATGTTGCCCAAACGGTTTCAAGCAGGTACGGTTAGAGAAATGCCAGAACCCACGTGGGCGCCGCCGATTCAATCGCTCGATATTGCCCCGGAGAAAAAGCCGCGTTTGCCGTGGCTGAACGCTCGCAACGTGCTCATCGTCTCCATCGCCGGCTATATTTTCGACTTCCCTCACAACACCTTTGGCAAAGTTTCCAATTTGATCGGCCTAATCGGCCTAGTCCTCGGGTTCGTGATGCTGGTGGAAAACGTGGTGGAGAGCGGCATTCACCGCAAATGGAACAGCCGCCAACTGCTGATCGGCTGGCTGCTCCTCATCGCCGCCGTGGTGGTGGGGATTTATACGTAGTTGTAATGCTTCAGCACTTAGAGTAGAAAAACTAAAAGGAGGAATATGGGCGAAGGATTAAATTACACCCCTGAAAATGCAACCGACGAGCAACCAATAGGGTTCACCGACCCAGATGCACGGCAATACGAAGCAGACGTCAAAGAGTCTCAAGAGGAAACTCTACAAAAAATAACGGCCATTAACGACGAGGCAAATTTGTTGCTCCCTAGCAAATTTCCTAATTTTGTCACTTGGAAACGAGACAATGTAGCGCAAATGCAAGAAGATTTATCAAATTATCTAGCTTACCGAGGACAATTACCCAAACTTACGGAGTTGTTTGAGCAACGAGAATCTTTAAAGGATAAAAGGGACTATTTGGAACAGCAATCACAGCATATAGATCCACATCACTTAGGACCTCACATCGACGAACCAAAACTGCCCAAAGAAGGGGTTTAGTTTTTCAAATCTACCCGTGCGGTCTCAGCGGGAGTCGAACCCGCGATCTCTTGGATGAGAACCAAGTGTCCTAGGCCACTAGACGATGAGACCAATATCTAAGCCATTTTACCGAAATTTCTGCCCTAGGTCGAGCGTGTATTAGCCCTTCAGCAGCGCTTTAACCTTTTCCACCAGCTCCTGGGGCTTGATTTCGGTTTTGTGGTAGAAACCTTGAACCAAGTTTTTGGTTTGAGTTTGGTACTCAGGGTTGGGGAGGGCGGTGAGGATAATAATCGGCAGGTGCTTAGTCTCGGGGTGCGAGCGCAAAATTTTGAGCGTCCGCATCCCGCCTTGGCGCGGCAACATCAGGTCTAAAACAACGGCGTCCGGCTCTTGGGCTAGTGTCACACTCACCCCTTCTTCGCCGTCACCAGCCTCCAAGACATCAAAATTGTTATGGGTGAAGATTTCTTTGTAGAGCGTTCGGAGCGTGACGTCGTCTTCAACTAGTAGAACCTTCATTAGTTTAATATCCAATAATCAATAGCTAAGTTGCAAATAATATTCAAAATTCTAAATAATTAATTGATTTTTACTTGGTTATTATTTGTAACTTGAGTATTGAATATTATTAATTAGTTTCCAACGCCTGCTCGGTTTTGGCCCAGACTTTCAGCTGGTGGGCTGACCATTTACGCAGCTCGTCGGCGACGATAATTAGTATGGCGACGCCAGCGCAAGCGAACAGGGCGTTGACGCTTAACGGCACCGTCCCGAGCAGCCGGTTACCGAGCGGGTGGTAGACGGCTAGAACTTGGAGAACCAGCGACAAGCCGAAGAGGCCGATCAGCGGCCGGTTGGTGTCAGGAGAGAGGCTAAAGATCGATTTGGTTTCGGAGCGGCTGGCAAAAAGGTTGAAGATTTGGAAGAAAACCATCGTCGTTAACGCGACAGTTCGGGCCAAGGCCAAGCTGCCAGTGACGCTGTGAAAGAGAATTAATGTGCCGATAGTCATCACTAGAGTAGCGAGTAAAATCCGCCGCGCCATTGAACCGTCAAGCAAGCTCCGCCCCTTCAGACGGGCTTTTTTCGTCATGAGGTTAGCTTCGGCTGGCTCAAAAGCCAAGGCGGCCGAAGTGACGCCGTCGGTGACTAAATTCATCCACAAAATTTGAACGGCGGAGAGCGGAATCGGCCAGCCGAGGCCCAAAGCAGCGATTAAAATTAATGCCTCGGCGACGCTGGTGGAAAGCAAATAGTAAATAATTTTCCGCAAATTGGCCCAGATCAGCCGACCTTCTTGGATGGCGGCGACGATGGCGCTTAAGTGGTTGCCGAGCAAGACGATATCGGCCGCTTCCTGGGCGGCGTCGGTGCCGCCGCGGCCGATCGCCACCCCGATGTTGGCGGCTTTGAGGGCTGGCGTATCGTTGACGCCGTCGCCGGTCATCGCCACGATCTCGCCCTGCTTCTGCCAACCGGCCACGATCGCTAGTTTTTCCTCTGGGCTCAGCCGGGCAATAACGTCAATGTTTTGGAGCGAATGAGCGTGGAGCTCGCTGGCGTGAACGGCCACGGGTTCGGCACTAATGCCAACTTTCTGGGCGATCGTTCGGGCGGTTAGTAAGTGGTCGCCGGTCAGCATCACCACTTTGACGCCGGCCGCTTGGGCAGCAGCAATGGCCGCCCGGGCATCCAGGCGGACTTGGTCGTTGAGTGCTAAGAAGCCCACAAAGGTTAGCGGGTTAATTTTTGGCGAAACGACCGCTTCTTTCTTGGATCGATCAGCGTAAGCCAGGGCGATGACCCGGTAGCCGGCTGCAGCGTAGCTGTTGGCCGCTTCGGTCAGGCGCGATCGGCTCTCTTGCAGGAGCCGGCGGCTCTTGCCGTCTGGGCTTAGTTGAAATTCGGCCAGTTTGAGAATTTCTTCCGGCGCGCCCTTGGCGATTAACCGCTCGCCGCGGCCGAATTGGTGAACAGAGATCGCGGCCCGGCGGTGACGGTCGTAGGGCAGCTCTAAGAGCTCTGGGTGGGCTTTTTCTTCCAGAAAGGCGTAAAAGCCGGCCTTGGCCGCCACCACTGCTAAAGCCGTTTCCGTGGGGTCGGTGAGCTGCAAGATTTCGTCGCGTTTTAAATCGGCCGGGCCGATGGTAGCTAAAGTTGAGAGCGCCGAGAGCTCAAGAAGCAGCCGAGCGGCCGGTTGTTTGGTGATTTCTACCTTGTCATCGCCTTGGTAAAAGTGGCCCGATAACCGGTAGCCGTCGCCGTCCACCCGATATTCGCTTCCAGCCACCAGCAGTTTTTCGACGGTTAATTTGTCTTCGGTTAGCGTCCCGGTTTTGTCGACGCCGATCAGCGTCACGCTGCCCAGCGTTTCGGCGGCCGCCAATTTCCGGACCACTGCGCCGTTTTGGAGAATGTTTTTAACGCCCACCGCTAGGACGACCGTGACGGCGATTGGCAAGCCTTCCGGCACCATCGAAACTAACAGCGAGACGACGATTGTCACCATTGAAAGTAGGCTATTACCCCGACTTAGGCCGACCAGTAAAACTGCGATGGCCAACAGCACGCCGATCGCCAGCAGCCAAAGGCCGAGCCGGTTAATTTGCTTCGTAATCTCTTCCGGCCGGTCGGCCACCGAACGGACTTCCCGGGCGATCAAACCGAGTTCTGTCGCTTCGCCGGTACCAGTAACCACCATCGTCCCGGCGCCGCCAACCGCCAGCGTGCCAAGCCAAGCCATATTGGTTCGATCGGCTAGCGTCGTCCCCGGCGCTAGTAAGCCTTCGCGCTTGAGTTGCGGCAAGGCTTCGCCGGTTAACGGTGCTTCGTTAATAGTGAGGTTGCGGCACTCCACCAACCGGCCGTCGGCCGGCACCCGGTCGCCAGCCTCCAAGAGCACAACGTCGCCCAGCACCACAAATTTAGCCAAGATTTTTTGCTCGACTGAATCACGAATTACTCGGGCCTGCGGCGCCAGAATATGTTTGAGGCGCCCCATCACCCTGGAAGCAGCTCTCTCTTGGTAATAACTGATCAGCGTGTTGGCGACAACGACTAAAGCGATAATTAGCGCGTCGGCCGTTTGCCGCTCAGCCACTACCAAAATCAAAGTAAAACAGAGCAGCAGTGTCAGCGGATTCTTCAGTTGATTAGCGAGACGTTGGAAAGCAGTAATCTCCCGCGGGTTCGGCAACTGATTCGGGCCAGCCTTGGCTAAACGCTCGTGGGCGTCACGACTCCCTAACCCGTGGATCCGGTTAGTTTTCAACTCATTCAGAACTTGGCTGGTTGGCTGCGACCAGGCTTTCTTCATCTCTAATTAGCATAACCGAAAAAGTGTCTGGGCGGCTTTGCCGTTACCCCCTGCCCCACGATGAGGGGTTTTCGCGGTTCTGCCTCTCGCCTGACAGTGAGATTCTTGGTAAAATTATCAGGCTAAGCCTTAGCAATTATCCCAGGTCGTCTAGCGGTAGGACAGCAGATTCTGGCTCTGCTAACCGGGGTTCGATTCCCTGCCTGGGAACAATAGGGTTCGATAACGATGAAGAGCAGCGGAGGAGTTATACAAAGCGGAGCGTAGCATTCCCTGCCCGGGAACTATTTCAGCACAAATAAAAACGCGCCAAGAGCAATCAAAACGGCGCCGAGGCCGGTTTTCCAGGTGATGCCTTCGGCTAAAAATAAAGCCGACAAAACCAACACAAAAACGATACTAGTGCGATCCAGCGCCGCTACGCCGCCGGTCGGGCCGATCTTCAGCGCCCAGAAATAACAAACGTACGACAGCGCCCCAGCCAGGCCAGAGAGTAAAATATAGATCCAGGTTTTGAAGCTGCCTTGGTGAAAATCGCCGAATTTCTGCAAACTCAAGGACAAAATAACAAAAAATCCGGCCATCACCAGCGTCCGAATCGTCGTGGCTAAAACGGTATCAACCCCCTTCAGGCCGAGTTTGCCGAAAATGGCGACGAGCGCCGCGAAAAAAGCCGACCCTAACCCCAGCAGAACCCATAGCATACGTTAACTCTCCAACTATTCGGTTTTTTTCGCAAGTTTTAGACCCGGGCAGCTCGGGTAAAATCCAGCTCGCTGATTTTGGCCAGTTTCAGAGCACTTCGCAGCGTTCCCCGCTAAACCTGGCGGTGATCGGGCACGACGGTCACAATTTTTTGGCCAGCCTTAACTTTAACCAGAACGATATGCGACCCCTTCTGCCGAACAACGGCAAAACCAAACTATTTAACTAATATCCTTACAATCCGCTTCCCGGACAGAAGCGGCAGGGCCATCAAACCAACAGTGGCTTGACAGTGACTTTTTGCAACAACGGCTTGGCCTCTTCCAAGTACAAGCTGACAGCTTCTTTAAGATTATCCAGGGCTTCTTGCTCGGTCTTGCCCTGGCTGGCCACGCCAGTTTCTGGGTTGTTGGCCACAAACCAGTGGTTTTCCTGGTGAATAATTGCGGTTAACGTCTTCATCTTGAGGACAATTTACCAAGAAAGCGTTTGCCAGTCTATGTCAGTTTTTTGCTGGCGCTGGCAATGCGCTTGAGCGATTCGTCGCGGCCCAAAACTTCCAGCACCTCAAAGACACCTGGTGAAGCCGGTAAGCCAGTCAGGGCCGCTCGAACCGTCCAAAGCATTTCGCCGTCGGTCAGCCCGTGGTGGCGGGCGGTTGCGCGCAGGGCTACCTCCAGCTCGTCGAGAGTATAAGCACTAATTTTTGTTAAAGCTTCGGTCGCAGCCGTTAAAGCCGTTTTGGTTCGCGCTTCGTCGGATTTTTTCGCAATTAACAGCTTGGCGTCGTACTCTGGCGTCACAAAGCAAAAAGCGATATGTTCTTCCACTTCACTCAAAAGTTTAATCCGATCCTGGACTAACGAGACGGCTTGCAAGAAAAACTCCGGCCGTTCGCGGCTGGCTTTTTTAATCGCCGCTTGGGTTAGAAATTCGCTGGCGCGGGCCGCTAAATCGCCCACCGCCATGTGCCGAATATAGTGGCCGTTCATCCAAAGTAATTTATCGTGATCAAAAATAGCGTTACTGTTGTTGACCCGTTCGATCGAAAATTCTTCGATTAGCTCATGAAGGGTAAAGATTTCCCGATCGGTACCGGGATTCCAACCGAGCAAGGCTAAATAGTTGACGATCGCTTCCGGCAGATAGCCTGATTGCCGGTAATCGGCCGAGACCGAAACGGGGTTTTTCCGCTTGGAGAGCTTGGAGCGATCGGGGTTCATAATGAGAGGCAGATGGCCGAACTGCGGCGAGAGGAAATTCAAGCCTTCGGCGAGCAAGATTTGTTTGGCGGTGTTGGAGAGATGGTCGTCACCGCGCAGCACGTGGGTAACTTGCATCGCGTTGTCGTCAACAGTGTTGGTCAGCAAAAAAAGCGGCGAACCATCGGTTCGGGTGATGACAAAATCACCGAACAAATTGGCGTCGAACTCCATTGGGCCGTGAATCATATCGTCGAATTTCACCTTCCGGCCGTCGACTTTAAAACGAATCGAGAACGGTTTTTTGGCCGCTTCCAGCTTGGCGATTGCCTCGGGCTTCAGGTCGCGGCAGGTTCCAGTATATTTCGGGGCGGCGCCTTTTTTTTGTTGTGCCTCCTTTTCCTTGGTCAGCTCTTCAGGTGAGCAAAAGCATTTATAGGCCTTTTTTTCAGCTAAGAGCTGGTCGACGCACTTTTGATACATCGCCAGCCGTTCACTTTGAAAATACGGCGCCGCTGGCCCGCCTACTTGCGGTCCTTCGTCCCAGCCGATACCGAGCCACAGCAGGCAGTCTAAAATGTCTTTAACGAATTGGTCTTCGCTCCGCTGCCGGTCGGTGTCTTCGATCCGTAAAATAAACGTACCGGCAAATTTTTTGGCGTATAGAAAATTGAACAAAGCCGCCCGAGCCGAGCCAATATGAAATTGCCCGGTTGGGCTGGGCGCAAACCGCACCCGAATACTTTTATTGTCGTTAGCCATCTCACTTGCGATAATTACTAAATTTTAAAATTACTGAATTACTGAATCTATCCGAATTTAGTGATTTAGTAATTAAGTTATTTAGTAATTCTTTTAGTTTAGTCATTATCCATTAAATTCAATTAGGCCTTTATGGTGTTTAATAATTGGGTTTTCCGATTGGGCGTTATCTACAGTAATTATATCTATTCGGACGCCGTCTGTCTGATGTTTAGCCTGCAGCTCGTGGGCCAGCAAAATCAGTTTTCGCTGTTTGGCGTGGGTAATCATTTCAATCGCCGCGCCGTACCGAGCGCTGGTTTTAGCCTTCACTTCCACCACGACCAGCTGCTGGCCGTCGCGAGCCAGAATGTCGATCTCGCCGAATTTAGTTTGAAGGTTGGTCGCCAGAATCTGGAGCTTCTTCGCTCGCAGCAGGTTCGCCGCTAGCTTCTCGCCCGTCTGTCCCAGACTCTTGCCCTGAAAGCTCATCGGGCTTATTGTCGGCGGCTTCGGACTCTTTGGCAAGCTCTTCTTGAATTGGCGTCTCGGCTTGTTCGGCTACCTCGTGCTCGGTCGATTCATTTTGGCCGCCTTCGGCCTTTTCAATCTCAGCTCGATCTTCGGCGATGGTCTCCCAAATAGTGCCGGCGACGCCTTTGTCACGGAGTTTAAAGCGAGAGCTGAGCGCGTGTTTGCGCACAAAGTTCAGCCGAGCTTGGCGAACTTTACCGCTCTTAATCCGTTCGATTTTGACGATGTGCGGGCTGTGCAGCGGGAACGTCCGCTCCACGCCGATACCGGAAACCACTTTCCGGACGGTGAAACTGCCCTGAATAGTTAAGCCGCCCTTAGTGGCCACGACTAACCCTTCGAAAATCTGAATCCGCTCTTTGTTACCCTCTTTAATTTTGTAGTGAACGCGAACGGTTTCGCCCACCCGAATATCAGCGACGTTTTCTTTGAGTTGAGCCTGTTCAAAACCGCGAATTAGCGAGTGTCTGTCCATTACTTCAATCCTCCGGATTGCAAATCAGAAGCACGAAGCACCAAATTCGAAACAAATCCCAAATTCAAAAAATTAAATTCAAAATTTCGGATTTCGGATTTCGGATTTCGGATTTTCTTCATTTGACGTTAACAACGGTTTTTTGGCTGCGCTGTCCCGAGAAACTAGTGACTTTGCGCTGGCTAAACTCCACCACGCCGTCTTTCAGGGCAAAGATAGTGTCGTCACCGGCTTGTTCTACACCGACACCAGCAAAAAACTTGCTGCCGCGCTGGCGCACGATAATGCCGCCGCGCTTGATCACGCCGCCGCCGTACACCTTAACGCCCAGACGTTTACTCTGGGAATCGCGGCCGTTTCGACTGGAACCTTTCGCTTTGGTATGCGCCATCTGTAAAGAAATAATACCGAAAAAACCCTCTTGGGTCAACCTTTCAAGTCAAAACCGCTATCATCCGTCCACAGTTAGCGCTGCATCACAAAATTATCGTAAGCATCATCGGCTTCATCGCCGCCGGCGCTCGCCCAAGCCGCATTAATAATATCTTGGGCGTTTTGGAGCGCCCGGGGATCCTCAACTTCGCCCCGATTTCTCGAAAGAAAGCTACTGAAGTGGCGGATGGCTCTGGCAGCCGCCGCCCATTGGATATTTTTTAGATCTTTATTATTTTCGAGAACCGTTTCCAACCGAACAGCGATAGCGTTGAGGCTCCGATAACTGAGTGGCTTTTCGGCCGCTAGCTCGGCCGCCCGCGTCGCGTCGGTCTGCCAATCGGGCGCGAGAACCGCCTGCACGTCCGGCGGCAAGGTTTCAAAGAAATTCAAGCCAAAGTTAGGCGCTTCAACTACTGGCCGTTCGACAGGCTGGCTAGCCGGTTCGGGGTTAGCTGGACTCGCTTCAGGCGAAGCAACCGACTCTGCCGATGGCTCCGCGACCGCGGGGCGATCAGAGCGGGGCGGCAGCGGCAAAGTCAGCATATCGCTGCCCGTCTCGAGCTGGTAATCCTCCATTCTTTGCCGTAAATCTCGCAGATGTGGATCAGGATATCCTTGGTTGAAAACCATTTTGGTGAGAGCGTGCCAGGCCTGTTGGCGAAGTTCTTCGTCGCGGCCGGTCTCAACGTACGAGTAGAGGCTTGACGCCACTACCGGGTCCGTATCTTTCACCGTGCCGTAAGTCCCCCTCTCCATCTTCTGAATGACCGCCAGCGATTGCATAATTTGATCGCGCTTCTCTGGATCGTCAAACGATTCCGGTGTTATTTCCGACAGAAACGCCGTCGCCGCCAAGTAATTCTGTTGCGTCTCGAGTAGTCTTCGTTGAGTTTCCTGAACTTCTTCTTCAGTCGGAGCGTATTGATCGCCGGTTCGTGGCGCCTTAAACTTCTCCCAAAACGACGGGCCTCTTTCTGGGCTCATACATACCAAACTAGCAGAAAAAACTTTTTTTCTACACCAATTGGCAAATATTCTTTTGCTAAAAACGAGCCCACTTGTTACAACGAATAAGCTATGCCGAAGCCGAATTTCGTCCATCTTCATGTTCACTCGCACTACTCGCTTTTGGACGGCTTGGGCAAAGTTGACGAGTTGGTCAACAAAGCTAAAGAGCTCGGCATGCCGGCGCTGGCCTTAACCGATCACGGCGTGCTGCACGGCGCGATCGACTTTTACAACACGGCCAAAAAAGCCGGCATTAAACCGATTATTGGCCAAGAGGCGTATGTGTCTCCAAGGAAGATGACCGACAAAAGCCCGGGGCTGGACGCCAAACCGTATCACATGGTTTTGCTAGCCAAAAACCACGCTGGCTACAAGAACCTAATCAAGCTCACGTCGGCCGCTCACCTGGAGGGTTATTACTACAAACCCCGGATCGACCGCGACTACCTCAGCCGCCACTCCGGGGGGATCATCGGCACTACTGCCTGTTTGGCCTCGGAAACTTCGCGGCTGATTATGGACAAGCAGTTCACCGAAGCCGAACGCGTCATCCGTGAGTACCAAGAAATTCTCGGCAAAGAAAACTTCTTTTTGGAGCTCCAACACCACCCCTCGATCGCTGAGCAGCAAGTGGTTAATATGCATATCCGCGAATTGGCCAAAAAGCTGAAAGCGCCGCTAATCGTCACCAACGACACCCACTATGTTAATTCCGACGACCACGTTACCCACGACCAACTGGTTTGTATCCAAACCGGCCGGCTTGTTTCCGACACTAACCGGATGCTCTACACCGGCGACTTCTCCTTAAAGTCCCCGGAAGAAATGGCGACTGCTTTCCCCGACTTGCCGGAAGCCATGGAAAATACCGTCAAAATCGCCGACATGGTGGATTTGGAAATCCCGCTTGGCGAAAACCTATTGCCAGAATTTCCGTTACCGGAGGGTGAAACGGCCGATTCGCTGTTGAAAAAATGGTGCGAAGAGGGGCTGCGTCAGCGCTTTAGCCGGGTCACCCCGGAAATCCGCCAACGGCTCGATTACGAACTTGGGATTGTTACCAAAATGGGCTTCGCCGGCTACTTTCTGATCACTGCCGACCTGATCCGCTTCGCCAAAAACCAGGGCATTTACGTCGGCCCCGGTCGCGGCTCGGCCGCCGGTTCACTGATGGCCTACGTCACTGGCATCACTAACGTGGATCCGCTCAAATACGGCCTGCTCTTCGAACGGTTCCTCGACGCCAACCGCATCTCGATGCCCGATATCGACATGGATTTTGAAGACACCCGCCGCGGCGAAGTGATTAATTACGTCCGGGAAAAATACGGCGACGACCACGTGGCCGGCATTATCACCTTTGGAACCATCATGGCCCGGGCGGCGGTCCGCGACGTCGGCCGCGTTTTGGGCATGCCTTACAACCAGGTGGACGCGGTGGCCAAGGCGGTGCCACCGCCGATCCAGGGCCGCCATATTCCGCTGAAAAAATCTGTCACCGAAGCACCGGAATTGAAAGCCGTTTACGACAGCGACCCCGAGGCCAAGCAACTGTTGGACGCCGCTATGAAACTGGAAGGTACTATCCGCCACGCTTCGCAGCACGCTTGCGCCATCGTCATTTCCAAAGAGCCATTAGACGAGTACGTGCCGGTTCAAGAAGCCCAGGGCGGCGACATCCATCAGGTTACACAGTATTCGATGGAACCGATCGAAAAATTGGGCCTCTTAAAAATGGACTTTCTCGGCCTCTCCAACCTCACTACCATGCGCCACGCCGTGGAAATTATTCAGGCCGTTTACGGGGCAGAAATTAACATCGACAACCTAGCGATGGACGAC
>DATIHX010000010.1:0-45038 GCA_035480235.1 Saccharimonadales bacterium (SeqCode)
AAAAGCTGGGTCACAATTAAAAAAAGCGGCCGGGAGGTGGTTGCCAAGAGGGTAGGATTAGCCTGTAGCTGTCGTAGGGTGATCAGGTAGGTATAGCTATCCGCCTCTGGTATAAAAGCGTAAAGCAACATTGCCAAACCGAGAATGGCGGCTGCCACGAAGATGACTGTAAAAATTCCGGCCGTGCTCGGCTCACTTTTCACTTCCGTCTTGGCCGGTCGGTACCACTCAACCAGAGCTGTTGCCAGCAATGTTATGCCCCACCAGGCCAGAAAGGCCGGCCAGATGTAGTAAAGTGGGTCGCCGCCAAAAACAAAGCGACTGATCAACCAAACCGCCGCTGGTGTGACTGTAACGCTTAACATTATTGCCCATAACCAACGAACGGTTGGTCCTTGGTTAGTCATGGCGAGACGTTCGATACTTCGTACGAGATGGTAGGCCGGCAAGACCAAGGCGACCAACCCGAAGATAATTTGGATCGGTGACCAACCGATCTGGGCCAACCCAATACCGGCAGTTAGACCAACCGCTACCAGGATGTTTAATTTGAGGTAATTAGCTAAACGATAATTAGTTGACCGGCTGGCGATTGTCCGGGGCTGGCTTTTACCGGCCATTAGTTCCGGCTAGCAGCTTGGCCAGTTTGGCGACGTTTTTCGTCAGGCTGTAGTCGTTTTCGATCGTCTGGCGAGCCGCCTGGCCCAAGCGCCGCCGTTCGGTGGGGCTATCGGCTAGTTCGGTTAAAACCTTTTCCAGCTCCCGGCTATTACCCGACTCAAACAGCCGACCGTTGACCTTGTCCTGAACTAATACCATGTTACCGCCAACCCTTGAGACGGCGCAGGCGCAGCCAGCCGCCATCGCTTCCATAATCGCGTTCGATAAGCCTTCCGAGAGCGACGGCATCACAAAAATATCGACTAGTTTGTCGAGGCCAGCGACATCATTGCGCAGCCCGATAAAGTGAATTTGGGGGTGAGCGAACTCTTTAATTTTTTCTTCAGCGTTTTTGGTCGGGCCAATAAAATAAAAGTGTAGCTGGCGGTTTTTCTTGACCATTCTCAAGGCCACTGCGGCTAAGTCGTACCAGCCTTTCACCGATTCCAGCCGGCCGACGTAGCCAATCCAAATCTCCTTTTTCCCTTTTGGTAAGTCGGTTGGTTTGGGGGCGGCGTCGAATTTATCCAGTTCGATACCGTTATGAATCACTCGGTGGTCGAGTTTTAGTTTTTGGGCGACCGGAATTAGGCCTTCGTGGAGCAAGACCACCGTGTCGGCGGAGCGCAAAATCGGGTTGCCGATCACCCGAGCGTAAACGCGCATCACCAGCTCGACTAGTTTGCTTTTCGGAAACCAGTTAATGCCGGGGAAAGTATCGGTCTGGACGATCACTTTTTTGCCCCAGCGCTTTAACGGCCAGATGGCCAGCGAGCTGTAAAACATGTGTTTGTTAATTAAAAATGCGTCGGGTTTTTCAGCTGCGATAATCGCTTTAAGCCGCCGCCCCAAATTCGGGATGACGCTGTAGTTGATCGGGTCTTTCAAGAACCAGTCTTTTAATCGGTAAATTCTCAAGCTCGGGCTGCGTTTTTCGACAGCGGCTGCTTTACCGGTCGTCACCACTACCACTTGATGGTCCTTCGACAACTCGTGCGCCGTTTTCTGTCCCGAGATCATCCAGCGGTGCGGCTCTTCAAAATAAGGGACGATGACCAGAATTTTCATCCCCGGCCGGCTGGGTAACAACAGATTGACATCTTCCCGATAATAAGGTATTATTCTCGAAGTGCCAAGTGACTACACCGGGCGCGATCTTTAACACTGCCGCGACAGCGGTTTCAGGAGAAACGTTTTGGAAGAAACTATCAACTTTCTCGTCCCTTGCTATCAAGGAAAAGGCATGGAGGAAGGCGGTCTTTGCCGTCGTCTTGCCAGCCAGTTTCCGTCTTCTCGGATTATCGCCGTTTACAACGGCGTGGAGACTGAGGCGGTGCCGAATCAAGAGTCGCCTTTCTTTCCAACTTGGTCGCAACCAGGTCTACGAGAGGCGCTTGTTTCTGGCTACAACACCTATGTTCACGGAGGCTATAACGGCCCGTTAGTCCGAACCGATTCGGATGAGCATCCGCCGGCCGAATTTCCTCGCCTCGTTCAACACGCTAAGGAAATTAACGGTCTGGTCATCGGCGATCTGCGCTACGATGAAGATTTAATGGCGACCGAATCGCCGGACGGCCTAGCTCAGCAGATTTGGCTGGAGATGTACGGCCAAGCCACTCGGGGCAAGGCCCCGGTCGGTAACGCTCATGGCCTCCAGGTCTTTGCCTCGCCTTCAGTTTGTCACGAGGTTCTCTTAGCTGCTTGGTCTATTTTGAAAGCCGCCGATACTTCAGCCCTCGAACGTATCCAGTGGGGCTTTGACGGTATTCTAATTTTGGCGGCAGTGGCAGCTGGTGTGCCGCTCGAGATTGTGCCGATCGCTGGCACCAGCGAGCGCAACCGCTCGACGGCCAAAATTATGGATCAGTATAAGAAGCACTCACTAGTGCTCCGAGCCGCCGCCCAGATATATCCCGACCAGCTTGGCTAGAGCTTGTCGCCCCCGCCTTAACCGGCGGATTTTTTTAGACCTATTTAGTGGAAAGGCTCTGGCCGGCGTCAACCACAATCTCGGCGCCGGTGATATTAGTGGTTAAGTCAGTCAGAAAGTAAGCGGCCGCGGCGATATCTCTAGGTTCAGCGAAACGCCTGAGGAGAGTCTTGCGCTTGAGCTCGGCAAATTTTTTCGGCTGCCGGCTGGTTCGCTCGGTCACAATCGTGCCGGGGGTAATCGCGTTGACCCGGATTTTCGGCGCTAAACTACCGGCCAGTTCGCGGGTTAAACCGAGCAGGCCGGCCTTGGCGGCGCTGTAAGCAGTTAAGCCGTAGCTGCTTCGGGCGTTAATCGACGAAATAAAAATAATACTGCGGTCGCCGGGTAGATCGCCCTTCATCAGATGTTTCGTCAGCCAGACGTGGCTGGTTAAATTCAAGGTAATTGAGTCTTGAAGCGTTTGGTCGGGCACTGTCGCTAAATCGCCCCACTCGTCCGCCAACGAGCCGCCGGCCAAACTAATCAAATGAGCGATCGCGATCCCTCTTTTTTTCAACCGCTCGGCTAAATCGGCGATGGTACGGGCTTGAGTAACGTCTACTTTGCAATGCTCGACGTTGTGGTAATTTTTCGCCGCCGGAAAATTATGACGATCAATCACTAATACGTTGGTGTTGGGCAGCGCGGCGTACCGGCGGACAATCGCCTGCCCGATCGTCCCGGCCCCACCGACCACGCCAACGAAGCGGTCAGCCATTTTTTCTAGAGCGACTTGTAAATGCCGTCGACGCCGACAATCGACGGTTGAAAGAAACTCCGAACATCGACGACCACCGGCAGGTTCGGCTGGAATAAGCGGCTGAACCGTTTTTGGTTAAAGCTGGCGAATTCCCGGTGGCCGGCAGCCAGGACGGCGGCGTCGATACTAAAGTCGTTCGGCAGCTCTTTGACAAATTCGATGTCTGGGTACTCATGTAAATCGGCCTCATCAATTAACGGGTCGTGCCCTATGACGTGCACTTTCAGCCGCTGGAGCTCCTCAATTGTTTTAGTAATTTTAGCGTTGCGCGTATCTTTGACGTTTTCTTTAAAGGTTAAGCCCATCACCATTACCCGGGCGTTTTTAATTGGTCGGTCGGCCTCGATGAGGCCCTCGATGACTAGATGGGCGGCGTGGATTGGCATCGAGTCGTTGAGGCGTCGGCCAGCCGTTAAAACTTCGGTGTGAATCCCGAGCTGTTTGGCTTTGTGCACCAAATAATACGGGTCAACGCCGATGCAGTGGCCGCCGACCAACCCCGGTGTATAGCGATGGATGTTCCATTTAGTAGTGGCGGCGTCGATAACATCCATCGTCCGGATACCCAACTTTTGGCAGATAATCGACAGCTCGTTCATTAAGGCGATGTTGATGTCGCGCTGGCAGTTCTCAATGACCTTTGAGGCTTCAGCGGTTTTGATGTTGGGCGCCTCATGAATACCGGCTGTTACAACCGAGCCGTAGAGCTGGCTTAAAATTTTTAGAGTGGCCGGGTCGCTGGCCGAAACCACTTTGATAATTTTCGGAATCGTGTGGTTTTTATCGCCCGGATTAACTCGCTCCGGTGAGTAACCAACCGTAAAATCCCGGCCAAACTTCAGGCCGGATTCTTCCTCTAGGATCGGCACGCACTCATCCTCCGTCGCCCCTGGGTACACGGTTGACTCAAAAGTGACTATGGCGCCTTTTTTCATATGTCGGCCGGCGACGGCGGTAGCGGCGTGGAGGATGCTCATATCGGGTGTGTTAAAGGCGTCTACCGGGGTAGGGACGGCTACGATAATCACATCAGCTTCTTTGAGCCGTTTCGGGTTGGTGGTTAAGTCGAGCTTGGCCTTCCCGAGCTCTTTCGGGTCAACTTCGCCCATATTCTCGACGCCGGCTTTCAGCTCTTTAATTTTTTGGGCGTTATAGTCGTAGCCGATAACGTGATATTTTTTCTGGCCAAACTCGACCGCTAGCGGCAAACCGACGTAACCTAAACCAACAACAGCGACGGTGAGTTTTTTAGCCATTTAATAGTCTTTCGCTTTTTTGAGCGTTGGGTAGTAATCTCTAAACCAATCAGTGAAATTCTTAACGCCTTGCTCCACTCGAACTTTTGGCTCCCAGCCCAAAAGTTTTCTGGCCCGATCAACGTTAGCCGAGGTTCGCAGCACGTCACCGGGCTGGAGCGGTAGATAGGTTTTTTTGGCGGTTTTGCCCATCGATTTTTCAATCAGAGCAATGAAGTCATTGAGTAAAGTAGTGTTAGCGCCACCTAAGTTGAGGGTTTCGTAACCGAGCGGCTGGTCGAGGGCGGCCACCACACCCGAGACAATATCGTCGATATACGTAAAGTCGCGGTGCATTTTCCCTTCGTTAAACACCTTAACGGTCTCGTTCTCGGTAATGGCTTTAGCGAGTAAAAAAGCGAACATATCCGGCCGGCCCCAAGGGCCATAGACGGTGAAAAACCGCAGACCGGTTGATTCGATACCGAACAAATGGTGGTAGCTGTGGGCGATCAGCTCGGTCGCTTTTTTAGTGGCGGCGTAGAGCGAGATCGGGGTGTGGAGCCGCATTTTTTCGTGAAAAACCTTGCCCTTATTTTTGCCGTAAACGGAAGAGGACGAGGCGTAGACGATATGCTTAACGTCGTTTTGCTTGGCCGTCTCAAAAATGACGGTGGTGCCCAGAACGTTACTGTCGATGTAGGCGTACGGGTTCTCCAGCGAGTAACGGACGCCGGCTTGGGCGGCCAGGTGGCAAACGTTATCCAACGGGTGGTTTTTAAAAATGCTATCGACGGCTTTTTTATCGGTTAAATCTTTCTCGTAAAAATGAAAGTTTGGCGATTTTTTCAGCCGAGCCACTCGATCGAGTTTGAGCTGACGGGAATAATACGCGTTCAGATTGTCGAGCGCTACTACGGTATCACCGCGGTCGAGTAACGCTTGGGCGGTGTGCGAGCCGATGAAACCCGCCGCACCGGTGACCAGGGTGGTTTTTGACATTACCCGCTAACTCCGATGCCGGCGTAGGTCAACCCAGCTTTTGTTGCATCTTGGCGGTTGTAGATGTTTCGGCCGTCAAGCAAGATGCGGCCCTTCATCAGGCCCCTGACTTCATTCAAATCAACGGTTCTAAACTCGTCCCATTCTGTTAAAAGTAGCAGGGCGTCAGCGCCTTTCAGGGCGTCAAAAGCGTGCGCGCAGAAGAGCGTTTCTTTCGGCAGTTGGTGGCGAGCTTCGCTCATGCCCTTGGGATCGTAAGCTTGAACCCTGGCGCCGGCTTCTAGGAGTTTAGGGATAATTGTTAACGCTGGTGACTCACGCGTATCGTCTGTCCGGGGCTTAAAAGTAATCCCCCAAACGGCGATCGTTTTATCTTTCAGCTTTGGTAGATGGTGAGCTAGCTTACGTAATAAGAGCCCTTTTTGGCGTTCGTTAATCTCGTCCACCGCGTCTAGTAAACCAGGCGTCAAGCCGTTTTCGCGAGTGATGTGTTGCAACGCCCGGACGTCCTTAGGAAAGCACGAGCCGCCGTAGCCGATGCCGGCATGCAAAAACCGGCTACCGATACGGGTATCCAGGCCCATGCCGTAAGCGATTTGGTGGATGTCGGCATCAACCACTTCGCAAAGTGCCGCAATTTCGTTAATGAAGGAAATTTTCGTCGCCAGAAAAGCGTTGCAAGCGTACTTGGCGAGTTCGGCGCTCCGAACCGAAGTAAAAATCAGCGGTCGCTCAACTCGGGCAACGCCTTTGTAGAGCTGCTCAAAAATTGGCTTTAGCTTGTCGTCATCGACGCCAACGATCACTCGTTCGGGATTCAGGAAATCTTTAACGGCCGCCCCTTCTCGCAAGAATTCTGGATTGGAGGCGACATGAATTTTAACTTTGGTTTTTTTGAAAATCGCCCGGAGTTTATCGGCTGTGCCAACTGGGACGGTGGATTTAGTTGCCACCACCACCTCGTGTTTAACGTTTTTGACGATGGCGTCGGCGGCGGCAAAAAGATATTGCAGATCAGCCGAGCCGTCCGGCGCCGAAGGGGTGCCAACCCCAAGGAAGATCACTTTCACGTCTTTGATCGCGGCCTTGATGTCGGTAGTAAAAGTTAGGCGGCCAGATTCAACGTTGCTTTTGACCAGCTCCTCTAACCCCGGTTCGTAAATTGGAATATGCCCGTTTTTAAGGGCGGCAATTTTTTTCTCATCGATGTCGTAGCCAATTACGTGATTACCCAGTTCGGCAAAACAGGTACCAGAGACTAAACCAACATAACCGGTACCAAAAGCGGCAATTCTCATGTTAGCTGATAATAGCAATCAGTTGGTCGACAGGCAAGAGTGGCGTTCTGCCATCGGCCGCCCTGGCTCGCCTAAAATAACAGACGCCGCTATACTCAATCTAATAATCATGCGGCTTACTTCGCTCTCCCTGGTTTTCCCGGCCTATAACGAAGCAGCCAATTTGCCGAAACTATTGAAAGCGGCCACTGAAGCGGCAGGGAAAATTACTGCCGATTTTGAGATTATTGTGGTGAACGACGGCAGCCGAGACAACACCAAGGCGCTGGTTGAAGCAGCGGCCAACAAAGATAGCCGAGTCCGCTTGCTGGACAATCCAACCAACCTCGGTTACGGCCAAACGGTTTGGAACGGCCTCGAGGCAGCCACCAAAGACTGGGTCTTTTTTTCCGACGCCGATTTGCAGTTTGATTTAAATGAAATTGGCCGGCTTTCCGTTCATACCAACGACTTTGATGTGATTGTCGGCTATCGCGCCCCGCGCCGCGACCCTTTTATTCGTTTAATTAACGCCAAAGCCTGGAATGTTTTGGTTCGAATCCTTTTTGGCTTGAAAATAAAAGACTTAGATTGCGCTTTTAAATTATTCCGGCGCCGGGTCTTGGGCGAGATCGAAGTTCAGTCGGGCGGTGCCACGTTTTCGGCCGAACTGATGGCCCGGCTCCAGCAAAAGGGTTTGGCCTTTAAAGAGGTGCCCGTCACTCACTTGCCTCGTGTCGCTGGTAATCCAACCGGCGCCAAGCCAGCCGTGATTATCCGGGCGTTCAAAGAACTTTTCGGCCTGTATCACACCGGCGAGCTGACCCGTTCGGTTCTGGCCGACATGATTAAATTCGCTTTGGTCGGTTTACTCAGCACGATTATTGATATCCTGCTGCTCAATTTCTTTTACCATCTTGGCCTAACCGTTTTTTGGGCGATTGGCTGGGCTTACTTAATAGGCGCCGTTAATGGTTACTGGCTGAATAATCGTTGGACCTATCGTCGGCTCAAGCGCCGGCCGGGGGTGGCTGGTCTGGCCGAATATATCAGTATTAGTTTCGTTGGCCTCGGCTTAACAGAGCTGATTGTCGGGTTGCTCGTTCATTACGGCTTCAACCTCAATTTCGATAAAATCGTCGCCGTGGTTTTGGTTTTTCTTTGGAACTTTTTCGGCAACCGGCTGGTGACGTTCCGGCCGGCCGCTGTTTCCGCCAATGCCGAGTAAAAATTTCAACCAACTTTTAGTCGGCCTGCTTTCGCTCTTTTTTGTTGGCTGGAGTT
The DNA here is from genome assembly GCA_035480235.1 of Saccharimonadales bacterium (SeqCode). GTDB lineage: Bacteria > Patescibacteriota > UBA1384 > 2-12-FULL-50-11 > 2-12-FULL-50-11 > DATIHX01. The sequence goes on from DATIHX010000010.1 coordinate 8,194, forward strand.
TGTCGGTCGTTTTTGGTCACCCGACCAACGCCGTCATCTCTTTTGACGAAGGTTTCCACGGCGGCACGGCGCTGTATCTGACTGAAGTGCTGCGCTCCATTTTCCACGGCCATGGTTTCGGGGGGTTAGGTTATTTGCGCGGCGAATTTAATAACGGCATTATTTTTTACCCGCCGCTCTGGAACGCCGTGGCGGGGGTAGCCGGCTGGATTTTTGGCCCGACAACGGCCGTTTTTCGGCTGGTGACGCTGGTGTTCGGCCTGGCCACCAGTTGGCTGATTTACTTCTTCGTAAGAAGGCATTTGAACGCTCGGGCCGCTTTCATCGCCGCTGTTGTTTTACTCAGCGCGCCGCTCTTTTATATCTATAGCCACTTAATGATGTTGGAGGTACCGCTTGCCTTTGGTGTGGCGCTGGCGCTCTTGGCTTACTACGATTATTTGACCACGGAAACAGTCGGCTGGCAGAAACTGCTGTTGGTGGCGTTGGCTTTTGCCGTCGGCGTCCAGGGCAAGATTATCGGCATCGCGCTGATTGCAGCGGTGTTGGGTTTGTACGGTCTGGCGCTGCTGGTTTTTTGGCGACGCGACAATCAATTCAAACGCTTTTTTGCGCTGCCAACGTTGCTCTTCGTGGCCGTAGCGACCCTTAGTTGGTACGCTTACATTTGGGCGGTTAAACATTTTTTGCACGCCGATATGCTCGGCTTTTTCTTGGGCCAAAGCAAAGGCATTACCCAAGGCCACCTCGGGCCGCTCGGCAATTTCGCGGTGACGGTTTGGCAGCACAAATTCTTTTATTGGCGCGATTTTAGCCACTATCCGCTCCTCGCGCTCGTTTGGTTCGGCTCGCTAGTTGGTTTTGCTGCCTGGAAGCGGACGCCTTTTAGCGTTTTCTTAGTGGCCTACGCCCTCGGCGTCTGGATCATTTTTAGCGGCGTGGCGCCGCAAGAAGTGCAGTATTTGTTGCCGATTTTTGTGCCGCTAGCCATCGGCACCGGCGCCTTTTTGGCGGAACTCGCTCACTTGTTCAAACCAACGATCGCTCGTCAAAGTGTTCTTATTGGCCTGGCCGTCGCGGTCGTCTGGCTGTCGGCCGGCGCCGTCAAACGCTCCGAAGCCCAGGGTTGGCGTTATAACGTCACCGATCAAGAGCTGATCGCCAGCTATATCGCCCAGCGCGCCAAAACCGGCGACCGCGTCATCGCCTGGAGCGACGCTACCATCTACGCCGTTCGGGTGGCCGGCTACAGCAAGCGGCTCCAAATTTATAACGGCGGTAACAGCGTTTGCCCCAACGCCATGGCAACGGCGATCGACTGGGCTGTCATCGAGCCAGACGGCAACGGCAGCGGCAACCAGGCGGCCGATTTGAAGCGGGTAAACGGCTGGGAAAAAGCTCGGGAATTTAAAACCAGCGGCGGCGTGACTTACCTGTTCCATAACCCGAGCGCTGGCCAACGGCCGCTCGTCACTAACGCCATTGACGTAACGGTCGACCACTTCACCGCTGTCGCCGACCCAGCCGCGGCCGGCCACGCCGTTGCTCTTTTAACCCAGTCGATCGATTACCCAAATCTGCGCGGCTGCTACCGGCTGTTGTCGCTGGGCAACCGGACGCTGACCATTCGGCTGAAAGCCGGCGCTGGCTTGAAAACGGTCCCGCCTGGCGCGCCAGTTGCGTTACTGGAAATCAGTCAGCTGGGCGGCCAGACCGTCAGCCGGCCGATCCTGGCCAGCGAGTTAAAAACGACCGCCTACCAAGATTTTTGGGTGACCATCAACGCCAACAAAATTGACAGCCTCTACGAGTTCAAAGTTTGGAGCCTCTGGGACGCGGGCCTAACTCTTGATACGCTGACGCTACGTTAATGCCCAAAAAAATTGCCTTAGATCTCCGTTCCTGGCGCAGCGAAACCGGCGGCGTTGGCCGTTACAGCCGCAATTTATTAACGGAATTATTGGAGCTAGATCAGGCAACCGAATTTACGGCAATTATCACCCCCGCTGACGAGCCGGAGTTCACATTGAGCGCACCGAACTTGCGGAAAATCGTTGTTGACGCACGGGTGTATTCGCCGGCCGAGCAGCGCGTTTTGCCGAAAATCTTAAATGCTGGCCAGTTCGACCTGGTTCATTTTAGTTACTTTAATCATCCATTGCTCTATCGCCGACCGTTCATTTGTACGATTCATGATATGATCGTTCATCTCTTTCCCCAAGAAGTCTACCGGAAAAACTGGCTGTACGACTTGGCCTACAAAATTGATTTCAACGATTGTAAGCGGGCTAAAAAAATTATTGTGCCAAGCCAGTCGACAAAAAATGACTTAGTGAATCGTTTGAATTTCGACCCGACCAACATTGTTATTACGCCCGAAGGCAGCGAAGCCAAATTCCGGCCGCATAGCGAAGCGGAAGTTCGAGCCGTTCGCCAAAAACTCAATTTACCAGAAAAATACCTGCTCTTTGTTTCCCGCTGGGAGCGCTATAAGGGTTTACCAGTTTTACTGGAAGCGTATCAAAATGTCGTGGCTAAAATGCCCGAGTTGGGCTTAGTTATTCTGGGTAAGCCCGACAAAACTCACCCGGAAATTACCAAGTTAGTCGGCCAAGCCCAGGCCGCCAACCCGAAAATTATCACGCCGGGTTTTGTTTCCGATGACGACTTAGCCGCCATTTACTCGGCTGCTAGCGTCTACGTTCACCCGAGTTGGTACGAGGGTTTTGGCATTATGATTTTGGAGGCCTTCGCCGCTGGCGCGCCGGTCGTTACCAGTAACACCTCAAGCCTGCCGGAGGTCGTTGGCGACGCTGGCCTATTGGTTGATCCCCGCAACGTCGACGAATTAGTCGCCGCCATTACGACGATGCTGACCGACCCGGCCCAAGCCGCCGCTTTCCGAAAAAAAGGCTTCGAGCGGGTCAAGCAGTTTTCTTGGGAAAAAATGGCCGAGCAAACATTGGCGGTTTACAACGAAGCTCTAGCCAAGGGAAAATGATGCGGGCCCGTCTCTGGCTACTTGGTGCTCTGATCATTTTCTTGCCGCTGTCGGCCTGGTTGGTCAGTTACTCCGGCAATTATTTGGTGTCACTGGGGCGAGATATTTTACTGGGACTGTTTTTACTCTCCAGTTTGTTTACCCCGAGCGGAGTCGAGGGGCCGAATATCAAAAGGTGGCGGAAGCCCAACGCCATTGCCTGGCTATCATTCGGCTTCATTTTCTTCACCTTACTCAGCTACATCACCAAGCAAGATTCGCTGGCCGAATGGCTGCGCGGCGTGCGGTATTTAATTGAGCCAATTATTCTGCTCGCAGCGCTCCAGATTGATCCGTTACCAACAGAAAGTCTCCGGCCGCTGGCAAATATTTTCGGCATCAGCGTCGTAATGGTTTTGGTCGCCAGTGTCATCGATTATTTCGCCCCACAATTTTGGCGGACGACCCTTCACCACGGCGGCCTCGGGTTCTTGGGGCAAATTCACCTAGCGGCCAACCTGCCGCGGCTCCAAGCCACGCTGGCCGGGCCGAACGCCCTGGGCCTTTTCTTGCTGATCGCTCTACTTCTCACGCCAGTTTGGGTGAAAAATTGGCCGAAGTGGGTCAGCGTTTCCGCGAGAATTCTCGGTTTACTTACGCTCTTACTTACTTTTTCGCGCAGTAGTTACTTTGGCTTATTGGCCGGGCACATTTTCTTTTTAACCGCCGGGCGCAAACTGATTGCTCGCTGGCGGGTTTGGCTCACCGCGGTGATTCTGGTGGCGATTCTGGCTGCCGGCACCGCTCTGATACTCAAACCAGCCCAGCTCACCCGGCTAGACTCAAACGCCACCCGCTTCGAGCAATATCAGCGGATTTGGCGGGAGCGCTCGCAGATCGGCTTAACCGGTCGCGGCGCCGGCACGACCGGGCCGTTCTCGGACCACAGTTTCGACAACCAACCAACCTATTTCAGTGAAAATACCTACCTAGACGTTTACGAAAACATCGGGCCATTTGGGATGCTCACCTACCTAGCGATTTGGGTCTGGCTAATCGCTCTCTTAGTTAAACAAAAGACGCTAATTGCCATCAGCGCCGCCGCGGCCGCCTTCGGCCTGGCGGTCGCCGGCATCTTTATTGATCACTACACCGGCCAAGCGGCGTTGTGGGTAACAATTCTATTTGCCGGCGTGGCCGTTACTCGCCCGAACCCCGAAAACCTACCACTAGCCGGAGCGGCCAGCTGAGCGGTGTTTGCCAGAGCGGGTCAACGGCCGACAAAAAGCCCAAGATCGCCAGCTCAAAAGTGTTGTACGGCGACTCTTCGCCAGTGAGCAAGGTTTCGATCGGGGTTTTAACGCCGCAGCAAACCAGGGCGTGGGCGGCCAACTCGGCGTGGTCCGGGTGAGCGGTGATTTTAATTTTGGCGTAAGGGTGGCTTTTTAGCCAAAGGGTTAATGCGCGCATATCGTCGACGGTGCACCGACCTTCGGCCTGGACGAAGGTTTTGATGTGATGATATTTCTCTAACCGAACGAGCGCTGGCGCTACGTCGTTATACAAAAGCTGGGCTTCGCTATTTTTGGGGTTCGGTCGTTGGCCGCCGCTAATCATGATGTCGGCGTCTTTCAGCCGTGTGGCTTCGTTGATCGCCGCCGCCATCCGTTGCAAGCCCTTTGGCGAGCTTTTCAGCTTGCCGTCAATCTTTTGAATACCGCCATCGGTAAGAACGACGAGAAGGTTGCTATTCATCTTCCAAGTGTAACGCATAAAAAAATCCCCCGGTTGCCCAGGGGAACAGTACTAAACGTCAAGCCAAATGCGACGATGAGCTTTCCAGCGCAAGATCGCAGCCAATGGGCTTTTGTACCATGGTCTTTGCCAACAGGCGTCTTTGTTGTAGATTCGCAGCAAAATCTTGAACAGCCAAAGGCTGTAGGGTCTCAGCTCTCCGCTGTTGAGGAACCTGATTGTGCCTGGCGCTACCCCTCTGTCGGCCAAGGTAATTGACGCCAATTCGGTCTGCATTGGATGGCCAACGAGAATTATCTCGGAATAGTTGAATTTTCTCGGTTGAAACCATTCAGCTAACGCCACCATGTCTTCGGCCGTGAACGTCCCGCTAGCCAAAGAGAAGTCTCCTAAAGGGAAGTCCTCTCGAACACTTTTACAGCGGGCAGCCCATTTCCTTAGAACAACGGCTTCAGACCGACAGTGTCTCAGGCGTTTACCGCCAACAAAAATAATGTCAGCATTTTGGCGCCGGCCAGTCTCCCGAATATTCGTAAGGGCGGCCAGATATCGCTGGATACCAGTTACTTTAGGTGTTAGCCCTCCCAAAGCCCCTCTTATTCCCTCTTCACAGCTACCGGCGGTTGGTACTACATATAAAGTTCGTCCCACATCGTTCCTCCTTGTGGATTTGAAGGAATAATAGCGGAAAAACTGCTGAAAGTCGAGTGACCGGATTTAAAAAAGGCCCTTAACGGGCCCTGGAAGCTAAACGTTTCTGAGCGGTGGCCAACACCTCTGAAGCCGTCACGAGCAGCCAAATAACTAGTATGAAAGCTAGCGCTAGCGGGCTAAAGATTCCGGCCCCGACGCAGCAGATGAAGCCGCCGGGCTCGTACCATTTGTCGCCGCCGTCCGCGTCGCAATAAGCGGCGGTGATTGCGAAAGCAACTACAAAACAAAGCGCCCAAACGATTAAGCCTGTCAATGGTAAAATGTGCATCGTTCCTCCGAACCGATTCTCAGTTGGGTAAAGCTTACCAAGTTATGTGGCAAAAGTCCATTGAGCCACCGCTCTTGAGCTGTCCCGTTGTCCTTGGTACAATTAGCCTAACAACTCAAGACTATTTAAGTAAAAGGAGCTCTAAGCCAACCATGACAATTTTCGAAAAATACTCACTCTACGGCGCGCTTAGCGCTGGCGCCATCGCCGTTTTGTACGCGCTTTATTTGGTCCGAACCATCCTCAAACAATCGGCCGGTGACAAAAAGATGCAAGAGATCGCGGCCGCTATTCAGCAAGGCTCTAACGCTTATCTTAGCCGTCAGTACCGGACCATCGCCATCGCCGCGGTGATTGTTTTCATCGTTCTTGGCTTTCTTTTGAACTGGACGCTCGCAGCCGGCTTCTTGGTCGGCGCTATCCTCTCTGGTCTCTGCGGTTTTATAGGCATGAACATTTCCGTTCGGGCCAATACCCGCACAGCTGAAGCCGCTAAAAGCGGTTTGCAGGCCGCGCTTGGCTTAGCTTTCAAAGGCGGCGCCGTCACCGGTTTGATGGTGGTAGGCTTGGGCCTCTTGGGTACTGCTGGCTTTTACTGGGCGACCAAAGACATTCCGGCCCTGGTTGGTTTGGCCTTCGGTGGTTCGCTGATCTCCATCTTCGCTCGCCTCGGCGGCGGTATTTATACCAAAGCCGCTGACGTCGGCGCCGATTTAGTCGGTAAAGTGGAAGCCGGTATCCCGGAAGACGACCCGCGTAACCCAGCGGTGATTGCCGATAACGTCGGCGATAACGTGGGCGATTGCGCCGGTATGGCCGCTGACTTGTTTGAAACCTACGTCGTTACCTGCGTCGCCGCGATGCTGCTCGGCCACATTATTTTCCCGGGCCAAACCAACGTCATTCTGTATCCGCTGGCCCTCGGTGCCGTCTCCATCATCGCCTCGATCATCGGCACTTGGTTTGTCCGGGTTAAGGAGCGGCCCTTCGACTCCGCTCAGGGTAGACCAAACGTGATGGGCGCCATGTACAAAGGCTTAATCGTTACGATTATTTTGGCCGGCGCCGCTTTTTACCCGATTACTCGCTGGTTACTCGGTGGCTTGGCGCCGCTTGGCCCGGCTCATCTTGATGTCACTAAAATCTTCTTCACTGGCGTCGTTGGCATTGTGGTCACCGCTTTGATGATGCTGATCACCGAATACTACACCGCCACCAAATATGGCCCCGTTCAAGGCATCGCCAAGGCTTCCGAGACCGGTCACGGCACCAACATTATCGCTGGCTTAGCGCTCTCCATGCGCTCAACGATGCTGCCAGTGTTGGTCATCGCTTTCGGCGCCTTAATCGCTTTCAAACTCGCCGGCCTGTTTGGCGTCGCGGTTGCCGCGTTCTCGATGTTGTCGTTAACCGGGATGATCGTCGCCATCGACGCCTTCGGCCCGATTACCGATAACGCCGGCGGCATCGCTGAGATGGCTGGTTTGCCGGAAAACGTCCGAACAATTACCGACGAACTCGACGCCGTTGGCAACACCACCAAAGCCATCACCAAAGGTTACGCCATCGCCTCGGCTGGTCTCGCCGCCTTGGTCCTCTTCGCCTCGTACACCCAAGAGATCGCTAACCACCACAAAATTATTACTTATGATCTGTCGAACCCGTACGTCATCGTCGGTCTGTTCATCGGTGGCCTGTTGCCGTACATCTTTAGTGCCATCTCGATGGAAGCGGTCGGCCGCGCCGCTGGTGCCGTTGTCACCGAAGTCCGCCGCCAGTTCAAAGAGCGTCGCGGCATTTTGGAAGGCAAAGTTAAACCCGACTACGCCCGGGCCGTTTCGATCGTCACCGGCGCCGCCCTCAAAGAAATGGTTATCCCGGCGCTCTTGCCAGTGGTTGTGCCGGTCGCCGTTTACTTCATCTTCACCGCCATCGGCGGCCAGACCAACGGCTTCGCCGCCTTGGGCGGCTTGCTAATCGGCTCGATTGTCACTGGCTTGTTCGTGGCGCTCTCCATGACCACCGGCGGCGCCGCCTGGGACAACGCCAAGAAATATATTGAAGAAGGCCACTTCGGCGGCAAAGGCTCCGAGGCGCACAAAGCGGCCGTCACCGGCGATACCGTTGGCGACCCGTACAAAGATACCGCCGGCCCAGCCGTTAACCCAATGATCAAAATCGTCAACATTGTGGCGATTCTGGTTGTGGCACTGATACTGAAGTAAAAATCAAAGTTCAAACAACAATTTTCAACTAAATCTCAATGAAACAAATCCCAAATTGGAAATTGAGAATTTGGCTGACAGGCCAGTTGTAATGCCGCCCAAACCGCTCCACTTGACGGTGGCGGGGTTTGAGAACGGCTGCGCCATCCTCAAAAGCGGCGAAACGACTCTCAAAGTCCCTCGGGGTGACCTGCCGGACACCGCCAAGATCGGCGACGTCTTGGCGGCCGATTTCTACTTCGCCGTTGATGCCAAAAAGCGCAAAGAAAACCTGGCCAAAGCCCTGTTAGAAGAAATCCTTGGCAAGGAATAGCGGCCTTGCTAGTATCAAGGTGGTTACTGCCCCGCAATTGGGCGTGCACCTATTCAAAGCTATCGGGCAATCCGACCCCACCAAAACAAGGTGGGGTTAGCTTTATTTTCTCTTTTACTCACATTGTCTTGTCGCTCGGGTATTGAAATTTATTACCAGGTTAACTATACTAACTCAAACTCAGGAGGTGAGTTGAAATGTCTGTTATCTATTTCCGCGTAATTGCTCAGGCAGGGACGTTCTCTAAGGTAAATTTGTACTTGAAATATGACGAGGCCCCTCCACCGGTATGTTTGGGAGTCGAAATGCAACTGCCGGGCAGCGAAGAACCTCTCAAGGTTGAGCGAATGATTCAGGATGGACAAACTGGGAATCTGACAGTTTTACTCGAAGTCAGAGAAAGCAATGTCGCTGAGGAAGCTAAGCAGCCCTATCTGAAGGCTGGCTGGCGGGAGCTGCCGCACTCCTATCCGCCAGTGGAAGTCGGGGATCTGAAGGAGTTTGAAATCAACGGAATGGCAGCTCTACTTTATTAGTAGCGGCCCTTGCCCAGCCCCAGTTTTGCCACGCAATAACTGGGGCTGGGTTTTTACTTATATTTTTCGTTGACCCTGAGCTCGTCGAAGGGTTGCCCTGAACGAAGTTGAGGGGTAGGCTCAAAAAGATGGACGAGAGTATTTTTCATGCCTACGATATTCGCGGTATCTATCCCGATCAAATTAACGAAACGGTGGTTAAAAGAATCGCTGGCGCTTACGCTCACCACTTTCAACTTTCCGGTAAAACGGTGGCCGTCGGTCACGACGTCCGCCTCTCTTCGCCAAAACTCAAAGCTGCTGTTATTAACGGCCTGAAATCGGCTGGGGCTAACGTTGTTGACGTCGGGCTAGTGCCGACCGATGTTCTCTACTTTGCGGTTGCTAGTTACGGCTACGCGGGTGGCATCCAGGTGACAGCCTCCCATAACCCAGCGCAGTTCAACGGCTTAAAGATTCTTAAAGATCGAGCCGAAGTAGTGATAGCCGAGACCGGCTTAAACGAGATTCGGGACCTAGCGGCTTCATCTATTGATTTTACTACGGCCAAGACTGGCCAAGTAACTACCCAAGATGTGATCGAGGACTATCTCACCGTTGTCGCCAAATTTGCTACTTTTCACTTTGATCAGCCACTGACTGTCGTTGCCAACAATAACTTTGGTGTGACCGGTCCGATCGCTATGCGCCTGCTAAGCCATCTCAAGGCTAATATTAAGCTGATCGAGCTTAATTTTGAGCCAGATGGCTCGTTCCCTAAGGGCCGACCTGACCCATTAGTGCCGGAGAACCGGGCGGAAACCAGCGGACTCGTCCGACGCGAAGGTGCGGCCATGGCTGTCGCTTGGGACGCTGATGGCGATCGTTGTTTCTTTTCTGACGAACACGGCGAGCCGCTCAGTGGTTCCGACGTCACGGCAATGCTCGCCGTCGAGTTTTTGGCAAAGAATCCCGGCGAGAAGATCTTGTACGACATCCGCAACGTTTGGGCGGTCGAAGAGACGGTCAAGGCCCACGGCGGCGTTCCACTAACCGAAAAAGTTGGTCACGGTTTTTTCAAAAATCGGATGCGACGTGAAAAAGCCATCTTCGCTGGCGAGTTGTCCGGCCACTTTTACTTCCGTGATTACTTCGGCCTCGACAACGGCCTGATCCCCTTCTTACTTTTTCTCAATTTAGTCGCTAAAGAACAAAAATCAGTCTCGGCCATTTTCCGCTCGCTGACCAGCCGCTACTTCGCTTCAGGTGAGATTAACTTTAAAGTGCAGGACGTCTCAGCGGCGATCAAAGACGTTAAAAGTCAGTTCGGCGATGGCCAAATTGATACTACCGATGGTCTTTCAGTCGATCACCAACAATGGCGTTTTAATTTACGAACAAGCAATAACGAGAATCTTTTACGCCTGAACGTTGAAGCCCGGGACGAAAAAACTTGCCTCGACAAAACGAACGCCGTCGCCGAACTCTTGGAACAACACAGTCAAAAGTAGGCGTTGCCAGATTGACAAAGTAGCCCAAAACAACTACTATTCCCTCAATCAACCTGAGGAGGTAGATATGTTCTTTTTAGCCGCAGTCGGAACGGTGGCTCTGGCCGTCTTTCTCGGATTTGTGATTTATGGTCTGGCGACAGGTTTCGCTCTTACCCAAAGTGGTCAAGGCCGGTGGGTTGTTGTGGCCCTGTTTTTAGCTGGGGTGATAATTGCTTTTGTAGCAACTCGTCTCCAGATCAACTACCTTTTGCCAGTTCTGTCGGAAAGCCGAACAGGCGGTTGGTATATCGGCATCTCAGCAATAATGGCAATCATTGGTTGCGCGAATTTTCATGAGCAAGAAGCGGTGAACGAAAATGATTGGTTAGTCGCTTTACCATTTCTGGTTGCCTATGCCTATATACCGCTGATGGCGCTCTGGGGATTGTTGAGTAGCATCCACTGGCTTTTCTAAGATTCAGTTCGGCTCCCTCGGGAGCCGTTTTTAATTAGTGATTAGCCCCAGCGCGTCTTTAACTTTTTTCAAAGTGGCGATCGCGATCGGTTGGGCGACACAGCGGCCGGCATCCAAAACTTTCAGTAGATTTGGCTCGTCGGCGCGCAAACTTTGGTAAGCGGCTTGGATCGGTTTGAGTAAGTGAATGGTGTCTTCGATCAGCGCTTCTTTGAGGTCAGAATAGCGGAGTTTCCCGTCTTGGCGGAGTTTTTCAAAGTGTTCAACTGTTTCGGCTGAACTAACGCCAGCCAAGATGACAAATAAGTTTTTTAACGCTGAGCTGATTGCTGAAGAATTGGGGTCGGAGTCGGTGACGGCTCGTTTGATGGTTCGCTCGATGGCGGCTTCGTCGTCGAGTAAGCCGATGGCTGAACCAGGAATGCTTTTGCTCATTTTTTTGGTCGGGTCGTTTAACGCCATGACTCGCGGCGCTTTGGAAAGTAGTGTTTTTGGCTCAACCAAAACCTTCTTACCAGCGTGGCTATTAACAGCTTGGGCGACGTCACGGGTTAGTTCCAAATGCTGAGCTTGGTCTTCGCCGACGGGCACGACATCGGGTTCATAAGTCAAAATGTCGGCCGCCTGCAAAATCGGGTAAGTATAAAGGCCGGCGTTCTGGCCGTGGCGCGACGATTTTTCTTTGAACTGGGTCATCCGGTCGAGCGCCCCCAAACCAACAAAGTTGCCTAAAATGCCGGCTAGTTCTACGTGTTCTGGCAACTGCAAAAACAGCGCCGTAATTTTTGGATCGATCCCGCAGGCCACCAACATCGCCGTTAAATCCAAGGTTTGTTCGCGCAAAACGGCTGGCTCGGGCTTGGTCGTCAGGGCGTGATACGTCGCCAGCATAATAAAGGCGTCGTAGTCGTTTTGCAGTTCCGTCCACGGCTTAACCGCGCCCAAATAGTTGCCCAAATGGAGCGGGCCGGAAGGTTGAATGCCGCTTAAAAGACGTTTGGTCATTACGTCCCAATTGTACCGTTTCAGGTGAAGGTGTAAAATAAGGGCACGTACATCTTTTATTGGAGGTAATAATGAGAATAGCCCCACAGCTCTGGCGGTGCTTGAATAGCCAGGAGTTGACGTCGCCAAACGAACGGCGGACGCTCATCAGTCGCTGCCAAACAGCCAAGGAAAGGCTGGCAATGTTTCATCGATTCAATCGAGAATTATGGCTTCTAATCGCCATGAAACTCATTTTCAGCGCGAGTAGCATGGCTGCTTTGAAGATCGTCGCCTTTTGGTGGATGGCCCACTTCAAGCAACTGACTAATTTTCAATACACACTCGCGTTTATCGTTGTTCTTGCTTTGGGGGTGATGGCGCTTTATCCCTGGGTTAGCTACCTGGCCAGCAATGACTCCGATTCGGACCCCGACCCCGCCTAACTGGCGGATTTTTTTTGAGGGTACGTTAAAGGCCCGCCGGAAATCGTTGGCGGGCCGTTGCGGGAAGATGGTCGCTCGTCCGTGAGGCTGTAAGCAACCAGGGTGCTCGAGGTACAAATTGTTGGGGCTTTGTTGAGAATTTGCAGTAAGCAACGCAGCCCCTTCCCGACCGAGGACGGATGGATCACTCAAGCTAATAGTACTGCTAAATTATTTGCCTGTCAATAAAAAAAGCGCGAAACGTGTTCGCGCCAAAGGTCTGGTATTGCCGGCCTGTTAGTCCTTAACGGGCAGGCCCTCGCCCCAATGGTCACTTTCCAGCTCGTCAAGTTGTTTCTGGGCCAGCGCCAGCTGCGCCCGTTCGTTCTCGATAATCGGTGCCAACGTGAGCAGTTTCAAGTTCTCTGTAATTGCCCTAATCCGAGCTCGGAGCTTTTTCTTTTGGGTCTCAATTTCGTAATCTGCCAAGTGCGTCCTCCCGTGAGTAGTAGCGCCACTTTAACAGAACTAGCCAAAAAGTCAATGACAGTACTGCCCAACTCTTGCATTTATGTAAAGCTCACTTTACAATGACTCTAGAAAATCATGAGCAAAAAGGAGGCTAATTCAATGAAAATCCAACCGCTGGCTGATCGTGTGGTCGTCAAACTTTTAAGCGCCGAGCAGAAACTGAAATCCGGCATTATTATCCCTGATACCGCCAAAGAAAAACCCCAAGAAGGCGAAGTCGTGGCCGTTGGCCCCGGCCGGCTGGACAAAGACGGCGTCAAACGCATCGCCATCGAACTGAAAGTTGGCGACAAAGTGCTCTTTGAAAACTGGGGCGGCAAAGACTACAAAGCCGACGGCGTCGAGTACAAAATCCTCCGCGAAGACGAAATCCTGGGGACAATCAAATGAAATCCGAAGCACGAAATCCGAAATCCGAAATAAATTCAAAATTTATAAATTCTAAACATTCATATTTAAGTATTGTTTCGGATTTCGATATTCGATATTCGAATTTTAACGACTAAAAGGAGTTACATTCATGGCAAAACAAATTAAATTCTCCCAAGACGCCCGTGATCGCATTAAAGCTGGCGTCAACATTCTGGCCGACACCGTTAAAGTCACCCTCGGTCCGAAAGGCCGTAACGTTATTTTGGATAAAGGCTTCGGCGGCCCAACCATCACCAACGACGGCGTGACGATCGCCAAAGAGATCGACCTCGAAGACAAATTCGAGAACATGGGCGCCCAACTGGTGAAAGAAGTCGCCTCCAAAACTAACGACGCCGTCGGCGACGGTACGACTACTGCCACCTTGCTGGCCCAAGCGATGATTAACGAAGGCCTCAAAAACGTCGCGGCCGGCTCGAGCGCCATGAGCATCCGTCACGGCATCGAAAAAGCCACCGAAGCGGTCGTCGCCCACCTCCAGAAAAACGCCAAGAAGATCACCAATAAAGCCGAAATCGCCCAAGTCGCCGCGATCAGCGCCAACGACACCGAAATCGGATCATTGATCGCTGAAGTCTTCGACAAAGTCGGCAACACCGGCGTCATTACCGTGGAAGCCTCGCAAACCATGGACACCGGCTACGAGCTAACCGAAGGCATGCAGTTCGACCAAGGCTACGTCTCGGCCTATATGGTCACCGACTCTTCTAGAATGGAAGCGAAAATCGAGAGCCCGTATATTTTAATCACCGACAAAAAAATCTCGTCGATTCAGGAGATCTTGCCCTTGCTCGAGCAACTGGCCCAGACCGGCAAAAAAGAGATCGTTATTATTGCCGAAGACGTGGAAGGCGAAGCCCTGACCACCCTCATTTTGAACAAACTCCGCGGCGTCTTGAACGTGCTAGCCGTCAAAGCCCCCGGCTTTGGCGATCGCCGTAAAGAAATGCTCCAAGACATCGCTGTCTTAACCGGCGCCACCGTCATTAGCGAAGAAAAAGGCATGAAGTTGGACGCCGCCACCGTTGATATGCTGGGCCAGGCCCGCCGCGTCGTGACCGACAAAGACAATACCACCATCGTTGACGGCAAGGGTACCGACAAAGAAATTAAAGCTCGTGTTGGCCAAATTAAGACCCAAATTGAAAAAGCCACCAGCGACTACGACAAAGAAAAACTCCAAGAGCGGCTGGGCAAACTCTCCGGCGGCGTCGCCGTTATTAAAGTGGGTGCGGCCTCTGAGGTTGAGCAAAAAGAAAAACAGCACCGGGTGGAAGACGCCAAAGAGGCGACCCGCGCTGCCATTGAAGAAGGCGTCGTCGCCGGCGGCGGCACGGCCTTAATTCAGGCTCTGGATGCCATCGAAAAAATGACCCTCACCGGCGACGAAAAGATCGGCCAAGCCATCGTCCGCAACGCCCTCGTTGCCCCGGCTTGGCAGATCGCCCATAACGCTGGCGTTGAAGGCGCGGTGATCGTCTCCCAAATTAAGAGCGCCAAAAAAGGCGTTGGCTACGACGCTAAAGAAGGCAAAATGGTCGAGATGATCCCAGCTGGTATCATCGACCCGCTGAAAGTTACCCGTTCGGCTCTCCAGAACGCTGCCAGCGTCGCTGCGATGGTCCTAACCACCGAAGCCGCCGTCACCGACCTCCCCGCCAAAGATTCTGCCCCCCAAATGCCTGATATGTCTGGTATGGGCGGGATGGGCATGTAAATTCAAAATCCTACGGATTTTGGAGAACAAGAAAAGGGCCGAAAGGCCCTTTTCTGAAACAAAAAAACTCCAGTCAAGGTGACTGGAGCAAAGAGCTATGTGGATAACGCCTGGCGAATAATGTGGAGAATCCGATCATTGTCGCCTTTCTTGGCGATCTCGACACCAAGCTTGCGATATTCTTCATGAGCGAACCCGTCCGTCGTGGTTGAATAAACCTTGACGGATGAGCTGTTCTTCATCAGCTCGCGTAAGACAATCAATCCCTCCCCTCCTTTCTCCCCAAGATTATGATCGAGAAAGATGATCTCGGGTTGGTGAGCCGCTATTGCTGCTAGAGCGGATTCAGTAGTTGAGCAGGTTGCGTATGCAACTTGGGATTCGGTATCTGCATCAACTGCAAGGTCGACAAGTCGCTTGATTGATTTAAGTATCTGCTCGTAATCATCGATAAAAAGAACTATTGCCACATCATTCCTCCGTGGTTGGTTAGTGAATAATACTCCTACCCACCCATATAATCAAGGCATTTAAGATATAATAAAGAGAAATAAAATCCCTCAAATTCCGCTCACATTTAGTGCCGATTATTTTGGTTCAATAGCTTGCGTCCACAATACATCAAAATACTTTTTATAGCTTTCCACCAACTCTCTGTTCTGAATCAAGATTGTTAAAACTGGACTGCCCCAGACGTTGATCCGTAAATATTCGCCGCCGAAAAGGGTAGAGGTCGGGCCGCCGTCGGTATCCGGTAAATAGCGATACTCGGCCAGTTTCTCTGCTTCACCTTCCGGCGCGCCCATTTCTTTAAAAGAATCGGCAAAGTCCACAACCTTCTTATGGACGCCGCGCTTAATTCGAACACGCTCGGCCTCAGTATAGGTACCCTCCATCGCTTGCTTAAAGCGCTTGCCCCCGTTGTTAATAACGTAATACGTTCCTCCTCTGGATATTGAGCGGATTACTCGCTCCCGGGCTTTTTGAAAATCTTCGTTACCCGAGTATACGAAAACGGCCTGATGCTGCTTCGTTTTGAACTTATGCATTAAACTTGGCAGGATGTTTTCAACTTTATCGAGCCTTTCTCGCTCCATCTCCAGCAGCACTGCTGGAGAACCTGGTTGAAAACGTCGGCGACCGCTTTCTACTGCGTAGGTGGCCAACCCTTCGCGTTGGAGCTCGTCAATTGCATTGTAAATAAGTTGTGGATGAAGCTGAGTTTTATCTTGTAGGCCACCGATAGTTGTGTTGCCCAGTTCAAGTAGAGACTCGTAAACAACAGCGGCATTTTTACTTAAACCCAACGCTCGAAAGGTGTTTTCTGTTTCAGCCATGGTTGTATTTTAGCTCAATTAGCCAATAGTTTCTACAAAAATTGTTGAAACTACTTAACTTTGATGCCAAGTACTCTAAAATGTCACTTGCGCTGAAAAAGGACGCAGGAGACGCACTTTAACGATGTAGAAACTTTCACGATGGGCCGAATTCGAATCGACTTCCGCATGGCACTCAAAAAACTTTTGGAAGAAGAACGTGAAGTAGATAGTAGGTCCTGCCCCGGTAAGCCTTGTGTTTTCCGAGCCAAGTTTTTACTTGGCTCTGGTACAGAGGGTTTAGCCCTTAGGAGAGGAAGAGGTATGTTAAAAATTAGTGTCCGAAAAATTGACGTTGTTGACATGTCTGCTGGCGGCGGCGCTCGAGGCAGAGGTTACGACTGGGTGGCGTGGGACGATAATAAGCCCGGCGTCGTTGCAGCGACCATGTTCGACGCTGTCGGTGGTTTCGTCCGGCAGCAGCTCCAGTTCGCCAAGTGGGACTGGCATCCGGAGATGATCCGGATTCGGCGACGGTTGCTTCGGCGGTTTCCGCTCAAGCACGCCGTCAACGACTCGTATCTGACCGATCTCGGGAAGTTCTGCGTAACGCGGGGCCGGGAGATTGGCGTGTCGATCCACGAGCTGCACTCAAAGACCAGCTGGGGCTTCCGCAATCCGGAGGTGTCAGATGGCACTTAAGTTCAACTTTCTACTCGAGGCTGAGGTTCTCCTCGGCCGAGAAATAGAGAGCTGATAAGTCAACTCTTAGAGAAGTCCGAATGCGTTCGGCGGCCAGGATAACCCGAAGTACTTCTCCGGCGACGGGGCACCTCCCAACAGAGCAAGAGTGTATTAAATAGCGAACATACACCGCCTCGACTACTGCCGTTCTTCCGTTTGTGATCAACCCGCCTTAACCGGCGGGTTTTAAAAAACCCCGCGGTGAAGCGGAGCGAGGCCGAATGTTACTCAGATTCATCCGGAGGAATGGCAATTTTGTAGGTTATTTGCGGAACAACCTGCCGTAAAACCAAAACATTGTGCTCGCCGTATAGGCGCATGTAGGTAGTAAGCGTCTGTTCGGCTTGTTCTGAACTGTGAGACTTGGGGAAATCATTTTCCATGACGACCGTGAACGGTTTTTTGTCCGATTCCCGATATGCGATAATTACTGGATCGAATGGCATGTCGCCTCCTGTACGCTGACAAAGTCAGATTGAGGAAAGTATAGCAGGTTTTAGCGATAATTCAACCATGAAATCCCTCAAATTCCGCCCACATCTAGTGCCGCTGGTTTTGACGAGAATAAAAAAGCTCCGCGAAGCGGAGCAGGATTGGTCGGCAGTTAGCTTTCCTATTAGGTTAGGTCGCCGTAACCACCTTTGATCAATTTACGGGAGTGCATCGGCCACGGGACGATGAATCCTTCCGGCATTTCCGGCCGAGGACCCTTGATATATTTCTCAAGTGTGCCGCCGGCACCCATGATAGCGCGGCGGTGTTCGGCCTCGCGGCCAGTGACGATATTCGTCCAGTCGCAGCCGTTACCTTTCTCCCATGGATCGATGTATCCGCCGGAGACTCGAAACGTCTGGAGTGTTTTCATTGGCCCACACTCGCCGTAGGAGGCAAGCTGCCGGTTAAGCCAGACGTCGACGTAGATCTCTGTCTTGTCTGTCCAGAGGAACGCGATCATGAAATCGGTATCCTCGGGCACGAATTGCGTCTCTGTCCGTTGGTGCATTAGCAGCCAGTTGCTTTCGAATTCAACGATTTTATTGCGCGCATTCTCCTCTCTGATACCGGCGGAGAAATAGTGAACCATATCCTTATCCGTATAGCAGACGAAGGGTTTACCACCGACTTTGGTGACAAATGGTGTATAAAACATAACTGTAAGGAGCCTCCAAACTCTGATGGAATCTTAGCAAATTTAAGGTTAAAAGTCAACTGTTAAGGCAGTGAATAGTATTGAGTTCCTATCTAATAACAGCTAAACTACCCGCATGAACCTTAATTACTTTGTGGGTGGGGTAAACGGTGTGGGTAAAAGCACACTTCTCGACGCCATTGCCAAAAAATCGTCCAATTTCCGAGTTGTGAAGGGCTCTGAGGAATTGATGCGATGGCTGGGAATCCCTGGTGATTACGACGCGCTCCGAGCATTACCGCGAGAAAAGAAGCGGGTCGAGTGGGTAAAGTGTCTCGAAAAGCTTCTCGATGACCATTACGGCCACGATTTATTAGTTGATGCCCACTACCTTAACATGATTGATGGTGTGGTTACCGAAGTCGTTGGCGAGTGGATTGCTTGGTTTGACGCCGCTGTGTTGGTCACCGCTCCACCGGCCGAGATCCTTAAACGTATCGAGGGTGACCGAGCGCGGGAACGCGGCCTATTCCGCTCGGATGAATCTGACAAGCTGGGAGTGTTGGAAGCATATCAGCAACAAACTCGTGCTGAATTTTGTCGGATCACGGAAGGGGATCTCTGGGACTTGATCCCTAATGTTGTTATCAGCCACCGCCAAGACAAGACGAGTGAAGCTGTCGATCAATTCTTAAAGTTCGACGCCCAACTTCGGCAAGATCTTGCCGCGGTTTAAACTATCTAACCCGCCGAACAGCGGGTTTTTCCTACCTTCCTCTTCATTAAACCAGTAGAAGATGTTATAATTCTTGCAACCTTATCGAAGGAGTACATTTATGGCTACGGAAGTTACTGGTATCAACCAGGTGTGTTGGAGTGAAGCCCAACAGCAGCTGGATTCGACGGATTTGAAAAATATCAAGCGTTTTCTGACCGATTTAACGGTGATGGAGAAGCGTCACGGCGCTATCTATACCGCCGTTTTAGTTGGGTCGGCTTTAACGGGCGGATATAACGACGTCGATCTTTTACTGTTGAGTCAAAACTCCGAGCAGTATAACCCCGAGGAGGGTTACCTGAAGGATTTCCTCAATGGCTATTCCCAGCAAACTGGCCTGGCGGTGGAGGCGGATCGTGAGATATACAAAGACGAGGAAACGTGGCAAATCGTGTTTGAGGAGGGTAAGCCGTTGCACGTTCTGATTCTTCATCCAGTCGATCGAAGATGGTACGACAACGTCATGTATAATCTTCAAGGCTTCGTGGGACGAGAAGAATCGTTGGCTAAGAAGGAGTTACGGACTTTCTCTCTGATCGACAGAACTTTTTGAGCGCCCCGCCCTAAACCGGCGGGATTTTTTTAAAAAACTCCGCCAAGAAGGCGGAAAGGTGTGGTTACTGCTGGCTCGGTGGCCGACAGCGGCGCATATTGATGCCAACGACGGTTGCCACTAGCCAAGGAAGGGTGATAACGACGCCGAACCCAGGCATCCGACCAAGCCCAGATAAAGTAAGTGGAATAGCACTGCCGAGGGCAAGTCCTAAAGAAACGAAGAAGTAAAGGATCAGCCAGTACTTCAGCCGGTCGCCCTGATAAAAGATGAGGCCGACACAAAACGCTGACAGAGTCAGCATCACAATTGATAACCCAAGATAAAAAAGTTGCATCGCACCCTCCTTAGGTGTCGCTCTGAAAGAATTATAGTACCGATGTTCTTTGGACTCAATAGGTAATACAGGGTCTGGACATTTGCTTAAAAAACGCTACAATGGAGCCAACTTCGTTTTGGAGGCGAAACATGGATAAAGCTAGCCGTTGGGCAACGCTCGTCGTCTTTCTGGTAATCGCTGGCTGTTGTGGGCTGCTGATCTTGGGGGCAAGTTGTGTCCCAGGACGGACGCCGGCCTCTGAACTTTCTCGCCCGTAGAATCCCGTTAGCAACGCTCTGACCGCCGGCATCCCCGGCGGTTTTTTACAAAAAGTCCGAGATGGCCGTACTTTACACTTGACACCAAATGTACATTAATGTACATTTTACTTATCATGACTGAAAAAACTATCACGATCACCGAAGCCCGCAAAGAGATTGCCCGGATTACCGACGAAGTGGAGCAGAAAAAAGTCACCTACGCTTTTACCAAGCACGGCCAGGTGGTGGCTAAATTAGTGCCGCCAGAACTGGTTGATCAAATGCGGGTTGACCCGGATTTCTACAATCAACTGGAAAAATTTATGGGCAATTACGACGAGATGCTCAAAAAACTGGCTAAGCGCTAAGCGATGCGCTACGTCAGTTTGAAGGAAGTTTTATTAGCGCACACCGTGTCGATCAAGCGCTACGGCGGCAGCGAGGGCGTTCGTGATCAGGGGCTGATCGAATCAGCGTTGGCCCGGCCCCAAGCCCGCTTTGGCGACTACGAAGCCTTTCCGGACGTCTTCGCTAAGGCGGCGGCCCTACTGGAAGGCTTGGTCAAAAACCATGGTTTTGTGGACGGCAATAAACGGACGGGTATCATCGTCACGGCGGTCTTTTTGCAAAAGAACGGTTTCGAATTCAAAAGCGGCCACGATGCGCTTTTGGAGTTTACGGTCGCCGTAGCTGAGGGGAAATACGACCTCGAAGCTGCTAGTCTTTGGCTGAAGAAAAACACCAAAAAGGTTAGTTAGTTTTAAAAAAACCAGCTGACGAGTCAGCTGGTGGTCGGTTCGTCTCCCACGGAGACGATGTAATAGCGGGTTTTTCACGGATCGCTTTGGCGAGCCACGCTGCGCAGCCCGCAGCGCGGACAGGGCTCGTAATCGACCGGCAAATCAGCCTTGGCGATGATCAGCGCCGTGTCGATCACCAACCCGCAAAGTTTGGTGGCTCGAACGATCTGGCCGTGCAAGTTAAGGAAACCCGATTCGTGCCGGTGAACGAGTGGTTCGCTAGCCATCATTACCTCCTGGCTAAATAGTAGCAAAAACCCAGCTTCAATTTGCAAAACTGAAGCTGGGGGTTGTGGCCGCTCAGGCGGCGATGGGTCGAGCTGTCTTGACGGGAATACCGTAGACAAGGGTGAGGCGGGGAACCGCCGGCTGATCTTCCGTAAATCTTTTCAGGCAATTTGGACAAATCATCTCCCGGGGATCCCCAGGAAACAAGTCGATTGCCTGACCTTCCGTTGTCTGGCGTAACCGGTTATCACAAAGGGTGATAGCCCGTTTGGTGCATCCCCTCCCCACGTAATTGACGAGCATGCACGGTCTGTGCTTCATTTTCGTCTCCTGTGAGCGAGGAACTAAGATAGAGTTATTCTAAAGAAAGATTTTTGTATCGTCAAGGGGTAACGTTAATACCCGCCACCTGATGGTGGCGGGCGAGTTAGAGACGGATCACCCCCTTCGCGTCACGGTGGTCGACATCTCCCCCAAGCTAGCAAACTTTAGCGGACAACGCTACCGTTTTCCACGCTTCGGTCGGGGTGAAGGGCGACCGGCTGTTCGTTGTGAACCGCCGATAGCAGCATCCCTTGGCTGGCAATGCCGCGGATGGTGCGGGGTTCAAGATTCAAAATGGCCGCTAGTTGAGTGCCGACCAGTTTGGCTGGCTCGGGGTAAGCGACGGCCCAGCCGCCGATGATCGTGCGTTTTTCTGTGCCAAAATCCAATTCGAACTTAAGCAGTTTGTCGGTTTCCGGCACTTTCTCGGCTGACAAAACCGTGCCGATTCGGATGTCGAGTTTCTGGAAGTCGTCAATAGTAAGCATTTAATATTCAATAACTAAGTTACAAATAATAGTTAAGGTATTAATAATTAATCTTTCAGGATTTGAATATTTAACCATTAGATATTATTTGTAACTTAATTATTAGTTATTGAAAATTTATTTACTCGTTACTGAGCGCTAACGACTTTTCGGTCGGCGCAACTTCTAGCGTCGCCACTTGGTCGAAGATTGGTTGGTCAACCACATCTTTAAAAACCACCTGCTGCGGCGTCAGCGCCACTAAAAATTGCCGCGGAATAATTTGTTCTTTGAGAGCGTTACGTAAATAAAAACGGACAATGAGGCCGGTCTCGGCTTCGATAAACACGTCGGCGATTTTGCCAATTCGCCGGCCGCTCTCAGTTTTGGCGGTGACGCCGATCACCCGTCCGTATTTCTTAAAGAGCTCGTCGAGGGTTTTGGTGCTCTGGCCCAGCGCCGCTTCGGAGTTAACAGTAATTTTGTCTGGCCCGAGCAGCAGCGTTTCTTCGAAGGGCAACCCGACAGTTTTTGTTAGTAAGCCCGGGCGGTTGACGCCAAAACCGGCCAAGCGGGTAGTTTGGCCGTTGAAAACCAGCGTCTCCACGCTGCCCAACTTTTTGCCCTGCTCGCCGGCAACTTCTAAGCCAACCAACTGGGCGGCTTCAATAACCATGTCTCTAGCATAGCAGAAGCGGCCGTTGTTTTTGTTAGATTTTAGGCTCGTTCGGCGTATTGGCCGGTTTCGGTATTGACCACTAAATTGTCGCCGATATTCACAAACAGCGGGACGTTAATGACCGCGCCGGTTTCCAGCGTGGCCGGTTTCAACACCGAACTCGTCGTGTTGCCTTTGAAGCCCGGCTCGGTGTAGGTAACCTTCAGCGTCGCTTTGGCCGGTTGGCGGATGTCAATCGGGCGGTTGGCCCAAAGCAGCAAATCGACGCTTTCGCCCTCTTTTAAGAACTTAGTTCGGCTTTCCGGTAGCGGCAAAGACAATGTTTCGTAGTCGTCGTTGGTCATGAAGAAAACCTCACCAGCTTCGCGGTACAGATATTGGGCATTGCGATAGCCAAGATCGGCCAGCTCCAGCCGTTCGTCGCCGGCAAAGGTGTAATCGATGACGGCTTGGGTGAGCAGATTGCGGAGTTTGGTGACGAGTTTAGCGCCGCCACGACCCATTTTGTGATGGTTAGCCTCGATAATTTCCTGGGGGGCGTCGCGGAACATAATTTTCGTTCCGACCCGCGCCTGATTCAAAGATATGACGTTCGCCATGAAAATTAGAAATTCGAAATCCGAATGTCGAAATTCGAAACAAAACTTAATGACCAAAAATCCAATGTTTTAAACATTTGAGCCTTAGAATTTGTTTCGGATTTGGTGCTTCGTGCTTAGGATTTATCTTTTGACGTAGGGCAAGATGCCCAAGTAGCGCGCCCGTTGGATGGCTTTTTTGAGCGGCCGTTGGTACTTGGTGGAGGTGTTGGTCTCTTTGGCGCTTTTAATTTTGCCCCAGTTGGTCAGGTAGCGGCCCAAAAGCGCTGTGTCGCGGTAGTCGATCTCTTTGACTTGGTTTTTGGTGAAGTAGCAGTCAACTTTGCGTTTCATGGGAATAGTTTTCAGTTATCATTTTTCAGTTTTCAAAAAGGAATATCATCGAGATTTATCTCGTTTGCCGGGGATTCGTCTTTCTTTGCCTCGGTTTTTTTGTTTTCTTTTTTTGGCTCGTCGGCATCGTCGCCGGAAATGGCTGCGGCGATGTCAAAACCACTGCCGCCTTCTTTTGGTGAAAGCGGAATGAAGTTTTCGGCGATAATTTCGGTCCGGTTGCGCTTGACGCCGTCGGTGCCTTCCCAAGAGTTATCTTGCAAGCGGCCTTCGATGTAAACTTTTTTGCCTTTGCTCAAAAATTGGCTGGCTAGTTCGCCTTGTTTGCCCCAAATTACCACTTCGTGGTATTGGGTATCTTCTTTGGTGTTGCCGTCTTTGTCTTTCCAGCGACGGTTGGTAGCGACGGCAAATTTGCAAACGGACGTGCCGGCGCCGATTTGTTTCAGCTCCGGGTCGCGGGTGAGATTACCTAAAATAGTGGCGCGATTGAGGCTAAACATTACTCTTTTTCTCCTGCCTCGAGCGAGACTTGTGGTGAGCTTGTCAAACCAGTCGAGAGGTCTTTTTTAATTTCGGCTTCGGCTTTGCGAGCGCCGCGCGGCTTCCGTTCGCGGGGTTCCAAATCGCCGCGCCAGGTGGTCAGTAAGAAGCGCTCAACGGCTTCTTCGTGCTTCAAGCTTTCTTGTAATTTGTGGGCGACGGCGGCCGGGGCGGTGAAAAAGACTGAAACGAGCGTCAGCGAGTTGTGCTTGTTAATCGGCACATACAAGGTTTTGACGCCCAAGTTCTCGGTTTTCTTGATGTCGCAACCGGCTTTTTTCAGAAAGGCGGTTAGTTCGTCGAGCGCTTCATCTTTTTGAACCAGCGCGCTCACCAAATAAAGCGCACCAGTTTCGGCGGCTTCGGCGGTCTCCACAATCTTTTCGTCCATCACTGCTGTCTCAGGCATTTATGCAGTTATTGTAGCTGAAAAACTTTTCTCGTTCAACCCTCTTTTGGCGGGTCCGCCCGGTCTTCGCTGTGGAAGCGCTGGTGGACATCGCGCAAAGATTTGTCTGTAATGTGGGTATAGACTTGCGTCGTGGTAATGGAGCTGTGGCCTAAAAGGGCTTGGACGGAGCGAAGGTCGGCGCCGTTCCTTAGTAAATCGGTGGCAAAACTGTGGCGAAGCTTATGCGGCGAAACCGGTTTGTCGATACCGGCCAATTTTGCCCAGTGATTCAAGATTCGTTGAACCGACCGGCTGGTCAGCGGGCTTTTCCGTTTGGTGTCTAAATCGGGGTTTTTGTAGTGGCGGATAAACAGATAGGGATTGGCGTCGGCGCGGGTGCTGATGTAATCGCTTAAGTCGTCGCGAGCGACGCTGCCCACAAAAACTGGCCGGACTTTACCGCCTTTACCGGCGACGGCAAATTCGCCCGATTTTAAGCTAATTTGGTTCCGTTTGAGACTAACCAGCTCGCTGACCCGCAAACCGGTAGAAAACAACAGACTAATAGCGGCGCGGTCGCGTTTGTCGCTCAAGGTCAGATTGGGAATAACGTCGCGCAAACTCGCCAGCTCGTCAGCGTCCAAAAATTCGACTTGCCGCTCCGGCGTTTTGGCTAGGGTGATTTTTTCGGGGCTCATCACTGCGACGTCGCGGTTAATTAGATATTTCAATAGTGCCCGGATGGCGATCAAGTAATAGTTCTGGGTTTTTTTGCTCTGTGTGGCGGAGTCGCCGTGGGTTAGCGACCGGCCAAATTCCTCCACGTCTTCGGCGGTAACTTGCTCAGCTTCGGTTAATTTTTGGTCCTCGGCCCAAGCTTCAAACCGGTGCAAGTACCGGCCGTAGCTAGCGATGGTGTACGGCGAGTAGCCTTTAGCGCTCTGGCAGTAACGGAGATATTCTTTGATTGCTCGCGCTAACTTCATCGAGTATAGTTATAGCACAGATGGCTTTTGGGCATTGGTTATTACAGCTAGACCACACAATTACCTTCTTTTTTTACCGAAGCGGTGCTTTTAACCCGACCGTTCAGAAACTGCTGTTCCAACTTTCCGAATATTTTGTCTATCTCCTGCCGCTGATCTTGCTTTACCTTTTTTGGCGGGGCGGCCAAGATCGCGTTAATTCGGCGAAAATCTTTCTCGCCGCCATTATCCCCTGGGTGATTTTCACCACCTTACTTGGCGGCTACTTGTTCAGCCACTTCGGTTTCCGGGAACGACCGTTTGCCAGTTTGGGCATTCAGGAATTGTTTTTGAAGCGGCCCGACAAGGCCTTTCCCTCTGATCACGCCACTGTTTTGATGGCGGCGACGCTGGCCTTTTTCGCCTACCGCTACAAGGGTTTAGGTTGGCTGTTTTTAGTTGGCGGCGTTATTTTATCGAGCCTGGCCCGGGTGGCGGTGGGGTTCCACTGGTTTGGCGATATTCTCGGTGGCTTTGTGAGCGGGGCGCTCGGCGTTTGGCTGATTTGGGCGTTCGACCGGCCGCTGAACGTTTGGCTAACGCGACTTTTGGTTTGGAATAGGGATGGCAACTGAGGCCAGCCGCCCGACGGTCGCCCGCTACCACCTCATTGCGGAAATCGTCTCTTTTGTCGCCCACCCAGTCCTCATTTTAGTGGCGGCGGTTGGCGTTATTAGTTGGCGTTACGCCGGGGGTGATTTCGACCGGTTTTGGCGCTGGTGGGGGTTGGGGAGTTTTCTACTACTCGGGCCGGGCTTTTTGTATTCGGCTTACACTTGGGCCAGGGAGAAAGCCATTGACGTGGACTTAAGCCGCCGCCAAGATCGGTTAATTCCGCTGTTGCTGTCTACCCTTGGGGCGGTGATTGTCAGTTTTTTAATTTCCAGCCGGCTCGACAATCATAACTTACTGGTTTTCAGCTATGTGGTGGCCGGAATGCTCACCGCCTTAACGCTGATTACCTCGGTTTGGAAAATTAGTCTTCACGCGGCGACGCTGTCGGCGTTGGTGACGCTACTCATCGTTTTAGACGGCTCGCTGTTTGCCGTTTTGTACCTAACGCTGATTCCGGTGGCGTGGTCGCGGCGGGTGCTGAAAGAACACACCCGGGCCCAGCTAATCGGCGGGGTGCTGGTGGGCGCCGCGGTGACGGCCGCCGCGATGTTGGTGTTCCGCGGGTAGACGGTAGCGAACGAATTTCTTTTCTTGAAGTCGCTCCAACTATTCTTCCCCGCCGATTTTACGAAGCGCCAGCGGAGTAAATGGAAAATCAAATTCCATACATCGCCTCGGGCCGGCGCCCTCGGCCGAACTTCCTCGCCTGGCCACTCCGGCACTTCCTCTCGGATTAGCGTGCCGGAGACCAGCTGGCTGGCGGCTCACAGGATCGGCAAAGAAGATATTTTTTCGCTTGTAGGGTGGTGGACTACAATGGTTCCTGAAAATCCGTCAATTTCGAATGATCATAGAGAGAAATTAGGATTTTTCACCTCACGCCTGTGGCAGCGTGCAGGGGTTGGGGTCCAGAGGATAGGGGGCCGCTTCGCCAGTAGGCCACCTGTCCTCTGGGAAAAAGGCGTCTTTTAAGACGCTTAAATATCGAGATCTTGAACCGACGGTTGCGGGGTTTGGTTAATTGGCGTGCTGGTTGGCGCGGCTGGCGTAGTGGTAGTTGGGCTGGCGGCGGGGTTTGGAGTTGGTGTTAGTGGTTTGGGGGCTGGGGCGATCTCGCCGGGTTCGAGGTCGGTTTTGGGCGGTTGGTCGAAGTTAATGGTAGACGGGTTGTTGGGCGGTGGTGGCAACGGCGCGGCGGTATTGAACGCCGGGGCGCTGGCCATCGGTGGTTTCGGCGGTAGCGGCGGCGGAATTGGCGGCGCTGGTGGCGGTAGCGAGTTTGGAGCTGGGGCGAGCGGCGGCATCATTGGCGCCGGCGGCGGTGGGTTTGGCGCGGCTGGCCGGGCCGGCATTGCTGGCGGCATCGGCGGTAAGGGTGGCGGCGTAACGGGGCTGATCACGGCGGCTGGTAGTGGCGCTGACACTGGTTGGGGCGGCAATGGTGGCGGGGCCGGTGGCGGGGTGGGGCCCAGCGGCCAGGGCGTCACCGGTTTGGGTGGCATTGTGGCAGTTGGGGCAGCGCCAGTCCAACTTGGGTTAATGGTCGGCTTCGTGGCGGCTGCGAATGGCGTGGCCGGTTTTGGTTCGGCCAATGGCGCGATTGGTAGCCGGACCGGCGGCTCGGCCGGTCTCGGCGCTACCACTTTCGGCGGTTCAGCTGGTTGAGTGTGGGCGGCGTTGAAAGGTTTTGGCGCGGCCACTGGCCCTTGATGATGGGCGGCCGGAGCGCTCGGTTTGGTTGAGGTTGGCAGCGGCGCTGTACCGTCTAATAAATCCGACAAATAGGCGATATTAACCAGCGCGATGGCGGGTTTGCCGCCTTTGGTCAGCACGTAGAGGCCGTCTTCTTGGTTCTCGATATCGGCGACGATCCGCGAAAAATTATCCCGCGCGTCGGTTAGCGGCACAATCCGATCGATGGGTACGTTAATTTTTTGCTTCCCCTCCATGTATCTATGTTTCAGCTTACTGGCGGGAAATTTGGCTGTCAATTGAAATTCAACGACTGGCCTGTTAAACTCAAACTCAAATGTCGGTCAACATCGAACAATCTCAACTCAAAAACGGTCTGAAAATCATCAAAATTAATTTGCCTAATTTTCACACCATCACGAATTTTTTGGTGATTCGCAGCGGCTCGCGTTACGAGGACAAAAAAGTCAACGGCATCGCTCACTTTTTGGAGCACATGGTCTTTAAGGGTACCAAAAGTTTTGCCGACACTAAGGTAATTGCTGAGGCGCTGGAAGGCGTCGGCGGTTACTTCAACGCCTGGACGAGCCAGGATCACACCGCATACTGGAATATCGTCCCAGCGGCGCAGTGGCAAATGGGAATCCAGATGGCGAGCGAATTGGCGTTTTACCCCAAACTTCCCGCCGCCGATTTAGAGCGCGAACGCGGCGTGATTATCGAAGAAATTCGCCGGATGAACGACGACCCGGCTAGCCTGGTGGACGATTTACTGGGGCCGATATTGTTCCCGAGCAGCCCGCTCGGTTATTCCGTTATCGGCTCTGAAGAAATTATTAAATCGGTGACAATCGAAGATTTTAAAAAGTATCACGCCGCCCATTATTTGCCCTCACAAGCCGCCTTTGTTTGCGTCGGAAATTTGGACGGCAAAGACATCGACGGCGAAATCGAGAAATTGCTTGGTGGATTTGCGGCCGGCGAAGTGAGCCAACCCGAGTCAGTCACCACGCCATCGAAAGCGGCGCTGAAAGTGCTGAACAAAAAAA
Organism: Saccharimonadales bacterium (SeqCode); assembly: GCA_035480235.1. Classification (GTDB taxonomy): domain Bacteria; phylum Patescibacteriota; class UBA1384; order 2-12-FULL-50-11; family 2-12-FULL-50-11; genus DATIHX01. The sequence continues at coordinate 36,865 of DATIHX010000010.1, forward strand.
CCGATCAAACTCACTTTATTCTGGGAATGGCCGACCCGATCATGCGTTTGAACGAAAAAAAACGCTTCATCGCGGCGGTTTTGAATGGCGTTTTGGGCCACGGGATGAGCTCGCGGCTCTTTCTGAATATTCGGGAAAAGAAGGGTCTGGCCTACTCGATTAGCTCGTATTTTCAGCCGTTTGAAGACACCGGCGTTATCCAAGTCTCCGGCGGTGTTAATACCGAAAAAGTTCACCAGACGCTTGAAGCGCTCGACGAAGAACTTCTCCGACTCCAAACTGAGTTAGTTAGCCCAGAAGAGCTGAAAAAAGCCAAGAATCATATCAACGGTTCGTTCGACCTCTCGGCCGACCGACCGGTGGACATGGCTACTTGGTACGGCACCAGTTGGCTCTTAGGGATGACCGAGACATATGAAGAAGCTAAAGTGGCCGTTGAAAAAGTAACCGCCGAACAAGTTCGGGAGATGGCGAAATTACTTTTCGTCAAAGACCGGCAAGTGCTGGCGGTAATCGGCCCGTACGATGACACCAAAAAATTTGAAGATTTTTTGGGCGTAAGCGCCAAGAATCAAGCAACAACTAACAAGAAGTAAGGAGAAAATGGCAGAACAAAACCCCCACATCCAAACATCACTGGTTTTAATTAAACCTGACGGCGTAGAGCGCGGCCTGATCGGGGCGGTCATCAGCCGTTTTGAGAACGCCGGCCTCCGCTTGGTTGGGATGAAACTGACGCAACCGTCCGCCGAAATGGCCGACCAACATTACGGCGATTTGGTAGAGCGTTACACCCCCAAACTCGGTGCCGAGCGAGCGGTAGCCATCAAAAAAGGGATGGTGGAGTTTCTCACCAGCGGCCCAGTCGTTGCCTTGGTTCTGGAAGGTGTTGACGCCGTAGCAGTCGTCCGCAAATTAGTTGGCTCCACCTATCCGAACGAAGCCTTGCCCGGCACGATCCGTGGCGATCTGGCCAATGTCAGCCAAAATTACTCCAATGAAAAAGGCGTAGCAGTGAAAAACTTGATTCACGCCTCCGGCAACGTGGAAGAAGCCGCCGCCGAAACGGCCATTTGGTTCAACGCCACCGAACTCTTCGACTACGAGCCAGCCCACTTCAAACACACCCGAAATTAACGGTTTTGGTCGACGTAATTACTCCCCTTGACTTTCTCTTCCCATTAAATTATAATGCGGTACACTATGAGTAACGTGTTGGAAAACGAATTCAACTACTACCTAAAGCATCAAAAAGAACTGGTTACCCAGTATCAGGGGAAGTTTTTGGTTATAAAAAATCAGCAAATTATTGGCGTCTACAATTCTGAGTTTGAGGCCTACACGGAGACACAAAAGACGCAAAAACTTGGAACTTTCTTAATACAGCAATGTACTCCTGGAGAGGGTAGTTATACTCAAACTTTCCATTCTCGAGTAAGTGTTTAACTCAATGCCTGACTATCGGGCATTGACCCTCAAAGCTAGCCAAGGCGGACTCTTGAACTGTCTAATTTCAGACGTAAAAGTTTGTTATGCCTTTGACGGTGATGCGAGTAGCCACCTCGCAAATATGCTGAGCTTAAAAGGAATATGGGATACTGGCGCAACCGGAAGCGCAATAACCCCCGATGTTGTGAAGAGGCTAGACTTAAAGCCAGTAGGCATGACAAGGGTGAGCACTGCAAACGGTACCGCCGACCAAAACCAGTATTTGGTAAATTTAATGCTGCCTAATGGTGTTGGCGTCCGAGCGGTAAAGGTCACCGAGGCAGATTTGACTGGGGCGGACGTTTTGATTGGTATGGATGTTATCACCCTCGGAGACTTTTCGATTACAAATTTTAACAGAAATACCGTTATGTCTTTTCGAGTTCCTTCGTGCTATGAAGTTGACTTTGTACCTGCAGTTGCCGATCCCAGCGCTTTATCTCGGGCAGAAAGGCGTCGTATTAAACGCCAAGACAATAGACATAGTAAATAGCTTGCTCCAGGGTTTATCTAGTAGATAACTCGTGAAAAAGCTACTATAAACCCAAGATGGTGGGCTACGTTACCGGTTTTGGGGCAGCGCTGGTTTTGAGCGCGGTTTTTACCTGGCAACTGAGCCTTTGGGCCAGAGCCAAGCAACTATTTATCCCTCCGATTCGCGAACGCGACGTTCATAAAGAACCAACGCCCCGGGTGGGCGGTATCGCCATCGTCGGCGCCTTTTTATTAGTGGTGATGGGCATCATTATTTTTCAGCCAAGTTGGTTGTTTTTTGTGGCTCGCACCACGCTGGGCATCGATAGCAATTTGCTCGGCCTCGTTTTGGCGGTGATTTTGTTAGCCGCCATTAACATTAGAGACGACTTAAGGGGGGTGTCAGTTTGGCTGCGGCTCCTGTTAGAAATTGTAGCGGCGGCGTTGGTTTTCGCTTTTGGCATTCGGATTCCCTGGCTCTCCAGCCCCCTTGGCGGCCAAATAATTTTGGGCGGCCTGGAGTGGTTGTTTGTGGTGGTCTGGTTGGTGGGCTTAAGCAACGTGGTTAACTGGCTCGACGGCATTAACGGCCTGGCGGCCGGCGTGGCGGCGATCGCCCTGGCGATTTTATTCTTTTTGGCCCGCGAACCGAGCGTCGCCCAGTACGGCAGCGCCATGTTATCTGTTATCGCGCTCGGCGCCGTCGTCGGTTTTTTGCCGTTCAATTTCGGCCGAGCCAGGGCATTCTTAGGTGATACCGGCTCGGTGTTTTTAGGCTTTTTAATTGGGGTGATGGCGATTATTTCCGGCGGCAAAGTGGCCACCGCTTTTCTGGTGTTGGCGATCCCGTTTTTGGATGCGATAGTGGTGTTCGGTTCGCGCCTCATCCACCGGCAGTCGCCGTTTAAGGCCGATCGCCGGCACTTACACCATCAACTATTGAAACTCGGCTTCAAGCAATGGCAAATCGTCACGCTGTTTTACGGCGTTTCGCTGTTGTTTGGCTTGATCGCCTTAAACACCCAAACCCTCGGCAAATATCAGGCGTCCTTAGCGGCTTTGGCGCTGATGGCGGCGCTGATCTTGGTATACTCGTATGTGGGGAAACGCGATGCCAGTAAGTAATCAATATTCAATAACTAAGTTACAAATAATATTTAATGGTTCAATAATTAATTATTTTTTAGTTAGTTATTATTTGAAACTTAAGTATTGGTTATTAACAATTGCCCGGAGGGCTGATGCCTGACGAAGGGTTAGACTATAATTTCCGGGGCCGGCGCCAAAATGAGGCCGTTATTTTAGTGGTTAAGTTTCACAAGTGGCTCTTAATGCCGATCGCCTACTGGTGGCTGGCGACTGGTTTGGTGATCGGGCTGGCCGTTTACTATCTCGGCGCCACGTCGCTGGTTTCGGTGATCGTTTCACTTCTTGTTCTCGTTGCCATTTTTTACTCGCTTTACCAGTGGTTTTTGTGGAACGGCGGCAATTATATTATTACCAACCAACGCGTCATCCGGACCGAGCAAATCAGCTTGTTCCGCCGGCAAATCGCTGAAGCGGAAATCAGCCGCATTCAAGAAATTTCCACCGAAATCCGCGGCCCAATTCACACGATGCTCGGTTTTGGCACGGTGAAGATTCGGACCGCTACCGGCGGCAACAGCGTGGACATCGAAGACATTGCCAATCCCTACGACATCCAACAAGAAATCGCTCGGGTCCAGCAACAGCTAGCCGAAACCGGTCACACCGGCCCGACCATCAATCGCCCTAAAGGCTTGAGCTAATTGATCTCAGGTTTGACTTTTTTGGGAAATAATCCTATAATTTGTCAAGCAAAAAATGATAGTTTATATTGAAGTCGATAACAATATTTTGCAAGTAAAATGAATCTACCATTAAGCAAGCTGAAAGCCTTGATACTTTATTTTGCTTGCAATACCGACAATAGATTCCTGGGGAAAGTAAAATTAATGAAGTTATTTTACTTCTTGGATTTTATGCACTTAAAACAATACGGGGCACCCGTTACATATGACAGATATATTCACTTAGAACATGGTCCCATCCCATCTGCTATTAAGAATCTAGTAGATACCGCTACTGACGATATCGATAACTCAGTGCTTGCCGACACTATTACTGTTGAACGGCCAGATGGGATTGATATGTATAGAATTCTGCCGAGAAGAGACTTTAGCGAGCGCGATCGAAAACTTTTCTCTCAAACTGAGCTGGATGTGCTCGAACAAGTCTGCACAACCTTTGGCAACAAGAATACCCAATACATTGAAGACGCTTCGCACTCAGAAGCCCCTTGGCATAAAACTGACCTACTAGAGGAAATTCCGTACACTTTAGCCGCCAAAGATCCTGACAGTCGTGTCACCGAGGAAGAAATCAAGCTGCTCCTAAATATAGGAAGCTAAGCCATGCCAATTAAATTTGGTGATGTATTTAAGTTCAACGGAAAAGAATACATTTTTATAGCCAAAATTGATGACATTATATATGCCGCGGAGATCTTAGATAGAGAAAACTCGCAAACGATCCTGAGACTTGCTGATCGTAACTCAACTCGAGGAAACAGATTAATTGATACTTTACTTTATTGCTTCGTGGAATTAACAACGGAACAATTTACGGAACGAGTCGCTCACATGAAAGGCGCTCAGCGGAATGAAGAAACTGTTGAATTCGGCGATGTAAACGATTGTTTGTCACTAGCAGACAAGCAACTGATCAAGCGCGAGCTTATGGATAACTCAAAATTCTTTGCAGAAGAGCTAATCGAAACAATAAGCCGACTTCCGCTCTAAAGCATTTTGGCTGTTTTCCAGAGTTGGTCAAAGAGAATCTTTTGCGTGGAAACGATGGCCGAGCCGTCGATGACGACGGCATGAATATCGGGTGAGTAAGCTATAAAGACGACTTTGTCGCTGTAAATAAGGGTGTCGGTAGTGATCTGGGTTTTGGCGGGCAGGTAACGGATTTCTTGAAGTGGCTTTTGATATATTTTGGCAAATTTGGGCAGGCCGAGTTCGGGCGTTAACAGCTCGCGGACCTTAGCCTTATTCTTCACCAAGGCCTGAGCCATCTCTTCCAAAGTTTCGCCCAAAAAGTCGTGGAGCTGGGTGGTGCCGGCGATAGTCGATAATTCGCCCGTGTTGGCTAGCTCGCGATATAAGCCGCGGACTTTTTCCACGCCGTCGTAAAAACGGATTGTTGGTTTTTGGTGGTCCGCGTTGTAGCGCGCTTGGAGTTCCGGCAGGGCCTGGCGCAGCTCGTGCAATTTGGTGGAGAGGTGACTTTCTAGCTCTTTGGGCGGCTGGGCGGCAAAATGGAGCCGGCCGTTGCGCTCATGGGAGATCGCTAAGTGCTGATGGGCGAGCTTGGCTAAGATGTCATAGCAATACGTTCGCTCGATGCCAGCCAGCTGGGAGAGCGGGGTAACGGTACTTTCGCCCAGCTCCAGCAATGCCAAGTAAACCTTCGCTTCCGGGTCTGATAGGCCGATTTTTTCCAAGACTTTCTCTAACTGCATAACGTGGTAATAATACCACAACAAAAAAACTGTTCAATAGTAAAAGACGTATAGTTATAAAATTAACGTGGAAAACTATTGACAATATATAAAATATATGTTATTATACCGCCAGAACGTTAATAGATAGGTGAAAACAAATGAATCAACTGTACAAGAACTGGCCGGCGATTTGTGGGATCAAGGATAACGTAATGCGGATGGCCGTAGCGTTGATCGACCTGGAGACGGAGGAGGGGCAGCAGTTCGCTGGGGCTCTGCCGAACTACTTTAGCGAGACTGAAGTTGATGGTCCGATTCCGCTGTCGGCGTTGCTGCGGTGGGAGTTGGGCTGGATGGCGAACAATGAGGGAACTATTGCCGAGCAGTTTCGCTTCAACGAAGTGGTGGGTGAGTTTAGAATCCCCTTTTCTATCTATAGAACGGTGGAGGGGCGCTACGACTTTCCGCTTTTGCCTAATGACATCGATTACGATTCTCTGGCCTTTGCCAAAGTGATTGATTGGCGGGGAAAGAAGCTGTTTGTGGCCGAATACTACCCGGAGAGTGGCTTCATGGAGGTTGTGCTCTGCCCGGCTGAGCGGATCTTCATTGATCTACCCGAGTACCAGCCGCAGGAGGCGGCAAAGGCTTAATTCGTCAACTTTCTACCCACGGCCGAGTAATGCTCGGCCAAGGAATAGAGAGCTGAAAACTCTTCGTGACGATGAACAGAGGTTGCGTCTCCTGTTTGACGACGCACGCGTCACTGTAGTTCTATCCCGCCGTCACTGGCGGGATTTTTTAAAACATCCTAAAGGCTCAGATGCGCTTTATATATTATAATATATAAGGGGATCAGGCGCTTTTAACAGGTAAAATATTCGTCAGAGAGTTAACTTGAAGCTAAACGCGGCTGCCGAGGAGTTCGGCGACGGCGTTGGTGAGGGCGGGGGAGATTTTGACTTTGAGTGGGGTGGCGACGATTTTGGTGCCGCCGTTATTTAACACCCGGAGCTCGACGGGTGTGTTGCCGGCGTGCTCGGCCAGAACCGTTTTGAGAGCAGCGAGGGTAGTTTTTGATGCGGTAGCTGGTAACTCAACGGTGAAGTTTTTTGGGACAGCGACCGGAACGTCGCCGGCTTTCGACCGACCGTGCCGCTCGCCGTAGCCGCCACCATTACCACCATTGAAGTTGCCACCGCCACGCCGGCCACCGAGGCCGCTTTGGCTAATGGCCGGCAACTTGGTGACGTCGGTGGTGTCGAGCGGCCAGACTTTATCTACCAGGATTTTGGGGGTGCCGTCTTTGTCGGAGACTTTACCTTCAATTAAAACTGCCGCGTCGGACTCCCAGAGCGGCTGCCGCTCCAAGTAAATGGTCGGGAAAATAATCGCTTCGATGGCGTTATTTAAATCCTCGATTTGGGCAAAACCCATCATTTGGTTGGATTTGGTGGTGATTTTTTTAACCGATTGAATAATGCCGGCCACCCGGACGGTTTTATCGGCGTCGTCGAGCGTGACTTCGGCAATCGGGGTGGTGATGCCTTCTAGTTTGGCCACGTATTCTTTGAACGGGTGATCGGACAAATAGAGCCCCAATAGCTCTTTTTCCCAGGTCAGGAACTGTTTGGTGTTTTCCACGCCTGTTGGCAGGGTAAGTTTAGTGAAGTCGTTGGCAGAGCTCGAATCGCCAAACAAAGACGCTTGGTTAGCGTTGGCGCCTTTGCCGCGCTCGGCCGCGTATTTACAAATTAGTTCCATGCCAGCCCACAAGTTGGCGCGGGTGGCGAAGCGGTCGAGCGCGCCGGCTTTAACCAAACTTTCCAGGACTTTTTTGTTAAGCGTTGGCGCGCAGCGCTCCAAAAATTCTTCCAGCGTTTTAAATTCGCCGCGGTTTTTCCGTTCTTTGACGATGTCTTCGGCCACTTTGTGCCCGACGTTTTTGATGCCGCCGATGCCAAAGCGGATGCTTTTTTCGCCTTTGACCACGCCAAAATCCGCGTACGATTCGTTAACGTCCGGGCTTAAAACTTTCAGCCCGATCCGCTCCGATTCGGTTATTTCGATACTCAGCCGGTCGGTGTCGCCTTGGTCGCTCGTCATCAACGCCGCCATAAAACAGTCGGGGTAGTAGGCTTTCAAATAGGCCGTTTGGTAGGCGATCATGGCGTAGCAGACGGCGTGGCTTTTGTTGAAACAGTAGGCGGCGAACTCTTCCATTTGTTTCCAAATTTCGTCGGCTTTGGCCTGTTTGACGCCGTTTTTGACCGCCCCCTCGATGAATTTCTGCTTCATCTCTTTCATTAATTTCGGGATTTTTTTACCGATGGCTTTGCGCAGCGTATCGGCCTCGGGGCCGGTGAAGCCGCACATATCTTTACTCATCCGCATCACCTGCTCTTGGTAAACCGGGATGCCGTACGTCTCTTTGAAGGCGGTTTCGGCCAGCGGGTGCATATACTCCACCGCTTCTTTGCCGTTTTTGCGGTCGATGAAACTTTGAATCCACTGCATCGGGCCGGGCCGATACAAGGCGACCATGGCCGTGATGTCGTCGAAGCGGTTGGGCTTGAGCTCGCGGATGTAGCGCTTCATGCCCGAAGATTCCAACTGGAAGACGCCGGTGGTGTCGCCGCGGCCGAGCATCTCATAAACTTTTTGGTCGTCCATCGCTAGGTTG
>DATIHX010000011.1:0-121225 GCA_035480235.1 Saccharimonadales bacterium (SeqCode)
AATCCGTAATTCTTTGCCGCCTAAATAACGCTCGTCACTTGCTCGGAATCGTCTTTTTGCTCAGGAATCGGCTCCATCATCTCCGGCGCTTTTTTATCCTGAGCGGAGTCGAAGGATTCTTTGGCGGCTTTGGCTGGTTTACCCTGAGCGGCGGAGTCGAGGGGTTTAGCTTCAGCGGTATCAAAAGCAACTGGGCCTTCGTCAACACGAACTTCGCCGCCGTCCGGCTCAACGATTTTGAGGTTGATGCGGGCATCGGAGCGGGCCCCAAAAACACGCAGCAGCGAACGGACAGCTTTAGCGGTCCGGCCTTCGCGACCGATCACCTTACCCATATCGGCCGGGTTAACGGTGAGGGCGATTAAAACGCCGCGCTCGTCCAGGGTACGGGTTGTCACGACGTCGTCGGGATTATCAACGATCGGCTTAACCATACTTTCCACGTATTCTTGGTCGGTCATTTCGGTAGTTGCTGCGGCTTTGGCCATAAGTGGTCCTTTTCTAGATTTACAATGGGAGCGCTGTTGAAATAGTTGTAACACAATAGAGAAATGAAAGTAAAGAAAAGCCGCTGAGAAAACTCAGCGGCGATGGTCACTGCGGGACCACGTGGTATTTGCCGTCGTTCCAAACGAGGGTTTGGCCGTTTTTCAGCCCACCGGGCGGAATTTCAACGTCTTGATTGTTAATCGCCGCGGCGTAAGTCCCTATACTCGGATTAGCCATAGTGTTTTCCCAATGAATGATTGTAATCTTAGGCTCCACTGAAACAACGATTACCTTGCCACTTCTGGGGGGTAGGTAGGCAAACAGATCGATCACCAGGCCTATTCCGATCAAGAAAGTTACTCCGCAGGCAGCTATTATGGACGCTACCAACGAGTCTGGTAGTTTGGTTACTCGCCTGGCACACTTTCTGGCAGTAATGGAAGCTAATACGATGCCCACGATCAGTAACACTGCTGCCAGTAATACTCCAATTGTTTCAAAATACATCTTAACCTCCCGTTAAGTCTGCCGTGATAATACTAGAAATTTAGGAGAAATTCAAGAGAGAGTGTTGATCGTTAGCACGCTGCCGGGTTTGGGATCTTCCGTAATTATCTGCTTGGCGATCGCGGTTTCCAGATCGTTTTTAATCACCCGTTCTAAGGCCCGCGCGCCGAAAACCGGGTCGTAACCTTTGAGCGCTAACTGCTGCAAAACGGCGGGTGCAATTTGCAAATCAATTCCTTTGTCTTTTTTGACTTGAGCTTGGAGAAGAGTAATTTGGAGGCCAACAACTTGGGTGATTTCGCTTGGGCTTAACGGCGCAAAAACGATCGTCCCGTCGAAGCGGTTCAACAGCTCCGGCGAAAAAGTTTTGTCGGCGATCAATTTGTCGATTAGCGGTTTTTCGAAGCCTTCAATCGGCGTTTTATTTTCAATTTGGGTTTTGATGTAATCGCTGCCGGCGTTACTCGTCGCGATAATAATGGCATTGGTGAAGTCCAAAACCTTACCGTAGTTAGTGGTCAAGCGGCCTTCGTCGAGCAATTGCAAAAGGACATTTTTCACCGCTGGAGCGGCCTTTTCAAACTCATCAAACAGAACCACGGCCGACGGATTCTCTTGAATCATTACCGTTAACGCCCCCGGCAGGGTGGTTGGATCGGTACCGAGCAGCTTTTGGAGGCCTGCCGCGTCGGCGTATTCGGTCATATCCAGCCGGATGAGTTTTTTATCGGAGCCAAAATAAATCGCTGCTAGGGCTTTGGCCGTTTCGGTTTTACCAACGCCGGTTGGGCCCAAAAAGAGGAACGTCCCGACCGGCCTGTTGCCGGTAGAAAGCCCAGCCCGAGCTCGCAGGAGCGCGTCGCTGACTAATTTAATCGCTCGGTTTTGGCCGATCACCCTCTTATGCAACTCCGCTTCCAAATTCAGTAACGTTTTTTGTTCCGTTGCTTTCACTTGCAGCGGCACTTGGGCTTTTTGCTCGATCGCCACTTCCACGTCTTCCGGCATGACGAGTAATTTATTGTGGGCGTGGTTGGCCGCGGCGATGGTTTCTAATAAATCCAGTTCTCGGAGAGGCGAGGCTTGATCTTTGACGTAACGGGCCGCCAGTTTAATTAATTCCGAGAGCGCTTCAATGGTGAAAAAGACGTTGTAGCGATTCTCTAATTGGTTGAGGTGCGAAAGGAGGATCGGCAGCAAGTCGGTTTCCATGGGAGCGGAAACTTCCAAAACGCTGAACTGTTCGGCCAGCCCAGCATTCGGTTTGACGATTTTAGTGTAGTTTTCCGGCGTCATTGTTCCAATAATATGGACCCGCTGGTTTTGCAAATGGGCCGCCAAAACGTTACTGACGTCGGCCTCACCGAGTTGGCCGCTACTTAAAAGCTGGTCGATTTGGTTAATAGACAAAATAACGTTGCCGGCTCGCGATAGCTCAGCAAATAAGGCGTCGAGAAGCTGTTGTGAGGCTGAGGAACTCGAAGCCTGGGCGAGCAACTGCTGAACATCCAGTATCCGGACCGTCGCACCGTCGAGCGCGGTTTTAGTTTGGTAAAACATTACTTTGGCGGCGAAATTCAAGAAGATTTCTTGTTTACCGCTGCCCGGTTCGCCAACGAGTAACAGATTTTGGCCGCCGCCCTTGTTGAGATTTTGGGAGATTTGATCAGCTAATTTTTGGCGGGAGAAAAGTGGCCAAATTAACGCGCGCTGCCGAACGCTTGGCGGCACAGTGGTGGTGAGCGAATCGGTAATCTGGGTGTAGCTGACCGCCCAATCTTTGCCGATGCCGCCGGTCCGGGTGGTGTGGTTCAGCCAAAAAGCTTTTTGCTGGTAGCGGAGTTGGTGCTGCGCATCGTAAAAACCGAGAACTTGGTTGAGAGTTACTTCGTCCAGTTCGTTTTCGGCTAGTAGCCGTTGGAGGACGGGTAGGCTAAAAATGATATCTAAAAATTGGTGGATAGAAATTATTTTTTTGGGTGGCGCGGCGGTGAGCAGTTGCTTGAGGGCCGCTTCAGTGAAAGGCTGGTTTTGGAGCGGTGTAAAGTGGCCTTCGCTTAAGCCGAGCCGCAGCAAGATGATTTTAGTCTCGTCAACTTGGGCAAAGGCGGTTAATAAGCCACCCAGGGTCTGGTCGCGCCACTTCGCCAACACATTTTGAGCTTCAAAATCGAGCCGGTTGAACGGGTTAGCTAATAAGCCCTCGGCGAGCATAAAGCCCGGGTGATGCCGAAGATACGAAACAAACAAATTGACCGATTCGGCGACAAACAGCGGCGCAAGTAAGAAGATCGCTATGGCTCCGACCGCACCTGTAATAGTAATAAAAGAATTAATCACCAGTAATAATAAGCTGGCCAAGCCAAGAGTGATGAATAAATATCGAAAGATTGTAACGAAACTGCTATCCCAAAGGCGGATAAAACGTGCCCTGCCAAATTGGAAACTCTTTTTCATCGGGTGACGATCCAAACTGCTAATACTGGCAAAATAAAGATTAAAGCCGGCACGACGGACCACAGCACTAAACCAACACCAAGCAAAATTGTTAGGAAGGCCAAACTAATGACGGCGACAAAAATAACAATCGAGCGCAACACAATGCCGATAAAACGACTGGCCAAATTTTGCTCCCACAGTTTGACGGTGTCGCTCAAGGCGGCGTTTTGGGCTGATAAAACATCGTTTTTCCATGGCGCAAACCAACTTTTGACCAAAATTTCCAGCGAAAAAAAGTCGGCTACTTCGTATAAAACCGCCGCTGCCACTTGCCAACTTTGCTTATAGCCCTCGCCGTACCACCAATAAAAATATCCGGTTAACATCCCCTCTTCTGCAGTATGGCAGAAAACGAAGCCACTTTCCCTTGATTAGTTAGCTAAACTTATCTATACTACAGCTACCAAACGGAGGAAAAAATGGTTCAGAATACTGCGCCTTCGCTGGACGCTCTTTATAAGGAGATCAGAGTGGCCGAAGAAAATTACAACCAACTCGTCACTACCGCCGAAGTCATTGCTCAAGCAATCACTAGAAATCTCGACGTTTTCAAACGCTGCCTGCCTACTCACTCGAACAAAACAGGGTTCCAGCAGCTTTCGTCAGATGGGGGCAATTCGTTTTACGCACCGCTTCATTCCAGAGACAGATTGGCAGTTTACGCTGATGGGCAATTTGAGGGGGCCAAACTAAATTTTAGTTTTAGGCATGGCGTTCTACGATTAAGCTTTCTAGGTGATGAAAAGTGGTTAGGAGGTTTCATCGAGAAAGTCTATCCGTTCCTCGTCAAGCAGCTCGACGAACACAATGAGCAGCAGGCAGAGTATTTCGCAAAGCTACGACAGCTTTATGCCGAAGCGTAGTATCAGCGGGACAAAAGTCCCGCTTTTTTTATGAATTAAGCCTATTCAGCTACTGGTTCTTCAGCGGGGGCAGCGTCGTCGGCAGCCGGAACTTCTTCGGTAACAACTTCAGCCGTAGGCTCTGGAGCGGCGTTTTCGGCTTGTGTTTCGGCAGCGGCTTCAGGAGCTGGCGCGGCCTTAGCGGCTTCTTCTACGGCTTTCTTCGGGTTGCGTTTTTTCTTAATCACAACAACGGAGCCGTGTTTAATTTTCTCTTTTTCAAACAAGCGAGCAACAGAATTGGACGGCTTGGCGCCTTTGTTCAGCCAGTTCATCGCTTCGTCTTTATTAATAGTGGTGGCTTTGGAGTGCGGGTTGTAGGAGCCTAAATCAGCCACAAAACGGCCGTCGATCGGCATGGTGTGTTCGGCCACCACAACCCGGTAGGTTGGGCTATTTTTCTTGCCGATGCGGCGATAACGGATAATTAACATATTTGTTTTTGAATTGGTTGGCCGTGAGGAAATATATTTCTAGCTAAACGCAACTCGGCTCGAAGAAGGATCTTCCAGGTTCCACTATATCGGCATTTCAACCGATTATTGCCTTGTTCATCGGCAATATTGGAATTGAGCCGAGCTTACTTAAACGCTGCGAAAAACATTTCCTCACTGCCAGGTCTTAGGCAATTATACTAAACCAGGACTCTTTGGTCAACTGGTTGGCGTAGCCCCGCTTGAAGTCGGCCCAGTTGGCCGGTTGTTTGCCCTCCAGTTGGACGGTATCCAAGACTAACTTGCCGTTCTCTAGGTGGGCGGCAATAATTTTCAGCCGCTGACCGTTAAGAACGGTAAACGTCCCCGGCCAGGGAGTAAACGCCCGGATTTGGCGGTCGATCTGCTCCGGCGAAAGCGACCAGTCGATCTCACCCATTTCTTTAGTAAGTTTAGTAGTGCCAGTTACTGCTTGTTCGTTTTGCGGCTGGATTTTGGCTTGGCCGCTCAAATAAACGGGCAAATTTTTCAGGAGTAATTTAGCACCGAGCTCGGCGGCTTTGTTTTTGAGCGTTGGAAAATCGTCGGTTTCGGCGATTACCAGCTTTTCTTGCGCCACTACGCCGCCGGCGTCAACTTTTGGCTCCATCGTCATAATGGTGACACCAGTTTCTTTATCGCCGCTCAAAATGGCGGTTTGGATCGGCGTCGCGCCGCGATATTTGGGTAAAAGCGAAGGATGAATGTTCAACGAGCCGTATTTTGGCACCACCAAGGCTTCAGCTGGCAGAATTTTGCCGTAAGAAGCTAAAACTAGCAAATCTGGCTTGAGTTGCTGGATAATTTTTGTCAATTCCGGCTTATCGTCGGGCTGAAAAACGGCGATGCCGGCCTGCTCGGCGTTAGTTTTAACAACTGGCTCGGTGGTTTCGTTGCCCCGGCCGGCCCGCTTGGCCGTTTCGGTGATGGCGGCCATCACCGTCTGCTTGGCGTCGATAAGAGCGTTAAAAATAACGTTACTGAAATCGTCCGAGCCCAAGAAAACAATTTTGGCGAATTGATAATTTTCTAGTTTGTTCAGTTCAAGCGCATAGTCAGTAAATAAAATACCGTTAATATGGTCGATTTCGTGCTGCAAAATCCGAGCAAAAATGCCCTTAGCTTTGATGGTCACCGGCTTGCCGTCGAGGTTTTGGGCCGCTACCGTAACGCCGGCGCTACGCTCCACCGGCAGTTCCAGCCCCGGCAAACTCAAGCAGCCTTCCGTCATCGTCTCTTTTTCTTTGGAAAATTTGAGAACTTTTGGGTTAACAAGCGCTTGTTCGGGGATTCGCGGTAATTCGTCATGAGCGTCTTTAGGCTCGTAACCCATCACAATTAAGCGTTTATCGAGGCCTACTTGAACACCGGCCAAACCGAGACCGTCGTGCGATTTCATGGCTTTGAGCATCTCGGCCGCCTCTTTTTTGAGCTCTTCGTCAAAAACCGTCACGGCCTTGGCAGTGCGGCGCAAAAACGGGTCGTAAATTACTTTAACTTCCATGCGCTGTAAGTTTATCTTATCAGGCGTAAAAAATCCAGGCGAGGGGTAAAGAAAAGCCGCCCAGACTAGCTGGGCGGCTTCAAACCAAAAGGCAGTGGACCGATATATCCGCCTTTCATGGGTTGAATGTCGAATTTCGTTGGCGTCTGATGAGCTTGGCGTAAGAACTTTGTTGCAAGCGCCAAGTGCTGAACGTCGATTAGCGTCCCTAGACCACAAAAGTACTTGACTAGATTCTCCAGAGAATTAGCGTCTTTGGCGGAGTTGGGGTGTTTTTCTGGAACAATCCGACCCTCGCCAACAAAAAGCCTTGCAGAGTCAACAGTCTCGCCTGTTTCCCAATTGAGGACTACGGGGGAAAAGAAAAACATGCCATCCTGTTGAAACTTCGGGTCGAGGAGTATCTTGAGAACTTGCGGCCGTTCCAGCTCGAGCCACGTCCCTAACGCCAAGTAATCAGCAAATCCTTTCCGAATCATGATTGTATAAATTCTTTCGGCCGGTGTACCGACATGAACGGCGAACCGGTGCCAGTCATGATGATTCGTAAAACCAAACTCGCACCGATAATTGTCGATGAGGCCCTTGACATGAAACCCCTCAGGACCACCACATATACCCCGAAGGCTCACGATTGGACAACGCCACAGCTCCTCATCGCGCCAAATTTGATGATAGGAAAGATAGACCGCGACGTCCCTTTCTAGCATTTTCGCCAGCTCCTGAATTGCTCCCATATTCCACCCCACTAAAATGTGCTGGTTTCAGTATAACTAAACAGACCCGTCAATCAAGAACAATTGCCCACGATGGTGGAAAGATGGCCCGGAGAGAGTGTTTTTCAGCTGGAGAAAAATGGGTGGCGCGGTAGAGCTGGAGAGTTAATTCAAACTGCTGGCCGGGAATTCGGCGGGGCTGGGCAGCTGAAAAGGTAGCGCTGGGAAATTCTTTTTCCAGCTTTTCGGCGATCTCATCGGCCTGTTTTTGCAAACGCTCCAGGTTTTTATCACGACCGACCAATTTTAACTCTTGGCCGAACGGCGGCAGGCGGTATTTTTTCCGCTCCTCAAGTTCGCGTTGGTAAAATTCGTCGAGTTTACCAGTACCAACGGCCAACCAGACCCAGTGATCGGGAAACCGGGTTTGAATATAAATATTTTTAACCCGCGAGCGCAAGGCTAACAATATCGACAACAGATGCCACGAGCCGTCTTGGCTGGAACCGGCGAGTAGTTGATCGGCCGCGGCGATAAAAAGTGAATTATATTGAGCTGGGGGCCTTTCGACTTCGCCCTTTAGGGCTTCGCTCAAGACATCTGTGCCAGATGGAAAACTGAGGATTTTTTCGGTGGTCACTAAAATTTGAGCGACTGGTAAATTTATTATTTCGCCAGACACTTCAGCGACTGCCGCGGTTGGCAATATTTTTTTAACGACGGCGGTGATTTGGGCAACGCCTTCGCCCAAACTCACCAATTTTTCGTGGCCGTTACTGCAGAAAACCGGTCGCGCTCCGGTAAAGCCGCAGTACAAACAAATTAGTTCGCGTTCGTTTTTGAGACCAATCGGCCGGCCGCAGTTCGGGCAATCTTGGACTTGGCTGCACTCGCGGCAGTAAAGCGCGCTTGCCCAACCGCGGCTGGCCGCAAAAACCAGGACTTTTTCTTTTTTCTCGGCCGCTTGGCGCAATTCCGCTACAAAATTTGGCAACAATAAATCGGCTGAACGAGTTTTGTCAAAAATCACTAACTCCCGCGCCGGCAGTTTTTGCCGTAAAAATTGCCAACTGCTATTTTGTTGGTGCAGGTAATCAGCGACGCTTGGCGCGTCGGCGCCCAAAACTAGTTGAACGCCTTCGGTGGCGGCCCGAGCCAGGCCGATTTGTTTAGCGCTCATGTACGGCCGTCGCTGGCTGGTCAGACCAACGTGATCCGGCTGGTCGATGACAATCACATCGCCGGCTTGGAGCGGAAAAAACGCCCATTTCTGACCGCCGATAATAATGACCGGCTTTTGAGTGGCGATGAGAGCGTTCAAATTTTTGGTTTGAGCGGCGTTGAGGTCGTCAAAGAATACGTTGGCCGAAGAACCGACGGTTTTGGCAAATTCCGCAGCAAAACTTTCAACAGCGAACAAAAAGACCAAGCGTTTCTTGCCAGCATGTTTTTTAATAATTCGCTGGTAAAATTTTAGCCGATCTGGCCAGGGCGCTTGCACAAACAGCGGTTTTTGGGGCGAAGGCTTGGCTTTTTCAGCAGCAAGCGGCGATGGGAAACTCAGCGCGTGATAGGCAATCTCAGAAAGTGAGGCGCCGTAATAATCGGCCAGTTTTTCGATCGTCGCAATTTGAAGGAAAGAAAAACCCAGCGCATTTTTATCAACGTTTTGAATGTCTTTGAGCTTTGAGCGCAACTCCCGTGGCACGACCCGGGTAATTTTTAGAACCACGCCCTTAACGATTTGGCGGCCGACCGACACCACCACCTGCGAACCAACCCGAATATAAGGTATAATAGCGGCAGGTATCGCATAAGTTAGTGTTTCTACTCGCGTCCGGCGGCGCACTAAAACTTCTGCAAACATTACCGCCATTAAAGATGGAAAACACCAACCAAGCAATCTCAGAACCGTTAGATCAACCGCTTGTCGCCCTGATTGGGCCGACGAATGCCGGTAAATCCACGCTTTTTAACCGCTTAACCGGCTCGTGGCAGGCGATTACGGCTCGCGAAGAATCGACCACCCGCGACCGCGTCTACGGCGAAGTGGAGTGGCAAGGGCACAACTTTACTGTCGTTGACACCGGCGGTTTTGCGGACGATGACAGTGATTTATACAAAAAAATTCATGACCAAACGATCGCGGCCGTTAACGAAGCCGATTTGATTTTATTCGTCTACGACGCCGCCGCCGGTTTAAACGAGCGCGACCGCGTTTTCTTAAATTCCCTCCGTGGCCGAACGCCAATTTGGCTGGTTGGTAATAAAGTGGATTCCGTCACCCGCGAGGCCAAAGTGGAAAAGCTCGACAACCTGGGCCTGCCGTACCACGAAGTTTCAGCGATCTCCGGCCGCGGTTCGGGTGATTTGTTGGAAGCGGTCTGCCAATTCTTACCAAAGAGCGAAAAAGCGGCCGGGCACAAAGAACCGCTAATCGCCTTAGTCGGCCGGCCGAATGTGGGTAAATCCACCCTTTTAAACGCCCTGGTTGAAGAAGAGCGAGCGGTCGTTAGCCCCGTTGCCGGGACAACGCGAGACGTGGTGACGGCCGAACTCGAACTCGACGGCGCCAAGTTTCTGCTGGCCGACACCGCTGGCGTTCGCCGCCGCGGTTCGATCGAAGCCGGCGCCGAAAAATTTAGCGTTAAACGGACGCTTTCGGCGATAGAACAAGCCGACGCGGTGATTGTGCTCGTCAGCGCCCCCGAAGGAACGACGCGCGGTGACTTACATTTAATTTATTTTGCCCATCAACTCGAAAAGCCACTCTTGGTGATCTTTAACAAAATCGACTTAACTAGCGACGACCGACTGCGTTTTCATCACCACCTAGCCAAGTTCGACCAGCTGGCGATTTCGGCGTTGAAAAAAGAGAATATTACGAAAGTTGCCGAGTGGCTGAAAAACCTGCCGGTGACTTGACAGGCGAAAAAAGACCAGCTAGACTTAGCCGAGACAGCTTGTTACCTCCCTCCCCAAGACCCCGTGGCGCAACCCTCGCGCCCGGGGTTAATCTTACATAATTATATTTAATATTTCGGCGAAGCAGTGGCGTGAAATTGGCTAGCCGGCAGCAGACTAAGCCGTTTTCGATAACGAGATTTTGAAAAAAAGCGAGTTTCCGGAAGGTGCTTAGTACTTCGGTGCAGTGATAGCATGAAACTGGTTGGCCGGGAAAAGTACCAAAGCCGTCTTGCCGATAATGTCTTTTTTGGGTAGTAACCAGCCTTCGCGCGAATCGGCCGAGTGATCCCGGTTATCGCCCATCATAAAGTATTCGCCGGCCGGCACGGTAACGCTGTAACTAGCCTCCGTGCCGCTCAAGAGAATGGTTTTTTGGCCCGGCGCCAGGTAGGTTTCCGTGAGCGGTTGGTTATTAACAAACACCTGACCGCTTTTAATAGTCACGGTGTCACCAGGCAAGCCAATTACCCGCTTTATGTAATCCACGGTGGTGTCGAGTGGGTATTTGAATACAACGACGTCGCCACGCTTGGGGCGATGAAAATCATACGATAGTTTTTCCACAAACAAATACTGGCCGTTATGGAAATTCGGCTCCATACTCGAGCCCTCCACTACAAACGGTTGGAAGAGAAAATAACGGATGAATAAAGCGGCCACGAAAACCCCTGCCCCCACCTTGAGAATTTCCAAAATTATTTTTGCCGCCCGCATTTGGTTAATTATAACTGAACCGATTTTGGACGGGTAGAGGCCGTACGCTGACTGAAAATTCTAGTGGGCAATGCTGGATTCGAACCAGCGACTTCTTCGATGTGAACGAAGCACTCTACCACTGAGTTAATTGCCCGTGAGGAAATTATAGCCGGTTGGGGCAGACTTTTCGAGGCTGGGGCGACGGCAAAGGAGCAATTTTTGTGCTAGAGTACAAGAGAAGATGTTACCAATCCTGTTCTCGCTGGGGCGGTTTAAGTTTTATTCGTTTGGCTCTTTTATCGCAGTGGGCGCGATCGCGGCCGGTTATTTTTTGTTTTTTGCGGCCAAGAATCGGCGCCTCCACACCCATCACCTCTTTGATACTGTTTTGTATACCCTGGTTTTTGCCCTGATCGGCGCTCGCCTTTCTTATTACTTTATTTACGCCAACCAATTCACTAATTTCGGCCAGATTTTCTTGTTTTGGCAGGGTGGCCTGATTGCTCTCGGCGGTCTGATCGCCGGCTTCTTGGCTTATATTTATTTTTCCCAAAAAGAAAACGACCCGATCTACCAAATGCTGGATATCGGCGCCTTGGCCCTGCTGGTCGGCTGGGCGATCGGTAAGACCGGCTGCTTCTTGTCTAGCTGCTCAATCGGCGCTTCAACGCAAACAATTTTTGGCATTCACGGCGCTTACCCGGTGGATTTATACAGCGCCATTTGGGCGGCACTCTTGTTTGGCTTGATGTTAGTCATCTGGCTCAAAAATCGTCTCAGCGACGGCGTGACCTTCTTTTTGGTGTTGGAGGGGTTGTTTTTGGGTGAGCTGTTAATTAATACCTTAAAACTCGATTTTGACGCCGGCCTGGCCCGGGTGGAAGCGATCGTTTTGCTGGTTTTAATTGTGGGCGTTTACCTAATTTTTTGGAAACTCCACGGCCCGCGGTTCCAAAAAAACCGTTTCGGCATCGCCATCCGCAATTTCGTCTTTAAATACTTGCCGCACCGGCGGTAAAAACACCCTCAAATCTCTTGACTTTTCAGGTTAGAAATGGTATCATTTTGCCATGCTAACGCTCTTTAGAAAACGCTCCGCCCCAAAAGAATCTCAGCCGTCTGTCTACGAGGTGGCCGCTGAGCGTGCGATCAGACAAAACAACAGGGTTAGGGCCTTATTAGCAGGTCTCGATCAGATTGCTCAAGAAGATCCGCGCGTCAAACAGCTACTCGAAGACTATCGCTCTTAACGGAGCACGGTCAAGGCGGGATGAAATACTCCCGCTTTTTATTACTTCGAAGCTTCTAAAGCCTTTTTGGCTTTTTCAACGATCGCGGCGAATTCAGCCGGCGCTTTAATGGAGAGTTCGGCTAAGACTTTGCGGTTAAAAGTTAGCTCGGCTTTTTCCAGGCCGTTAATAAATTGGCTGTAGTTGAGGCCGTGAGCGCGAACAGCAGCGTTCATCTGAACGATCCACAAGCGGCGGAAATCCCGTTTTTTATTGCGGCGGTCGCGGTAGGCGAAAGTACCGGCCTTCAGAACGGCTTGTTTGGCCTGGCGGAAGAGATTTTTCCGGCCAAGTTTATAGCCTTTGGTCAGCTTTAAGAGCTTTTTGTGACGTTTGTGGGTTTGGATACCGCGTTTAATTCGGGCCATTAGCAAATTCCTCCGGAATTAATAGCCAATAAACAATAATTAAGTTGCAAATAATTCTTAATGTTTAAATATTTAAGTGATTGACTATTAGTTGTAACTTGAGTATTGAATATTGGATATTTCATTTAAATTATTACTCCCAGTTTAGTGGCACCCAAATGGGTTAACACCTGTTTTTGGTTCGACTTTTGCTTCGACCGCTTACTTTTAAAACGGGCGCGGTGAGCGGTATTGGCGTGACGAGCCACGACCTTACCGGCGCCAGTTAATTTCAGGCGCTTGGAGGCAGATTTATGGGTTTTTAGTTTGGGCATCAACAAATTCCTCCGGAATTTGTAAGTTCCAAGTGACAAGTCTCAATTTTCAAATAGTGGTCGGGTTTCATATTATTTCTTTTTGGGTTTAACAATTAATTGAATTTTTTTACCGGCTTGGTTGACGGCTTGCTCCACTTCGCCGTCAACATGACTAACGAAATCCATCAGCGTCTGCTTGGCTTTGTCTGGGAAAACGTTCTCCCGGCCGCGCAGATTGATGTAAACCCGGACGAAATCGCCAGCGTCCAGCCACTCCTTGGCCCGTTTGGCCTTGGTGGCGATATCGTGTGAGTTAATACGAAAACTCAGGCGCATCTCTTTCAGTTCGGTTTTGGTTTTGGTCGAACCCCGAGCGTGCTTCTCTTGCTGATACCGATATTTGTTGTAATCAAGCAATTTAGCGATCGGCGGGCTGGCGTTCGGGCCAATTTCCACTAAATCCAGCTCGTGTTGAGCGGCTAAATAGCGGGCCTGATCGAGTGAAACGGTGCCAGCCGAGCGGCCATCGTTCATAATTAAATGAACTCTGTTTGCCAGAACGGCTTCGTTAATTTTCAGCTCGCGGTCGCTAATTTTTTGGTCCTCGAAAAACCGGGTCTTGGGAACGGTTAACGTGCATACACTGTCTGTAAAACGCTGTTTGGCATTTACTCAAGAACTGTACCACGTTTGGTGATAACTTTCAAGGACTCTGGCACCAACCGCAGCGTTAACGGGCTATCGGCCATCTTATTTTCGCCTACCATCAAGGGCATTGGCGGGTCGGTGATAATTTTTATCTGCTTGCCGTGAAACGACGATTCGGAAGCGATTTGCTCGCCGCCGACGCTAAACAAACCGAGAATTTTCCGTTTTTCGGCCACATAGGTGCTGCGGATTTTCACTTCCAGCGAACGAGTGACCACCAGCTCGTTAAAATAAGCGTGGGCACGGACTTTGTTGTCGATGACCAGGCTAACCTTAGCGAGCTTGCTGGTTTGAATGGCGGCGTTCAAAAATAGCGGCAAATCGGGATCGATTAACACGGTGTCTTGAAGGCTGATTCGCCGATGTTTCAAGGCTTCGGCCGCGCTTTTCATATCGCTGGCGCCAATTAACTCGGTGACTTGCCGGCTGGCGTCAATGGGGATAATACCCAAAACCGCCCGGCCGATGGTGGCCATCGCCACTTCATTAATGTGGGCGTCGCCACCCACCGCCACAATCGTGGAATAGCCTTTGGTGGTACCGATATAAGCCTGCTCGGCCGGGGTGCGGGCCGGGCTGGAAGTCACGATTTCGCCGGCGATGCCTAAGTGGGTTAAAATATCGCGCAGTCGCTGATAGTTCTGGCGAACCCCCCTGGTGGACGGGGATTCGAGGACGTAATAGTACATCCCTACTCTTCGTCAGGTGTCAGTTCGGGGGTGGTCTCGGCTTTGGTTTCCGAAGCCGGTTCGTCGGCCGGCTCCGCTGCCTCGGCAATTTTCTCTTCTTTGAATTCTGGTTCTGGTGTTTCTGCGGCCGGTTCGTCGGTGCCCATCGTGACCTTACCGCTCAAGAGCGCACCCGAGCGAACAATTAAATCTTTCGTTTCAATCGAGCCGTAGATCTTGCCGGTTTCCAGAACTTCCAACTTTTCGTGGGCGGTGATTTCGCCGTGAACAGTGCCGGCCACGGTAATGAGTTGGCCCTTGACCGGGCCTTTCACTTGGGCGCTTTGACCAACAGTCACCGAGCGCTCGCTCTCCACTTGGCCGTCTACCATACCGTAGACCGCGATATCGTTTTGATCTTTGAGCGTGCCGCTTAAGGCCACGTTGACGCCCACAATCGTCCCTGGGCCGCTGGCGCCGTCATTCGGGTTCGGTTTCATAGGTTACTCCTCCTTTTCTTAGGTATTTCTTCATTTGTTGTAGCTCACCCACGGCACAATGCAAGGGCTGGGGGGTTGCTATGCCTTGACAATCTGTGCTACACTGGCTCGCAGCAGAGCTCGTTAGAAATAATTACAGAATAACTAAATTACTGCTCGTTGGTATTACCAATGTTGGAGTGAAGCGGAGAAATTACTAAATGAAAGCCAGCGAAACAATTAAAGTGGTGGGCGCCCGAACCCATAATTTGAAGAACGTCTCGGTAGAGATTCCGAAAAACCAGGTGACGGTGATCACCGGCCTGTCTGGCTCGGGTAAATCGAGCCTGGCTTTTGATACGATTTTTGCCGAAGGCCAACGCCGCTATGTGGAGAGTTTGTCCAGTTTTGTCCGGCAATTTTTGAGCGAAATCGAAAAACCGGATTTCGACTACATCGAAGGTCTGGCCCCGGCGATCGCCATCGACCAAAAAACCGCCGCCCGCAACCCGCGCTCAACCGTCGCTACCACCACCGAAATTTACGACTTTTTGCGGCTCTTATTTTCGCGGGTCGGCACGCCGTACTGCCCGAAAGACGGCACCGAAATCAAAGCTCAAACCACCGAGACGATCACTAAAAACGTTTTGCACGACTTCACCGTTGACGGCCACTTGAACGTCAAATTATTTTCCTTAATTATTCAAAACCGCAAAGGCGAGCACAAATACCACCTCAAACAAGGTAAAAAAAGCGGGGTCTTGAAAGTCCGTTTTGACGGCGTGGTGATGGATATCGAAGAAGCGATTGGCCTGGAAATCGACAAAAACAAACGTCACACGTTGGAATACTTGGTCGGGGCGATCGATTTTCCGGTCTCTAACGACCAATCCAAACAAGTTGCCTACATTGATTTACTTAAATTGGTTGAAAAAGGGCTGAAACTTTCGAACGGTTTAATTACCGCTACTTCGCCCAAACACGAAAAAGAGCGCTTTTACTCGCAAAAACTCGCCTGTACCGTCTGCGGCTGGCAGTTTCCTGATATCGAACCGCGCCTGTTCAGCTTCAATAACCCGGAAGGCGCCTGCCAAGCCTGCCAAGGTTTGGGCTTACGCTTAATCGCCGACCCAGGGCTCGTCATCCCTAACCCGCGCCTGACGATCGCTGAAGGCGCGATCCGCCCCTGGAGCCGAACGACATCTCAGACCAGCTGGTACCAAAAAGCGCTCTCCGATTTAGCCGCCAAATACGAATTTAGCTTGGACACGGCAGTGGAAAAACTGCCGAAAGAGATCGTCAAGGTTGTGCTTTATGGTGAAAAAGACGCTGGTATTACTGAGACAACGGCCAGCCAAACGCCCGACGAAGCCCCGGAAGAAGGTAGGTTTGAAGGTGTTATCCCGAATTTAGAACGTCGCTACCGCGAGACCGACTCGGACTACCTGAAAAACGAGATTGAAAAATACATGGTGGAAAAAATCTGCCAAATTTGCCACGGCCAGCGGCTGCGGCCGGAAGTGTTGTCGATCAAGATTGACGGCAAAAACATTATCGACGTGACGAGTATGACCATCGAAACTGGCGTTAAATACTTTAGCGGTCTCGAGAAAAGTATCGCCACCCACGACCAGGTAATCGCCGGGCCGATCGCCAAAGAAGTCTTAAATCGCCTTAATTACCTCCTGGAAGTTGGTTTGGGCTATCTAACCCTGAACCGAACCAGCTCTACTTTGGCCGGCGGCGAAGCCCAACGGATTCGGTTAGCCAATCAGTTGGGCAGCGGCTTAACCGGCGTTGTTTACATTTTGGACGAACCGTCGATCGGCTTGCACGCCCGCGACCACGAAAAACTCTTGAAAACCATCGAGGAGCTGAAAAACCGCGGCAATACCGTGATTGTAGTGGAGCACGACAAGGAAACGATGCTCCGAGCCGATTACTTGATCGATATGGGCCCAGGCGCTGGCGAACAAGGCGGCGAAATTATCGCCGAAGGGACGCCCAAAGAAGTGATCGCTAACAAAAAATCGATTACCGGGGCGTATTTGTCTGGCCTCAAACAATTGGAACAGCCGGAACACCGCCACGAGCACGACCAAGAGTTCTTGGAAGTAGTGGGCGCTACCGCAAATAACCTGAAGAATGTTTCAGTGAGATTCCCTTTGAACAAATTAATTTGTGTCACCGGCGTTTCCGGCTCGGGTAAATCGACGCTGGTTTCCGATACTTTAGCCGCCGCTTTGGAGCGCCATTTCCACGGCACCCAAGTTGAGCCCGCCCCGCACCAAGAGATTAAAGGGCTGGAGAATTTGGACAATATTATTAATATCGATCAGTCGCCGATCGGCCGAACCCCGCGCAGTAACCCCGCCACCTACACCGGCGCGCTGGGCCCGATTCGCGAACACTTCGCCAACACCACCGAAGCGCAATCGCGCGGTTATGATCCGTCGCGGTTTAGTTTTAACTTGCGCGGCGGCCGCTGTGAGAATTGCCGGGGCGACGGCCAAATTAAGATTGAGATGAACTTCTTGCCGGACGTCTACGTCACTTGTACCGAGTGCAAAGGCCACCGCTACAACGCCGAAACGCTGGAGATTAAATACAAAGATAAAGACATCTCGGACGTTTTAGAGATGACCGTCGACCAAGCCTTGGAATTCTTCACCACCGAAGAAGAAGTCCGGGAAAAATTGCTGATTTTGCAAGCCGTTGGCTTGGGTTACGTCCGGTTGGGGCAACCAGCCACCACCCTTTCCGGCGGTGAAGCGCAGCGGATTAAGCTGGCGGCCGAACTTTCCAAGCGCGAGACCGGCAAAACCATCTATATTTTGGACGAGCCGACCACTGGGTTGCACTTCGAGGATATCAACCATCTGCTGAAAGTTTTGTATCAACTAGTTGACCGGGGTAATACCGTGATGATTATCGAACACAACATCGACGTGATTCGCTGCGCCGATTGGATTGTGGACCTGGGCCCAGACGGCGGCGACAAAGGCGGCGAGATCGTGGCTGAGGGCACACCGGAAATGGTGATGAAAGTGGCCAGCAGCGCCACCGGCCAGTTTTTGAAGGAGGGAATTGATGTTAAAACCAAAGCCGCTGCCCCAGCAACCCGCCAGCTGGCGGGCAAAGTCGGCACCTAACTTCGAGTTATTGGCCGAGCTCCAAGCTGCCGGCTATCAAAAAATTATCGGGATTGACGAAGTTGGCCGCGGCGCGCTGGCTGGGCCAGTTATCGTGGCGGCCGTGGAACTGAACCAGCGCGTCGACGGCATTACCGACTCAAAACTACTACCGAAAGCCCAGCGTCAAACCCTGGCCGTCCAAATTCATGGTTTGGCTAGCCAAATTAGTTTTGGCAGCGCGTCGGTCGGAGAAATCTACGAGCTTGGGCTGTCGGCTGGCCTTAAATTAGCCTACGAACGAGCGCTTGAGCAGATTGAAACCGATTTAATTTTGACGGATTTTGTTCGGTTGCCGGGCCGTAAATTCATCGCCCAGCCCCAAGGCGACCGCTATTTTTACCCCACTGCGGCTGCTTCAATCGTCGCTAAAGTCTACCGCGACCAATTAATGCGTGTCTATCACCAACTTCACCCTGACTACGGCTGGGACACGAACGTCGGTTACGGCACTAGTGGACACCAAAAAGCTCTCAGAGAATTTGGGCCGACGGCATTGCACCGAATAACGTTTCTCTAGAGCTCGGGGAAAATTAGGGGCGGCCGCTGATGGGCTCGAACCGCCCCTGGAGAGGAGAAGCGTTTAAAAAACGCTAAGGTTCCGGCCGCCTTGCTATTTAGTGGCGACTCTCTTGTGTTCGATTTAACTATACGCCTAGTTGTCAAGTTGAGTTTTTACCCTTGACTTTCGGCCGCAAATTAGGTAGTATTTACCCTGAAACCAACGCAATCGCGGATTGTTTTTTAACAATTTGAGGAAAGTCCGGGCACCACAGAGACGCGCTCCAGCTAACGGCTGGCTATCGCGAGGTAAGGGAAAGTGGCACAGAAACAAAACCGCCGATGCCCGGCTCAGTTAGGAGGGAAATATGAATAAGTATACGTATTCGGTCGGATTCGGCAAAGGCACTAATACCCTTGTTGACACACGGGAACATTCCCCTTTTAAGCACGGGGAGTTTGAAGCTGCAAATGACGATGAAGCCAAGGCCAAGCTAACAAATGAGCTTCTACCACCGCTCGTCGAGGCAGCGATGGGTGACGGCTACGAGTTTCGTCAGGCGCTGGACCCCTGGAACACGAGAACGAGGTCCAACCTCATTCACGACAATAGCCGACAGCGGCTCAGTTAGGAGGAATGGAAAAGGAATGCAAACTTTCTTTATTGAACTCACAATCACCAATGACAACAAGGAGGAGGGGGAAGCGATCGCCCTGAAAGCACTAGCGGCAGTGGCCGATCTTCCTGGCCTTGCAGGAGCGTTTGTGCGGAACGAGGGTCCAGACAAACTTAATAATGATAAAGCTGGTGCTAAGCCCATAACAGACTGTTAGCGGTTGAGCACCAGAACAAGCCCTTATGTACAAACTTGCCGATGACCAGCTCAGCTAGGAGGAAAAGAGTGCAATATTATTTCTATAAACTCGGTGGCAGCGACAACGGAGGACTGCTCACCTTTGCTCAGCAGGGCATTGCCCGATTGCCGGATGATGTTCTCGATGACAGAGATGCCGCACGCCGAATTTGCCGAAAACTCAAAACGGAACTCGGTGAACCTCGAGTTAGAGACCGCGACATCTTCATCGTTAAGTGCGAGAATGAAGGCAATACCTTCAAGACTAACGATCTCGAAATGGCCGTGATCACGTAACGAATCAACCAGGGCGAGCTTCGTCTCGCCCCTTTCTAACTGAGTCGGAACAGGTAAGGGTGAAAAGAGTGCGGTAAGAGCGCACAGCACTGCCAGCAATGGTATGTGAAGGCCAAACCCAGCGTGGTGCAAGTTGAGTGGATCTTTATTCCAACAAGTTATTATTCCCCTAAAGGGAAAACTAGCTCCATTGTGTCTCACAATCGGAATAAAGAACTCGACGCACGAGCAGCGTTATGCTTTATAAAGCATAACGCTCCGAGTGACCGTATGTGTTTAAACGCATACGGGAATTAGATAGATGGTTGCATAAACAGAACCCGGCTTACTGGTTTCCGAAAAAGACTCCGCGAGGAGTTCTTTTTCGTGAATCTGAACCGAAGGCGACTTTCCCAACAAAAATCCCGCAAGGGATTTTTTTGGTGAATTAGAAAACCGTACATAGTATATCTGTGATGTGACATATATTCTTAGTACATGATAGCCAAAAAGACCGAAAAAGAAATAGCACTGAAACTTCGCCTTGAAGGTAAAACTTACTCTGAAATTTTAAAGCTAGTAAAGGTTTCAAAGTCGTCTTTGTCGCTCTGGTTACAATCGGTTGGATTAGCACAGCCCCAAAAACAAAGAATTACCGAAAAACGCATAGCAGCCAGGCTGAAGGCGCTTGATCGGGTGAGGCAAATACGTTCCGAAAGGACGGAAGTAGTGACCAAGAAAGCATTGAGCGAAATCCCGGCTCTAATCAATGATCCTTTTTGGGTGGCTGGCTTGATGCTTTACTGGGCAGAAGGGTCAAAGGCCAAACCCTGGGCACTAAGTGTTGGGGTTGAGTTCTCTAATATGAACGCTGAAATGCTCCAGTTATTTTCGGCCTGGTGCCAAAAATACTTAGGAACAGTCAAGAGTGAGTTCAGCTACGAAATTTCTATTCATGAAAATGCTGATTCAGGCATTGCAAGAGATTATTGGTCAAACGTTTTGAGTGTAAAACCGGAGGAATTTCGGGTTTACCTGAAACGACATAACCTTAGTCCGACACGAAAAAACATCGGCGAACGGTATTTTGGAGTGATACGTATTCGTATAAATAAAAGTACAGATCTCAACAGAAGGATTGCTGCATGGACCCAAGGTGTAGTAAAATACTTAGGTCACTCCCGGGTCGTCTAATGGTAGCGACGCTGCCCTTTGGCGGCAGAGATCGGGGTTCGAGTCCCTGCCCGGGAACATTGAAATGAAAAATGATAAATACCGCCAAGTTCGTGGCGGCTGGTCCAGAATGCTCAATATTGCCTGTGAAAATTGCAGTGAAAAAGTTTGTTCATACCAAAAAGACGGACCCGGTCCCCTTAAACGACTATATCTTGACCGCATGAACGGCCCAATAACCAACAATGAAAGTCTGATATGCTCGAAATGCAAAGAAATATTAGGAATAAAAATGATTTATCAAAAAGAAAATCGACCCGCTTATCGCCTATTTGTTGGCGCGGTCCTAAAACGTACAACCAAGCAGGTATAAACTACCACGTTAACAACCCACGAAAAAACCGGGTTTTCACCCGGTTTTTTCTTACTAAGCTATAAACTTAATTAGTAACGCTTTTGGAAGCCGCCGTTAGACGGGCCGCGGTTACCTTGGTAACCACCGCCGAAGCCGCCACCAGCTGGGCGCTCTTCTTTTGGACGGGCGACGTTGACCAAGATGTTCCGGCCACCGACTTCGCTGCCGTCAAGCGCTTTGATCGCCGCTTGCGCTTCTTCGTCGTTTTCCATCTCCACAAAGCCGAAGCCTTTGGATTGGTTAGTGTCGCGGTCCATGATGATCGCTACGCTGACCACTGTGCCGTGAGGCGCAAATAGGGCGCGCAATTCGTCTTCTGTGGTCGCATACGGGAGCTTACCTACATACAATTTCGTTGCCATTCTCGTTCGATTCTCTTTCTTTCAGTAAGCATTACTTATATTTCATCCCGGGCTTTCGTTCGACGAATACCGCGGCCAACTTACTTATGAATTCAGTATAGCAGAATTACCGATATAATACTGCTGATGGATGTAATTGAAGCCGACTTGCCAAAACTGGCCGAAAAAATTGCCGCTGTTGTTGAACCTGGCGACATCATCGCCTTATCCGGGCCGCTAGGGGCCGGTAAAACCGCTCTGACCAGAGAAGTCTTGCGGGCGATGGGCGAAAACAACGTTGTCAGCAGCCCGACGTTTGTGCTGGAGCACCGCTACCCCGTCAACTGGCGGGGCATTAAGACCGTTCTCCACTTGGACTTGTATCGCCTGAGCGAAAAAGATTTGCCGCAATTCGATTGGGCGGAATATCTTGAGGCTGACCACCAACTGACGATCATCGAGTGGCCGGAGATCGCTCAAAAGTATCTACCTAATCACACGAAAACCGTTAAAATTGAAGTTATCGATGCCAAAACCCGCCGCTTCCAACTTCCCGGTGCTTTGGCTTAACGCCACCGAGCGCGAACGAGTGGAGTTGGCGATTATTACGCCAAAAGCCACCGTTATCATTCAGCGCGACGCCCGGGCCCAGGCGCTCGTCGGGTTGATAAACGAACTATTGGAAAAGGCCCAGTTGGATTTGGCTGCCGTTAACACCATCGCCGTCAGTAACCGACCCGGTTCGTTAACCGGTACTCGGATCGGGGTGACTGTTGCCAACACACTGGGCTGGCTACAAAAGCTCCCACTAATTGAACTAGACGCCGATTCTTTGGCCGCTGCGGCTCGCTATTTGCGCCGCGGCCAAATAGCCACCAAACCCGTTGCTGCCGTCCAAGACGAGGTAGTGTATTAACCAAACCAACTTTGTTACACTTATTGAACTGATGGCATTTTTCTCCCAGCGCACCCCCAACCCCCAACCAACCGGCCAACCGCCGAGCGCTCGGCCCCGCCTTTTGACACTCAAATGGGTGTTATGGTTTGTGGTCGTCGCCGTGATCGGTGTGGTCGCCTGGATCGGCATCTCCGGCGCTATCGCCATCAAAAATATCGTCGCCACCAATAATAACGACGGCGCGCCGGCCGCCGTCCTCCACGCCTCTTTGAAACCGACCGATGTTCAAACCGAGGGCGACAGCCGGGTGAATATTTTACTGGCTGGCATCGGCGGCCCCGGCCACTCCGGGCCGGATCTGTCCGATACGCTCGAGGTTTATTCGATTGATCCGGTCAATAAAACCGCAGCTATCCTGTCGATTCCCCGCGATTTGTATGTCCCGCTGCCCGACGGCTCCCACGGCCGGATTAACGTGGTGAATACCCTCGGCAGTACTTATTGCCGAAAAACCGTTTGCGCCGCCGGCGTCGATCAAGGCGGCGCGGCGATGGAGGGCGCGATCGGCCAGTTACTGGGCATCAACATCAACTATTTTGTCCGGATTAACTTCAGCGGCTTTCAACAGTTGGTCGATAGCTTGAACGGCATCGACTTGACCGTCCCCACCGAGTTGCGCGACCCGCTCTACCCGTGCCCGGACCCGAGCACGGCCTACTGCCCAATTGATATTAAAGCCGGCGTCCACCATTTCGACGGCGTCACGGCTTTGAAATACGCTCGCTCGCGCGAAACCACCAGCGACTTCGCCCGGGCCGCTCGCCAACAATTAGTGATCGCGGCGATTCGCCAAAAAGCCCAAACAGCCGGCGTCTTAGCTAACCCGGCGAAAATCACCCAAGTTTTAAACCTGCTCGGCCGCAACGCCCGCACCGACATTCAGCCCTCGGAACTCTCGACCTTAGTTGGGCTGTTACAGGGCTTGAACAACAGCCAGACCGTTACTACCGTCTTGGATACTTCGGCCACCGGCCCGCTGACCAGCGCCGTTATCGGCGGCGCCGATGTGCTGGTGCCGCGCTTGGGTTTGAACGATTTCACCGGCGTCAAATTATTCGTGGACGCCGCCTTGAAAGACCCGTATATTCTGAAGGAGCAAGCAACAATCGCGATTGTTAATGCCTCGGGTAAAGCTGCTACCGGCCTGGCGGTGGAGACGCAACTGAAAGCCCTTGGCTACAACGTGATTAGCCTGACCGAAGGCCAAACGCAGCTAATTAGCACCGTCACCAACGCCAAAGCCAAGCCGTACACCGCCTCGCTTTTGCAAAAACGCTTCGCCGGCTCGTTTGTTAGCGCCACGATCAGCCAAACCACCGATATTGTGGTGACCGTCGGTAGCCGCTACAGTACGAAGTAAGCATATGCTTTCTTTTCTGCGACGAACGCCTTCAGTAATAGTTTTTTGGGTAATTTCCGCGGTGGCCACCGCCGTTATTTGGAACTCGTTGCCGTCGCTGGGCGCCCAGATTGGCCTAATCCTCTTTTTCGGGGTGATTGTGCTGGCGACTTTGAATAAATTTATGGAACTGCCCTTGGTGGCGACGGTCTTTTTCTCGATTTTACTGGTTAACGATTGGCTGGTGGGCAGCCGCGTCTCGCCGATTTTCGGCACCTTTATTATCGTGGCCATTTTACCGACCATCGGGCTATTAAGCGAAATTATCGGCTACGAAGAGCTGCAAATTCGCCGGGCTCACTGGGCGTTACTCGGTTTATTGGTGGCGGAAGCCAACAGCCTTTTTTACTACTGGCCGGTTTCGTTTTTCAACCGGACGCTCTTAACGGGCGTGGTTTTTTACGCCCTCTGGCAGCTACTGCGAATTAACGAAGAGCGGGCCCATTTGTCGTACCTGGCTCATTTTGCCTTTGTGGCGCT
Organism: Saccharimonadales bacterium (SeqCode); assembly: GCA_035480235.1. GTDB lineage: Bacteria > Patescibacteriota > UBA1384 > 2-12-FULL-50-11 > 2-12-FULL-50-11 > DATIHX01. The sequence continues at coordinate 24,150 of DATIHX010000011.1, forward strand.
GGCTGTTATCCTGGTAGTTGGATTTATCTTATGGGCCAACTTCCCGCAATTAACCGTGTTTTAGATTTCATTGAAGCGGCGGCGCTCTTGGTTTGGCAAGCGCTAAAAATTACCGCGGAAGTGTTTTGGCGCTTTGTTGGTTGGTTGTGGAGCGAGCTGAAAATTCGCCTCCCGTTTGCCCGGGCTTTGGCGGCTCGCCATCTCAATAACCCAGCGACCTTAATTGAAGACGTCGCCCTGTTGGTTTTGGGGCTCTACGTCTTATTCGGCCTGATCGGCTACGGACTAGTTTATCAAGCCCGCTCCGAGAGCCGTTTCGCTGAAAATTTGTCGATTCTCTACCCGTTGCCAGCCGCCCGGGTCAACCACGGCTACATTTGGGATCACCAGTATCTGGAGCGGTTGCGGTTCTTAACCACCTTCGCCAAACAAGCGCCGGCTAATGCCAAACCGCCGACCGACCACCAGCTGCGCACCCAACTAATGGACGAGTTAATCCAAGAGAAGGTGATTGTGGCCGAGGCCGAAAAACTAAAGGTTAGTGTCACTAGCCAAGAACTGATGGCTGCCTACGCCGAGCAGAAAAAACAGACGCCGGATTTTGAGAAAAAATTGAAACAGCTTTACGGCATGAGCCCGAGCCAGTTCCAGGACATTTTAGCTAACCAACTTCTGAAAGCGAAAGTTGAAAATAACCAAATTATCCGCGTTCACGTCCGCCATATTTTAGTCACAACGCCGCAAGCGGCCGCAGCGGCCGAAAGCGCGCTGAAGGGCGGGACGAGCTTTGCCGACGCCGCCAAGCAGTTTAGCCAAGACGCTCAAACGAAAGATAAGGGCGGCGACCTGGGCATCTGGGCTAAGGGTGAGTTAGCTGCCCAAATTGCTCAAAATTTTGAGGACGCGGCCTTTAGTTTGCCGGTCAATCAACTATCTGACCCGATTCAAACCAAATTCGGCTATCATATCATTCAAGTGACCGAAAAAACCGGTGAAAAACCGCTGTCGTTCAACGATTGGTACATCGCCGCGCTGAAAAGCTACTCGATCAAAACCTACATCCCGTTGTAGCTCTGCCTAGATTTTCTCCCTGTTTTTTGAGAAAATATACCTTGTTCGCCCTTTTGTTTTGGAATTTGCACTCGTAGCTTAGCCTGGCTTACGACGAGCAGCACAGCTGCGAGGGGCAAGCCAGGATTTTAACAGTTTTATTTTGCACTCGTAGCTTAGCCTGGCTTAAAGCGCCTCCCTGTCACGGAGGAGATCGCCGGTTCGAATCCGGTCGAGTGCGCAAAGCAGGAATCCGCTTTCGGCGGATTTTTGTTTTGTGCGTTGACGGTTCGAAACCGTAGGTTCGGTAACGACAAAGTGCAACGGAGGAGTTTCTAGCTCTTCCGGTCGAGTGCGCCAATTTGACATTTTCAGCCTTTCTCGGCAGGCTGGTTATAACGGTTCGGGAAAATAACTTTCAAACAAGGAGGAATAATGGACGAGAATAAAAACGAGATGCCAAAAATGGACGAAAAACCAGCGATGCCGGCCGCAGCGCCGATGACGAACGACAAACCGGCCGCGGGTTACGACGACAAGGGCGGTTACGGTAAAAAAGGTAGCTGGGGCAAATGGGTACTAATTTACGTGGTCATCGCGGTGGTCGTGTACGGCTTGATTTATTGGTGGTACAAGAGCGCTCATAAAACTACGACAACTGGTGGCACGACCAGCGGCAGCATCTACTAGCTTGCAGCTCGGTTTTCTGGCATCGTTGACGGGTGACAGATTTCGAAATAAAAGTTAAGCGCTTACGAGCCGCTCGGCGGCTTCGTTTGCGAGTTTTAGATTCTGGTGAGGTCGTCGTCACCTGCCCAATCCGGGCGCCGCAGCGCTACATTGACGAATTTGTGGCCGACAATACCGATTGGATCGCTGAGCACCGAGCTAAAGCTCAAACCAAGCTAAATGCGCTGACCGCCCACCGCGACCGGTTATTTTTTCGCGGCGTTGAACACGATTTCCGGCTAACCGTTTCGTCCACCGGGAAAGAAGGCGTGGAAATTGCCGCCAACAAATTATTAGTAACGGCTCGGGCCGAAGACCACTCTCACGTCCGGCAGGTGTTGGAAAAATGGTATCGCGCTCAGGCCGAAATTCATTTTAAAAAAAGGCTGCCGCTCTTGGCCGATCTCGTTAACCGTGACGTCAAAACGGTGACGATCCGCTCGCAGCGAACCCGCTGGGGTTCGTGTTCCAGCCGCGATACTATCTCGCTCAACTGGCGGTTGATTATGGCGCCGGATTCGGTGAGTGATTATGTTATTTACCACGAGCTGGCTCACCTCACCCACATGAACCACTCAACCCGCTTTTGGAAATTGGTGGCAGAATACTGCCCAAATTACGAGGCAGCGGAAAAGTGGCTGAAAGACCATCATTCTCTGTTACAATTCTGAAATGGCAATAATCACCCAGAAAGAGCCGTTTACTAAAGAGCAAGTTGAAAAACTCCTAGGCGAGTTTCCCGAATACATAAAAACCGTCATCGACATCGACAAAAAAATTTGTTCGGCCGGCGCTAACCGTCATTTTGAGTCAGAAGAAGCTTTAATTAAACAAGGTTCAAAACAAAATGATTTGTGGGGCGGCGGGGTTGACGTGGAAACTAAGGAGATCAATATCGATTCAATGATTAATATCCGGCCAGCCCTCGATAATAGAAGTAACCAAATCCAAGACCCGGCCATCCGTGAAAAGTTCGAGGAGTTAACTCGTTATTTTTTTCCAACTATTTTCAATGAAGCATGACTAACCAAAATATCTTGGCGCTTGGCTCAACGGCCCAAGATTTGAAACGTGTCGCTACTTTCATCGCCCGTGGTTCTAACGATAACGCTAAACGTTTTTTGGATGAAGCAAAAAAGAACGCCCAACAAGCAAATTCCGGCTATCTTCGGTTTTACTTAATAAACCGGTTGAAAGAAGTCTCTGAGCTTGAATATATTCCTGGTAGCGACGAACTTGCTGAAAGAGCTTTAACAATTGGTGTCATTCTTCAAAACGCGGTTTTAGCTAACAGCTAGCAATTGAATGACCACAGGTTGTTACAGTTTTAAAAAACCCGCCAATTGGCGGGTCTGGTCATCGGTCATTTAGACCGGAACTGGTTGACGAGCTAACTCGTGTAAGGCCACGATGAGGTTGAGCATCTCCCAAGCGCCGTTGAATACGGAGAACTTAAGGAAGGCGGTGACGATCCCACGAGATAGATTGTCGGGATTGTCGGGGACGCTCTGGATCGACACCTCCCAAAGCGTATAACCGTCGCTCCTCCGCCGACCGGTGCTGTCGTGTAGTCGACAGCTAACTCGGTGACCTCGGTGATACGAGCCAATCGAAGAATATCGGTCAAATAACTTATCTTCGACCAAACTTCGGCCGCCCCATTCTGAGTAGTCGTCCAGAAGCGCTGAGAGGCGGCATAGAGCCATAGCGAGAGAGAGCGTAAAAGGCTCCGGACAGAACCACCAATATGTCTCCCTAAACTTCTGCGATTCTTTCGGCTCATTTACGAGGCGGGTAATCAAGGCCACGAACTCAACGGCATCTATCGGTTCGTTCTCCGTGAAAGGCAATACTGTTAAAGCTTCCAACTGATCACCTCCATGATCTAGCGATAGTATAAGCGGAAATACCGAGATATTCAACAAGCCGAGAGCTAAACGTTGAAAAGAAATTCTATAACGTCGCCGTCTTTGACGACGTAGTCTTTGCCTTCAGAGCGGAGTTTGCCGGCATCACGGATAGCTTTTTCGCTGACGAGGGTTTGCAAATCGGTGACGTTAAAAACTTCGGCCCGGATGAAGCCGCGTTCAAAATCGGTGTGGATTTTGCCAGCCGCTTGGGGCGCCTTCGTCCCTTTTTCGATCGTCCACGCGTGCGCTTCGGTTGGGCCGGCGGTGAAAAATGTTTCTAAATTGAGCAGCTGGTAGCCGGCGGTAATAACTTCCGCCAGGCCAGATTTAAGCCCCAATTCTTGGCGGTATTCGGCTTGGTCGGCGGCTGGCAGCGCCACAATTTCACTTTCAGCTTTAACGGAAATTTCCACCACTTTGGCTTGTTCTTTCTCAGCGTGCGTCCGGATTTTTTGGACTAATTCTCCGTTCGGTTTTTCACCAACGTTGGCAACATAAAGCAGCGGTTTGGCGGTTAGAAAATTGTAGGATTTTAATTCGACGCATAATTCAGGATTGAGCCGTAGCGGCTGGTCGGCGTTCAACATCGCCACCGCTTTTTCCAAAACCGGCTGAAGTTTCAGCGCTTCTTTGTCTTGGCGTTTCACTTTGTCGGCAATCAGTTGCAGGCTCTTGTTGACTTGTTCTAAGTCGGCGAGTAAAAGTTCGGTGTTGATCGTTAAAATATCGTCGCTGGGGTCAACTTTACCAGCGACGTGGATAATGTCGCCGTTTTCAAAGCAGCGGACGACTTCAGCGATGGCGTCACAGCCGCGAATGTGGCTCAAGAATTTATTACCCAAGCCTTCGCCGGCCGAAGCGCCTTTCACCAGCCCAGCAATATCAACAAATTTAATCGTCGCTGGCACCGTTTTGGCCGACTGGTAAGTTTTAGTGAGAAATTCCAAGCGCTCGTCTGGCACAGCCACAATCCCCACGTTCGGCTCGATGGTGGTAAACGGGAAATTCGACGCTGCAGCGTTGGACGCGGTTAAGGCGTTAAAAAGTGACGACTTGCCAACATTGGGCAGACCAACAATTGCAACTTCCATGATAGGTTACATTGTAACTCGTTTACTGCCGAGCGTCACGATGTTTGACGGCGAAAACTTTTTGGCGTACAAGAAATCTATGCCTAAAACAAAGAAAACCGCCAAAAAAACGACTTCGCGTTCCACCGCTCGCACTACTAAAAGTATTTCCAAAAAGACTTCTCCACAAGCAAATACCGCCCGATCGACAACGCCGAAACTCACCCCGACCATCGACCGAGCTCGCAGCTTTTTCCTAATTATCATATTGCTAGTGGCCGCGGCTGGCGTCTTTATGCTGGTGCCAAAACAAACTCACACCTCCGCCACTACCGCCGCCTTGCAACATGTGGTTACCTATCGCGGCGAAGACGGCAAAAATGCGCTGGATCTTTTGAAAGCCCATCACCAGGTCGCCGCCCAACAATTTAGTATCGGCGCGTTCGTAACATCAGTTGACGGCATCAGCGCCCCGCCTAATTATTTTTGGGCGTTTTCGGTCAACGGCAAACCATCAGACGTGGGCGCCGACACCTACATTACGAAAAACTCGGATACGTTGAGTTGGCGCTTAGAGAAGATTCAGTAAAAATCTTTAGCCGCCGAGCGGCAATTCTTCATTGGAAAGGACAGGGGCTCAGAGTTGCGAAGGCCGCCCCTATCCTCTCCACTCCAACCGGGCCACGCTTCCCACGGGGTGACGAGAAAACCAGCCCGCTCATCGGGAAGGGTCACCGTAATCCGGGCTGGTTTTCGAGACTATTTTATTGGCGGCAAATCAAGCCGACCGATTGACTTTATTGCAGACAAGATATACAATATACTCCGTAATAGATGACTGGCTCAGATCAGGAAACTATTCGAGGGAGGTTTCGAAGCGTGGACTTTAAAAGCGTTCAGCAACAAGCAAATAACCCAATATGGGACAACGAGCCAAGCAAGCTCGTCTACGATCGGCCGGCTCCCAACGCCAATGCTCTGATCTTTGAGGACGACAAGTTGCTCGAAGGCATTCCAGACAAGGAGTTGGGAACTAACGGATTGTTCATGACGGCAGCTAGCCCATTGTCACATATCGGTCCGTACAAAAACGCGATCGACTTCCTGATCTACGACGGCACACCGGTCTTGGCTGCATATGACGGTGTGATCACCGAGGTTAAGGAGGACTCCCGTAAGTGGGGCGACGGTGAAAAATTTAGGGATCACCTGAACTACATCACCGTTCAGCACGGCGAGGAGTTCACGCAGTACTGCCATCTGGCCAAGAACTCAGTTCGCAAGTTAGGTCTCAAGGTCGGCGACCAAGTGACCAAGGGGCAACAGATTGCAACTGTCGGTAAAACCGGCTGGACCGACCGAGATCACCTGCACTTCATCGTTTTTCGAAGCGATAACAACCAATTTGGCTTCAAAAGCCTCGTACCACGGTTCTACTAAATATCGTGGACTTCCGCCACCGAGAAATCGGTGGCCATTTTTTATACAATTTTACCGACGGCGCCAATTATCGTCTACGAAACAGTTCTTCGTTAATCCGACGAGTAGTGTCTTTCTTTTTAATTATTTCGCGTTTGTCGTATTTCTTTTTGCGTTCGGCTAGGCCGATTTTGAGTTTGGCGAGACCGCGTTTTAAGTAGAGTTCTAGTGGTACAACGGTAAATTCGCCAACTGACAGTTTGCCGATAATCCGTTCAATTTCTTGGCGGTGCATCAAGATTTTTTTACTGCGGGTTTGGTCGCCGTTTTCAATGTTGAAATGCGAGCCGATCCACCACAGCTCGGTTTTGCCTTCGGGTGAAGTGAACGGCTTGACGTAGCTGCCGGTAATATTGACCCGCTTGGCCCGAATGGCTTTAATCTCCAGACCGGTTAAGGCTACGCCCGCCTCCCAGTCTTCTAAAATCTGGTAGTCGAAAAAGGCCTTTTTGTTACCAGCGATCGGTTTCATCTAGTTCTATTTTAGCCTATTTCTTGATAGAATTTGCTTACATGATTAAAGACCTCGTAAACGAAGAAACCGCTCGCCAAAAAGCGACGATTAATTTAATTGCGTCGGAAAATTTTGTATCAGATGACGTTAAAGCCGCATTGGGTAGCGACTTAACGAACAAATACGCCGAAGGTCAACCGGGTTGGCGTTACTACGGCGGTGTGGAGGTAATGGATAAGCTGGAAAACGAAGTTAAAACCCTCGCCCAAAAAGTTTTCCACACTAACTACGCCGTCAACGTTCAGCCCTATTCCGGCTCGATCGCTAATTTGGCCGTTTATTTTGCCTTGCTGCAGCCCGGCGACCCGATTATGGGCCTAGAACTCTCGCACGGCGGCCATTTGACCCACGGCCACCCGGTGACGATGAGCGGCAAACTTTATGACCGCTACGCCTATTTCGTCGACCAAGAAACCTTCTTGATCGATTACGATCAGCTGGAAGCGGAAGCCAAAGAAATTAAACCGAAATTAATTATCTCCGGCGCTTCGGCCTATTCCCGCCTCATTGATTTTGAACGAATTGGCAAAATTGCCAAAAAGGTTGGCGCCTACCACCTCGCCGATATCTCTCACATCAGCGGTTTAGTTGCCGCCGGCCTTCATCCGACGCCGTTCGGTCACGCCGATATCGTCATGACCACCACCCACAAAATTCTGCGCGGGCCGCGCGGGGCGTTACTCTTCTGCAAACCCGAACTAGAAAAAGTCATTAATAAAGCCGTTTTCCCTGGCCTTCAGGGCGGGCCGCACATGAACACCATTGCGGCGATCGGCGTTTGCCTGGAAGAAGCCCTTCAGCCGACCTACAAAGAATATTGCGAAACGGTGGTGAAAAACGCGATGACACTTGCCGCCGAATTGCAAAAAGGCGGCCTGGAAATTATCACCGGCGGCACCGACAACCATCTCTTTTTAGTTGATCTCCGGCCACTCAAAATTGACGGCCACGTCGCACAGGAAAAGCTGGAAGCGACCGGGATTATTGTTAACATGAACGCCGTGCCGTACGACGACGCCCCACCGCTGAAGCCATCGGGTATTCGGATCGGCACCCCAGCCATTACCACGGCCGGAATGACGCCAAAGGATATGCCGGAATTGGCGGAAAAAATTATCAGTGCCCTCAATGGCTAAATCAGTTGCGGCTCGAGGCTGATTTGTTTATTCAACCGATCGCCGCTCAAACTAGCTTGGGCGTTTTGATAGCCAGCTTTGGTAACAATTAATTGGTACTCTGCCGGCCGAACGGTGAACAAAAAGCGGCCGTGTTCATCGGTGATAGTTGAGTGAACGATGGCGTGATCATTGCCTGCCTGGGTGAGCTGAACAACGGCGTAAGAGAGCGGCCGACCGGTTCGGCGGTCGCTAACCACCCCGAACGGCCGATCCAGACGAAGCTGAAAAAGCTTAGCCACCCAGAAAAGTAAGTAAATGAGTGCCAAAACCAACCGACCAACGCTTAACTGCTCAAACAGGAGAATACCCGCCAAGGCGCTGCCTAATAGTAAAGTTGGCCAATATAAGTAACCCAGCCACTTGGCGATCTTCACCCAGCTCAAAGCCTCGGCCAACCGGGCCGAGAGGCGGCTCGCAATTGGCAACAAGACGATGTCGTCCATTACCAACTGGACTCTCGGGTTAGTAACCGTGACCAGCGGGCTTAAATAGGTGCCGTACAGCGGGTTGGTGATACGAATTTGGTACGCGCCCGGCTGGCTGACCAGGAAGCCGTAGCGGCCGGTCTTGTCAGTGAGGTTCCGGCCGAGCGGTTGGCCGTGGCCGTTTAATAACTCCACGAAAACCCCAGCGATCGGCAGGCCGGTAATGGCTTGGCGCACCGTCCCCCATTTCGGCCGGCGGCGCGCCTGCAGCGGCAAAATGCCAGCAAAAAGCAGATACAACGCTGAGCTGCCTTGGGCAGCACCGGCGGCAAAGGCGCTGGCCAAAAGCGTGCCAATCGGGCCGAAACCCAGAAAGGCCGTTAGGCCGGCGCCGGCACTGACAACGGCAGTTGCCTGGTTTAAGCTCGGGCGGCCCCGGAAATAACTTCGCACGGCTTGGCTAGATTGGTTAAGAGTACTCACGGCTCCCCCTGCCGGGCTATCGATTTTCAAACACAAGCCGAAAATACAGACCGTCGCCGGATTAACGATAATCGACGCTGAATGGCCGCTGACGCCAGCGCCGTCGGTAAGGCTAATAGTAATCGTCTCGGCTGCCTCGTCGCGCAGATAGAGTTTAAGCTGACCACCGCTAAAGACCACTCGACCGATCGGTGTTTGGTAACGAGAATCGGCGTAAAATTTCGCCTGACCGGAATTCTCTAAGGTAAGAGTTGTGGCCGCAACGTTGTTCGCTGGGTTACCAAACTGATCTTCGGCGCTGATTGTTTCGCTCCAACCGATGGTTGTTCGCTCTGGACTGGTGGCAGTAATGAGGTATCGAGTGATCGTAGAAGCGTTAACGGTAATTACGGCGGTGGTTGCGAGTGCTGCAATTTGGCTGTCCTGAAACGCAATCGTTTGGCTACCGGCTGTTTTAAGGTTGAAGCCGGCAATTTTTTTACTGCCAGTGTCAGTTGAGCTGAAAATCGCCACAGCCGGTAGCCCGGCGGCGAGGTCGCTAGAGCTGAACGCAACAGTTCCCCGGTAACTGGTAGCGGTATTGCCGTAAGCATCGCGAGCTCGCAATTGAATCGTTATTGAACTTCCAGCCACTGCTGTGGCCGGGGCGATGGCGTTAAGAGCGCTGGCTGCCCCAGCACTAACACTCAACTTTAATCCACCAGTAGCTTGACCGCCCAACTCACCAACTATCAGGGTTTGGCTACCGGCGGTTTTGAAGGTCAATTGGCCGGCAAATGCCTTCACCCCCGCGTCCGTGCTTCGAAACTCGTAATCGACCGGGACGACGGCTTGAGCGTCGGAAGAGGTGAAGTGAATTGTGTGATTATAATCTACGACCACATTACCGAAACGATCTTCAACCGTAACTGCCGGCGTCAGAGCCAGACCGGCTACTGCGCTACCAGCCGTTACAATTACAAATTGGCTGGCAGTTGCGGCAGAGACAGTAATTTTTTCCGAGCCGCTAATCGTAGTGGTTTGCGTATCAGCACCGGTCAGCGTTATTGTCCCGGCCCTTTTGAGCGTCATCACAAAAACTTTCAGGCCTGCATCGCCCGCTTGAAAGATGTAATCGCTCGGCAAGTCTGCTTGCAGACTGGAGGCAGAAAAATGAACGGTGCCGGTGTAGTCGGTAGCGGTAGCGCCGGAACCGTTGAGAGCACGAACGGTAATTTTACCTTGCTCTCCGGCGGTAATTTGAGAACTAAAGTTGTCGGTCACTGCTAGGCCAACGGCTGGGCGGCTCAACACGACCGTTCCGTCACCGGCGCCGCTGCCGCCATTGCCATGCGTCGCCGTGGGCGTAACGTCCGGACTATCTAAATAATTGCAGCGCCGAAACACTCGGCCGCCGCCACCACCGGAGCCGTTGAGACTGCCGTTGCCACCATTAGCGCTAATAGTTCCGCTGCCGGCGCAATGGTTAGCTTCCAACCAGATGCTGCCACCGGAGCCACCGGAGCCGCTGGTGCTAGCGCCGTTCATTCCAACGGAACCGTTAACAGTTACCACGCCACCGGCAATAATTTTAAGCGCCGCTGCACCAGCGCCGCCAGCCACCAGCGTGCCACTGTTATCGGCAAAACCGCCGCCGGAGCCAAGCTGGGTTGGGGCGTTGGCGCTGCCGTAAGTGGCCCCAGCCATAGCGCCACCGTTAGTTCCGCCCACACCGCCGTAACTGCCCCCGGCAGCAAAAACGTCTGGCGCCGTGCCGGCACTGCCGCCGCCGCCCGGTCCGCTGCCCGTTAATATGCTCTTCGTACCGCCAGCAAAGCCGTTAGCATTCCCGGTAATTTCCGAGCTACCGTAAACGCTGACGTTATTCGACACGTTCAAGACCGCCCCCACATTATTTAGGGTGTCCCCTTCAATTATTACCATGCCCTTACTTGAGAGATCGGCCGCGCCAACCGTTAGCGACTGAAGGGTCGCCACCGTGCCACCGGCGATCGTCAACACGCCGTTGCCGCTAACGGTAATGTCGCCGAAACAAACTGTGCCCGACCATGTTTCGGTGGTGGTAATCGTATGGCTTTCGCACTGTACTACCAGCCCATCATCGGCTAAGGTCCGGCGAACTGAACCAAAAATTGCTAGCACCGCCAAAACTAAAATGATAACGTGAACGGAACCAGCAAACGGCCGGGTATGCCACCAACGGTAGATGGCTATTCGCAGACGCAACCAATCGTGCAGCGGCGTGAAAAACGGGAAGAGGGTGCGGGTAGAACGTTGTTCCAGCCACAAATAATACTCGTCTTCCGCCAAATGAACGGTTTTTTTGTAGGCCACAGCGCTACCAAGCAATATTAAACCCAGCAGCACCGTTAGCGCTGCGAGCCACTCCGGAGCGTGCCGGTTCAGCCAAAACCAGAGTTGGTTCCAATTAAACTGCCAGTGGAGTTGCCAATGGAGCCAAAAAATCAAACCGCCACCCACTACCAAGAGCAGTCCAAAGTAAAAGGTTAATGGGTAGCGGCCGAACAGCGCTGTGATTGTTGATTGGCGGTTAGTTTTCATCCCCTCGTCATTTAATGATGCCAGTTTGGCCTGGGAAAACAACCGAGGTATCCGCCGGTTGGGTTGGGGTAAATTTTCCGCTAAGATTAACCGGAGATGGCAGCCGAGATTTATGAAAAAACCAACCTCTATAAATTACGCCACAGCGCCGCCCACGTTTTGGCGATGGCCGCGATTGAATTCGACCCAAAAGTAAAATTGGCGATCGGCCCGCCGATTGAGAGCGGCTTTTACTATGATTTTGAGTTTACCAAGCCGCTCGGGCCGGACGATTTGAAGACGCTCGAAAAAACAATGCGGTCGATTATTAATAAAAACATCGTCGTCGAACATAAAACGATGAGCCATCAAGAAGCCGTTGGTTTTTACAAAAAAACTCACCAGCCGTTCAAGCAAGAGCTGGCCGAAAACCTAACCGACAAAGAATTGGGTTTTTACGGCATTGGGGAATTTTGGGATCTCTGCAAAGGCCCGCACGTCAAAAGCACCGGCGAAATAAAGGCCTTCAAACTTTTAAGTATCGCCGGGGCGTATTGGCGCGGCGACGAACACCAACCGATGTTGACGCGCATTTACGGCACGGCTTTTGAAACGGTCAAAGAGCTGGACGCCTACATCGATATGTTGGAAGAAGCGAAAAAACGCGATCACCGCAAACTGGGCTCACAGCTTGATCTATTTACGTTTTCCGATTTGGTCGGCCCGGGCTTGCCGCTCTGGACACCGAAAGGCATGGCCCTGCGGGAAAGCTTGGACAATTTTATTTGGGAGCTCCGGCAAAAGTACGGCTACGAAAAAGTGGAGATCCCCCACATCACCAAAAAAGCCTTGTACGAAACTTCCGGCCATTGGGAGAAATTTAAAGACGAGCTGATGAAGATTGCCACTCGCGAAGGCCACGAGTACGCCTTGAAGCCGATGAACTGCCCGCACCACACTCAAATCTTCAATCGGAAAAAGTGGAGCTACCGCCAGCTGCCGCAGCGCTACGCCAACACGACGATGGTCTACCGCGATGAGCAATCGGGCGAACTCTCCGGCCTTTCGCGCGTTTTATCAATCACCCAAGACGACGCTCACGTATTTTGCCGCGCCGACCAGGTGAAAGAAGAAATCGGCAACGTCTGGAATATTATCGAAGAGTTTTACGGCGCCCTTGGCTTCAAACCAACCCCCCGGCTGTCAACCCGTGATCCGCAAAAACCAGAGCAATATTTAGGCTCACCAGCGATTTGGGATCAGGCCGAAAAAGCCTTAGCCGACCTCGTCAAAAAACGCGGCGCTACCGCCACGACCGGCGTCGGTGACGCCACGTTCTACGGCCCGAAAATCGACTTTATGGCCAAAGATTCTTTAGGCCGCGAACACCAAGTAGCCACTATCCAGCTCGATATGAATATGCCCGGCCGATTTGGCTTGACTTACACTAACGAGGAAGGCAAAGAGGCGCCGGTAGTGATGATTCACGTCGCCATCGCCGGCTCGCTGGAGCGCTGCATCGCTATTTTAATCGAACATTTCGCTGGCGAGTTCCCGCTGTGGCTGGCGCCAGTTCAAGCCGTGGTTTTGCCGATTAGCGAAAAATTTGTGGATTACGCCCGCGAAGTTGGCGCCGAATTAAAGAAAAATAGTTGGCGAGTGGAAGTTGATGAATCGGACGAACGGCTGGGCAAACGGATCCGCAACGCCGAACTGCAAAAAATTCCGTTTGTGTTGGTCGTTGGCGAAAAGGAAGTAGCCGACCGAACGGTATCGGTGCGAATGCGCCACACCGCCGAGCAACCAACCGTGCCGCTCAACGAATTTGTGAAAAACTACCGCCCGAACGACCGCTCAAGCTAGCTTTTTCTGTGGCATACTATAACCAATGCCCACTGAATCCGGCCCACAATTCTTAAAAGAAAAGTACGACCTTCATAATGCGCCAGAGGTACAAACAGCGGCCGAGCGAACCAATCGCCGCAACGAACGAGCCGCCCAAGACGGTGAAGAGTTTGAAACTATCGGCCAAGATCCGGCCGCCCGGATTGAAAATTACCTCCGACGTTTTACAGAAATAACAAAGCGCACGGATCCGGAAAAACGCGAACGCGGCCTAGAAGCCGTCAAGCAACTAATTTTTGATAAGTTTGTCACTAAGTACGAAGACGTGCCAGAATCGTTTAAGCAATTGCAGGAAAGATTAATCCGAGAGCGCGGCGCGGGCGGCGACTGGGCCGGAGCAACAGACGAGCAAAGAGAACAAGTTATCCGGCAAAACGCCGAGGCAATGATTGACGATCAGCAGGCTTCGCTTGAACAATGGATCGACTACTTGGCCTCGGCCGATTCCAGCTATATGCCTGATTATTTAAAATACTGGACCGTTCGGAGCGTTCTCGGCCTCCAGGAATACGATAAAGAAAATCATAAATTCCCTAACCGTTCCCGTGGCACCCTCAAGCAATTCCCCGACATTAACCAGGAGGCGCTCGTCTATGTGACCGAAGCTCTCGAAAAACATTTTAACGGCCAAAAGCCGGAGTACGAATATGACATTCAACCGGAAGATCGGACTCGATTTGAACAATTTATTGAGCACCAAAGCTTCGCCAAAATGTATGCTTGGGCCGTTGAGCAAATTAACCCGATTTCCGAAGAACTTCTTCAAGTTACTGAAGGGCAATGGCATAAATTCGAGCAAGGCTCCGATTCACACGCCTTATCCGATTCAATCCGCGGCCGAAGTACCGGCTGGTGTACTGCTGGCCAAAACACTGCTAAAACGCAACTTGAAGCCGGGGACTTTTATATTTATTACTCCAATAACGAGGAGGGCAGCCCAACTATCCCCCGCATCGCCATTCGGTTGGAAACGGGTAAGATCGCCGAAGTTCGGGGGGTAGCCTATAAACAAAACCTTGACCCTTATATGGGGCCGATACTAGAAGAAAAACTTAATGAATTTCCCGACAAGCAGCAGTATCTGAAAAAGGAACACGATATGGCCACGCTCACCGCCCTCGAGCAGCGAGCCAAAGCAGGCGAAGAACTAACAAAAATTGATCTAGCCTTCCTTTACGAAATAGATAGCCAAATAGAAGGCTTTGGCTATCAGCGCGATCCCCGTATTAAAGAGTTGCGCGTCGGACGGAATATGGAAGCCGACATGTTAACCATCTTTGAATGCGAACCAGCCCAAATCGCCCGGAGTGTTGCAGAAATAAACGCCGAAACGAAAGCTTTTGTTGGCAAGTTGGAACCCGGCATTTTCACTAAAATTGCCGAACATCCAGCTATTGAACACCTGTACACCAACTTCCCCGAAGGCAAAATCGCCCGCTCAGAACTAACGATCGGCGGTAAAACAGTTGACCAGCTCAAAGCCGAAATGGCAGAAAAACAAATTAATACTTCCAGTTGGGCCGAAGATATGCTGGCTAAAATGCCGGTCTTACCAAACCCTGAGCAAATCACCCTTATTCGTTTAAAAGTCGGCGATCTTGGCTTAACCGGCCAGCCAACGACCGATGAAATTTACGCCCGGGCCGCCGAATTGGGACTAGAACTCTGCCCAGCCGAAGTCGGTCCGCACCAACGCCTCAAAGACACCGAACAGCCGTTAGGCGATTGGTATCGGGTGGCGATGAAACAAATTGCTGACCGGTTCGGCAGCCCGGACGTCTTCCGCCTGGAACGCAACGACCACGGCTTGTGGCTGAGCGACAGTATTGCCGAGCCCGACCGCAGGTGGGATCTGGACGATCAGTTTGTCTTCGGTCTTCGCAATGTTTCTCCGGACTCTCAGGCTCCTGAACCCTTTATTCCCCAATTTGAGTTTTAGACACTTTGCTTCTTCGGCCCTTGGAAATTTTTTGCGGCGTAGCCGCTCGCCGCAAATTTTTGCTAGGCTTTAAGTAGATTGGTTGTGTCGGACGGTTAGTTTCAAACCTCACAGGGGGTGAAGCGGCTTTTCGAAACCCTTCTGGCAACTATTAATTGAGGGTGCCAACGGTTAGCTTTACTACTTTAGTTAGGCGGCTTTTGGCAGTGGTTTAATAATCTGTCTACATATGTAATAAGAGAAACTTGGTGTGGCGGGCTGGTGGATTTTGGATCCCAAATTAGATACAGCCTGAGGCCTTTTACGAATTGGTAAATTGTCTGGGCAGTGGCCAAGATGGCGCGTCGCATAATTAACTGACCGGAACGGCAACCCGAACGTCTTCAACCTGGAACGCAACGACAACGGCTTGTGGCTGAACAACAATATTGCCAAGCCCGACAACAGGTGGAATCTGGACAATCAGTTTGTCTTCGGTCTTCGCCAGTCTTTCTTTTCCGCAGCCGACCTAAGGGTTGCGGTTTTTCTTGTCCGGATTATCTAGGTTTTTCCGCCAGCCACCGAGCATTTTACCGACTTCTTCTAACTTGAGAGCAATTTCTTGATAATGATTTTGAGAAAGAATCCGGCCTTCCCAGGCCACCGCGATCAAAAATTTCAAGGCGTCCAGGCGCAAAATACAATCCGAAACTTTAGCTGGCTTTTCTTCTTTGGGGCTAAAATAGGCTAAGTAAATTTGCTCTAATAAGTCGAGGAGATTATTCTCGACTCGAGTTCCTAGCGTATACCGGCTATTCTTAGGAAGATGGGCCGAAATTTTCACCCAGAGCAGATAGCCCTCTTTGATCCGGTTGACGACCGACGCATTATCGAGAGAGAGAGAGAGAGAGAGAGAGTTGGACGGCTTCGGCATAGTTTTAACGACATTATATCATTCCCGAACTTACTGGCCGCTTGGTCAGAGTTTTTGACCAATAAGCGGCGCAGAAAAGACCTCACGGCGTTTTCGCTTCATTTGACCGATAATCTTGTTGGGCTTCAACGTGACTTAGCGGGAAAAATTTATCGACACGGGACGTATCAGCCGTTTAAAATCAGCGACCCGAAACCGAGAGATATTCACAAAGCGATTGTTCGTGATCGCCTGGTTCATCACGCTATCTATCGAATATTGTACCCGTATTTTGACCGCCAGTTTATTTTTGATTCGTACTCTTGCCGGTTAAATAAAGGAACCCATCGAGCCATCAACCGTTTTCGAGAATTTGATTACAAAGTTTCCCGTAATCAGACCCAAACCACTTGGGTTTTAAAGTGTGACATCCGGAAATTTTTTGCCAGCGTCGACCATAACGTTTTGAAAGAAGTTTTAGCCAAGCATATTGGCGACGAGGCAACGCTTTGGCTTTTGGCGGCAGTGATAGACAGTTTCTCAAACGACGGTAAGACCAACACGGGTTTGCCGCTGGGCAATTTAACCAGCCAGCTTTTGGTTAACGTCTATATGAATGAATGCGACCAATTTGTTAAACGTGTTCTGAAGGTAAAGTATTACATCCGCTACGCTGATGATTTTGTTGTCTTATCGGAGGACCGAGAGTATTTGGAAAAGGCTCTGGTGTCGATGGGCGATTTCTTAGTCGCAAAATTAAAACTCCAGCTTCATCCCGATAAAGTTTATATTAAAGCGCTGGCATCCGGCGTTGATTTCTTGGGCTGGGTTCACTTTTCTGACCACCGGGTGTTGCGCCAGACTACCAAACGGCGGATGTACGGCCGGATGGCGGCTAGCCAAAAAGAGGAAACATATCAATCTTACCGCGGACTTTTAAGCCATGGTAATAGCTGGAAAACTAAACAACAATTGAGAAATATTTTTAATGAAGGACCCAGTGAATAAAACGCCATTGCTAATCCAGCCATTGCGATGCTACTGTTACTTTATGCTAACCAAAGACGATCTCAAGGCTATTGGCCAACTAGTCGAATTCCAAACCGCTCCGATTGTTAAATCAATTGAAGGCTTGAAAAATGATGTAGGCGACCTTAAAACTGATGTTGTTGGCTTGAAAACTGATGTAGGAGACCTTAAAAGTGATGTTTTTGGCTTGAAAACTGATATGAAAACGGTCAAAAAGGACGTCAAATAGGTTCAAAAAGATGTTCGGAAAATCAAAAAGGATATTAATGTTTTTATAGCTGTTTTTGACGATCAGGACATTAATCTCCGACAGCGAATTGAGCGGTTAGAGGAACAAGTTAGCATCTAGCCACTCGCTGCTTGGAGCAAATTGGCGAAAAGTTGAGTGACGGTCAGCGGGCCAACGGCGCCTTTGGTTGGCGTAATGGCGGTGACGAGTTTTTCGATGGCAGCAGCTTCAACGTCGACGCCGGAGCCGTCAACAACCACCATCGTTGAATTAACCATTTCGGCACTGACTAGTCCTGGGACGCCAGTGCAAGCGATCAGTAAATCGTGCTGGCGGATCTTGTGAGCGTGTTTTTCGGCCTCGCTGCTGATCTGCTCAAACGACCAGCCGTTAGAGCGAAAAAGTTCAGCGAGCGGCGCCCCAACCAACCGGCCCTCGCCTAAAATGATCGTCTGGCGGGTGGCTGGGTCGATATTATTTGCTCGAAGTAGGTCAATAATGCCTTGCGGCGTCGACCAAGGTTTTTGAATATGGTTTTGCAAATTATCGACGTCTTTGGCCGGTAAAATTGTATCGATTAGTTTTTGGGTGTCGATATGTTTGGGTAGCGGCAGTTGCAACACAATACCGTGAATATCTTTGCGGGTGTTCAAACCTTTAATTAGGGCTGCCAGCTGCCGGGTTTCAACGGCCTCAAAATGGTGCAAGAAGAATTGGCAATCGAGTTTTTTACTCAAACGCTCTTTAGCCCGGATGAAGGCGGCGGTGGCCGGGTCGTCACCGACCCAAATTAAGGCTAGCCCTGGCTGAATAGTTATTTTTTTTCGGGCCGCTCGTAGTTCTAATTCGCGCTCGGCCAATAATTTTTTGGCATCGAGCAGCATCGGTTATTTACTCGCTTTGGCACTGTCAAAAAACGTCTGCCACTGCGCTACCGTTTGAACGCCGGTGACTTTTTTGCCGTTGACGTAAAATGTTGGTGTTTGATCGACGCCGATCGACGTGCCGTAATCGGCGTCGGTTTTAATGTAAGCCTTCACCGCGTCGGAGTTGTAATCGCTTTTGAATTTATTGCTATCAAGGCCTAGCTCGCGGGCGTAACCCAAGAAAACCCCGGCCGGTTCCGATACGTTTTCCCAGGCCGTCTGCCGGTCGTAAATAAGGTTGTGCATTTCAAAATATTTGCCCTGTTTACCGGCCGCTTCAGCGGCGTAAGCAGCGGCTAAGGCATTATTATGTTGCGGCAGTGGGAAATTGCGGAAAATAAATTGGACGGTGGTGGCGTTGTTCTTCAAGGCTTGGCGCAGGGCTGGTTCAGCCTGGGCGCAAAATGGGCACTGGAAATCGCCAAATTCCACAATCTTTACCGGCGCCGCGTCGCCCGCACCCTCCTTATGACCGACGCTGGTATTGATGTTTGTCACATCGCCGCTGGTTGTTCTCGAACTCTTACCGCGGCTAGTGATTAAGACAATCCCGCCGATAATAATGATGGCCGCCGCCGCCACACCGATAAAAAATTTACTGTCGCTAGTCATTGGTAAGCTCCTTTCTGGAAGTTAACGTTAAGAGAAAAATAATCACCACCGCAGCGAGCGAGCTCAAACACCAAGTGCAATAAGCGTGGATTTTAAAGGCTTCCAAGCCCAATAAATATAAACTAAAAACCACACCGCCAACCGACCAGACCAAGAAATAAAACCAAGGGTAGGTCCGTTTGAAAAAGGCCAAATAAGCCAAAATCAGCCCAGCCGCGTACCAAATCAAACCCCAGACAGCCACTGAAACGCCGAATAACCAAGCGTAGCGGCTAGAGAGAACGGTTTCGCAGGCGCCGCCGATCGAGCAGGCGACGCTTTCCGGGTGGTGGGCTTTGAGCGTTAAGTAGAGCGAAACCAAAAACCCGAAAATAATTAAGACAAATAGCGCTTTAGCTCGGGCCGACATCTGCTTGATACTAGCACCGAGCTGAAAAAAGTGAAAGGGTAAAACTATGCGCCTCAACCACTTTTTAGCGGCTGCCGGCCTGGCCAGCCGGCGAGCCGCCGATAAATTGATCACCGGCGGGCAAGTGAAAGTGAACGACCAAACAGTGACAGAACTGGGCACAAAGGTTGATCCAGCTGCCGATAGGGTCGTCTACAACGGCAAAAAAATAACCCTCGAAGAAAAAATCGTGACGTATTTGTTGAATAAACCCCGCGGCGTGGTGACGACTGCTCACGACCCGGATGGCAAACGAACGGTCCTTGATTTGGTGCCAAAATTACCGCGCGTTTTTCCCTGCGGCCGGCTGGACGAAGAAACGCAGGGCTTAGTGGTTTTAACCAACGACGGCAACCTTTGCTTCCAACTGACCCACCCGCGCTTCGAACATGAAAAGGAGTATGTAGTTCATGCCACCGCCAAAAACCCCGCCGCGGCGCTGGAGAAACTCCGAAGCGGCGTAACGCTCACCGACGGCCCAGCTAAAGCCGACCGCCTGACTGACGTCACAATCAAGGGCCAGAAAGTGATTTTTACCATCATTATTCACGAAGGCCGCAACCGCATCGTCCGCCGGATGAGCGCCAAAGCCGGCCTGGAAGTTACTTCGCTCACCCGGATTCGGGTGGGTAAATATCGCCTCGGCGAGCTAAAACCAGGCCAGTGGCGAACTATTTAACCTCGATTTACTCGGTGGAATTGGGTATAATTAGTCAATCCGGGCCAGTAGTTCAGTGGTAGAACAACGGACTCTTAATCCGTGTGTCGTGGGTTCAATCCCCACCTGGCCCACACCACAAAGTCGGTGTAGAGTGGGGGCATGACCGTCTTCGGGATCGACTTGAAAGCGCTAATTGTTAATTACGGGCCGCTGGCAGTTTTTGTAATTTTGTTTGCCGAAAGTTCGTTCGTTTTTTTCTTACCGGGCGACAGTCTGCTGTTTGTGGCCGGCATTTTAGTTAGCCAACACTTACTGGGTTTCTGGCCGACAATTTTGCTGGGCTTAGTCGGTGCCGTACTGGGCAATAATTTTGGCTATTATTTAGGCAAACGCTTCGGCCCGCCGCTGTTTTCTTTAAACCGCTGGTTTTTGTTTAAACGCGAGCATGTTGATAAAGTCCAAAAATATTACGAACATTACGGGCCGTTGACGGTGGTGTTGGCCCGCTTTATTCCGGCCGTTCGGACGATCGCCCCGATCGCCGCCGGCGTGGGTAATATGAATTACCGCAGTTTCTTTATTTATAACGTGGGTGGCGCGGCTTTGTGGCTGCTACTGGTCACTGCTGCTGGCTACTTTTTGGGTCGCACCGTGCCGAATATCGATCACTACATTCTGCCAATTATCGCCGCCGTAATTGTTGTGTCGTTTATTCCTGGGACTATCGCTTACGTCCGCCATCGGCTAAAAAACCGTTAGCGCTTGGCCGGCAAGACCCGGCCAAGCTCACTCAACCAATTACCGATCACTGGCAAGCCGCCGAAATGGCGAACTAAATAGGCGATAAGGGCCAGCACAATCGCTACGCCGATGGTGGCGCCCAGCCCGGAAAGTAGACCGGCCAGAAAACTCCGCCAAAGCAAAGCTTTGGTAGTGCCGTAGGTATGCTGAATCGCGCTGGTTAAGGCTTGTAAGTGTTGTTCCAACTCTTTTTCTTCGTAGTCCATCTTAATTATCGTAACAAAATATCCGGTGATTAGCTGTGCGCCGGGCTGGGGCGTCACTCGCTCGCGCTCGTTCACCTGGCTTCGCCAGCTACGCCAGGTCGAACCTGGTTCGAATCGCAATCAGACGAACAATAATTCCCCGAAGCGCGGGGGATTTTCATTCAGTGCGCCCGGCTGGATTCGAACCAGCGACCCTCTGTTCCGAAGACAGATACTCTAATCCGCTGAGCTACGGGCGCAAATTGTGAACGAAGCGAACAATGCGGCGACCGGAGCAAGGGGGATAAGGATTATCAACTTGGTCCGCTGAGCTACGGGCGCCTACTAGTATTTTACTTTTTTACCTGAAGATTGCCAGAAAAGGGCAGCGCCCGACATGAAGTCGGGCGCGAATTCGAATCGCCAAGACCATTTGGCGACGGGTGCTTCAATCACAAACCCTCGATTGAAGCGGGGCGGGGTGTTTAGGTGCTTAAAGCGTCCGGGGAAGTTGGGGGCTTTTTCACAAGATATTCCCTGCCGTTCCAAGGCGCTTGGATGAGCTGGTTGGGCAATGCCATTTCTAGCGGCGCCACCCGCTCATCCCCCCTCCCAAAGAAGTGCAGCTCTGCTCCCTCCAAGGTTTGAGCTGTCTCACCCCTTCTGGTTCTGGCCAATCGAGAGATGTTCTCATCGGGCAGAATCAGCACAAGGCACGGTGAATAGTCACCATCACCAGTCGGCTGAAGGCAAACGGCCGCAGTTCCCTCCGGCAGGCAAAACTTGCCTGACGAGGCGGCCTCGATCATTTGCTCCAGCGTGTCAACGATGGGGCTAGAAGTTGCTCGTTTTTCTTTGAGCAGCCTCTCCCGATCTCTGATTTCTCGCTCCGGTATCCCCTCCCCCAATCTCATGAGGTCAATATATTGCTGGTCGGCACGACATTCGCTTTCGTTAGTCTTCACGACAGACTCTTTAAACGAACGGAGTGCTAGGGCGAAATTACCCAAAAATAATGGGTGTTCCAATAGTACCGCGGGTTTCGCGGCGAGTGACGACGATGCAGATAATGTACCATTCATCCGTGTGGTACTCCTTTTTGTGTTGTGCACCAAGCCAATTCGCGCTAGGCAAACTGGTTTGGGCCTATAATTTAGCATTTTATTGGCCGTTTGTGAAGGCGATGCTGCCAACGGTTCAAATTAAGCCAAATTTCCAGTAAAATTAAGAAGTTCGTCATGGTGCTTGTAGCTCAATGGTAGAGCGTCCGGTTGTGGTCCGGTTGACGGAGGTTCAATTCCTCTCAAGCACCCAGAATTCAGGTTAGTAGCATATGCTATTTTAATAATAGCGGGGGCATCGGCTACGGAAATTTTTAGAAAAGCCCCGGTGAAGGGGCGAAGCAAGGCGTTAAGCGTTTGGTTGGCGCTGGCAGTACCGGATGTACCACTCATCCACGTAGGCGCCAAATGAGTCGTTGATCCGGTACTCCTCCGGCTCGTCATTCCACTGGGCGTAAGCGCTGTCCGGTGAATGCGTCAGCGCTACCCGGTCGTCAACTGGATGATGCTCTTGGCAAAAAACCTGCCAAGCGGCCGGTGGCCAACTGGCTTCAGCGTTTTGAAGGGTCGCAGCTACATGATCCCAACCATCAACTATTGCACTCTGGTCAGTGTGGGCCGGCGCCGCCGTACCAAGCGAAGAAAGGCCGTTCGATAACATAAAGTACCCCCGAACAAGTGATACCGCCAACCGTATCACTCTTCGGTCTATCTGTCAAGAGTTAACTGGTTGAAGTAGGGCCTTGCAGCCGCTTCGTAGAGCGGTTACGGTGGTACTAATGGCTAGCCGTTCCAAGCTTTTAGGGTGGGGAGTAATTATCTGTCTGGTGATCATTGGAGGGGCTTTTTTGATTTACAAATTAGGAGCCAGTTCTCCGGCCACACCGGCCCCAAAACCGTTAACCACCACGACGACCACCGGAACTTGCGGAGTAGTCCCGCTCGACGTCTTGCTAGTTATCGACCGCTCGGAAAGTATGGTTAACCCGGCCAATAATACCGGCACGCCGCCCCAGACGCGGCTTTATTACGCCGAACACGCTGCCGATGCGCTGGTTGACCAACTCGATCAAAATGGCGGCCTCGGCGGCCGGGATCATCCAGCCCACCAAATTGGGGTAATCAGCTTCGCTGGCACAGGCGCTAGTGGCGTTACTATTAACGTGCCGCTTGGCAACAGCAGCGCTGCCGCTGCCAAAAACGCCATTAATAATTTACAGCCCGGTAGTAGCACGCCGTTTAAACAAGCGCTTCAGATCGCAACCCAAGAGATGAGCGGTCATCATCGCAACTTGTATAACGCCAGACCGGTTGAACGGGTAGTAATTTTCCTTTCCGACGGTAGCCCCGTCCCAGCCGATACCGCCACCCCCGCGCTTAACGATATTACTAATTACGTCGCCAGCGCCGACGTTGCCTATGCCATTGCCATTGGCCAAAATAAAGATGGGCAAATTAGCCAAGGCCAAGGTGTCGACATTAACTTAATGGGCCGCTTAGCTAAGCCAGCGCCCGCCAATTTGCACCAGGTAACGACCGCCGACCAACTGCCTAGCCTTTTCAGTAACATTTTTACGCAAATTGCCTGCCAGTCGGCCGACTTATCGCTGAACCAAGCCGTTGATCAAGCCGCGCCAAAGCAAAACGACACGGTTACTTTTACCTTGACGGTTAACAACACTGGCCCCGACACGGCCAACAACATTACCGTTAAAGACGCGCTACCAACTGGTTTAACGGCCACGACACCGCTGCCGGCCGGTTACGACGGCACCACCTGGACCGTGGGCACCATCGCCACCGGCGCCAAGGCCGCCCTAACAATTGCCGCCAAAGTGGGTGCCGTTGCCACCACCAAAATCACTAACACCGCCGAAATAATGAGTTCCAGCGTTGCCGACCCCGATTCCACGCCCGGTAACGGTGTGACGACCGAAGACGACTACGCCACCACTGCCCTGACAGTGGCCGCCGCGGCTACCACCGTAACCCCGCCCGATACCACTGTTGCCACCCCGCCGGCCACGCCGACACCGACGCCGGCCGCCCCTGCAGCCACCCCGACGGCGGCACCGTCTAGCGGTTTCGGTGGGCTGGGCCAGCTGTTTTACGGCTTAATTTTATTAACGCTGGTTGGTTTTGGCTTGATTGCCCAGCAAATTCGCCGAGCCAAAGCTTAAAATGCGCCGTCTCGACGGCCTCACCAATTTCCCCCGGGCTCGCCAGGCGGTCACGGCCGCAAAGGAAAATCCGGCTTTGACGATTGGCGGCCTGTTGCTGGCCTTAGCCGTCGTCGTTTTTTTGCTCTGGGTAAATTTATCCACCAAAACCGTGGCCGGCCAGACCGAAGAACCGATCCCCCTCCGGCCGGCCGTGGTAAATTCCCCGGTGGCGCTGCCGACGCCGGCCTCGCCGGTGAGTTTGAGCGCTCCAGCAATTGGCCTGGCTGCCCAGATTGAAAAGGTTGGTCTGACGAAAAATGGCGCCATGGCGGTGCCAACCAACACTAATAACGTCGGTTGGTTTGACCAAGGCTACCGACCAGGCGAAGTTGGTAACGCCGTATTAACCGGTCACGTCGACACCATTTGGCTGCAGCCGGCCGTTTTTGCCCGGCTGGACCAGCTAAAAATCGGTGACGAGATTACCGTCGCCGACCAAAATAACCATCAGTTTACCTTCAAAGTGCGAAAAATCGCCCACTATGATGTTAAGAATTTGCCGCTTCAAACAATTTTTGGCAGCGCGCCAGTGCCCCAACTCAATTTAATTACCTGCAGCGGGAAGTGGAGCTGGCGCATTGCTACTTACACCGAGCGAACGGTAGTCTACACGTCGTTAGAGTAAGAAAAAGCCCCGCGGGAGGGGGCGGCGGGCTTATAAGGACCTGTGACCTATGGGAAAAGGAGCAGCAGTCGAAGGTCGGTGGGTGACAACGAAGATCGTTGAGCCGTATCGAGTGACGAGGGGAGAGATCCTCACAATATTGAGTGGGGCTAGCGGCTGAGCTTCATCGATGCAATTAGCGCACCAATTCTCTTCCTTGACGATCTGCCAGCCTTTTTTGTGGCTCGGGGGGTGAAAAATGGGTTGGCGGTCGATAATGACCTTGGTTGGCTTGGTGCCATTGGGTTGCGGTTGGCCGCAATGCTGACAAATGTACGACATATACTTCCTCCGAAGCAATATGCCGGAATTGTAGCAGATGAGTGGCCGCTCCTCAACGGGCGAACTTACTTCTGGCTTTTGGCCCGCGAATTGGCGTTGAGAATTTTTTTGCGCAGCCGCAGGGACTTTGGAGTCACTTCTAAAAGCTCGTCGTCCTCCAAAAAGTCGATACATTGCTCCAAGCTCATCGCGGTTGGTGGCGTCAGATTAATAGCGTCGTCGGAGCCGGAGGCCCGGACGTTGCTAAGTTTTTTCTCTTTAGTAACGTTAATCTCCAGGTCGTTCTCGCGACTATTGAGGCCGATAATCATCCCTTCGTAGACGGCTGTTTGGGGGCCGATAAAGGTGGTGCCGCGCTGTTGAGCGTTATTCAAGCCGTACGAAACAGCTTTACCGGTTTCGGAAGCGATCAAAACGCCGTTGCGGAGTTTAGGGATAGCGCTACCAAGCGGGGCGAAGCGGACAAAAATGGAGTTTAGCACGGCCGTGCCGCGGGAAAGAGTGAGCAGGATGTTCCGCAAACCCAGCAAACCCCGGGTGGGAATCTCGAAAGTTAAGCGGTTGGTGCTGTCGTCGTTAACGCTTTGGGCCATTAAGACGCCTTTGCGTTTGCCAACTTCACCGGTGATGGTGCTGGTGTAGTCGGCTGGAACGTCAACGGTTAGTTCTTCGATCGGCTCCATGGTGACGCCGTCGATTTGTTTGGTAATTACTTTCGGGGCGCCGATTTGGAGCTCAAAACCCTCGCGGCGGAGCGTTTCAATAAAAACAGAGAGGTGCAACTCGCCCCGGCCGCTTAAAATGTATTCGTTGTTCTCGCCTTTCTCCATTTTCAAAGAAACATTCACTTCCAGCTCCTGCAAAATCCGTTCATAAATTTTTTGGCTAGTCAGGTTTTTGCCCTCTTGGCCGACGAACGGCGAGGTGTTAGCCGAAACGGCCATCTTCAAGGTTGGTTCGGCAATTTCGATCGTCGGCAGCGCTTCTGGGGCGCTTTCAAGCGCGATCGTGTCACCGATCCGAGCCGCTTTCAAACCAGTTAAAGCGACGATATCGCCGGCGTTGGCGCTCTCCACTAGTGTCCGTTTCAGGCCTTGATTAGTATAAACGCGGTCGATTTTAGCGGTAGCGCGCCAGCCTTCGGGAGTGCCAATGACGACCGACAACCCTGGTTTGGCGATGCCCCGGCTAATTTTGCCGATAACGTATTTGCCCTGGAAACTATCCCAATCGAGCGCGGTGACGAGTAGCTGAAACGGCTCGTTAATCTCGCTTTTAGGCGACGGCACGTCGCTCAAAATCGCATCAAAAATTGCACTTAAGTCGCCGGGTTCGGCGATTTGGGCAACCGTGGGCTCGAACGCCCAGGCTTTGCCGTCGCGGCCGATGGCGTAATAAATGGGGAAATCGAGCTGACTTGAATCGGTGGCTAAATCCAAAAATAAGTCTGATGTCGCTTGAATAACTTTCTTAATTTGGGCGTCGGGTTTATCGATTTTGTTAATAATCACAATCGGCCGTAAGCCCAGCTCCAAAGCCTTTTTCAGCACAAATTTGGTTTGGGGCATCGGGCCTTCTTTGGCGTCGATAATTAATAGGGCGCCGTCGGTCATGTTGAGGGTGCGCTCAACTTCACCGCCAAAATCGGCGTGGCCGGGTGTGTCAACGATATTAATCTTTGTACCTTTGTAGGTAACGGCGGTGTTTTTGGCCAAAATGGTGATGCCGCGCTCTCGCTCTTGATCGTTTGAGTCCATAATCAGCGTTTGGCCCATCTCGGCTTCGTTATCGCGAAACGTATTCGATTGTTTGAGCAAACCGTCCACCAATGTGGTTTTACCGTGGTCGACGTGGGCAATGACAGCGATATTACGGATACTCATTATTATTGAATTGAATTCCCCGCAACATTGCCACTCGCTAAACGCAACTCGGCTCGTTGAAGGATCTTCCAGGTTCCACTATGGGAATGGAGCCGAGCTTGCTTAAACGCTCGTAACAACATTCCGGGGAATTCTCGTTTATTCATAGTTATTTAACAAACGTTAAGGCGCTACCTTTTTTGTTGGCGCGGCCGGTCCGACCGATCCGATGAATATAGTCGGAATAATTCTCCGGCGCTTCGTAGTTAATAACGTGGGTAACGTCAGGGATATCCAAGCCGCGCGCCGCTACGTCGGTGGCGACCATAATTTGAGCCCGATCTTGCTTGAACTCTTGCAAGGCCCGTTGGCGCTGACCTTGGTTTTTGTTGCCGTGAATGGCGACCGCCGAAAAACCGCGTTCGCTCAAAATATCGGCCAGTTTCTGGACACCGTG
Source organism: Saccharimonadales bacterium (SeqCode) (assembly GCA_035480235.1). GTDB lineage: Bacteria > Patescibacteriota > UBA1384 > 2-12-FULL-50-11 > 2-12-FULL-50-11 > DATIHX01. Next base: position 51,704 of record DATIHX010000011.1, read on the forward strand.
TTTGGTGCGGCCAAAAATCAGCACTTTTTTGAACTCTTCGCGAATCAACATTTCGTGAAGCAGCGTTAATTTATGAAACGGGTCGGTGTAGCGGACGACGTCTTGGTCGATGTTAGCCGAAGTGTCGCGTTTTTTAACCGAGATCGTCTCGGGGTTATTCATAAAAGCGTCGATCAGGTGGCGAATTTCCGGGCCGATGGTGGCCGAGAAGAAAAACGACTGGCGATCTTTGGGTAGATAGCTAATCAAAAGCCTGGTATCGGTGATGAAGCCCATTTCAACTAGCCGGTCGGCTTCGTCAACCACCAAGTTACGAACGTCGTTTAAGCGTAAGCTGCCGCGGTTGATGTGGTCTTTCAAGCGACCGGGTGTACCGATAATAAATTGCGGCCGGCGCTCCAGTGCTCGGAGCTGGGTGAACATACTGCCGCCGCCAATGCAGAGGGCGCTATAAATCGGTAAACCAGCCGCAAAGGCGCGGAGCTCTTCTTCAATTTGAACCGCTAGTTCGCGGGTTGGGACGATAATTAAGGCTCGTTCACCTCGGCTGGCGCTCATTTTTGTTAGAATCGGCAGCAAGAAAGCGGCCGTTTTGCCGGTGCCGGTTTCGGCGATACCGATAACGTCGCGGCCTTCGAGGGCAGCCGGAATCGCTTGGTCTTGAATCGGTGTTGGCTGAACGTAGCCGCGTCGAATGACCCGTTCTAAAATAGCCGGGTTGAGGGCGAAGTCGCTAAAGCTGTGAATCGGTTGGAAAGCCTCCTCGGCTACCGCTTCGGTCGCTTTATTGACGTAAACATTGGGGTTGATGTAGCTTGAACGCCCACCGCTCCGGCCGCCACCATTGCCACCATTTCGGCGGCCGAAACCACTGACGCGACGATTGCCGCGAATTTTCCCATTACTATACATACTGAAGATAACCTTTCTACTCTTAGTTAGGAGTGTTAGCCCCCGAAGAGTAGTGCCTTATTCGGCCACAATTCGAAAGCAATTAATTATTGCTCTGCTTGGTCTGACGAATTAGGACCAAGGAAAGTGAACCAAGTATGACACGAAATCGGCCCGCTGTCTAGCCCCACACTGCAAATGCTTGGAAACAAGAGGGATTATGACAATACTCAACCAGCTCTCGGCCGTTGCGGGCTGTTGACAGCCCTTTTCAATGCGCTACACTAGATCTCGTCTCATCCGTAAGGAGGTAAATTTTACAACCACTTCGAACGAAAGCGACAGCCCACCGTCGCGCCGGGCGAAACTCTGTCCTCACTCTCAAAACTAAAACCCAACAACTAACCAAGAAAACTCGCGCTTTGGGGCTTTGGCTATGGCAGAAAAGCCAGCCAGCCGTGGAACGAACTCTCGCCGCCGCTGTGGCGTGGAGCCGCCGCCCGAGCGGCCGGAAAACCTTAAACTTTGCCCGCCGCTACAGCGCCCAACTAGGCTTTGCCGCGATGGTAGTGGTCTTCCTAATGGTGACCGTCGGCGAAGGCCAGGCCTACGACGTCGGCAGCCCGATGAAATTAGCTTCCAGCCTCCAAAACGCTAACCAACAGAGCGGTTTCTTCGGTAAACCGCAGCTTTTGAGCGACCAAACCGTCACCACCGGCGATATTCAGCAACAGGCGGCGATTATTTACCAAGTCGCGCCGGGCGATAGTATTGTTTCCATCGCCAGCCGTTATAATTTAAGCCCCGGTTCGGTTTTAGACGCTAACAAGTTAAGCGCCACCGACGCCAACAAAATTACGCCCGGGCAGCAGCTGCTGATTCCGGCCAACGATACCAATACCTCGCTAGCTTGGTTAAACGCTATTAACGCCGCCGAAGCCCAGCAGCGGGCCGAAGCCGCCAAAGCCGCGCAGCAACAATTGGCGCTGCAGCAGCAGAAAAGCCGCGTTAAAGCCGTCAAAAACAGCACCCTGCCGCTGCCGCCAAGTTCCGGCGACGTGATTGTGATCGGCCGGGAAGTAGGGCCGTATAACGGTGGCGTGACCGGTTACTGCACCTGGCTGGTTAATAAACTCCGCCCCGATTTGCCGAACGGTATGGGTAACGCCATTAACTATTTATCGAGTGCTCGGGCCAACGGTATGGCCACCGGCAGCGTCCCACGCGGCAACGCCGTGATGGTTTCAGCCGAAAGCCGGGTCGGCCACGTGGCAATCGTTCAGCAAGTCTACGCCGACGGCAGCTTCAAAATTATCGAGATGAACTACAAAGGCTGGGCGATCATCGATACGCGGGTTGTTCATCCCGGCAGCGTGCCGGTGCTCGGCTTCGTTTACTAATCGGCAACTACTTGATTAGCGGTTGGGTATTAGCTACAATTACTCCAGTTTAACGCGCAGGAGGCGTTGTTATGAAAACGTTTGTTCTTTTTATTCTTGTCTTTGCTTTGGCGTGGGTCTTGCCCAAACACCAAAACCCGCCTGCCGACCAAGCGGCCGCCGTTCAAGGCTTTTTGAACCAGGCTTGGCAGTTTTGTGCCACCCACCCGACGCCATCCGACAAGGAGATCGACGGCTTTCTGGTAACGGTGATGGCGCCAAAACATGGCTCTCACGACCCGAAAGAGTGGCCGCGCCAGCTGATTCACCGCTTGGCTACTCGAAAGGCGACAGGCTATTACCTAACGCTCCCCAACGGCACCCCGCCGGACGACCCGAAAGGCGGCAGTTTCGGCTTGGATGAACCGAGTCACAGCGACAGCCGAAGCGGCCGAGCGATCGTTTGGCGGCTGACCTTTCCAAGCGACCCCAAGTCACCGCCGCCGCCCGACGACAACCAGGGGCCTAAGCTTCGGTTAATTGCCGAGGAGTGGCGGTTCATTCTGGTTCAGACTCCGCAGGGCTGGCAATTGGAAGAAGCCAGCTACAACCCGACGACCCAAATCCTTAAGGCTTCTTAAAAGCCGCCCCAGCCACACTGGGGATTTTTTTAAATCATATATTGCGCAGAATAGTCCCGATCCGCTTGAGTTGGCTATAGATTTAACGAAGCCTGAAGAAGCGACGCATCGCTTCCGTTTTGGTGCCTAATTAAACCTCCGCCATCGGATTGAAGCGTACCGGTAGGGAAAATATTTGTACCCCGAGTAGGGTTCGAACCTACGACCTTGACGTTAGAACCGAATGTGTGCCCTGAGTTGGATTTGAACCAACAACCTAGCGGATAGAAGCCGCTTGCGCTATCCAGTTGCGCCATCAGGGCAAAGTGCTAACTACTAACCGTGCCCATACCCCAACTTCTGTTTTACTCGCTATCGCTTGTAAAATAGAAGCCGCTTGCGTTATCCAGTTGCGCCATCAGGGCATTATTTTATTGCTCCTCCCGGGGTTTCGGCGTCCTAACGAACACGCCTCAACCCGCCAAACCGACTCGAAGCAAAGCAGTTTGCTTCTCGCTGCCGGTTTTGCCCACTGAGCTACCGGGGCGATACACCGAATTCTACCGCAAAAGCGGTTGCTAATCCAGCCCGATCCTATATATTTTAGCTGATGTTGACTCGCCAGGAAGCCTATAAAATTCTCACCAACCACGTGGAGAGCCAAAGTTTGCGGCGGCACTGTTTGGCAGTCGAAGCGGCGATGCGCTCATTAGCCAGCTATTTCCACGAAGACGAAGAGAACTGGGGCATCGCCGGCTTGCTGCACGACGCCGACTGGGAGGAAACGCGCGACACGCCGGAAAACCACGCGGTGAAGGTGGCCGAGTGGTTGGAAGACTGGGACTTGGGCGACGAAGGCATTAAAACCGCAATTTTAGCCCACAACCATTTCCATAACGGCCACGAACCGCCACAGACGCTGTTTGAGTGGGCGCTCTATTGCTGCGACGAGCTAACCGGCCTGATTGTGGCCTGCGCGCTGGTTCAGCCAAACAAAAACCTGGAAACTGTCACCGCCGATTCGGTCCTGAAAAAATTCCAGCAAAACGCCTTCGCCGCCAACATCGACCGAACTAAAATCCGCCAATGCGAGGAGCAGCTCGGCCTGAAGTTGGACGAGTTTATGGCGCTGGTGCTAGGCGGCATGCAAGAAATTTCTGCCGAACTCGGTTTGTAGTTCGGCCGGCTACCAACGGCTTGGAATATTCTCCAAGTCTTGTTATTTTGTCTGAAATCTCTATACTGAATTTTGGAAGAATTGCTACTTTTTCGGAAGCTGGGCAAAACCTACAATTTTGTAAGAACTACTAAAAACTAGAAAGGGACTATGTCTAATACATTACCAAAAGCTGGGCCGAGTTTGGTTGTTCATTTGGCCGTCTTACTGGCCGTCGGCACTTACGTACTGGCTAAGAAAGCCTTCAGTTATTTCAGCCGAGCTTAACAGCGCCCCATGAAAATCCGTGCTCGCCGAGTGGCTAGCAATCAGTTACAGATTCCTTTTGGGCGGCTGCTTATTGCCGTGGTCGTGCCCGCCTACAACGAGGCGGCGGTTTTGGCCGAATCGTTAAAATCGCTATCAACGGTGGTGAGCAGCGATCATATCTACGTTGTTAGCGACGGCTCCACCGACCAAACTGCTCGCATTGCCAAGGCCAGTGTGCCCAATGTGTTGGCCTTAAAGAAAAACCGTGGCAAAGCCGGCGCCTTAAAGGCTTTAATCACCAAATTCCGCTTGACTCGCCGCTACGATTACATCTTCTTTTTCGACGCCGACACCCGAATTAGCCGGGAATTCCTAAAGCGCGTCCGCCGGATGCTGGTGGACGAAAAACCGGCGCTCTTGGTGGGAACGGTCGGCAGCGGCCGGAACGGGCTGATTAGCGCTTACCGGGCCTACGAGTACGGCTTCAGCCACTTCTTTTATAAAAATGCCCAGAACGCCATGGGGACGATTGTGGTAGCGCCGGGCTGCGCCTCGGTCTACCGCTCCGACGTTATCGACGCGTTGGATTTCACTAACCACACCCTCACCGAAGATTTGGATTTAACGATGCAAATCCACCACCGCCGGCTCGGCCGAATCGTCTACTGCCCGCAAGCAACCGTCGCCACCCAAGACCCGGCGACTTTCAGCGATTACTGGAAGCAAATTAACCGCTGGAACACCGGTTTCTGGCAGAATTTTTTCCTCCATAAACTCTACCAGCCCAACCGCAAAATTAACTTGGAAGTATTGCTGTTGGTCGCCGATGTCGGGCTTTGGCTAGTGATTTTAGCGCTGGCGGCCGTTCATCCGCTGGTGATCTTGAAGCTTTACGGCCTGTCGCTCTTAATCTCGACCAGCTTGGGCGTTGCCACCGTCGCTTTGACCGGCCAGTTCTGGGCTTTGCCCTACGCGCCGCTTTTCGGCTTTTTCCACCTAATTAACTTGAGCTCGCTTATTTACTCGCTTTTTCGGGCGACTGTCCGGGGCCGCCAACCGCTCTCGTGGCAAAAAGTTAGCCGCTACGCCCTCTCCCAAAGTTAATTGGGGTTGTTGGCTTTGAAAAAATTCTGGGTGCAACTGGCTTGTTGACTACTGCTGCTGCCTTGGTCGCAAAAAACCAGCGTTGAAGAGGGCCCGTAAATAATTTGCCCCCAATAACTGCTGCCAAATGAACCGGCTTGTAAGGCCGCGGCGCTGCCAGCCGGGCTCATGTTGCTAGTCCGTTCCAGGCGAGCCATCAAGTAATAGGCTTGGACGGCGGCGCTACTGCTGGGCGCATTGGTTATGTATAAATACTGGCCGAACGGGCTGGTGTTGCAATCGCTACCGCTGCCGCTGACGACCAGGTGGTGGAGCGGGTCTTCGGGAACGGTGGGCAAGTAGTGCGGCGCTAGGTAGCCTTTGCCGCTCGGTCCGCTTACGGCACAGCCCTCGATGGCTTCCAGTTGGTATTTGGCCACCAGCACGTTGTTGGCCGTCAGCCCGTCTTGCGGATAGGCGTGGTTATCGAGGTGGTACTGCTCCAAGGCGTTATCGATAGTGTCTAGGTTACTTAAGCGCTGTTGGTCGCGCGAGCGGGCCTCGGCGGCGCCGTAAATGCCAGCGGTGATCGCCATCAAAATGCCAATAATAGTGATCACTATCAAAACTTCAATGAGCGTGAAAGCCCGGTAACGAGAATAGCTAAACTTCGGAATTACTAATTTACGGAGTAATTTTGGCCGCTGCATATAATTAGCTTAGCCGAAATCTGCAATTTAGTAATTGCGTAATTCTTTTTGGCTAGTAGCCGGAGAAGTCTTCGCTTTTGATTTGTTCTTCGGGCAAGCCGAGTTCTTCGGCAAGGTTAATCATGGCGCTGACCATCGCCGGCGGGCCAGAACTGTAAAAAACGCATTGGGTCGGGTTCTTTACATGCTTTTTAATCATCGCGGCGTCAATCCGGGCCGTTTCGCCCTGCCAATTGGCGGGTGGCGTGTCGGTAAAGATTGGGATAAAGTGAAAATTTTTGTCGGCTTCGCTCAAAGTTTTGAGTTCGTCGTAAAAGGCGGCGGCGGCTTGAGACGGGTTCGAGTAAAAAAGGTAAAAAGTTCGCCTATCGCCGCTTTGTTTAATGCTCCGGATAATACTCATCACCGGCGTAATGCCGATGCCGCCGATCAAAAAGACCGCGGACTTCGAGGTGTCTTGGTGCAAGGTCATCCGGCCCATCGGCTCTTTGACTTTCACTTTGGTGCCCAGCGGAATCGTTTTCAGGCTGTTTTTGAAGGCGGTGTCGCGCATCCGGGTGGCGATCTGGATTTTCCCTTCGCCGGGCAAGTTAACGAAGCTAAATGTCCGGGTGTTGCCTTCGGCGTCGGTCTGCGGCGGGTCGATGAGCGTGTAATCGGTGTGCTGGCCGGGCTTGAATGTGTAATCGCTGCCAGTTGTGTCAAAAAAGAACGTCATCGTCCCTTCGGCCACTTCTTGGCGATCGATCAGTGGAAATAAATACTCCATTAATTTATGTATACTCCCACTTACCGAGCAGTCCAAGTATAAGTAAAACACTCAAAAATAATCAAAGCCAGTAACAAGAAAACATTTAGATGTGCAATATTTCCCCATACAAGGCTAGTGAATATTAGAAAAAGTAAATGCGCCCACCCTACTCCCGACTTCACGCCAAGAACGATTGGTAATGTGCGCATTTTCTCCGTTTCATCTTTTTTAACATCTCTTAAATCTCCGATAAAATTGCGAAGAGCGATTAATCCAAATGCAAGCCACGCTATACGGGAGCTGTATCCCGCACTGGCAGCGACCAAAAAAAGTACTTGAGCACCTCTGAAAATTGGCGAGAGCCAACCCCAGCGGGGGTCCTTCTTCAGAACGTATAGTTGCGACCATAAAATATAGAATAAGCCCTCGATATGGTAAAACGCGACTGACCCCAAAGCGTAAAGCGCTACGGCGAGGTATTTTGGCAATTTTTGACGATACGGATGTTGATGAAACATTTCCAGATGAGCCATGAAGCCAAAGTTGAGTAATAAAGCTCCGATAATAGCGACTGCCGGAGTATGAGCAGCAATCAGTAATATCACTAAATCAATCGCCGAGTAGATCCTAAATTGGCCGATATAGTTCTTCAGCTTTTTCAATTGGCGCTCCCAAGGGGAGTCGAACCCCTGATCTTCGCCATGAAAAGGCGACGTCCTAGGCCACTAGACGATGGGAGCTAGTAACTCTCTAATTTTACCGTATTTTGCCTGAAAAACGAAGGAGTTACCTTTCCAAGTCAGCCTTGAATTGGTAAAATGAGCCTTGTATCGCGCGGTTAGCTCAGTGGTAGAGCACGATCTTGACGTGATCGGGGCCGTGGGTTCGATCCCCTCACCGCGCACATGAATAAAACTTTTTTAACCATCGGAATTATCGCCATATTGGCCGTGGGCGCTTTTTTCTTAATTCCCGGCTCAAAAAATAATGTAACTAAAAAGGAGTGCACCGTGACCAACCCCAACGCCAAAAAAGACCCGACCAGTTTTGAAAAAATCAGCGCCACCTCGGCCGTTATTAAAACCGCCAAAGGTGACATCAGCGTTGCTCTTTACCCCAATGACGCGCCCAAAACTGTGACGAACTTTGTGACGCTGGCTAAAAACGGTTATTACGATTGTCTTACCTTTCACCGCGTCGAACCTAATTTCGTGATTCAAGGCGGCGACCCGAGCGGTAACGGCACCGGCGGCACGTCTATTTACGGGGCTAAATTCGCTGACGAATTAAATCCGGCCACTCAATCGTATAAAGACGGCTATAAAGAAGGGGTTTTGGCGATGGCCAACGCTGGCCCCAACACCAACGGCTCGCAGTTCTTCATTATGCTGGCCGACAATCCAACTTTGCCAAAAAGCTACAGCATTTTCGGCAAAGTCACCGCTGGTTTGGATGTTGTTCACAAGATCGCCGTCGGTGACATGATCGATACGATTTCCGTGAAGTAAGTAGTTGACAGGCCGCCAGGGCTTGGGCAGTATAAAACTATGCAGTGGAAGGGGCAGACTTTAACAATCGCCAAAGTAGCAATCGGCGGCTTACTGATCGGTGCCGGTTTATTTTTGGCGTTTCACACCAATAATCTTTCGACGAGCAAGGGCTACGCCGTCTCCATCGCCCATGCCCAGCAGGGCAGCGGCAATCAGAGTACTTATTGTGCTAATTGGCAGGCGACGAAATTATTAGCGATTAATACCACTAATTTAGTAGTCGGTACCAGTAACACCAGTACGAGAAAATTATTTGCCATCGGCCCAGCTGAGTGGCAAGTTACTTATAAAGACGGCGTCCTTGATCCAAATACTAAAATTTGTGGTGGCGTGACCCTTGCCACGGAAACATGGGACGCGCCCACCGTTCCCACCAATTGCTACCAAAATGACGGCACCGCCTGCTTCGCTACCAATAGCTACCTCTTTGGCTTGGTCGCCCCGGCTGGCACACCCGGGATCAATACCAACTACTCAACGATGGGTTTTTCAATTGTCGATTCTACAAATAGTGGCTTGTCTTACAAGGTTGGTGATAATCACCGTTTTGTTGGCCCTGGCGCTGTTGGCGACACGAACCAACAGGACAACATTGGGGGCTTTTATAGCAGCGGCGCTTACGGTTGGATTGCCGGCAACTTTGACGGCGATGCCCATAACGGCGGCAACGACTTCACTGAAGCGGCCGGGCTAATGATGCCACTGAAATGGAATGTGAGCGGTACTCTATACGCTAATTAGCGTATGCTTGCCGGGAAAATAAAGCCACAAAAATTCAACATCATTATTGATGGCGTTCTGCTCATTGGCTGCCTTTTTTCTCTGGCTGCGCTTTTTGCCTATATCCAAGTGAGAAATTCGCCGCTTCAGAGTACCAATCTAAGCGTTTTGGATACCTCGACATTAACTGAGCGAAGGCTGGCCATCGCTAGTGCTCTAAAAAATGGCCAGAAATCCTACACGTACAACTCGAATTATATTCCCGGCATTGGCCATGTGGCGGACTCCACTAACTACCTAAAAAGCTGGCAAACTGCGGTGGCGAGCAAATTTCCGTCGCTTACTACGTTAATAAGCAACCCCAAGTAATTAAAACCGGACCTTGAAAGTCCGGTAGTAGATCGCAGGGCAGAGGATTAGAGGCCGCAGTTTGGGTTGTACGACCAAGGCAGGCCATTGCCAACCAAATGATGATTCGAGCCGTCTTCGCGCATAACGAAAACTGCTTCCGGGTTGCCGCTTTCGTTGGACGAATAAGCAATCCAGTTACCATCCGAGCTGAAAGCTGGCTGGCCGTTTTCGTGGCCGTTATTGGTCAGCCGAGTTTCAATAAGGGTTTTTGAGTTGACAACGTAGATGTCTTTACCAACCGCCGTATCACGCTCAAAGGCGATAACGTTGCCCTGGCCGAAGGCAGGATTGGTAGTTGGGTGGGTATCGCCGCTGCTCGAATTTGTCAGGCGGATCGGGTTAGATCCGTCGACGTTCATAATGTAGATGTGGCTATTGCCGTCGCGCTGGGAAGCGAAAACAATACTGAGGCCGTCAGAAGAGAAGACCGGACAGTCGTTGTCTGAATTTAGGTCGGTCAATGGGGTAGCCACCGAGCCGTCCGCGTTCATGGTGAAAATCTGGTCTCTCCCATTACGTGACGACATGAAAGCAATTTTCACTCCGTCAGGGCTAAAACAGGGGCTAGCGTTATCGCCGGATGAGTTGGTGAGTTGGGCTAAACCGGTTCCATCCTTATTCATCGTCCAGATTTGGGTGTTGCCGCTCATGGCCAAGGTAAAGACAACCTTTTGGCCATCTGGGCTAAGGGCCGGTGCGTCGGCGTTTGCCGAGCCATCGGTTAGGGCCGTCGGTTGGCCGACGCCATCGGCCCTCATCAGATAGATACGCTTGGAAGTGTGGCTAGTTTCGGACGAAACAAAAACGATGTGGCCTGTTGCGACAATGCCACCACCCCCTCCGCCGCCGCCGCAACCGGCGAGCAGAGAGCCGACGAAAACTGCGAGAATTGCGAAGAATTTCATCTTAGAACTCCTCACCGATCACAAAATGTGAAAGATCGATGTGCTGCCCAAACTATAGCGATAAGCAGTTAAGAAGTCAACGGAGAACCCTGGAAAAACCCGAGAATTACTTTTTCTTAACAATAATTCTTTTCGTTTTTGGTTGTGGCGGCTGGGCTTTCGGCGCGACCACCGTCAGTAAACCATTTTCTAATTTGGCTTCAACATGGCTGTCGTCGATAGGCGTCGTGAAGTTAATGGAGCGAGAAAATTCGCTGTTTTGCCATTCGCTATGGATGAGGCCAGTTGCGTCACTAACGGCTTTTTTGTGGCCGGTCACTACCAGGGTGTTGTTAGTTAATTCGAGGGTGAGATCTTTCTCACTATAGCCAAGGGCTTGGATTTCTATTTGATAGCTGGTAGCGTCTTCACGAACATTCATCGCGCCGGCAGCAGCGGCGTAGCCCGGCTGCCAGCTGCCTAAGGCGGTGGTCGGTTCCGGGCCGTCGTCATCGGCCGCGGTTAACGGCAGGAAAGTTTCAGTGTTGTCGGCTTCGTCGCCGGGAATTAGCCGAATCATCCGCACGTTAATGCCGTCCACTAAATCGTGAATCGAGCAGTTGAAAAACTCCATCATGGCGAGCAGGACCGGTGAACTCGGCAGATATTCGCCGCGTTCGAGCGAGATAATTGACTGTCGCGATAGGTTCAAAGCCCGGGCCAATTCTTCTTGGCTCAGTTCGCGGGAAGTCCGTAAATCGCGTAACAGTAAACGAATCTTCATCGTCATAATCTAGCCGCAGTGTAAAGGAAGCTTTACACTAAAGTCAATGCTAATTTAGTCGTACCAGCCTTGACTTTATGCCCCGAGTCTGGTATAAATGACCCATTGGGGCTGTCTTGGCTTCGACGGGAACATTGACACCTACATTGGCAAGCGGAAATCTCTGCCTTAGAGGATAAAATTATACGTGCAAACGCTATAAATAAAGTAAAAGCTCTAGCCGCGAACTTGTTCGCTGCTCCTGCTTTTGCGCCAGTCTACGCCTAAACCGTGTTAGACCGTCTTGAATCTTGACCCTACTAGATTTTCAAGGCGTCAAATTAGTGGGTAAGCCAGTTGTTGGCACCAACAATTAGTCGAAAATTTAGTGCTGCTTTTACCGGTATTTTGACTGTTTCAAGCCTGTAAATTAAGAAATTAATCAGCCTAAGCTTGTAGAAGATGTAGATCGTCGGTTTTCGGACCCGGGTTCAATTCCCGGCAGCTCCACCAAGAAAAAGTCTGACTCTATCGGGTCAGGCTTTTTGTTATTACTTACAATTGCGCTTGCAGTTCGGTGAGGGCTTGGGCGACGGTTTTGACGGCCAAGCCGGAATTTTGAAGGGCTTGAAGTTGGGCGGTCAGCAGTGCGGGCGTAACTGAATAGGCGCTCCCGGAATTATCCACTTGATGGTACATCACCACCAACCAAGCGTTCTGATTTTTAGCTTGGTCCAGCCAGCCCTGGAAATCGGCCAAAGTCGTTTGCGGCGTCACGTACTCCGACTGAATTCGGTACGGATCAAAGCCGGTTTTGGTGTTCAACCCGACGTCAGAAGTTCGGGCCGAGCGGTAATATTTTTTAACTTCACGAGTGGTAACGGCGTTATAGGCGCCGTACGGGTAGGCAAAGTCGGCGACAACCGGTGTGACTTTAGTTTTTAAATAATTGAGCGATTGCGACAGCTCTTGGTCTAACCTTTTTAGTGAAAGGGTTGTTAGGTCGGGGTGGGTAACGGTATGCGAGCCGATCTCCTGGCCGGCTTGCGCCAAGGCTTTCGCTTGGTTAAGCGTCATATAGCCATCGGCAGCGTGGCCGACGACCCCGGTAATAATATAAAAGGTGGCTTTGTCGTTAAACTGGTTGAGAATCGGCGCTCCGGCCGAGGCTTGCGAGGCCCATCCGTCGTCAAACGTCAGGCTAACCATGCCACGATTGAAGGTGGAGCTGACGGCCGAGAGCGAGAAGTTGTCGGTGGTTAGCGACCCGACGGCGTTAATTAAATGGTAAACCGTGACACTGGCGGCGGCCGCTGGCGCGACGAAAGTGTCGGAGTAACTCGCCCAGGCGCTGGTAGCCGGCGCGTCTTTTAAGCCGATGTACTGGGTAGAATTGTCGGTTTTAGTGACAGCCGCCACCACCTGGGTAGCGATGCTGGCTTGGTAGCTATCGGTGAATCTGTAGGCTTGGTTGGGGGTAACGGCGAAGGGGTCGAAAAACCACTTGGCGTCGCCGGAAACAAAACGGCTGACGGTAATTTTTAGCGAATGTTGGCTTTGATAGCCAGTGTTGAGGTACTGATAACTCGCGTCCAGGTCGCCCCACAGGTACCCGGTTTGCCAGCTGTCGGGTTGGTTGGGGTTGGTCGTAGCTAGTTCAACCGACGGGTTAGCAATTAAATTATCGGCCGCCCGAACGGGCAGAGCGCTACCGAGCGCCGGCAAAACTAGTAGGCTTGCCGCGACGGCAGCTAGTAAATTGCGGCAATTGAGCATGCTGAGTTCACTTTAGCTGAGTGGCGCTGCCGGTCAATGGCTAAGATAGCGCCCTCCTCCCGCTCACTCCCGAAAATACCGCGCTTTTAACCACCGGCGTTTTGCAAAGTGGCGGCGATGCAGGACGCTGTCGATGTGGCCGATGCCAAACCAGCGTTCCACCCGCTCCACCGCTAGCCCGAGCGGCAAGAGTGGTGAGGCGTGCAGCGAACGGTAGCGGCGGCTGGCCAAAAAGGCGATGGCTAGTAACCCGGCCAGTATTGTCGCAAAGATCACGCCGACTTCCGGCGAGGAAAGCTGTTTGACGGTGGCAGCCGAAACTAAATTACCGGCTAGTTTGGTGGGCAAGACGCCGCTAACCGGATATTTTTGGTCGGCCGGGCTCGGAGCGGTTGACGGATCTGGCGCTGTGGCAGCATTGGCCGTCGGGGTGGGCGCAGCGGTTGGATTACTGGGTTTAGCGGTCGCGAATGTTTGTTTGGCGGCGCTATTATTCATCCCGGCTGCCGACGCTCCGCTGCTGGCGCTGCCCGAGCCGCTACTGGTGGCTGTGCCGTTAAAGCCGGCGGTGAAAGCGGCTTGGGCACCGGGGCTGGAATTAATCCGCCAGTCGGTTTCCTTGTTAATATTAAACCAGGTAAAGCCTTGAATGCGGCTGTAACCGCTTTGAAGTTGGCTAAACATATCGGTTATCCAGGCGGCTTTGCTGCCGCCGGCTTCGGCCGAGGCGACTTCCATTAAAATAATATTTTTACTGCTGACCCCGAGCAGTTGCTGATACGAGCTTTGAAAAACCTGGCTAAAGCTCTGCCAAACCGACCACGACTGGCTGCTGCCCCAGTTGTAGCCGTCTAGGCCCATTAAATCGACAAAGCTGTCGCCTGGGTAGAGGTTGCCGAGGTTACCGCCGTAAAGTTGGTTGGCGTTACTGGGCGTGACGTTGGGCGACCAGACCCAAACGACGTTACTAGCGCCGGCTTCCCGGAATTTTCCAACGACGTGCTGCCAGAAGGCTTTGAAATTAGTTGGGTTGTTGCCGTGCAGGCCCATCCCCCAGGGCGTCCAGTCGGTGTTCATTTCGGGCGCCAAACTGACGCGGATCGGGTAGCCCAGCCCGGCCACCCCCTGGGCAAAGTTAGTAAGATAGGCGTCGTAATGGCCGGCGATGACGTCGTCGTAGGCAATGCCGTTGCCGCTCATTTGCGGCTCCCAGGTTAATTCCGGCAAGTGGCCGCTGGCGTGAAGATTGTTGGCTGGCGTCGGGTCGAAACTGCTGGACCAGTCCTGATACCACATCGCCGCCGTGAAACGAACGCCTAGCGTAGTTTCTAGCGAGCTTAAACTGGCAATGCTGTAACCGACGTTGGGCAGAAAAACATTGGCCTCAACCCGCGTTTTGGCCTTCGTCAACGCTGGAAAAATACCGGCGCCGACCAACGCCGTCACCAGAGCAATAACTACCAAAACTCCCCGTCCCCTCCCCCGATGCATCTCCTCCGATAGTAGCAAGAACTTTCAGATTGGCAACGGCAAAGCGGGCGAAGGACAATTCTTAGCCTTTCTTAAGACAGAGATAGAGAGTTGTTAAGTATTACTTCGTCTGGGTTTCCACCAAAATGCCGCCGGGAATTGCCGCTTTTTTAGTGACATTAAAGACGGTGAAGGGCTTATTGAACAGCAGGCGGGTTTGCGAGTCGATGGCTGGGATTGCTGAGAAAAAAATGCCAGTTAGGGGGAGGAGGAGCGGCGCCAAAATCCACTCTTTAATTGTGTGGAAAATATAGGCCGAGTTCTTGCCCGGCCGGGGCGGCACCATCAGCGCCGCAATAATCATGTTGGCGATCATCCCGATCCAGGCAGCAGCCAGGAAAATCCGGTAAATTATCGGGAAATGGAAACCAAAAACAGTGGCGGTGAAGCTAGCGTGCAACACTACCGGTAGCCAGCCGAACAGCAAAATAAACGACTGGGTGGCTAAAGAATAGTGCGACTCCATTAACCGGCCGAGTTGCAGCCATTTGTAAAAAAACGGAATATTTTTATTCTTGTACGAATTTAGGAAAACAAACGGCACGTCCGAAACGCCCCAATACCAGCGCCGACGCTGGAGATACTGCTCGCGACTGGTGTCGGCAAAATTGTCGCCCTGAACGGCGTCCATATAGATCGGCACAAACATCGGCACGACGTGGTGGTTACCTTTGAAGGCGAAGTAGCTGCGCCAGTACTGGTGACCGTCTTCCACGACAGTCGTCACCGACCAAAAATCGGTCTTAACGAGCGCCGCAAAACTTTGGGCGTGGGCGGCGAAATTCCGACAATAGTGCGGCCGCATCGCTTGAATCATCTGCCAGTAGGTCGAGCCAAGCGCCATCACCTTAATAGCCGCCGGCACCGCCCAAATATTGTTGAAATACATCGGCAGCGGCTGGAAACTTTTATGAACGGGGTCGGGGGTGACCAGGTAATGCCAGGTCAAATTGGCGAAATAATTGCGGTCGACGCGGTTGTCGGCGTCGATGGTGGTGGTGATAACGTCGGTGTAATTCAACTGTCGGGAATCGATATTTTTTTTCACCTGCCGGCCGGCCCAGGTAATGTTTGGCCCTTTGCCGCGCACCTCGCCAGCGATATCGGCAGGGTGAGATGTTGTTAAGAACATTCCGAAGCGGTGCTCGAATTCAAACTGGAGTTTCGGCGCGTAAACCGGCGCCAATTCTTTCTCCCGCCCTTCAAAGGCCACCACCACCAACAATTTCTCGCTTGGGTAGTTGCTTTGCTCCAGGGCTTCTAGGGTGTGGCGGAGGATAGAAATGTCTTCTTTATACGTTGGTATAATCACTAGCTGGTAAAAACGCTGCCAATCGGCCGGGTATTCGGCCTGGAGTTTTTTCAGCCAATCAATTTTCTGCTCTTGCCGGTAGCGCCAAAACCCAGCGGCTAAGTGGCCAGTCATAATAAAGACTCGCAGCAACCAATAAATAGCGTAAACCAAGACGACCACTGCCAAGGTAAGCGGGGCAAAAAGGGCAAGATAAACTAACGCTGAGAGCGTCGCCCAAGTCAGCAGGCCAGGTATCACTTCAAAAAGCCGAACGCGAAACGGTTTAGCCATTGCTTAGCGGGGGCTGGCAACGCCCAATATGAAAAAGCCGATGGCGGCAATTTCCAGCAAAAAGATCGAGGTCAACATCACTAGTTTTAGTTTAGGCCGTTCGGAGAATAAGGCCAAGAAAACTACCGAGTTTAAGGCGTACAAGCCGAAGCTGTAGGCCAAAAAACCGTTGTCGCCAGGCAGGCTGTGATGGCCGAAAAAAATGATGGCGATGAAGACGGCCAGGCTAATGAGCCAGGCAATAATTTGCCGCCGTTCGGGCAACTGGTAGTGAAAGGCGTGGCGGAGTTGGCGGTAGAGCTGATTCATTCAGCCTCATTTTAGCGCGTCTGGGCGCCCATCACTAGCCGCTGCTTTACAGCGGTGGTAAACTGAAAGCATGAGAAAGCTTTGGCTGGCGGCGGCGATCATCGGTTTACTGTTACCGCTAGGTTTAGCTCGAGCCGCTGAATTCGCGACTAACTCAAACGGCGACGTGACCGTCCCAGCCAGCGAGCATCACCATAATTTTTACACCGCCGGCCAAAGTATTACCGTTGACGCCGCAACCAGCGGCGATTTGGCGGCCGCCGGCCAAACTGTCGTGGTGAACGGCAACGTCGAAAATAGCTTGTTTGCGGCCGGCCAAACCATCAATCTGCGGGGAAACGTCGGCAATAACCTGCGCGCGGCTGGCGATAACGTCACTATTTCCGGCACTATAAACGGCGACGTTTTCGCCGCCGGTTCAACCGTTACCGTGACTAAGGACGCGGTAGTTAATGGCGGTCTTTATACTGCCGGTTCAAATGTTGTTATTAACGGCAGCGTCAAGGGTGAAGTTCGCTCGGCCGGGGCGCTAACCATTAGTGGCCAGACCGGCTCGGTCACCAGTTACGGCGAACTGACGGTGAAGAAAACTGGCATCGTTAACGGCAACGTCAACGTTCACGCCGCCCAAGCGGCGACCATCGAAACCGGCGGCACCGTAACAGGCGTTAACCATTTCACTCTGGTCAAAAACCGAACTAATAACCTGGCGATTTTCAGTAGTTTCGCCGCCCTGGCCGGCTTACTCGGCTCGTTAATCCTGGGTCTGGTGCTAGTTTTCCTGCTGCCCAAACGCTGCCAAATTATCGTCGATAAAGCCCTGAGCGCGCCGACGGCGGCGATCGGCTACGGTTTGGCGCTGCTGATTGTCTTCCCGATCGCCATCTTCATTATCGCGATTACCTTGATTGGCTTGCCTTTGGCCATGCTACTTGGGTTAGTTTGGTTGCTACTAGCGGTACTGGGCGGTTTCATCGGCAAACTCGCCTTTGGCGCCTGGCTCTACCAGCTCGTTACAAAAAAACCGGCCGTCACTAATTGGCTGACCTTGCTAATTGGCCTAGTCGCCAGCGCTTTGATCGGTTTTATCCCCTTCATCGGGCCGTTGGTAAAATTCGCCTTCTTCTTGTTGGGCCTCGGGGCACTCGGCCGGTATTTTTGGGCGACCTTCCGCGCGGAACCGACCCCGGCTTTAGAGGCCAAATAACTTATTGAAACGACGGCCGCGGATCGCTAAAGCCCCGGCCAGGAAACTGGCCACTGCCAACGCCGCGGTTTGAGCGAAGTCGTTTTCTTGGGCGCCAGCAACTAGCGTCGGTTGGTTCGACCCAGCGGCGAGTGGCAACGAAGCGCCGGCAGCGGCGGCGACCGTTGAGCTTTTTTTGACTTGAGTGGTCAGAGTTTTGCCAACGGTTTTGGTGGTAGTCGAGCTGACGGCACTGGTGAGTGCAGCCGTCGTAGCGTTGATGACACCAGTAGCCGGGGCGCTAATCAAACTAGCGCCACTGCCTAAATACCAAGTTTCGATGGCGCCGCTCGACGAGTTGTAGTCGGTCACTAGCGGCAACTGGGCGAGTGAGCCGGCAGCATAGTTAAGAAGGTTGGTAGGGAAATGAAACTTTAAAAAGCCGCCAGCGGTCGTGAGGTTAAAGCTATCGCTGGCGGTGGCGCTCAAGTTGGCCTTGACGGTGACGGCTTGGCCGAGGTGGTTAACCAGCTCATCGACGCCAAACTCACTCAACGGCCAAGTTTGAGCCGAACCGATCGCTAGATCGTCCAGCGCCGAAAGGATGAGCCGCTTGGTTTGACTGGTACTGATTTGACCGGTAGCGGTGGCTAATTTGTTAACACCGCCTGGTAGCGCGCCTTTGCTATTATCGAGAAAAACTTGAATTCCGCCGGTTTCGTCTTGCAGGTAAAGCGCTTCGCTACCAACGGCGCCGACCGGCACGCTGACTACCCCACTGATTTCGGCCAAGGCGTTAGCCGGTAGGCTGCGGGCCTCACCAATTGAGACGGTGTAGGTCGGTGCCGTTGGTAAGGTGACGCGCGACCAAGATTGAAAATCGGTTGATTGATACAGGTTAGGGTTACTGGAAGAGTTGAGCAGTAAAATCAACCCGAGACCGGCTTGGGCGTAGACAGCCTGGAGTTGGCTGGAGCTGGCCCAGGCGCCGGTGACTTTTTTGAAGGCGTTAGTATTGTCGGCGGCAAATTGCACCAAGCTGGCACCGGGCTGCCAAGCCAACCAGCCGCCAGGCACTTTTTTCAGTGCCGTCAAATCGCCGTCGGTGGTCGCTAACTGCCAACTCTCCGGCCCGTCAGAAACAAAATAGCTTGGGCCAACTTTCACCAATAGCCGATTGGTGCCGTCCGCGGCCGCTAGGTTGGTCAAATCGCCGGGCGGCGCTGTTAAAACGTGGCTTGTTAAGCCGAACTCCCACCAACTCGCATCGGAGAGCCGTAAAAAGACGCGGTCGGCCAGGAGTTTGAGGCCGGTCACGCTTCGGCCGGTTAAATTTAGAGCGAAAGTTTCTAGTAAATTACTGTGCCAAACATACAAGTTGTTGGCCGCGTCGGTGGCGGCAACTAAACCGCCGCCGGTTGTAATGTTTTGGACACTGACCGGGAAAAGCGGTTGGTAATTAGTGGGGTTTAACTGGTAGTAAAACTGGCCGTCGGCGCAACTAAAACCGACGAGCGGCGCCGTCACCAAGACGCTGCCGGCGCAAGGGAAGCTAGCCACCACCGGCCAACTGTGATTTTGCCACTGCAGCACCCGAACAAATTGATTGAACTGCTGGCCGAAAAACAGCTGGCCGCCGACCCGGTAGAAACGGTTGGTTTGGTCGAGGGCGATCAACGGGGCGGCCGTCAGCGGCATTAGGGTCCAGTCGTTAGTAATTTCGGTGGCGGCAAGGGTTTGGCCCGTTTGACTGCCAACAATTATCGCATCGCCCAAGCTCTGAAGCGCCAAGGCGTCGCCCGAAATGTTGCCAAGCTCGGTGGCGGCCAGGCCGGTCGAGCGATACAGCTTGGTCAGCGAGCCGGTTTTAGCGGTAAAAACTAATTGGTTGCTGAAAACAATCGGCGCCGCACTCAATTGGTCGCTGGTTATGCTGGCCAGTTGCCAGGTTTTGCCGGGCGCGCGCAGCCGGTACAAATTCTGGTTGGTGGTGGCACTGACGGCTGAACCGAGGCTTTGAAGCGAAAAGGCCCGGCTGCCATTGGGAAGTAAAGAAACCGCCAATAAAGCGAAAATTGTGAGTTTTACCAAAGCCCGCATACCCTCGTTGTACAGACATTTCTGCCTACATATCCCCTTATGACAAGTAGAACTGTTCTTAGCGCATCCCTTCTATGGAGCTGAAACTCAGCATCTTGTTTAAATTACTTAAAACGATCAGAGTTTAGTAAATGGAGGAAAAAATAATGAGTTCAATTTCAAAGATAATATTAAGCGTAATTGTCACGGCTCTAGTGGTTGGAAGCGGAACGTACTACTTGCTGAAAAATCAGTCAGTGGCCAAACCGACTACCACAACCGCTCCTGCCAAGGCTTTAACAGTCAATGAGCAGTTAGCTAGAGTTCTATCGATTGACGCCGAAGCAATGAATAAAATATTGCTTGAGGATGTTCTCAAGCCTACACTTGGCACGGTGACTTTAGTGGGGGTTAGTGAGACCAACAACTGTTCGGCCTTTGAGGGCGCTTGCGGCAGAACCTTAACCCAAGAAGAACACGATAGCATCGGCGTTCAAGACCCGTTATTTGTCTACGAAACCACCAAAGAGATTACTCCAACAGACATGAAAAAACTACAGAACCAGTTAAATAAGAGCCAGTATCCAGTTCAAGAAAGCACAGCCTCGTCAATCTTGGCTCACGGCGCCGGAGGAGATAACACATTTCTGTCAATTACCGCCGACGTCAACGACACGGGGCGCTTTCAGATTAGAGTATTGGTCTACTAAAAGTTACTTAAATCCGGTTGCTGGATCAAAGCTAACGTAATTAGTGCCATCGAACTGCTCAAGCTGGATCTGACCCTGGTTAATTGTTACCAGTAGGCTGATCCGCTTATTAGGTTTAACTGTCAGCGAGTGAGGCTCACTGCTCTTTGGAAAAATTGGCAACGAATAAACCGTTTTGTTAGTAAAGCTCTGGAAGTTTATGCTCCTGATAGAGTAGTTTGCAGCACCCGACTGAGCAACTAAATCGCAGTGAAACGCTCCTGCTTGCGATGGTAAGGACTTTTCCGGACAATCGCCGTTTATCAAGAGCAAACCCAACCCCGGCTGTCCATCTTCGAGCACGTTAATGTCTAGAGATGTAGTCAGTAAGTTGGCCTGCCCATTTGTTGTAGTTTCGAGTGCGTTGAGGCGGGAGTGAATAATTATTATGCCGCCAGCGATTAGACCGACTACTGCAAAACCAAACGTTATATATCGTAGGTAGCGTGTTCTCATGAGCTCAGACATTCGTTATACCATTGCTGGAACTGCGGAACGACTACAGCTCCACTAGCATTTTGACCTTGAAGACGATGCAGTAAGTTATCCCGTTGAGTTAGCAAGTCGGTTGGCGGCGTCCCAATATTTTGCTGCCAATACGCAGTTATATTATTGAGTCGATCAATAACTTGTTGATGATAGACGCAAATGCTCGATAGAGATGTTGCTAGCGATTCAGGATATTTATCAACGTTGGGATCAAGAAGATCGGCGGCAGAGTATCCAATAGTTGCAGCACAATTTGAAGAAGATGTGTACGCGCAATTAAAGGCGGCGATATCCCAAAGCGTTCTGCCGGTCGGGCTGGCCAGTTGTTGATCGAGCGACTGCTTATAATCAGTGGAAGAAGCTGAAATAGGCACCTGACCTGAGCCGTAAGAATAGTCGAGGGCATGAAGCATTTCGTGATCCGCGGTAGTTTGCAGCAAATCACCACTCATATAATTAACTTCACGCGAGTCTAAGGTAAGCCCTCTGTCGGGATGGGCGGGGTCAAAATACCCGTTAGGTTCGGATTTAATGTCGGAACCAATACGCACGACAGTCAGGATGGTTAAGGGAAAGTTTTTCCAAGTCTTGTATCGAATCACTTCTTTTTGAACAGTAGGCAGGGTGTTTTTCCTACTGAGTTGAGTTGTGTCGGGCGTGTCGTAAAAACATACCTTAAAACTATTTGTGCTGAAGTCGTCACATTCTTTATGGATGAGCATCAGAAAATTTCCGGTGCTGATCGATGAATTGTACGAAAATGAGGGCGGGTTATTCTGGTCTTGAGTGGCGTCATCCGGTCGTGTTTTTTCAGGCCAGGTGTAGACGACATCGCCTGAGACAGGACTTCTATAAGCAAGAGCGGAAGCACTGATTAGATGGTATGTAGACTGGATTAGTAAGGGGTCGGTTTGGGATGAAAACGCCGCAATGCCGTTGGTGACATTGGTGCTAAATTGATGGCCGCTTGAGTTGGCGATTATTACTTTCCCGCCGAGCGGGGAAATTGAAGCGTAATTTTGATCGTAATACAATTCGTCTTTCGGTTGGGGAGAAATAATTAGCAATCCATCGAGACTGAATGTGGCATCGTAAATCCGGTTGGTATCCACGTGAACAGTTTGGGTCAGATTAGGGAAACTAACATCGCCCATACTAACCGTAAGAGTGTAATCTGCTGTGCCGCTAAGCAGGCTGATAACTGGAGCTACTATCGCTCTTCCTCTAACGTTACTAACACTTTGATAGCGGGTTGTGCCGCTGACTACCGTTAAAACGGCGCCCGTGACTGGGTGATTATCAGCCGAAGTCATTGAGGCGACAATTGCGGGGGCGGTTAGAAAATTGTCGGTTCGAGCGTCATTATTACCGTAATCCGTTTCAGGCACAGCATGAGTAGGGTTAACAATAAAATCGAGTCCAACAATATTATGGTGATTAAGGAGGGCTTCGCTTGCGAAAGCATTCGATAAAAGTTTAATTCGGTGATTGTCGGCAGAAAATACTAGGTTGGGAATGGTTGCTGATGAGTCGGGACTTATCGTGGTCGAAAGGCTGTCTGAATACTCGTACAGATGTTTGTTTGGCTCGTTACCGGGATCATAGAGAGAAAGTTGGTAGGGAGCACTTCCTTGAAAAGTCCCTGGACCTAAGTTTTTGATTTTCAGGCCGGAGATAGTAACACTCGAGATATTTGAGCCGAAACTTGCTCCCATTGGCAGATTGTCGTAGCTGTGGCCAGTAGTGTCTCTGAGCGTAACTGTTGCTCCACTAGAGTCAGGAGTTAGATCTGGCTGACCGATTGTCACTGTAGCTGACGCTGTTTTATTGCCGTTGGCCCAAGTGCCGGTGACTGTGAAAGTAACTGTTTGGGTTAGAGCAGCTGTGGTTCTGCTGCCGCCAGAGACCGGGGTAACCGCCCCAATTCCTTGATCAATCGTCATTGAGGTTGGATTGCCGGTTGAACCCCATGTGAGAACTGTGGTTTGGCTGCTACCGAGGGTGGACGGGTTGGCGGTTAGGGATACAGCGTGAGTACTTTGCCAGGGCGAAGCGTTATACGTTGCCGTAACTGTGCCACTAATCCTCCCTGTTCCGGTTAAGGTAAAAAGTGTTTGTCGGGTAATCGAAAAACTGGTGGTAACGGTGTCTGTTTGAGGATCGGGACTGTTAATGTTGGTAACATCACCAACATTTTGATCAATAACTAAGCGACTATTGGTAGTATGGAGACCTTTGGCCCACCAGAGTGTCACGGTATTGTCCGTGCTATTAACTCGGCCGTTTAACGTGGCTGAGTTATCCCAACCGAACCGAGCTATAACTTGATGCGTCACCGTGCGGTAATACCCGAAACCATTAACGGTCGGCTGCCAGTTGCTGTTGGTTGTTTGGCAGTGCCAGCCAGTATATTGATCGATTGTATTTTGACCGCAATCGCGGAACCAGGCGGATGGATTATTCTGATAACGGTCATTAATCCATTTAGTTGAAACTGTTTGGCCCTGATGACCATCGTTAATGGTGCAACTACCAGTACTCGTGGCGGCACAACTGGCCCAGTTTTGAGCAGTTGCGTAGTTGTAACCCGGTGGCGTGTAGTCGTTCTGGTTGCCAGTATATTCGGTTTTGAATTGGAGTAAGGCAAAGACGGAATTATACGTTGCGGTCGTGTCGCCAAGTTTGCATTGTAAAACACTGTCAATATTCCCGGCCGCAACTTGGTTTAGTGTGCTTAGAAGATTGTTACAGCTTGTGATAGTCAGCGGTGGCGGGGTTTGAGCAAGGGCAGTATTTGTCGCCCTAGAACCAACTGAAAAGGCGGCGGCTATTAAGCTAACAATTATTAGAATTCTAGCGAGCCCCCTCATATCTACTATTACAGTCATCTTTTATGGTTCGGTTGTCAACGAAATTTGGCCGTAAATGGATTAGTAAACGGTATCAGGCCTGATACCGTTTTGGGTACTTTTTCAGGTTATGTTTTTAAGAATTACTACGTTTTATATAAATATACCCGTCCAAAATGTAACAACCGTTGTTACAAAATTGAAACTAACTACTGGCTAGAAAAAGAAAAATCGTGAGTCCTTTATATATACATATTGATGCAGCTGTTGCACCAAAAAAGATCAGCTGCTGATCCTAAATCTCGATCAATTCCAGATACACTCAACAAAAAAGTGGAGTCCTTATAAATATATATTCATATTCATCGTTCTGCCTCTAAAACAATTCTGCTAAAGTAACCACACATGGACAAGAAAAAACCTCAAAATCAAAAACCACAACCAGAGCCAACAATAGAACCAAAAAAATCAGTAGACGAAAAATACCTCCCCGACACAACCGAAGAAAAATTTACTGACTTACTGCACAAAGCGATCAAACCCGGGCAATCAGTTCCTGAAACAGAGACCGAGTCGGACCAAACCGATGGTTATAGTGAAAAAGATACATCTCCAGATAACTCTGAAGATACTTCCGTCTAACAGCGCCATTGTAAGTTCCAAGTAACCCTCGTTTCATAAAGCTCCACAAGCCGTCGATATAGCCGGTATGAATATCTTTACTACGGACATATTCGCCGTCTTTGTGCTTAATTGCTTCGTGCTGGTATCCGTGACGGCCTAAGAGTGAGTAGGCTATGTGCTCATCCGTAATAACTCGGCTATTCTTCTCAACATGTTCAAAAACAAACTTGAAATAACTAACCGGATGGTAGGCTTCCGTTTGTTTGATGCGAGCCTTACCTTTTCGCTCGACAACTCCGACAACAGTCGCTTTGCTGCGTAAATCTTTACTCCCTTTCTGCTTACCGCCAACATACATTTCATCGGCCTCGACAGTGCCAGTTAGTTGATTGTTCGGGATACTTTCGGCCATAAGTTCTCGAATCTTCCGAGCCATTCGCCAAGCGCACTTGTAAGTGACACCCAACTGTCGCTCAAGTTCTTTAGCACTGACCCCGTTTTTAGCAGCAGAAAATAGATAGACGGCATAGAACCAGTCTGTTAAGCGCGTCGAGGATTTTTCAAAAATAGTACCTTTGAGAGGGTGGATTTGCTTGCCTTCGCCATTGGCGTAGCACTTACGTTTACTAACACGATAATAGCTTTTAGCGAGCTGCGGGTATTTGGCCTTGAAAACATAGTCCAGACAAATATCATCAGTTGAGAACTGGGCCCTAAAGTCTTTGATCGTGTACTTCATATATCCAATATCTCTCAAGCCATATTACTTGTCAAGAGGGGATATGTAGGCATTTCTGACGGTCAACAAGCTGCTGGTGCGAGCGAGCTAGCTCGAGTCGTCGCCGCTGGCGCCGCGGTGCAGCTCGATCACTAAACGGGCCAGCCGGTTGGGGTCGGGGACGTCCTTAATCGTAAAATAACCGCCCAAACCTGGATGATTTTCGTTGTCGCTAGTGCCTTCACCGGCCGTTTCAATCACCAGCAACCCGTAGTTAAACAGGCTCTGGAAAAAGCCTTCCATCCGAGCCGAGACGTCTTCAATTTGGGCCAGGCCAAGCTCGGAGACTTCCCGCGACAGTAGCCCGAGCTGGGCCACGTTAATAATCCGTTCGTTGGTGATGAAGATGACGTCGTAGTAATACTCTAGCCAGGCGCCGAAAAGAAAAGTTAGCAAAAACAGATAAAACGACGAACTGATTAAAAGAATAATTGTTCGAGCTTCGTTGAAAGTGTGGGGAAAGGCCAACGGCCCGATGATGTAAACCAAGATTGGAAAGATCGCCATCGCCAAAACAATCAGTAATGTGCCTAAAAAGCCGGCTGGGTGCTTGCGGACCACCGCCTGAATTGTTTCGGCCGGATGAAGCGATAAAAAGAGAAAGGCCGGGTCGTTTTGGTTAACCGTCGTGGTTATTGCCATAAATTTAGTAGTAAATCAGTACTGATAATAATAAACAACATCGCGATAACGTAGAGCGCCAGAACCGGCAGCGAGGCGTCGCCTGGCAAGCGGTATTTAAAGACCTGGAAAAAATAAAGGAAATTGATGACTAAAATAATCAGCAGAAAAACGCCATACGCGAGAAGGATGGCTTGGTTGATGGTCATTGTTTACGGCCGGATGTAGCTATGGCCGCCAAAATCGTTGGGATTAATCCGCCGTTCGTCGTAGGCGTAGCGAATCCAGTTGTACTCGGAGACGACGATATCGGTGGGCGAATAAACCACTTCCACCGCCGCGACGTGCCCCCACTGGCTGGTCAGCGGCCCAGCGTCCCAGCGGACAATATCGCCCGGTTGAGCGCTGCCGGAAACGTGATAGCCCTGATCGGCGGCTAAATTGTTCCAGTTGTAGGCCGAGCCGGAACCCGGCCGAGTGTTATTAAACGGCCGGCCGAAATTGCGTTGAAAAGCAAAGGCGGCGTAGCTGGTACACTCGCGCGTTAAAAAACCGTGTTCATCGGGTTGGTCTGGTGCGCTATTGGCGTGCGGGTAACCACCGTTACCGCCGCTCCCTAAAAAGCCCCCGAGCTGCTGGCGTTTGGCGTAAAGGTCGCTAGAAATCTTCGTCACTTCCGATTTTAAGTTGTTGAGTAGGGCGGCGTAGCGGGCTTGATCGCCTTGGGTTTGGTTCAACAAATAATTCTTTTGGGCTTTTTGGCCATCGAGCGAAGCCTTTGATTGCGTTAATTGATTGTTCAAATTTTGCAAGCCGGCTTTTTGCTGCTCGCTTTGCTGCTTTTGGCCGGTCAAGTCGGCGGCCAAACTATTAGCCGTGCCGATACTATTTTGCAAATCAGTTTGAATCGACTCGATATACTGGCTCTGGTTGAGCAGATCGTCAATGGATTTACTCTGGATAATCATCTCGACCGTACTGGTTTGGGAGAGTTCGTAGAGGTTGACGTAGGCGCCTTTGAGTTTGGCGTTCAAATCGTCGAGTTTAGCCTGGTTAGCGGCAATTTGACCGGTCAGCGAGTCGATGATCGAGTTAGTGGTACCAATCTGATCTTGGGTGTTGCTGATTTGGTTTTGAGTTTGGGAGATCGAGCCGTCAAGGTTATGAATGGCGCTTTGTAAGTCGCTGGCCTGTTTCTGGGTAGCGGCTAAATTTTTTTGGTTTTGGGTTAAGGCTTGCTGGACACAGGTCTGCTTATCCAGAAGTTGGCTGTAGGTAAGCTTGCTGTTGTCGGTCGCTAGCAAACTACTGCAGTTGGCCGCTGCCCGGCTAACAGGTGCGCCTAAGAAGCCCAGAACCAATCCGGCAACAGCAATGAGACTGACAATCTTGTGGCGAGACCCCTCGGTTGTCATGCCCAATTACCGTAGCAAGGGTTAGCCAAGTAGTCAATTAAGAACACGATGGGTTAATTCGGCTATAGTAAATACATGCGCTTTGCTGCCGGGCTGCACACCAGCCGCCGCCACCACGTGTTAAAAACCAAACGTTTAGGCAGCTTGATCGCGTTCGTCTGGCTCGCAGCGATCTTGTTGATTTTGGTGCTACTGCTGCGAACGTCACAACTGGATTATCGGCAATTTTTGGACGGTTTTGCCGCCAGCTTGGCGCGAACCTCCGTCGCCTACGTCGTTGCCTTAATAGTCGGGCTAATTTTAGCGCTCTCAGTCACTGCCCAGCCGATTATCGAAACAATTTTCTTGCCGATACTTGACGTCCTCCAGAGTTTCCCCAGTTTTGCCTTGTTCCCGGTCTTGATCGCTGGTTTAGCGGGTCATTCAGAAACGATTATTTTGGCCGTGTTAGCCCTCGAAATGATCTGGCCGATCCTCTTTTCGATCGTCGGCGCCGTCAAAAACCGGCGGCAAGAGCTGGAAGAAGCGGCAACAATTTTTGGGGCGGTCGGCACCAAACGGCTCTGGCACTTTGCTTTGCCCGAACTCTGGCCGGCCATTCTGACCGGCTCGATCGTCGGCTGGGGCGAGGGCTGGGAATTTATTATCGGCGCCGAGCTACTGGTTAGGGTCCACGTCGGCATCGGCCATTACCTTGGGGTGCTCGGCGAAAACAATCAGCGCAATTTACTAGCCTTTGGCATCGTCGGCTTAATGCTCCTCTTGTTTATGATTAATAAATTATTCTGGCTGCCCTTATTGCGCCAAGCGACCGCCTATCAAAATGACAACTAATTCCGAGCCAATCATTACCGTTCAAAACGTTTCGAAAACTTTTCAAATCTATGGTCGGGCTGGCGAGACGGTCTTGAGTGAAGTCAATTTCGATATTCGACGGAGCGAATTTCTGACACTCATTGGTCCCTCGGGCTGCGGCAAGTCAACGTTACTGCGGTTGCTGGCTGGCTTAGACAGAAAATTTACCGGCACCATTACCCGTTCGCCAGGGCTGAAAATTAGTTTGGTTTTTCAAAACTTTGCCTTGTTTTCGTGGCTGACGGTCGAGGAAAATATCGGTTTTGGCTTGCGTATGAATGGTCAAAACGAAGGATTGATTAAAAAACGCGTCGCTGAGGAAATGAAATTGGTTGGCCTGGAGGGCTTTGGTAATAAGCACCCGAAAGAATTATCCGGCGGTATGAAACAGCGGGTGGGGCTGGCTCGAGCGATGGTCATGGATCCAGACGTGTTGTATATGGACGAGCCGTTCTCGGCGCTCGACGCCTTTACCGCTAAAACTTTGCGAGCGGATTTGTTAAAAATTTGGCAGCAACGCCGGATGACAATCGTTCTAGTTACCCACTTAGTCGACGAGGCAGTCGAGCTCTCTGATCGAGTAGTGGTTTTTTCGGCCCGGCCGGGTACCGTTAAAGAAGTGATCGTCAACGACTTACCCCGGCCGCGCCAGCTCCGCGAGCAGAAATTTTATACCCTGGCCGACCGGCTGGAAAATCTGGTAGTAACAAATAACTAGAGCGAATTTCAGGCCGTATCGGCTAAAGCTAAAAAGTCATGAGACTAGCTCCGAAACCAGCCAGATACTTTACTTATTTACAAAAACCCATTAAGCTACTTCAGTAATCGTAAATTAACTATCAGGAGGTCTCGGCTTATGCCTATTAAGTCCAAGTTTCATATCGGTGTCGTTCTCGCTCTCATTACTGGGGTGATTGTGTCGGACGAACACAACTATTTGGGGGACATTTTTTGCCAAATGACTGGTCGAGGACTCACCTCGAATGAGTGGCCCCACGCCGCAAAGCCATGTCGAGCTTCGCTTCTCCAGCAGTATCCGATTTTGGCTAAATCAAGAGCAAAAAAAGAATTTGCCAAAATGTGCCGGTCAATAAAGGTCACCGATCAAAAAGAGCGCCAAGAGCTCCTCATTAATTGGCTGCCAGACTTTCAAGCCACCTTTGGCCTGGAAGATATGTTGGAGGTGGAGGCATTGCCTCCAGGCAGCTACGAACGAGTTGGCGCTTTTGAGGCGACCAATCGAATTATCAAACCCCGACGTATTGAAGTCTAGCCTTCTAAGCACGGCCCAGGAATGATCGCGGCCCATTTATGGGCCGTTTTTTAAGCCTGCCGACCGCGGCTAGAAAACCTGATGATGACGAAATCCCTAAGTTGTTGTCGTTTGTAGCGATAGAAACCGAGCGTAGAGTTGTTGATTTTTCACAAGATCCCGATGGGTACCCCGCTCTACAATTTTCCCGTTATCTAAGACTAAGATTTGGTCGGCTTTTTGGATGGTGCTCAAACGGTGGGCGATCATCACCGCCGTGCGGTTTTTCATTAATTTTTCCAGACCGTCCTGAACGAACTTTTCGCTTTCGGAGTCCAGCGACGACGTGGCTTCGTCGAGAATAATTAGCTGCGGGTCGCGTAACACCGCCCGGGCGATGGCGATCCGCTGTTTTTCGCCGCCGGAGAGTTTAATGCCGCGTTCGCCGACCAGGGTTTGGAGACCGTCTGGCAGTTTATCAATAATGTTGTCGGCGTGGGCGATTTTGGTGGCCGCCGCTAATTCCTCGGCGCTGGCTTCGGGCTTAGCGAAACGCAGATTTTCTTCAATCGTATCGTTAAACAACGCCACGTCTTGCATCACCGTGCCAACTTTCTCGCGGATCGAGTTCTGGCTGAAATTTTCTATCGGCTGGCCGTTAATTAAAATCTCGCCGCCGGTCGGGGCGTAAAAACGCATCAAAAGTTTAGTGACGGTGGTTTTGCCGACGCCGCTTGGCCCCACTAGCGCCAACTTTTGGCCTTTGGCGAGCTTGAATGAAATGCCCCTCAAAACATCGGTCGCTTTGCCGGGGTAATGGAACGAGACGTCTTGGAATTCGATACTTTCGATGCCCGGCAACGGCTTGGCATCCGCGGCGTCAACCACGGTTGGCTTAACATTAAGAATATGGACCAACCGTTCGGCCGAAGTTTCCAAATCACCGGTATTGATAATTGTCCGGCTGAGTGGGTTGATGGTGCCGCGAATTTGCAAGAGGTACCAAGAAACTAAAGCCACATCACCGACGCTATTGTGGCCGGTTAAAACACCGTAAGCCGTCACGCCAAGGGCTAAAACGATAGTGACGCTGTTTAAAATCGCCCGATTATAGTTCGTCCACCACTCCACCCGGGCCTGTTTTAAGCGAATATCGCGGTAACCGTCGATGGCGGTTAAATAGCGATCGAATTTGTATTTTTCCTGGGCGAAGCTCCGCACGGTTGTAATCTGCGAGATCGTCTCTGTCATCTCACCCATCCCCTTTTCAGTGTGTTTATGCCATTCTTGGCGCAGAGCTTTGGTTTTAATAACTTTACTGATCGCCCAATAAAAATTGATCGGCAGCGAGATGGTCATAATTATGCCAACGGCTGGAATCTTTATCCAAAGAAAGGTGACCACAAAAATCGTCATCAAAACCGAGCCTAAGACGCCGTCGGCCAAGCCCATTACCCATTGGCCGAAATCCATGGTGCCGGTATTTATCCGCGACAAAATTTCGCCTGAACGGTTTTGCTCGTAGTAATCGATTGAAACGCTGGTTAAATGCTTAAATACTGCTCGCCGAATTTCCCAAATCACGTCAATGAATAGAAAGTCGCTCAGGCGTTCGGCGATGTAGTCAAAGAAAGCGTTAACTACATAAATGCCGAACATCAAACCGAGCGACCAAAAGATTTTATGAGCCACCGTCGCACTCCAACCAGTTCTCACTGAGGCGACGACGATGTTGAGTAGATTGCGGAAAACATAGGGAATCGCCAGCCCCGCAAAACCCAAAATACTGTTAACTAGAACGACTTTGAGCAGCCGAGCTTTATAACGCGGCACTAATTCAAATAGCCGCCAGATATTTTTCATCAATTTAGGCCCTGAGGTAGCGTCGCAGCGAAAAGAGTGAAACAACGATGCCCAGCAGCATGCCGATCGCTAATTGGGAAACCACCAAGACCCAGAAATGGTTCATGAGGTACTGGAAAAGGTCGATATTAATCAGTTGGAAAAAAGCCAAGGCGCCGGTGGAGCCGTGGAGCGAGTGGGAAGCCAGCGCCGCCACAATCACCAAGAACAGCGTCGTAATAATGGTGGCGAACAGGCCGTACATAATGCCTTCAACCACAAACGGACCGCGCACAAAGGCGTTGCTGGCGCCGACAAAGCGCATAATTTCAATTTCGTCAGCCCGGGCGGTAATAGTGATTTTAATAATATTTAGCACGTTGAAAATGGCGATAATGCCGAAGAATAAACTCAAGCCCAAGCCACCCAGCTGAACGAAACGGGTGACCGAAACCAAACGATTAACCGTGTCTTTGTTCTGGGTGTAGGAAACACATTCAGAGCAAATAAGGTGCCCGGTATCGGCCGTTTGAACTTCGGTGACGACCGTCGGAATCGTATCGGGGTTGGTGGTTTTAATCGCTAGGCTCCGGGGTAACGGGTTATTGGTCGCCGTCACCGGTTTCTTAATATTTTCGTTAATCGGCAAGCGGTTCCAAATTTGGAGCGCTTCGGTTTTATTAATGAAGTGGACCGAAGCAACGTTAGCGGCGGTTTTCAGCCGGTTACCAAGATCGGTGATTTGAGCATCGGCGACCGCGTCGTCGCGGAAATAAATCGTTAAGTCGATTTTGGAGCGGATGTTGGCGGCCGTGTCGCGGAGTAAAAATGTCATTAAGAGCGAGACGCTAATCATGGTGAGTGTCAATGTCATTAGCAGGGTGGCGCCGAGCGTCAGCCAGCGGTTGCGCCAAAAGTTATTCCACCCGAGCTTAAAA
The DNA here is from genome assembly GCA_035480235.1 of Saccharimonadales bacterium (SeqCode). Lineage (GTDB taxonomy): Bacteria > Patescibacteriota > UBA1384 > 2-12-FULL-50-11 > 2-12-FULL-50-11 > DATIHX01. The sequence goes on from DATIHX010000011.1 coordinate 83,769, forward strand.
ATTCGCGTTAACGACTGCCAGCTAGATGACATATTTGCCCCCGTGTTGATCGCTAACAATCTTACCGCCCTTCATCAGAATCACCCGTTTTTGAATCCGGTCGACGACGCCGCGATTATGCGTCGCCAAGATAATCGTCGTGCCGCGTTGGTGGATACGATAAAGTAGCTCGACGATCTCCCAAGTGTTAACGGGGTCCAAGTTGCCAGTCGGCTCGTCGGCGATGAGGAGTTTTGGGGAATGAACCAAACCGCGGGCAATCGCCACCCGCTGGCGTTCGCCGCCGGAGAGCTCTTCCGGATAGCTTTTCTTTTTTCGGCCAAGGTTGACCAAATCAATAACTTTGTCGGTTCGGCGGGTAACATCTTCTTTTGGAACACCACAAACCTCCAAGGCAAAAGCAATATTCTCCCAAACGGTTTTTTGGGGCAACAATTTAAAATCCTGAAAAACCACCCCAATTTTCCGGCGGTAGGCCGGTACTTCACGGTTTCGCAAATCAGAAAGCTGGCGGCCAGCCACAAAGATTGAGCCGTGCGACGGATTCTCTTGTTTGGTTAATAATTTAATTAACGTGGTTTTGCCGGCGCCGCTTTGGCCAACCAAGCAAACAAACTCCCCCTCGTAAATCTTAAAAGTAACATCGCGAACGGCCGGCCGGTGGGCGTATTCTTTGGTGACGTGCTGAAATTCGATCAGCGGAATTTCCGTGTCGGTGGGTTTTTTGATCGGGGTGGCCGGCAGGGGGTTGCCAACGCGCAAAACATCGTCCATCGAACCTACCGTAGCAGTCTGAAGCTGAAAAGGCTAGAATTAAACCAATGGATTACTCTGGCAGTGATTTTTATTGCGATATCGCTATTCCGGGAAAAATTGAGTTACAAAAAGAGTACGAAAGCGAAAACGTTCTAGCGTTTCACCACACCAAGCCTTTTTGGCAGGTCCATATTGTAGTCGTTCCCAAAAAACACATTCCCTCGTTAACAGCTCTCAGCAAAGAAGATGAGCCAATTTTATTAGAGTTACTCGAAGTTCTAAAAAAACTAGCCGCTAACGTTGAAAAGGGAACTGGCGCAGCCCGAATTGTAACAAATTTAGGCGATTATCAGGATTCAAAGCATCTTCATTTTCACGTGTCCAGCGGCAAGAAAATAAACTAAATTACCCGATAGTTAAATTGTTGTAACATCTTATATTTCGGTATTTGTTCGGTTCTGCTATGTTGACGCCAATGGGGTACGAGACTAGCTCAACTGGTGAGTTTATCAGGAGGTATAAAACTGAGTTTAACCAATTGAAGCCGGTCAAATGCGCCACGATTGGCGAAAAAGTCCATTTTAATATGGTCGGATTTAAACACTTAATTTACAAGGGCCAACATCGCCGACCAACGAAAGTGATATTCAACCGCCTAGTCTTGATCCCGCTAATTATTCCTACCTTGAAGAACGCCGCGGAAATTCTCGAGACAAGAATCCGTAAAGAAGTGGTTGACGGTAAGAAAGTTGAGGTTATGTATCATGCTCTTGAAGCAAAGGTCGGCCGAAAAAGTGTCCACATTCGGGTTGTAGTCAGAAAAATTGGCCAAAAAGGCCAATTTCACTTCTTTAGCATTATGAAGTACTAAAAAACGCCCTTTCGGACGCTCTTTAGTGTGCCTGCTTCCGACTTAGGAAATCCTTAGCCGGTTCTAGGGCAAGCCCCACAAGCACAATAATAATATACCGGATATACCCGATTTTGTCAACCGTCACAGTGACCAATCGCGGCCACTACTTCGCCAGTTCTTCTAAATCTTTTTCCAAGACTTTGGCGGCTTGCGGGTCGAGCATTTTGAGGAGCTTTTTGTACGTTCCGGCGGCGGTTTGGGCTTTTTTAGTTTCGGCAATTTCGTAATAGGCTAGGCTCAGAAAACCGTTAAGTTGGGCTAATCGGCGGACGTATTGGCGTTCGCCGTGGTCGGCGGCAAACCAACTCAAACTTTCTTCAGCCAGGTCAACCGCGATTTCAAACTGCTGTTGTTTAAATTTAACCCGGGCCAGATCAAACAGTGTTGTGGCGGTAAAAAAACCGGCGTTAGCTTCCTGCCGCAATAACTTCAGGGCTTGGTTGATATAATTTTCAGCCGCCACCAAATCGCCGAGTTTGGCAAAATGGAGGCCAAATTTATCGTAGGTAATGCCCAGGCCGGCCGGGTCGTCGATGGTTTTAAAAACACCGATGCTTTTTTGGAACCAATCGCGGGCTTCGCTGGTACGGCCGGCGTAGTCGTTGATAATTGCCCAGTCACGATAGAGCGAACCTAAGCCGCCTTTGTCGCCTAAGTTTTTGAACGCGATTTCCGCTTGCGAGTAAAAGTTGATGGCGTCCCGATAATAAGCGCTGTCGGCTGACGCCACGTTTTCTTTGGCCGAGACGCCGGCCATATGCAGCGCCCTGGCTTTCTGTTCCAGCTCGGCCGGCTGCGTCGCCAGCGTCGCAATTTCCAGGTAATACTTGATCGCTTCGTCGACCTGGCCGTTATTGCGGAAGTTGTCGGCTGTGAGAAAAAGTTTTGGGTAATCGACAAGTGGCATAGGAATAGTATAGGGCTGCAATTTCATTCTAGCCACAAGTCGAGAGTTGCTAGTTGTATTTTTGAACAAATTTTATTAAAATACAGCTAGCAGTTTGCAACCTTAACTCAAGGAGAAGTTTTATGGACCTGTCGTTTAACATGCCCCGCAGTCTCGAAAATACAATTCGAATCGAGGAAGTGGGTCGGACGTCGATCTATCTAGCTGAAGTTTTTGAACTCGAAGTTAGGTCGCTAACAGTTTACGGAAAATCACGCCTTACAAAGAAGACAGAAGCAACCGTCCCACAAAGAGTTCTCGCCTCGCAGGAAGAAATGAGCTTAACCAATAGACCACCAACTGGTTTATTGGCAAGACTTTTCTCAAGTGTAAAAAGCTCGAGAGGGAACGGGGAAGCATCACCCGCTCCAGCTCTTGCTACCAAGCCCGAATGGTTGATTGTCGGAGACCGTGGTGCCCTGGCTGACGAAAATGGGAGGTGTACGAAATTAAATAACTACAGCTATCGTACCCATCTTGTTAGCGCCGCTGCCAACAATGGCTTAATCATTACTGGATCCCTTTTGGACGCAGCATTTGGGCCAATAGAGAGCGACTTAGCAGCTCTTATCCAAGGCCTAATCAAAGCAGCGGGCCAACGGTAACGACCGCCGCGATAAACACCGCCCCGCCCACCATATTTGGTGGGCTTTTTTTAGCCTTTGTGCCACGGAGCGTTGACGAGGCCACACTTTTTGAATTTGTAGACTTTACCGGTTTTTGGATCGATAGCACCGCATGGGCAGGGGTCGTTGCGGCCGATTTTGCCGTCGTTTTTAGCTTGAATTGGTGCTGCTTCCTCGGGATTATTGGTTATTAACCGTTCGGCTGGCGGCTGGGCAACTGGCGGTTGGTTCTGCTGAATTGGTCCGGTTTCGGCATGTAAGAGCATCGCAATAATTTGCGAATCGATAGCGTCTTGGAGGCGATTGAACAAGCCGTAGGCTTCCTGTTTGTATTCGACGATCGGTTCCCTTTGCCCGTAACCGCGCAAACCAATACTTTCGCGTAAATCTTCCAGGTTTTTGAGATGCTCCACCCACAAAACGTCAATCGCTCGGAGGGTGACGATCTTTTCGACTTGCGCTAAGACTTCTGGCGTCCAAACTTTGGATTTAGTTTCGTAAGCGGTTTTTTCTTCTTCGGTCATCCGGCTAAGTAAATCGGCGTGCAGTGCCTCAGCCTGTTCAGGGTTGTTAGTATGCAAAACGCGGGCTCGGCGACGGTAAATCGCTTCACGCTGCTTGTTGGTGACGTCGTCGTACTCAACAAGTTGTTTGCGGATATCGAAGTTATGACCCTCCACCCGGCTTTGGGCTTGTTCGATCGCCCGCGAAAGCAAAGAGTTATTGATACTCATATCGTCCGGCACGTTGAGGCGCTCCATCAGCGATTTCATTCGGTCGCCGCCGAAAATCCGCATTAAATCGTCCTCCATCGAAACGAAAAATTGGGTTTGGCCGGGATCGCCTTGCCGACCCGAACGGCCACGAAGCTGATTATCGATGCGGCGGCTTTCGTGCCGCTCGGTGCCGATCACCAGCAAACCGCCCAATTCCAAGACTTTTTGGTGATTTTTCTCCCAAGAATCGAATAGGCTTTTTGACTGATCGGCGCTGGGGGCCGCGCCGCCTAAAACGATATCGACGCCGCGGCCGGCCATGTTGGTGGCAACGGTCACCGCGCCGGGCTCGCCGGCTTTCTCCACCACTTGGCCTTCTTTTTGGTGCTGCTTGGCGTTTAGAACCGAGTGCGTCACCCCGGCGGCTTTGAGCAAACGGCCGAGTTTCTCACTTTTAGTGATCGAGACCGTCCCGATCAAAACCGGCTGGCCGGCTTGTTGTTTATTTTTGACCAAATCAACGACGGCCTTGAATTTGGCTTCCTCGGTTTTGTAGATAGCGTCCGATTCGTCTTTCCGAGCACTCGGCCGATGGGTGGGGATCGAAACGACTTCCAGGTTATAAATTTTCGAGAATTCCTCGGCTTCGGTGGTGGCTGTCCCGGTCATACCCGAGAGTTTGTAATACAAACGGAAATAATTTTGAAAAGTGATCGTCGCCATCGTCGTTGACTCTTCTTGAACGTTAACGCCTTCCTTGGCTTCGATCGCTTGATGGAGACCGCTGGAGTAGCGCCGGCCGGCGAGCATCCGGCCAGTAAACTCGTCGATAATAATTACTTCGCCGTCTTTGACTACATATTCTTTGTTTTTCTTATATAAAGCATAGGCTTTTAAGGCTGTATCGGCGTGATGAACGAGCGCCACGTTACCAGGATCGTACATATTGTTAATACCCAGAAACTTTTCCAATTTATGAATGCCAGATTCCGTTAAGGCAGCGCTGCGAGCTTTTTCGTCGATCTCGTAGTCGGTCTTTTCAACCAGTTTGGGCATATACTTGGCGAACTGTTGGTACAAAACGGCTGATTCGCTGGTCATGGCTGAAATAATCAGCGGCGTCCGAGCTTCGTCGATTAAAATCGAGTCGACTTCGTCAACAATAGCATAGACTAATTCCCTTTGATTAAGTTGGTTAACCTCACCGGCCATATTGTCGCGCAAATAGTCGAAACCGTACTCGTTGTTAGTGCCGTAGGTGATGTCGGCTTGGTAAGCCTCTGGGCGGCTGACCGGCCGCAAATGCTTCAGACGCGGGTCGGCTTCTTCGCTCTCGAATGTAGGATCGTACAAATAAGAAAATTGTGGGCCGATCACACCGATACTTAGCCCCAAAAAATGATAGATCGGCGCCATCCAACCGGCGTCACGGCGGGCTAAATAGTCGTTAACGGTTACTAAGTGGGTGCCGAGGCCGGTCAGGGCGTTGAGATACAGCGGCAAACTAGCGACCAGTGTTTTACCTTCACCGGTTTGCATTTCAGCGATCTGGCCTTGGTGTAAAACGGCGCCACCAATCAACTGAACGTCATAGTGACGCAGGCCGATGGTTCGTTTGGCCGCTTCACGGGTTAAAGCAAAGGCATAAGCTACTTTTGGTTCAAGAAGTTCTTTCAATTGTTTCCGCCGGGTGTCGTGCTGGGCGTCGATGTCGTCAAAATCGGCGGTTTCAGCCATCAATTTCGTGGCGGCGGCCGAAATTTCCGTTTTAAGTTCTTGTGATTTTTTGGTTAAGTCCGCGTCAGTGAGCTTTTCCAGCTCTGGCTCAAAATTATTAACTTCGTCGACAAGCGTTTGGTACCGACCAACCTCCCGTTTATTGGGATCGCCAAAAAGTTTCGGGAAAAACGCCATGCTATTTGGAAAGTTCGCTCGGCAAATTCACTCGGCCGTCCTCGGTCTGATTATTTTCGATGATCGCCAAGAGCAGCCGCTCGGTGGCCAAAGTGCCGTTCAAGGTGTGGGCGAACTGGTTGTCGCCGTTCTTATCTTTGTATTTAATGCCTAAGCCGCGGGCCTGGTAGTCGGTGCAGTTACTGACCGAATGGGTTTCGCGGTAGCGTTCTTGCGACGGGAACCATGCTTCGATGTCGTATTTTTTGGCGGCTGGGGCGCCCAAATCGCCGCTACCGATTAGCATTACTTGGTAAGGCACGTCGAACTGGGCGACAAATCTCTCTTCCAGCTCCAGTAAAAACTTATGCTCTTTGGCCGAATCTTCGGGTTTGCAAATTGAAACTAATTCGACTTTATCGAACTGGTGCTGACGAAACATCCCCCGGGTGTCTTTGCCGTACGAGCCGGCTTCGCGCCGGAAACAAGCGGAAAAGCCGACCAGGCGCAGCGGCAATTCGTCTTCGGCCAATACTTGGTTGGCCCCGAGAGCCAGGAGCAGCGGTTCGGAAGTGCCAGACAAATAGCTGTCCTCTACTTTAAAGGTGTTTTCTTGGCCTTCCGGGAAAAAGCCGCTACCGAGTAAGGTTTCCTCTTTAGTAAAAACCGGCGGAATGACCGGCGTAAAACCGTTTTCGACGGCGAAATCGAAAGCGAGGCGCGAGAGTTTCATCCAGGCGATGGCGGCGTCGTTTTTTAAGTAGCGGAAGCGGGCGCCGGAGACTTTGGCGGCAGTCAGCAGGTCAAGCCAACCCAAACTGGTCATCAGCTCTTCGTGGCTTTTACCGTTCTTGAGTTTAATTTTCCCCGCCGTTTTAACGGCTTTGTTGGCGGTTTCGCCTTCGCCCACCGGCACGTCGTCGGCCAGTAAGTTAGGTAAGCGAACTAATAGTTTTTCCCGCTTGGCAGCCGAAAGCTTTTCTTCTTCGTTTAATTTTTCCAGCTCGCGTTTGATGTCTTTAAGGCGCCGGCCGTGGGCCTGGGCGGTTTGAGCGGTTGTGGAAAGTTGGTTGCGTTCGCTCCGCAGCGCGTCAGCTCGAGCGGTAGCGGCCCGCCAAACTTTATCGGCCGCCAAAACTTCATCAACCAGGCCAACTTCCATGAAGCGGTTTTTGAGACTGAGACGAAACAGTTCCGGTTCTTTACGGAGTAAATCCAAATCGACCATGGGTTGAGTGTAACAAACCTGTCAGTAATTATGAAGTCATAAAAACCCGCGCCGATTTGAATCCCCGTATAACATATATATTATTAGGTGAATCAGATGGTTAATACTGAAGATAAATACATTCAAGTGCGAACAGGTGGGCCGAAGAAATACTACAACAAGAAAAGGATTCGCAACCCCCACTATAAACCCGTGAAGTCGGCCTGGACGGTATCGAAATACCCGGCCGTAGAATATGCCGAATTACTGCGAGCTTTTCGCTCGGCACGGCTGGCAAAAAATATGACCCAACAGCAGCTCGCTCACGAACTTCGCACCTACCAAGCAGTTATCTGTAATTTTGAGCTTGGCCGAACGAACCCGACAGTTCACTTTCTTAGTCGTTTAGCTGAAGAGTTAGGTTTAACGCTAACGATTACGGCGAAGTAAATTCAATTCGCCATATAATATATATGTTATTCAGTGGTTGGGCATAACTGGGAGCAAAGAAGCCTTAGTAAAAAGGTGTGGGTAATTTATTAAAAAGCCGCTGGCTGAACCAGCGGCAAGGAATTTCAGGAGGATTGGACTCGTTACATGTTAAGGTGGTGCTCCTCGGCGCGAACCTTCTCCTGATCCGGGATGCCAGTAACCTCCTCGATTTGCGGTATCAACTTGCTCAATTGGTTATCTGCCGCCGTCTCCCGTGCCAGCTTTTGGCGCAGTTTAGCAACTTCGGCGCTGGTAGAGTTTGGGTTACTCTCCAGCCAAATGAGCGTGCTTTGCAGTTGGCCAATCCGATGACGAATCGCTTCGGTTGGCTCCAACTCACTGAGAATTTGAAGTAACTTCCTCGTCTTGCGAATCTCCTTGGCGTGAGCATTTTTTGGTTGCTTTTGAGAATAGGTCCAGACCCGAGCCCCAAAATACAGGCCGTACAGCGGGTTAAGCGCCGAAAGTCCAGCAACGGCGACCGGCTGAGCCAGCGCTTTACTGATTAGCGAAGCGCGGTCTTCACTTTGATTCTCGGTCGCAATGCAGACTAGCAACCCAAGGCCAACCCAAAGAAAAACAAGAAATGGCCAGCCGGGAAAAACGAGTTGTTGGAAGACCGGGTTGGGAACGAAGCGCCCGCCTTTCAGTAGGACGTCGACCCCGGCACTATTGACAATTTTTTGGTCTTCGTCGAAATGCCATTCCAAACCCTTAGGATTAACTTCCTCGCCATCCCCTATAAGCACGTAGGCTCGTATTACTTTAGGTGTGCCAGGAAACTCCGAAGGGGTTAGTACGATATTGTTAACCGACAACAAACCGGGGTTTTGAGCCGCAAGATTCTTTGCCGTTTCATGAGCTTTTTGGGCTTTCTTAATTGCCAGCGCGAAATCGGCCAGATTGCGGGCTTGGCTGGGCATGTCGTCCAGCGAGCGGTTTTTTTGCATCTCTTGCCAAAAACTCCGGACGTTGGTTTGAAGGTTAAGGGTCTCCTTGATGCTCCTGGCGTGGTTGTCGTCAACATAAGCGTTCCACCCAAAAACAACAACGACAAGCATGATAATACTTAAAAGCAGCACGCCCAAGTTTTTGAGCAGATCGAAAAAGAATGTTCGCATGTTTCCTCCTGAATTTGAAGAGCGAATACGAGGAGAATTATATGACAAAAAATGCCAAACGTCAAGGCGTCAATAAGGAAAATCACGCAAAATTAGCCAGCTTTTTGGTTAACTAATTTCTACCAGGAAAGACTCTTACTTAACCGAAATGATCTTGTAATCCACGGCGCCGTCGGGGGTTTGGACTTTCACTTTGTCACCGGCTTTGTGGCCGAGCACCGCTTGGCCGACCGGGGAATCAATCGAGATGCGGCCTTTGGCCGGGTCGGATTCGGTGGGGCCGACAATTTTGTAATTATCTTTATCGCCCTCGATTTCCACGGTAATTTCGCTGCCGATGCCAACCGTGCCTTTATGAGCGCCGTTGACTACCTTGGCTTGTTTAATTTGTTGCTCAAGTTCTTCAATCCGGCCTTCAATAAACGACTGGTCTTCCTTGGCCGACGAGTACTCGGCATTTTCGCTCAAATCGCCCAAAGCCTTGGCTTCTTTAATCCGGTTGACCACTTCTGGACGGCGAGTTTCCGTCAGCTCTTTCAGCTCGGTTTTCAGCTTTTCCAAACCCTCCGCCGTCATTAAAATTTCCTTCTTCATGGTTCCTTTCTGGTTTATACGTAAGAGTTGACCGGGTAATTACTTAGTTAGAATTGATTTCTGGCGAGTTGAGGGTGGGTATAGGGTGGGTAAATCAAGTGGTTTAACGCTTTCAACTCGATGAATACTCAATTATTCTAGCTTAACGGCCGTGGCTGTCAAGTAGCCCGCGCCAATTATTTAATTGGCGGTAAATTTGTAACAAATCACAAAAACTTTACTGGGTTTTCCAATAATCTGCCAAAAACAGTCGGGTTTTGCCGATTGGAATCGGTTATGATACGGTCAATGCCTGCTTCCAGCCTCTCGCCCGTGGAAATTTGGGACCGCTGGTTGAATCAACTCCGCGGCCGAGCCGATGACGACGATTGCGAAACGGCCAAATTAGATATCTTAACGCTCCTCAACCATCCCGAGCCGCTGGGCGACCGGGAGCTAGACGCTTTAGGTAGCTTACTGGCCCGCTGCACCAGTGCCACCGCCATGGTTCTTTATGAAGAGGTTGGCCGGGTCGGCGGCCGGACCACCAGCCCAATTGCCCAAGTCAAGATTCATGCCACGACGCTAACCAAAAGCCAGCTCGAGAGCTGCATTAAACATCACGGCTTTATTAGCCACATCGGCCGCCGCCGGGCCGACGCGGCGCTGAAGTTGCGCGAACCGATCAGCCTGGCTAAAGTGCGCGAACCGATCAATTACCTCTACCGCGTTAGTTTGGGGCCGCCGTACACCGCTATTCTTTTAGGTACCAATATTTTGCCGCGGACCGACCAAAAATTTCTGCAAACGGTGGAGGCAACGATTAAAAGCCGGGTTAGCCTCGCCAATGTTCTTTCGGCGCTCCAAACCGAAACCGACCGGCTGTCGATGATTACTCACCAATTAAGCGAGGGCTTGGTAATTTTAGACCAGCGCCTCAACGTCCGCACCTGGAACCGGCCGCTCCAGCGGCTGACCGGTTTCTCGCCGCTCGACGCCGAGCACCAGCCCTACCGCCAAACGCTGCGGCGCCTCGGCGCCACCGATTGGCTAGAGAAAATCATTAAAGAAGCCGACCTCAATCCCAGCCGCAACACCTTCAGCGAGCAGATCGAGATTCAAACCAAAAGTAAAGACCGCCGCTGGGTCAACCTTTCTGGCTCGTTCTTGCGCGACGAAACCGGCAACGTCACCCAAACGATTATTTTAATTTCCGACATCTCACGCTTCAAAGATTTGGAGAATCGGAAAAACGAGTTCATCTCGATCGCCACCCACGAACTGCGCACGCCGATTACCGCCATCAAAGGCTACCTGACGCTGCTAGAAAAATCGGCCTCGGCACTAGGCGACAAAGAGCGGAGATTTTTAACTCGAGCGCTGCAAGCTAACGAGCGGCTAGTGCGACTAACGGAAGATCTGTTACAGGTGGTGAGGGTCGAGGAAAATCGGGTGCCGTTCACCCTCCGGCCGGTCAACGTTGAAACGGTGATTACACAGGTGGTGGCCGATTTCGGCGAAAAAGCCCGGGCCAAAAACATCGAGATCGTTTTCAGGCAACCGGTCTTTGAGACGATGATTATCGCCGACCAAGAGCGAATGGAACAGGTTTTCGCCAATTTAATTGATAACGCCATCAAATACACGCCGAAAGGCCGGGTGAGCATTAATTTCGACCAAACCACCGACCGGCTGACCAAAGAACGCTGGGTTAGCGTCGCCGTGGCCGATACCGGCATCGGCTTAAGCGCCCGTGAGCAGGAAACAATCTTTGAAAAGTTTCACCGCACCAATAAGGCCCGCCAAACCCGCGAGGGCGGCACCGGTTTGGGCCTGTTTATTGTGAAATCGTTTGTTGAAAAACAAGGCGGAACCATTAAAGTCAAAAGTGGCTTCCGGCGGGGCAGCGAGTTTATTATTAGCTTCCCGGCGCTGGAGCCAAAAATAGAAAGGAAAATTACCGATGGCCAAAAACGTGCTGTTAATTGAAGACGAACCGCTCTTAATTGAGCTTTACGAGGAGGGTTGGGGCGACCAAGATTTCAATTTAATCGTTGCCAAAGACGGCGAAGCAGGCTTGAAAAAAGCTGCCGACACTGGAGAGCGACCGAACTTAATTTTGCTGGATATTCTGTTGCCCGGCATTAACGGCTTCGAAGTGTTAAAACGGCTGAAAGCCAACGCCAAAACCAAAGATATTCCGGTGATTGTGTTAACAAACCTCGGCAGCGAAAAGACCGACAAAGACAAACAACTGGCCTTATCGCTCGGCGCGGTTGATTATTTGGTGAAATCCTACCATACCCCCGACGAGATGCTGGAAGTAATCCAGAAGCGGCTGAAGTAGCCTTAAATCTCTTTAAGTCTATCCAAAATATATCGCCGAACTTCCTTTAGAGTTGCGTCAGTTACAATTGTAGTCTCAAATCCGCTAGGATCTTCTACGAAACGAGGGTACTTATCGGGTAGCTCAAGACGATAGTTTTTCGTATTGGTTTTGAATAACCCCGGCTGCATAATATATGCCATTAGTATTTCATCGTTCGCCCACGGCCTAGCAAATGCTGTCGGTAATCCAGCTGATTGCAAACCACTCCGCATGCTTTTCATACTCTCTTTATTTAAGGCTGCTAGTAATTTTACAGCTGGGTGATTGATGCTTTCTAGCTCCTCAATTTCTGAGTCTGTCCAGGGGTCGTCGGCGCGAAAAGTTAGGTCGCCAGGCACTATTGTCAGATTGAATCCAGCATTTAAGACTAAACTTGCCGCTGCTGAATCATTACAGAAGTTGTGCTCAAACCCACGGGGGACCTGAACGCTATCAACTATTGGAGGATTTATCATCCCGCCCATAACGACAAGGCGTTTAACCTTTTGAGGAAGGGTTTTATCCAAGCGAAGCGCTTCGGCTACATTCGACAAAGTCCCAATGCCCGCAAGAACTAATTGACCGTTGTATTTATTGGCTAGCTCAATAATTAAGTGAGCGGCGCTTTGATTGTCGACAGGGAATCTCCGATAATTCTCCAGGCCAAATACCGCGCCTTCCCAACTAAAGTTATTGGTGGGGACCCCGATTCCTGGCGACACTGGCGTCTTGTCTTTGCCGAGCAAGCTTAAAAGTTTAAGAGCCGCTTGGGCTCGAAACTGAGTATCGTCAGTAACCGTGGATACCCCGACTAGCTTAATATCTTGGTAGATGGCGGCGAGCGTAAGGGCAGCAGCGTCCGTCATTTCACTGCCGATATCTGTATCCAGGTGGAGGTGGATCATAGTAACAAGTTACAGTAATACGATTAGTGAAGGAAGCTGGACTTACCGTACTTTCACTACTTCTCTGCTGGGAATATTTTAGCGAATTGGAGGGCGAGGTATAGTTCGACGGCGTCGGTGAATTTTCTCGGGTCTTTGTCGAGGAGCTCGGCAATTTTATCGAGCCGGTAAATAACGGTATTGCGGTGAACCTTTAAGCTTTCAGCGGTCTGGGTGAGGTTCAAATTGGTACCCAAAAAAGCTTCGAGGGTGTCGATTAGCTCTTGATCGTCGTCTAGGCTCGAAAGCAGATGGTGGGCGTAATCTTTTTTTTGGCTAGTGGTGTTCGACAGTAAAAGTGGCAGCACGCCCAAGGAGTCGCTACGGTAGAGATGGTCGGCGCCGCGCAGTTTTACCCCCACTTCCAACACCTGGAGGGCCTCTTGGGCGCTAATCAGCAAACCGGCCGCCGAGGTGGCCGGCGAGCCGAGGCCGATCGTCACTTTTTGAATGTGAATGTTTTTCAGCGGCCCGACAATTTCACCGTAATTTTTGCTTAACAGGTCGTAAAAACGGTCGAAATCGGCATCAGAGAGGTCTTTGAAGACTAAGAATTTGTCGTTGCCGATGTAGCCAATAATATTGTCTTGGTTGCGGCTGAAAAAACTGGAGAGGCTTCGTTCGATATCGTTTTTCTTGGCGGCGATCAGGTTTTTCTTTCCTTCTTGCGGCGTGCCGACGGTTTGGAGGTAGTTGTCCCAAAAGCCGGTCAGCTCAAAAATTAAAGCCGAGCGTTGGACGTCCAGGCGAAACCCCAGCGCCGCCATTTGGCTTTCCAGTTCGTCGGCATCAATGGTTTGGGCGCGGTAGACCACCCGGGTCAGGAGCAAGTCTACAGCGTCGGGCCGGGGTTTGTGGAGCGTCAAAAATTGCTGGCTAATCAGTTCGGCTAGGCTAGAAATTATTTGAATAGTCTGAAAGTCTTCCGGCACCACTTCGGTGACCACCAAACCGGCCAACTTGTCTTCAGCGTAAATCGGGATGGCTTGCAACTCAGCGTGGTCGGTAACGGGCAGGCAACTTTTATCACGACTCGGCCCTTCCAAGAGCGTGAACTGCTTAATTTTCGGGAAATCGTTCATTTCCGGTAACGGCTGACCGTTTTGATTAATCATCGCCACTGGCCGGCCAACAATGCGCTTAATCTGGCGATAGATCTCTTTTAATAAATATGGTGACATGCGTTCCTCCTTTGTCAGTTTCTCTAAGTCAACCCTATATGTATATTCTCACAATCGTCTAAAGGTACAAGTGACGTTTTTGGCTAATTATCTGAATAATGCAATGGTAATTTGTAGGAAGTTATAATTAGTTGGTAGCTACTCTGGGGCGGCGATTATCTCACAATTGAGTAACTCTAAATTGCTCGCAATTTACCCAACGCTAGGGTTAGCCGGAACAATCGGCGTTAACGGCAGTTGAAAGTGCTGCTGCATTATTTGCCGAACTACCGGGCCGGCGACGTCGAAACCTTCGCCGCCGCCTTCAATCACCACTGAAACGACGATTTCTGGGTTATCGAACGGTGCAAAAGCGGTGAACCAAGCGTGGGTGTTGGATAGCGAAGCGCTGGTTTGGGCGGTGCCGGTTTTGGCGCCCATCGGCACCGGCAAGCCGCCCAAAATAAAGTAGGCAGTGCCGCCCGGTTGGTCAGCCAGGCGCATACCCTGGCGGACGGTATCGATGTTGCTTGGGTCGACGACGTTTTGGGTTTTAATAATCGGGACGACGTCTTTAGTGCTGCCGTCGCCATTGATCAGGCTTTTAACCATTTGTGGCTGGTAGAGCCTGCCGCCGTTAGCGATGGCGCTGATGGCATCCGCCAGTTGGAGCGGGGTGATCAGGAAGCCGCCTTGGCCGATCGACAAGTTGTAGGTGTCGCCTAAAAACCACCGTTCGTGCTGGGTCTTTTGCTTCCAGGCCGGCGTCGGGACGTTGCCGGCTTTTTCGCCGGGCAGATCGACGCCAGTCTGGCTGCCGAAGCCAAATTTTTGCAAATAGCTATCCAGCCGATCGATGCCCAAACCGCCGATCGGGCCGTGACCGCCGCCGATGGTGTAAAAGAATATGTCGTTACTCTGGGCGATAGCTAGTCTAATATCGGAGATCCCGTGGGTCTTCCAGTCGTGGAAGGTTTGCGGCCCGGCAGTAATCGGCTGTGAGGTGTCGAATTTAGTAGTGGCAGTGACGACGCCGGCCTGCAGAGCGCCAGCGGCGATCAGCGGTTTAACGGTAGAGCCGCTCGGCAGCTGGCCGGCGATCGCCCGGTTAAGTAGCGGCGAAAGCGGATCGGTTAAAGCGGCTTGGCGAGCGGCCGCGTCGCCGGTGGTGGAGAATAAATTATTGTCGAAACTTGGGGCGCTAACCATCGCCAGAATTTGGCCCGAGCGCGGATCCATCGCCACGGCTGCACCGCTTTTGGCGTGGTTAGCGCCAATGGCCGCATTTAAAGCCGAGCTGGTAATTTGTTGTAAGCCGCTATCCAGCCCAAGAATGAGCGATTGGCCCGGCACCGACGGTTGGTTGCCGACCACCCGGAGCGCCCGGCCGGCGCTATCAACTTCCACAGTGTTAATGCCCGGCGTCCCCTGTAAGGCCGGGTCGTATTGCTCTTCCAAACCGCTTTTACCGACGTAGCTGGTGGGTAATAAGGCCGGGCGGGCCCGCAAATCGGTGGCGCTGGTTTTGCCGATATAACCGAGCAAATGACCGAGGTCCGGCACTTCTTCCGAGTATTGACGCACCGGCACCGCCAGCAAGCTGACGCCGGTTAAGTTGGCGTCGCTGAGTTGGAGTTCGAGCGCCATCGCTCGGTCGCGGTCGAGGTTGTCCAAGAGCGTTAGTTGGCTAAGGTTGGCGCTAGCTTTCAGTTGGTTGGTTAAAGCCGTCGCATCAAGCCCTAATACGCCGGCCATTTTAGTAATGGTGGCCACCCGGGCGGCGGCTTTTTTCGGGACTTCGGCCGGCTCCAGTACCACCGAATAATTAGGAATGTTTTTGACTAGCGCTGTGCCGTTGCGGTCGTAAAACAACCCCCGGAGCGCCGGCACCGGCTCGGTTTTCAGGCGGTTGCCTTCGGCCAGCGAATAGTTTTGTTGGCCCTGAACGATTTGCAAGCCAATCAGCCGGAGAGCTAGGCCGAACATCAGCGCCAACACCACCAAGCGAAAAATTACCAACGCCCGCTTTTCCGGTGGTTGGTCACTGGCCAAGCCATCGCCCGGCCCGGCGGCTTCAACCGCCAAACCGGTTTCCAGTGGCGGCTCGTAATTTTCCCCGAGCGGCTTGATGCCGGCGATCGGCAAGTACGGGTCAAAAATCGCCGCGTCAGTGGAGCGGATCCGGCCCTTCGGCCGCCAAGTGGCGATTCTTCGGAAGAGTTGGTCGAGCCAATCAGTCAGAGTTGCCGTCCTTCCCAGTGTTCAGTTAAGTGAAATCGGATCACTAGTAGATAGTACAGACCGATGGCGATCAAAAAATTAGCGAAAACGCTAACGACAATTGGCGCCAGCTGGATGCCACCGCTCAGCACGAATTCGACGCTGATCATCAGCACGTTAGCGATCGCCAGCGCCGCCAGGGCGTGGAGCACCGACGAGACGGCAAAAAACCGAACTTTCAAGAATTGAATCAGCAGCGTTAGCCCGGCGAACACCACTAGCCAGAGCCCAAACGGCGTAAAGCCAAGTAGGTCGGCCGAAAGCCCCACCAGCACCGCCCAAAAAAGCGCGGCGCTGCGACCTCCGAACCAACTAAAGGCCCAGACCGAAAGCAGTAGTAAGTCCGGCGCGCCGCCGCGCAAGTTCCAGTAGTGGCCGACCGGGCCGTAGGTGAGTGGCAGGCAGACCGCCAAGAGTAGTAGTTGCAGAAAGACGCTGCGGGTTTTCATGGAATTAGTTGGTTTGGACAACGAAAACCGTCGTCAGGCTATTAATGTTAACCGGCGAAGCCACCCGAGCGCTCTGGAAAATGTCTTCTTTGTGGCTCAAAATTTGCTCGACAGTGCCCACGGCAATGCCAGCCGGGTATAGGTTACCCAGCGCCGAAGTAACCACTGGTTCACCAACAGTCACCCTGGCGTCAATGGGAATATTGGTCACCACCAGCCCGCCGATGTCACCCTGCAACAGGCCGGTGGTTTGCGAGCCGGTTAAAAGCACCGGCGTGAGCAAGTTGCGGTTAGCCAGGAGCCAAATTTCGCTGGTTGAATTGGAAACTTGTTTAACTTTGCCGATGACGTAGCCGCTCGACACCACCACTTCATTAACTTTTAGGCCGTCGTGGCTGCCTTTGTCGATGGTGATAGCCTGGTACAAACCGACCGGCGAGTAGTTAATAATAGCGGCCGGCAACAGCTTTAAGTCCGGCCGGCTTTGGGCAAAATTCAGGTCTTTGCGCAGTTGGCTGTTCTCGTTTTGAATTGTTTGCAGGCCAGCAACGGTCGCTTGTAACTGGTTATTTTGGGCTTTGAGCGCCGCGTTTTCCCGTGACAAAGCGTTAATTGAACCAAACAAAACGATCGCGGTGTGAAGTTGGCTGCCGGAGTGGTTCAAAAGCGCCACCGGGCCGGCTACTAGCCTTCTCGCCCGGTCGCGAACCGGATGGAAAAGCGGAAATTGAGCGATCAGAATGAGTAAAATGAGGGCGATGTAATAGGTGGAACGCTGACGAAGGCGGCGCAGCATTACAGTAAAGAATTACTAAATAACTGAATGACTAAATTACTGAATTTCGTTGGAAGAATTGACATTAGCGCAGAGCGCTGGAGAGGAGCACCGACTCCAGCGTTTCTAAATCTTCCAAAACCACCCCGGTGCCACGGGCGACGGTGGTTAGCGGCTCGTCGGCGATAAAAACTTTCGTTTGAGTGGCGCCAGAGATTAACAAATCTAATTGGCCCAAGAGTGCGCCACCGCCCGAAAGCACGATACCGCGCTCCATAATATCGGCCACCAGCTCCGGCGGCGTTTCTTCGATAGTCACTTTGACCGCCTCCACAATAATAGCGATCGATTTAGAGATAGCTTGGCGGACTTGTTCGTCGGTGATAATCACTTCGCGGGGCAAACCGGTGACGAGATCGCGGCCGCGCATCGGCCGGGTCAGTTTATCTTTCATTGGGTAGGCCGAACCGATGTCGATTTTAATTCGTTCGGCCGTCCGTTCGCCTAAAAGCAAGTTAAAGTTGTCGCGAGCGTAGTCGATAATATCTTGGTTCATCTCGTCGCCGGCGGTTCGGACCGAGCGAGAGGCGACGATGCCGCCCATCGAAATGACCGCTACCTCGGTGGTGCCGCCGCCGATATCGACGATCATACTGCCGGTCGCTTCCTGGATCGGCAGCCGGGCGCCGATCGCCGCCGCCACCGGTTCTTCAATTAAAAAAGCTTGGCGGGCGCCGGCGTTAATGGCCGCTTCCTCCACCGCTCGGCGCTCCACTTCGGTGACGCCGTAGGGGATGCCAATTAACACCCGAGGCCGGGGCAACAAGGAAAAGCGTTCGCGGTGAACGCGGTCGATAAAATAGCGGAGCATCTGCTCGGTCACTTCGAAATCCGA
The DNA here is from genome assembly GCA_035480235.1 of Saccharimonadales bacterium (SeqCode). Classification (GTDB taxonomy): domain Bacteria; phylum Patescibacteriota; class UBA1384; order 2-12-FULL-50-11; family 2-12-FULL-50-11; genus DATIHX01. The sequence continues at coordinate 101,883 of DATIHX010000011.1, forward strand.
AATGACGCCGTCAACGAGTGGCCTGGTGGCGACGATATGGCCCGGTGTTTTACCGACCATAATTTGGGCTTCTTGGCCGATCGCTAAGACTTGTTTGGTCCGCTGGTTAATCGCTACCACCGACGGCTCATTAATCACAATCCCTTTGCCGCGGACGTAAACCAGGGTGTTGGCGGTCCCTAAGTCAATCCCAATGTCATGCGAAAAAGTCCCAAAAAAGCGATTGAACATTGAATTGATAGTAACAATTTCGAGGTTAAAAGCAATTCACCCAGCGTGTGTTAAAATGAAATATCTCTTTCGAATAAGGAGCGCACCATTGAAACCCTTGAATACGTCTGACATAGCTGCGCTACGAGCAATAATGAATCTGTCGCCCGACGGCAGTGTTCATGTGGCAAAACCACCAATAAGACAGAAATTTCCTGTCGGAATACTGTCCGATTGTGATATCTTTATTGGTCCTGGTCCGGCCATACCGAATATCTTTGTCGGCACTGGGCTTGAATATGAAGATAACAATGAGCCGCGCTTTGTTAATCCGATGCCGGCCCTCGACGAGCTAGTTGGCCCTGGATTACCCGGCCAACACGACCAACTCGACGACGAAGAGTAGCGTCTCGATATTTTGCCCCATTTCGGGGCTTTTTTAAAAATACTTCTTAACTTTGGTGGCTTGTTCGGCGGCGGTTTGGGAGTAGTAGGTGGTACCGTGAGCGGTGAAGAAGAAGTAATAATTAGTCGTGGCCGGAGCCAGAGCCGCTTGCAAACTTTTCAGGCCAGGGTTGCAGATCGGGCCGGGCGGCAAGCCAGCGTTCAAATAAGTGTTATACGGCGAGGCGACGGTCTGGACATCACCGGCATCAAGCACCGCCCAAGAACCTTTGGCGTACTGAACGGTCGGATCGGCCTGGAGTTTCATGCCGATTTTCAGGCGATTGACGTAAACGCTGGCGATTTGCGAGCGATCATCATTCGCCCCGGCTTCGCGTTCGACAATCGAGGCCAAAATTACCACGTCCGGCGTCAGGTTTTTCAGATCTTTGGTTCGTGAAGTAAAGTTATCTTTCAAAATTTTAATTAACCCCGCAATGGTTTCGTCGGCTTTGATTTCGTAGGTATCGGGGAATAAATAGCCTTCATCTTTTTCGGCCACAGCGGTAAAACCAACAAATTGTTTCAAGCCGCGGTCTTCCACCAAATATTTTTCCATATCTTTCGCTCGCCAACCTTCCAGTAGGGTGATTTTGACCGTTTTAAAATCGCCGTGACTCATCATGAGAATCATCTCACTGGCCGATTCGTTAGCCGATAATTCGTACGGCCCGGGAATAAAGTCGGCCCGGGTCAAACGTGAATAGAGCAAAAAGGCGGCCGGGCTTTTAATTAGCTTGGCGTCGTCCAGCTGCTTGGCCACCTCAGCTCGGGTCGAGTTAGCTTTAATCTCAACCGTTTGGGTAGCGGTCGTGTTAGGATCTTTGGCGGAGAGTAAAAAAGTGAAGCGAAAAACCACAATGATTAACCCCAACGCTAGAGCGATCGCAAAAAGTTTAACTGCCAGCCGCATGCTCTTCTAAAAATTGCTGAAGGATTAATTCCGCCGAAAGTTGGTGCGTTCGTTTTTTAATTTCATCGGCGCTCAAACCTTGGCTTTCCAGCATATCCTCGGCCATAAAGCTGGTGAGCGTTTCATCCACAAAGTGAACGGTGACGTTCAGTTTGTCTTCCAGCCCGCGACAAAATTTTTCAATTTTTTTGGATTCTTCGGTCGGCGCGCCGTCTTCGTCCACCGGCAGGCCGGCGACAATCGCGTCGGCGCCTTCGTCTTCAATAATTTTGGCTAATTGGGTGTAAGCCGCTTCCGGCTGGCTGTAGAAATCGCGGTCTTTAGCGGCCGAAATTGTCGTTAATTCTTTGGCTAAGAGTTCGCCAACGGCTATACCAAGAAATTTCTGGCCGACGTCTAGTCCTAAGTAACGCATTTACTTGGTTGTAGCAGCTGGCGGGGTTTCTTGGAAGCCGTAGTTAATTTGAATGGCTTGGCGCAGGAAGGGTAGCTGAGGCCACCAGCTTGGGCGGAGAACAACAGTGGCAGCCGTCGCTTGATACTGGACTTTCACCAGATTGATGGCACTGGTTTTAGAATGATGAGCAACGGCTCGAGCAACGGCAGTTTTGTCAATCTTAGCCACGATAAAGCCGTTCAGACTGGCGGTGATGGTCATGGCAGATTTGTCGTCAGCTAATGACTTGAAAACCAGCGCGATAGATTTATCGTTGGGTATCACGAGCTGCTGAGTACTTTTAACGTCTTTGGCCGCAACGGCTTTAATCGCGTTAGTCGCCGCTGTTTGATCGAAAGCAATCTCCCCGGCCTCCACGCCCATCGACAGATTAGCGCTACCGACTTGGGCGCCAACTGATTGGTCAACGGTTTGGCTGGTAATCGTCAACCAACTCGAGCCGTCCAAAACGGTCTGTTTGGCGGCTTTAGCCTTGATGTCGTCAGTTGCTTTGGTTGTCAGGTCGGTTTTGAGGGCGGCGACGGCGCCGTCGACATCAGTTTGCGAAAGAACGGTGACGGTTTTGGTGGTACCGCCGCTGGTTGTGCCTTGGCCGTAAACCAACGAGTTCTGGCCGCTAATCGTAAAAGTCGCGTCTTTCAGGTTGAAACCGTCACCGACGTCGCTGGCGGTAATGCTGCCGCTGGCTTGGCCGGGGACGACCGAACCGCCAGACACGCTCGCGCCGGGAATCGTCACCGCTTTGTCCAGGGTGAAATCCTTGCTGCTGGCCGTTAATTTGGTGCCGGCGGCGAGCGTGACGGGGGCCGAACTGGCTTTATTATATAAAGTGACGGGGCCAGCCGCTTTGGTGCCGATATTTTTAGTACCGGTGGCGGTGACGGTTTTCTTATCGGATTGGTCGCTGGTCAGTAAATTTCCAGCGATCGTGTTGTCGGCGCCGGTTGCCGGCTTGGTGGTGACGGTCAGGTCTTGGCTCGGGTTAACGGCGGTGGCGGCTAGAGTCAGGGTAACCGTAGCCTTTGGCAGGAAAAGGTAAACGACGATCAGGAGCAATACGGCGATAGCGCTGCCGATGCCAACCGATTTCCACGGCATTTTGAACGGCTCGTGCGGCGCGTTCATCTGGATACTGCGGGGAATAATCGGCGGCAGCTCGCCGTGATCAGCGCTGGCCCCAACAGCGGTTACTGGAGTGAGCTCTGGCTCGATTTGGGTTGGTTTAACTGCTGGGGGGGACGGATCGACGGGTTTTAGTGGTTCCGGCTCCGCCACTGCCGTATCTTCGTCAATAGTGACTGGCTCGTCAGGGGTGGTAATTGGCGTCTCTTCGGGTAAATCGGCAGCTGGTTCAAGAAACGTTTCATCGGCAACGGCTTCAGCCGCTTCGCTGGCGGCAACGGGCACGTCAGGGTGGTATTGGTTTACTTTGACGCCGTCAATAACGATGTCTTCCAGCGGTTCAGCCGGCGGTTTGGCAGTAGTTTTTGATCCGCCAGCTGGCGGATCAGCTTTAGCCGGTTCCGGGGCGATCGTGCCAAGGCTGTTGTAAGTGGTGAAGCCGACTTGTTGCGCCAGCCGCTGACCGACCCGATTGGTTGAAACAATCACCACTTCTTTGCCCTGCTCCTTGGCCTGTTTGGCTAGTAACTTCAAATTAATTAGACTCTGAAATAGCGTCCCGTTTTTCGGCACGACGATCGCCACTTTGTGATCCGACAAATCTTTCAGTTTGTCGATAACAGAGGTGATCTCTTCGTCTGGCTCAAGGTAGATGGGCTTCATGCTATTGCTTCACTCCGGCCACGGCCTTACGCATCATTGTTTCCAGGATACCGCTTTCGCCGATTAAATCTAAGCCAACGTTGGCTAAAGCCATCGGCGTGACGGCCGAGATGTCTTTCATCGTTTTAGTTTCGTCCACCATATTGGCGACACTCGAGGGCTGGATAAACTGAACATCGGGTTGACGGGCGAACGGTAGCGATTTGACCCAGTCCTTAGTTTGTAAAATTTGTTTGATTTCCGGCAGGTTGCTGCCGCCGCCGCAAAGGAGGATTTTACTAGGCAACAGCTCGGCTTCGCCGAATTCGCCGAGCGAAATCTCTAAAGCCGATAGCCAAACTTTGGCGTCGTTACCGAGCGCATGTTTAACCAGCTCGGCTTTTTCCGGCTCTAGTTCCCCGGCGGTGTAAGCCAGTTTGGCGGTTTCGGCTTCAGCAAAACTTTCGCCCAAAACCGCGGCAACGCGTTTGGTGAACGCCCGGCCGCCGATGGCGAACATTTTGGTGCCCTCCACGCCGCCGTTGCGCACTACCGCCACATCCGTTGTGCCGCCGCCGATATCAATAAAAATCGCCGCAAAATCGGTGGATTCTTCGTCGATACACCGCGCCACGGCGTACGGCTCGGCAGCAACAGCCAACAGTTCTAGGCCAAGTTCGCGAACGACCGTTTCTAAAGCCCCGAGCTGGACGATCGGCGCGAACGAGTTGTAAACACCAACAGAAAGCTCTTTGCCTTGGTAGCTCATCGGGTTAGAAACTTTGTAGCCGTCGATCACCACCGAAACGATGGCGGCGTTGACCAGTTGAACGTCGATCTCTTCTTGGCCGGTTTCGGCGGCTAATTCTTTGCGAGCCGCGCGGAAAGCCTCAGCTTGGACTTGGTTGACGATGTCTTGCAATTCTGAAAGTTGAATTTGGGTGTGGGGCTTGGCCCGGGTGACTTTAATGCTGGTGGTGGCGCCCTTCACCAACTCGCCGGCGATGCCGACGATCGCTTGGTCGGGCAAAGTACCGGCCTGGTTGGCGGCTTCCTCGATCGCCGCTTCGCAGTTTCTAGCGACGCCGTGAATATCGGTAACGCCACCGCCCTGCATGTCACTGAGTTTTTGGTGAGCCCGGCCGACGCCGCGAACGTGGCCCTCGCCATCGATTACTTCAAAAACCAAGGCCTTGACGTACTCGGTGCCAATATCGAGTGATATTGCCCAATTGCTCTGTTTTTTCTTCCCTCCAAACAAACCCATCTGTACTTTTAGCCTACCGAGTTAAGGGTAAAAAAACAATGAGGTCTCATTGACATGCTGAACAACTACTGATATCATTACGCGAGTTGTAGGAGGAATATTAACATGTCGTTGCCAATTACTGCAAAGCAGTTGATAGAAGACGAGCTTTCCGGAGGAGAGTTGCTGGAAACCCAAAAAGAGATTCTTCAGCTATTTGGCGGGGAACTTCTTATGAGCTTGCTTGCTGGTGCCAATCTATCGGGAGGCATTGGAATCGCCGAAGAAGATTGGGTTAGGGTTCGTCAATCCATGTCCATCGCCGGGTCTTCTACTAGTGCTAACGACTTCTTCGTGTCGCTAGACAAAGCGCTGGCTACCGAACCAGAGGACCCCGATTCGCTTGCTGGAGTGTTGGAGCAGGAAGAATGGGCGGGGCTTCTTAGTATCTTAGCTCATGCAGTTTGTCTTTCGGTCAACGTGGATAATATTGTAAATGATGCGTTCCAAGAGCGCCGCGGCGATATCGATGAAGGCATAGAATGCGTTTCAATGTATGAATACGTTCAGCGCGCAGTTGCACGAGAGGCTAATAATTCCTTGGGTCGTTTGCAGCAAGCTCTTTCTTGGCTTCCCTTTATCCACATACTAAGCATTTGCTTACGAAATCCCTCACCATGCTTTCAGCACCCTGAACAGTTCGATCTTTAGCTCTAGACGGCCGGAACTCTCTGGCCGCTTTTTTAATTGACGAATTTGCGCTAAAATAACTTTAGCAATTCGTACCTGGAGAGATTATGATTAATCCAACTACATTACGCCGGCTTTCCCGGTTACTTTCTGACCGCTCGACGTTAAACATCGTCGAGCTCGCTGAATACATCGATTGGGAGCGCCTAGAAGGTGCACTTGAGTCAGCTGAAAAAGCGACAGATCCCATAGCGCGATGGTTTGAACTCGATAATTTCTCGATTTACCGCGACCCTCAAAGCGAAGATAATTTCAAGCTGATAATTGGATTCTTAATGGCCATCACCGAATGGCCCGACGAGCAATCATGCGACCCAAAATTGTCGCTGGGGATAGTTGAAAAGATCAACGATGACTACCTGCCCCTGTTGTCTTCGCTAGACCGCCAGACTTTCGACGAAAAGGTGGCAAGTAATGAAGAGCTGGAGAAAATTGGCGCTTTTTTGCGTTATATTTTTCTTTACGATGCGATTGTTGACGAGCTGGAAAACGCAGTAGCGGCGGAAAAGCGGCAATTGGAAAGTTTGTTAACCGGCGAGAAGCAAACAGCCGAGGAGCAGCTTATCAACGTCATTTTTGGGCCTAGCCCGGCGATGTTGATCGATAGCATCGACAAAATAATCATTGCCTTTCGAAATCCGGTTATCCACAGCTAGCGGCTATCGGCCGCTTTTTTATACAACTCGGGCTTTGATGCGGCGGATACCTTGCGAGGAAGCTTCTTCTTTGAGAATTTCAAACCGACCTAACTGGCCGGTTTTTTTAACGTGCGGGCCGCCGCAGAGCTCGCGCGAGAAAACCGAGCCGTCTTGATTGTTGATCGTATAGACAGAAACCGTATCGCCGTATTTAGCGCCGAATTCGGCTTGAGCGCCAAGCGAAAGCGCTAGGGCTTTCGGCATTTTTTCGTGGAGCACCGGCAAGTCGTCAGTGATTTTTTGGTTGACGATTTCCGCCACTTTTTTGAGTTCGTCTTCGGTTAATTTGCGGTCGAAATTAAAGTCGATCCGCAGCCGCTCGCTGGTGACGTTCGAGCCTTTTTGGACGACGCTTTTGCCCAACACTTCTTGCAGGGCGGCAAGTAATAAATGATGGGCGGTGTGATGTTTGATAGTTTGGGGCGCGTGATCCGCCAAACCGCCTTTGAACTCCCCGGCCATACCGGGCCGGGAAACATCCTGGTGACGCTTAAATAATATTTCAAAATGGGCCAAATCGACGTCACGGCCCAAACTTTTCAAGTGTTCCAACACCAATTCTTTCGGAAAGCCGAACGACTCGTACATGTAAAAAGCCAACTCAGTTATTTTTTTGACGTCGCTGTCGGCATGCTCGTTCAGCCATTTGGCCAGGTAGTTTTTAGCCCGGTTCAAATTCCGTTCAAACTGATTTTTTTCGGTTTCGATGACGGCCAAGACTTCTTCACTGCTTTTGAGCGAGTACACCGGCGAGTAAAAATTGTGAATGTTGTAGAGCAGATTCGAATAATCGAGCGGGTTTTCTAGGCTATCAGCTAAGAAAACGGCTTTCCGAATTAAGCGGCGCAAGACGTACTCGCGACCTTTGTTAGCCGGTTCGATGCCAGCCGAGATCAAGAAAACAGCGGCTTTCAAATGGTCAACGATTGTTCGGGCTGATTTTTCGTCGTCGCCGAGGCTGCCAATCAACTCATCGAAGGGCGCGATCTGCCAAACGCTATTTTTGCTTTGGAGCGTTGCGCTCAACCGCTCCAACCCCGAGCCGAAATCTAACCCGAAATTTTTAAGTTTGGTGAAATTTCCTTCAACGTCTTGATAGTATTCATTAAAAACTAAGTTGCCCACTTCGATGCCGTCAATAAAAATTTCGCTGTTCGGCCCGCACGGCCCTTCGTCGCCCGTCGGTCCCCAAAAGTTATCTTCCCGGTGCAATTTTTTAACTTTGACGCCCAGGCTCTGCCAGATTTCCGCCGAATCAACATCTTCTGGCGTTAATTTATCACCGGCGAAAACGGTGGCGTAAACGCGCGATTTTTCCACACCGAGTTCGTTATGAACGAAGCTCCACATCGCTTCGATGGCGTCTTTTTTCAGGGCTCGAATATCGGAGAAGCCGAAACTGAAAATCCCCAACATCTCGAACATCGTCAGGTGGGTGTCGTCGCCGACTTCGGCAATATCGCTGGTCCGGATGACTGGCTGAACGGTGGCTAGTTTCGGCGCTGGTGCGCGGGTCGGGTCGCTGTAAAACGGTTTAAATTGCTGCATCCCGGCGGTCGTAAACAACACCGACGGGTCGTTGGCCGGAATTAAGCCAGCCGCTGGCACCATCTGATAGCCAGCTTTCGAAAAATGATTGAGAAATTTTTGGCGCAGCTCTGAGATATCCATATGGTAATTATACCTTGGCTGATAAGCTTCCTCCAGCACGGTACCCCCCCTAATTCCCTTATACTTTATAACGTATACGAGGGTTTGGAGTTAATTGAAATGATTAATTCGTCTGAATTTAGCTTACGTACCTGGTATCAAAGCTTTCCAAAGGTTGTTGATGTCGCCGGGGGCTGGTTCGTTACTGCCCGTAGCGGCGTTACCGTTGGACGCCGGGCTGGAAAGCAAGTTCTGCCACAAGTTGACAATCGGTACGCCGGTAATATTAGCGACGCTGACGTTCGGCGTCACCGTAAACTGGAGCGGGGCTGGCGCAGCTGGCGTTGCCGGAGCAGCCGGGGCTGGCTGGCTGGCTGGCTGAGCGCTTGTCCACCACTGCCCATAAATGGCGTCGTATGCCGCTTGAATTCGTTCAATTTTGCGAGCATAGGCATCGACAGCTGTGATTCTAAAACCCCGGTTGTCGGCATTAACTGCCCCACTGCCACCGTTATAACCTTCCAACGCGTAATGGAGCGAGCCGTAATTTTTAATGCCTTCGCTGACGTAATAAGCGGCGAACCACTCGGCTAAATCAACATTTGTTAAGAGCTGGTTGGGTGAAAAGTTTTGGACGCCGAGCCGGGCCGCCACCCCGCGGGCGGTAGAACCCAAAAACTGCGTCGGGCCGAGCGCGCCGCCGCCCGAGATCGACCCTTGATGGAAGCCGGATTCCACAAAAGTAAGTGCGGCGAGAGTATTGGGGCTAAGACCGTACTGCTGGGCCCGGGTGGCAATTGGTGAACGGAAATTATCGGGTAGCGGATAGGCAACGCTGGCAAACAAGACCGGCCCCAGCAGAAAAACCAGCAAACCAACAATCGCCAAACTAACCAGCGTCCAGAGCCAAATTTTCGATCGCGCCACCATAGTGACTTTACTCTACCAGGGAACTAATATGTGCGCGAGAGAGGACTCGAACCTCCACGGGGTTGCCCCCATATCCACCTCAAGGATACGTGTATACCAATTTCACCACTCGCGCTTATCAACGAACCGTGCCGAGGGTGGGAAAATTTCGTCCGCCTGCTGGCGGACTCAGCTTCTCACTCCACTGCGTTACGTTCGCAGTGAACCCACATCCGACACCGTGCCTGAGAGAGGACTCGAACCTCCACGGGGTTGCCCCCATACGCACCTGAAGCGTACGTGTATGCCAATTTCACCACTCAGGCTAAGAGCTCAATCAATTTTACCAGATTTGAGGGTTGGATTCACTACTTAACCGACCACAGCGCGAAAGCTTGGAGCCAGTCGGTGGGCGAATCGGCTACCCAGGGGTCAACGGAGCGAATGGCGTTGGAAACCACGTAGCTGGCTTTTTGCTCGCCTAAAATTACCGCCACACCTTGGTTTTGGAGCGTTTGGTGGAGCGTCTCGATTTGGCCTTTCCGGCCGGCGATGTTGGTTTGAGCGCGAATTTGGTTAATCGCCGTTTCCACCGCGTCGCTTTTGACGCCGCTTAAGTTGTTGCCCGGCGGCCGAACCTGGCTTTGGTCCCAGAGGTAAAACGGGTCGAGTTCGTAGCTGTAATCGAGGCCACCTAAGAGGGCTTGAAAATTCCGAGCCGGGGCAATTTGGTCTTTAATGTCACTTTCGCTTTTCAGTTCCAACGTCACTTTAGCGCCGGCTGCCTGCCATTTGCCCACCAGATCTTTAGCCATCGATTGGTACGGCTCGCTCGACGGCGCTGTTAGGGTGAACGGTTGGGTGGGGATACTGCCACCGGCGGCGATTTTCTGGCCGAAGCTCTGGTCTCGAAACGGCGCCCGGTTCAAGTTAAAAAAGACGGCGTAATAAAGCGACAGGCCGAACGGGTGAAGTTGGTAGCCGCGCGGGGCGGTGGTGGTTTCCAGGTGGGCACCGTCGATCTTATGGTTATTCAGCGCCGCTTGCAGTGCCTTGGCGGTGGGGTAGGCGTTAATAATCACCCGGTTGATGTAACTATTGGCCGCACCGGAGCGAGTGTTACGCACCAAAACCGCTGACTGGTTGGTTAATTTACTCACCTTAAACGGCCCGAAGTCGAAAAGCGGCTCAGCCAACAAAAGCGGCAAGCTCGGGTCGGCGTTTTGCAAAGTAATGACCAGCTGATTATTCTCGGTGGTCACCGCCGCATCACCCAGCAGGTTGGCTTCTAAATTCAAACTATTCTGAATCTCGCCCAGCGGCACTTGCGGCAAAAGCGTCAAGTGAAAAACCGTCTGGTCGGTGCTGGCCGACCAATCTTTCACCAATTGTTTGGTGAGATTGCCGTTTTGGTCGAACCTAAAAAGCCCGGCTTTGGTCAAATGAGCGGCTTCGTCTTCGATCTGTTGGCGATCGCCGACTACGCCGTCCACAAACGTCCCACCCTGCGACGGCGTGTTGCTATTGTTGCCGGCGTACTGGCGGAACCAGAAGGTACCGCTAATCACAATGACGACCGACAGCAAAGCTAGCAAACCTTTTTCGTGCTCTCCTAAGTAATTCTTGACGCTTTCGCGATAGGAGGTCACCCTCCGTTTTAGGGCCAGCCAGCGGTTTAATGGCATGTCAGTTGGTGAGAATTTGAGCGATCACGATAACTAAGAAAACCGTCGCCAGTAAAATTGTTCCCCGAAAAAGCAGCTTTTCGATGCCCCGACGGCCGCGATAACTGATGTCGGCCCCGCCGAACGCGCCACCGATACCAGTGCCGCGATGCTGCAGGAGGATGCTAACCACCAGCAAAACGGCGGTAATGATCTCTAAAATTTCCAGTAGGTTTTTCACCGTGTTGAAAGCCTAACCCAGTTTTAATCACTCGTCAAGGCAAAAGTGGGGATTTTAGGTGACGACTTTGGAGGCCACGACCGGAGTCGAACCGGTCTACGCGGTTTTGCAGACCGCTACCTAACCGCTCGGTCACGTGGCCATACCGTAATAGTATACCTGTAGTTAGGGCGAAAAACGAGCGCTTTGTCAGTTGAAATGGAGAGGATTTGGCTGAAGGCGGCAGTAAACCGAAGAAATCAGACCAGCTCGCGAGAGACGGGAATACTTCACTCCGTTACGTGTTCCCGAACTCTCGCTCACATGACAAAACCACCCGGAGGGTGACTGTCATGTGAGCGAGAGACGGGAATCGAACCCGCGTATCTTGATTGGCAACCAAGCGTACTACCATTGTACTACTCTCGCAGTTGTTCTGAATTATTATACCTGCTTGGCGTTCTTGTGAAAAGGCGCTGGCTCGGTTAGGATGACCTCAAGAATGAGCAAGAAAAAGAAAAGCCGGTTGAACAAAATGCTCAAAGCCCAGCAACTGCAGCAAATTAGCGCTGGGCAGGTTTTGCCAGTTTCGCCGACGACTCCCGCCCCAATGGCCGTTATGACAATCGCTGCTAACCCCGTCGTCCGACCCGCCGACCGCCACCTCAGCCGGGAGATTCTCCGGACGTTGATTAGTTTGTTGGTTGTCGCCGCGCTGCTGTTTACGGCCGTCATCGTCGACCGGCGAACTAATTTATTTACGACTTTTGGGGCTTGGCTGTTCCAGGCCCTGCGGCTAGCTAATAAGTGAGGCTAATCGCTCTCGCTAAAGCGGTAGCGGATAGCTTCAGCCACTTCTGGCGCGCCGATCACTGCCTGGCCGTTCAAGTCGGCGATGGTCCGGGCGGTTTTTAAAAGCTTATGAAACGACCGGCCGCTCATCACGAATTTTGCCGCTGCTTGCTCGATTAATTGGTCGGCGGCGGCGTCGGTAACACAAATTTCGGCGATTTTCCGGCCTTTCAGGGCGCTATTTAACCGGCCGCTGTTACGTTTTTTCTGGAGTTTTTGGGATTCGGCGATCGCCAAACGCAACGCCGTTAATTCTGCGACATCGGCCTTGTTGGCTTTCAGCTCACCCAAAGTTACCGCCGGCACTTTCAGGAATAAGTCGATTCGGTCCAGAATCGGACCGCTGATTTTTTTGCGATATTGATTAATTTGGTGGAGGCTGCAGACGCAGTCTTTTTGGCTGGAGCCCAGCCAGCCGCACGGGCAGGGATTCATGGTGGCCACCAGCAAAAAATCGGCCGGGTAGGAAACGGCGCTATGAATGCGCGAGACGTGAATTTGGTTATCCTCGAGTGGTTGGCGCAGCCCTTCTAAAACTGACCGCTGAAACTCCGGCAATTCATCCAGAAACAAGACGCCGCGGTGGGCCAGGGAAATTTCGCCAGGGCGCGGGCTGGTGCCGCCGCCGACGATGGCGATTTGGCTAGCGGTGTGATGGGGGCTACGAAACGGCCGGCTCAAAGTTTCGAGCGGTTGGTGGTGGGCGATACGGCCGGCGACGCTGTGAAGTTTGACCACTTCGATCAGTTCGTCGGCACCGAGCGGCGGCAAGAGCGCCCGCAGTCCGCGGGCCAGCAGAGTTTTGCCGGCGCCCGGCGGCCCTTCTAGCAATAAATTGTGGCCGCCGGCCGCGGCGATTAAAGCCGCCCGTTTGGCTTGGGCTTGGCCCTGAATTTGCAACCAGTCGGCGTCCAGCTCGCTGTCGGTTTTGGCTTTTTTACTTGCCGCCGGAGCGTCGAATAAGGCGCCGCCAACGGCGCTGATGGCTTCAACTAAAGTTGTGACCGGCGTTAGTTCGATATTCTTGATTAAGGCCGCTTCGTGGTAATTGGCCGCCGGCAAAATCACCTTTCGGTAGCCGTTTTTGGCCGCCCATTCCACTAAACTCAAAGTGCCGGTGATGGCCTGGAGGCCGCCGTCCAGCGACAAACCGCCAATAATCAGCGTGTTCTTAAAGGCTTCATTCGATTCAAGCTGATCGTCGGCTAGCAAAATGCCCAGCGCGATCGGCAAGTCGAAATGGACGCCGGATTTTTTCTTTTCGCTAGGTGCCAAGTTGACGGTGATTCTTGACAGCGGAAATTGGTAGCCCGAGTGTTTAATGGCCGAGCGAACCCGTTCGCGCGATTCCTCTACTGCTTTGTCGGCCAGGCCGACCATCACAAAACCCGGCAAGCCGGTGGCGACGTCCACTTCCACCATCACCGGTTCGGCGGTGATACCGTCAACGACGGCCGAGGGGAGTTTAGCCAGTGACATCCTCCCCAAAACCTAACCCTCTTTAGCTAATTTGTAAACTTTTCCAAATCAACCGTTCACGGGCCGAAAATTAAGACCGAAAAACCAAATAAGCAAACGATAATCACCGCCCAGCCCAAAATAATAATTGGTAGGCGCCGGCCGAGAACCGCCAGAACGGTGCCGGCCAAATAGGTAACAGCCAGCAATAAAAGCGTAATAATATTCGGCCCGCTGGTGGGCAGCGGCGCGGTGCCGGCGGCGTTTAAGGAAAAATTACTACTTAACGCACCCAGCACCGCCACCACTAGCCCGAAAGTGAGCGATAGCGCCACCGCTGTTTGGGTTCGGCCGGCGAGGCCGGCGGTTGGCTGAAGAACGCTATGTTTGACTTGCCACTCGGCCAATAAAGCCAGCTGCCCTTTCGGGTAAAAGACGCCGCCGCACTCGGTGCAGTGCCAGCTTCGGCCACCGGCTGGGCCGCGAGCGTCGTCTTCTTCCAGCATCGTCCCATCAGTTGGACAGGCCATATTAAAAGCTTTGAGGCTGTAATTAAATTGTGGCGTGTCGTAGTGGTTCAAAGCAGCGGCGTCTAGCGCTTCAGCCGGCTGCCGAGCCAACCAAAAACCGCCGCACTGCATGCAGTGGTAGCTAGTTAAGCTGCCGCCGTTTTGCGTTTGCAAACCAACCGCCTCAAAACCGCCGCCGCAATACGGGCACTTCAAAATCCCCTCCAATCCATGCCTTTACTGTAGCGAAATCTACTTGACAATCAAGGAAAAACAGCGATAATGAGGTTGTTTGGAAGTGGCTAGTTGCTCATATGCAACGGTCCTTTGGTCGCAGATCCTCCTCCCTGGCGCGGCTCACTGCCGCGCCTTTACTTACCCAAAAATTCTTGAACTTTTTGCTCAGCCTCTGTTGAGCTTTTGATTAAAAAAGGCGAATTATGATGCCGCCACCAGGTCAGTTGCCGGCGGATATAAGCCCGGCTGGCCGCTTGAAATTGGCTGATCGCCGCCTCACGGCTCAACTCGCCCGCAATGCTTTTTAATGCATAGCGGTAATCCAGTCCGATGGCGTCTACCCAGTCAGCCGAAACGCCGCTCACCAGCAAATGCTTGGTTTCAGCCACAACCGCGTCAAAAACCCGAACAAACCGCTCGTCGGAATTTTCATATAATACTTCGCGTTCAACGTTGGTTTGCAAAACCAAACTCTCAAAATCCACCGGCTTTTTTGTCTTCGCGCCGCGCCCTTGCCCGGGTTCGTAACCTTCCAGTAGCGCCGTCACGTACAAGCCCGTCCCACCAACAATAATTGGCAACTGCCCATTCTGCCATATGCGTTCAAGCGCATACCGTGTAGTCACCAGCCAATCGTTCAAAGTGAAGCGCTCTCCGGGTTCGGCGACGTCAACCAACAGTTGCGCAACGCCATCAACCATTCGAGCGGGCAGATTATTCCACTCACCAGCCACCCCCTCTTTATTGGTGCCCACACCTAAACCGCGGTAGACTTGCCGCGAGTCGGCGCTAATCAAAACGCCGTTAAACTTTTTGGCCAATTTCACCGCCAGCGCCGTCTTGCCGCTGCCGGTCGGGCCAACAACGGCGATGAGTTTCTTGCTCACAGCGCCCCAATCCGGTATTTTGCGAATTGTAACTTCATGCTCTCAATTAAAAATCTCACCAAAACATTTTACCAGGGACCGGCGGAAAAAACTGTCTTGAGCGGCATTTCTTTCGTTGTCAAAAGGGGCCAAGTTTTCGGCTTTTTGGGCCTGAACGGCGAGGGCAAAACCACCACTGTCAAAATCATCGGCTCGCTGTTATTTGCTGATAAAGGCGCTGTCAAAATTGGCCAATTCGACCACACTTCGGCCGATGCGAAGCAGCTAATGGGCTTCATGCCGGAAACTCCGCAATTTCACACCCACTTAACGGCCACGGAAGTTTTGCGTTACGCCGGTGAACTGTTTGGGCTAGAGAAGCCTGTCCTCGACCAACGAATTCCGGCGCTACTCGAAGATGTCGGACTAAGCGAAGCGGCCGATCGGCGGGTTAAAACATTCTCTAAGGGCATGGCCCAACGTTTGGGTTTTGCCGCCGCCTTAATTAACGAGCCGCCATTGTTGGTGCTTGATGAACCGCTGGACGGCCTCGATCCGCTCGGCCGATTGGATTTCAAAAAACTGATCTCACGCTTGAAAAAACAAGGTACCACGGTCTTTTTTAGCACCCATATTTTAAGCGACGTCGAAGAAATTTGTGACGAAGTAGCAATTCTCCATAACGGTAAAATTATCGCCCAAGGCAGCCCGAAAAAATTAACCAGCGCCAAAAAAACCTTAGAAGAAACTTTTGTGGAGCTGGTGAAACGATGAAGAAAATCTGGGCGGTCGCTAAAAATACTTTTAAAGAAACCGTTCGCGACAAGTTGCTTTACGCCTTGCTCGGATTTGCTGTTTTAGTGATCGCCGGTAGCTTGCTGGCCGGCTCGGTTTCGCTCGGTCAAGACCAGCGGGTGATCGAGGATTTTTCGCTCACCGCCATGCTGGTTTTTTTACTGATTATCACTCTTTTTATCGGCACTCAGTTGGTTAGGCGCGAAGTGGAGCGCAAAACTATTTATTTATCGCTGACCAAACCGATCAGTCGCGACCAATTTTATTTGGGTAAATTCGTCGGGCTGTGCTTGACTAGCGCCGTCTCGGCGGTGGTGATGGGCACCATTTTCCTCATCGTGCTGTATCTCAAAACCAAAAGTTTTGAATGGGTGGCGCTTTGGGCGATCGGAGCATTAATTTTGGAAATTTGGTTGTTAACGGCGGTGAGTTTACTCTTTAGTAGTTTTGCCGCGCCAATTGCCAGCGCCATTTACACCTTCGGGTTAGTACTCGTCGGCCATTCCAGCCTCACGATTTGGTCAATCGCCCAAAAAAGCGGCGGTTTTTTGAAGGGGACTTTGGAGGCCGTTTATTACGTTTTTCCAAATTTGGAAAAATTTAATTTACGTAACGAAGTAGTCTACCACCTTCACCCCAACCCAACTCAAACAGTGGCAATTATACTTTATTTCGTCGGCTACACGGTTGCAGTGCTGTTGCTGGGAATGAGCGTTTTCCGCCGCCATGAGTTTTGAGTGGGGCGAAAGCTTCAAAGATCTATGGCCACGTTTCGCGCCGCTACTGCTGCTAGCGGCCTTGGCTTTAGCCTATTTCGGCCAGCTTCGCTACGACACCTGGCGGTTTTTCGATACCCCGACCGTCCAAGATAGCTTTAATAATTTCATCGAGCCGGAGCCGCTCAAAAGCCCAACGGCCAAAGCCGCCAGCCTCGGCGCCACCAACTTTCTGAGCGACATTTACTGGCTGGAACTCATTCAATATTACGGCGGCGGCGACCCGTACGGCACCTACCGCCAGTTGCCAGCGCTCTACCAAACCATTACCGACTTGTCGCCGAAATTCCTAGCGGCCTACCAAAGCGGGCTATTAGTTTTGCCCCAAGAAAAATTTACCGATCAAGCCATCGCACTCGGCGAGAAGGGCCAGCAAAATTTACCGAAAAGCTGGGAGATTCCCTATTACGAAGGGCTGGTCTACCACGTGGATAAAAAAGACTATTTAAGCGCCGCCCGGCAGTTCCAAATCGCCGCCGCTAAACCCGGCGCCCCTGCCATCACCAAATATTTTGCCGGCCTTTATTATAAAGAAGCCGGTTCGCGCCAAACCGCCTACGTTATTTTCCAGACGGTTTACCAAACCACCACCGACCCGTTCGTTAAAGACCGCGCCCAAAAACAAATCGGCCACCTAGGCGGCCTCTTCGCTTTGCAAGACGCCGTCAGCGCTTTTCAGCAAAAGCTTCACCGCAACCCAAAAAGTTTCGACGAATTAATCGCCGCCAAAATCATCCCCGCTCTGCCGGTTAGTCCGCTCGGGCTGAAATATACCTATGACGCGGTAACCGGCGCTGTCTCGGATACTAAGTGAGCGCTGACGTTGGTAAAGAGCCGCCAAATCGCTTTAGCCAGTTTTTTATGGTCGTGGTACAGCGGGTCGACCTCGCTAATGAAATCACCCGCCACGATTGGTACGTTGTTAATTACTGGCTCATCGGTTGAGATATTGCGGACCGAACCGAGCTTACCTTCCTTTACCGATTGGGCGATAATTCGGTTATTAACCAACGCCGCATCAAAATGAGCAGTGCCGATATAGCGTTGAAGCTCAGTGATATGGTCAGTAACGGTGTAATTTTCAGTCTCGCCGCGTTCGGTTGAAGCGTTACAAATATAGATTTTCATGGCAGACGACCCTTCAAAAGCTGCCCGAATATCCGAAATTAACAAGTTCGGCACGACGCTGGTGTAAAAACTACCCGGCCCGACGACGATTAAATCGGCCTGTTCGATGAAGCTAACAGCCGTTGGGTTAGCCGCCACATTTTCCGGCAGAATGCCCACCCGACCAATGCCGAACCGGTGGCCCTGGATGGCCGTCTCCACTTCGCCGAGCGCCTGTTGGCCGTTTTTCAAGGTGGCAATTAAATTAACGTGCTCGAGGGTGGACGGAATGACCTGGCCTTTAATCGATAAAATTTTACTGGAGGCTTGAATCGCCCGCTCGAAATCCCCGGTAATATCGGCCAAAGCCAGCAACAGTAAATTACCCAGCGAGTGGCCGGAGAGCCCGAAGCCTTTCTGAAAGCGGTACTCAAAAAGTTTGGTTAATAGCTGTTCGTCGCTAGCCAGGGCCGCCAAGCATTTCCGGACATCACCCGGCGGTAAAGTACCAAGCTGCCGCGAGAGCTGGCCGCTACTGCGGCCGTTATCGGTCATCGTCACAATGCCGGAAAGCGAAACGGGGAAGTCTTTGAGGCCGCGCAACACGGTGGCCAACCCGCTCCCCCCGCCAATCGCCACGACCTTGGGTTTGTCCATATTACGAAATGAGCTCTGGAGTGAAAAATTCCATCACGGCGCCAGCGGAAATTGATAATCACTCGGTTGGCCGCCGCCCGGCAACTGCCACGGCGTCACCTGAAACTGGTCGATCGCTTGGGTGGTTTTGCTACTGATGGTGGCTACCGCCGAAATTCTGACCAGCCCCAAGTTATGAAAATCGGCAATCGTGACGTTAAAACTTAGCCGGCCGCTGGCACCGGCCGCCAATTGAAAAGTACCGGTGTTATTGGTTGAGCCGTCCGGGTACTGGGTAACCACGTCGAGTTGGGCGCCGGGCAGGGTGGCCACTGTCACCGTTTCGGTTTGGCCCAGGTGGACTTGCGGGGCGTTAAAACTGATTTTCAGCGGAAAATCCGGCGACGTTTCAGCGTTTTGGCTAGCCAATGCCACCGCTTGAGCGTTTAAAACCAGCGGTGCCTGGGCGACCAAACCGTGCCAGCGCAAACCGAGCGCTGTTAACACAACAGCCACAGCCGTAAAAGCGGTATTACGAATCATTTTCCACATAAACATTTCTTATTGTAGCGCACTGCCGCGTCTTGAAAAGCCGCCCGTTGCCGGGCCGGGCAAAGGCGGCTATAGTCAAAAAACATGACTGACGTGGTAATTATTGGCTCGGGGATCGCTGGCTTGTCGGCCTCGCTTTACGCCGCCCGCTACGAGTTATCGAGCGTGGTGATCGGCGACATTTTGGGCGGCGCTACTTCCAGCGCCTGGACGGTCGAGAATTACCCCGGTTTTGAAGCGATCGACGGCTACGACTTGATCGTCAAGGTCAAAGACCAAGTGGAAAAACTCGGCGTCCAAATCGCCACCGATCGGGTGATCGATATCGCCAAAATGGCCGACCATTTTGAGCTGAAAACCGAAGCCGGCGAAACTCACCAAGCCAAAGCGGTGATTTTTGCGGTTGGGGCAGCGCGGCGGAAACTGAATTTGCCCAAAGAGGACGACTTTGCGATGGGCCGCGGCGTCCACTACTGCACCACTTGTGACGGCCCGCTTTATAAGGGCAAAACCATCGGGATTGTCGGCGGCGGCGACGCTTCGGTGAAGGGCTTGAACCTGGCCGTTCAGTACGCCGAAAAGATTTATTTAATTGTGATGACAGACAAGCTGACTGCCGAGCCGATCAAT